>DAEB01000047.1 GCA_002495185.1 Thermoplasmata archaeon UBA184 | reverse complement strand
CGAACCGAGGCACTTCACGATCGCGGCTTCCCGCGTCTTCGAGTAGCGCTCGAGCCGGCTCCACGACTTCGGGTCGGTTCCCATCCGGTCCTGATGGGCCGCCGCGTGGTAGACCATGAGCCTCAGGGCGTGGACCACCATCGCCATGTCCGCGAGCTTGAACTGGATCGCCTCGTACTCGCTGATCGGAAGGCCGAACTGAGTGCGGTTCTTCGCGAACTCCATCGCCTGGGTGCACGCCGCCTGCATCCCCCCGAGCGATGCCGCGCCGAGAGAGACGCGTCCGACGTCGAGGGCGGTCATCGCGACGTGGAAGCCCTTCCCGACCTCTCCGAGGACGCACTCCGGCCCGAGCCGGACGTGGTCGAGGATGAGCTCGGCCGTCGACGTGCCGTGGAGCCCCATCTTCTTCTCGCACCGGCCGATCGAGAATCCGGGGAGCTTCGTGTCGATGAGGAAGGCCGTCACGCCGCCGCTCGGCCCCAGCTTCACGTCGTTGCCCGCCAGGACGACGACCGTGTCGGCCTCGCGTCCGTTCGTCACGTAGATCTTGTTGCCGTTGACCACCCAGTCGTCCCCGTCCTTCACCGCGGTGGTGTGCACCGCGCCTGAGTCGCTGCCCGAGCCGGGTTCGGTGAGGCTGAACGCGAGCAGCGTCTCGCCCCGGGCCGCCGGGGCGAGCCACCGCTGCTTCTGCGCCTCCGTCCCGTAGTAGAGGATCGGGCTGGCCCCGAGCGACGTGTGGGCCGCCACGATCGCGCTGTGGGACGCGTCGACCTTGCCGAGCTCCTCGAGGAAGATGCAGTAGCCGACCTTCCCGAGCCCCAGCCCGCCGTATTCCTCCGGCACCGGGATCCCGAAGTAGCCCTCGTCCCGCATCCGCCGGATGCTCTTCTCGGGGAAGACCTCCCGGTCGTCCATCTCCTCCACCACGGGGGCGATCTCCTTCTGGACGAACGCCCGGGCGGCGGAGCGGAACGCTTCCTGGTCGGCGGTGAACTCGAACTCGATCGCCACGGCCGGTCACTCTCCCTTGAACTTGGGGGGCCGACGCTCGACGAACGCCGCGATCCCTTCGCCGAGGTCCTGGCTCGAGAGGACCTCGCTCTCGAAGAGCTTCGTCTCTCCCTCGATGCCGCGGTCGAGCGGCAGCTCGAGGCCGTCCGCGATCGCCTTCTTCGCGGCCTGGACCGCCCGTGGCGCCCGTTGCGCGATCGTGTGGGCAAGGTCGCGGGCCGCCCGGAGCTCTTGCCCCGAAGGAACGACCTTGTTGACGAGGCCGATCCGGAGCGACTCCGCCGCCGAGATCATCGCCCCGGTGAAGATGAGCTCCTTCGCCTTCGCCGCCCCCACGAGGCGGGGAAGACGCTGGGTTCCGCCGTAGGCCGGCATCAAGCCGTAGTTGACCTCGGGAGCGCCGAGCTTCGCGGATTCGCCGGCGATCCGTAGGTCGCACGCGAGAGCCAACTCGAGCCCACCCCCGAGCGCGAGGCCGTTGATCGCCGCAATGACCGGGGGCCGAAGCGTAGAGATTCGGCGGAAGAGGGCGTGACCCTTCCGGACCACTTCGGGAGCGTTCGCGAGGTCCAGGGTGGCCATTTCCTTGAGGTCCGCACCCGCGCTGAAGTACTGCCCGTCGCCCGTGAGGACGACCGCGCGGATCTTCGGGTCCTGGGAAATGGCGTCGACCTGCTGGGAGAGTCCCGCGAGGAGAGATGTGCTGAGCGCGTTCACGGGGGGGTGTTTGAGGGTCAGGATCTCGACCCCTTCCTCGTCGTTCTTGCGAGCGACCTGTTCGCCTTCGGGCATCGTCGACCTACCCGGGCGGGTGAATCGCGGACCGCCTCATAATGGGTCCTCCCACCTCGACACCGCGCAACGACCGGCCGACGCTCAATGGTAAGTAATTCATCGGGGTGGGCGACCGATGCCTTCTCGCGAGCTTCTGTCGCTCTCCCTCTACTCGTTGCTCGCGAGCAACCGCGGGGGGCTGTTCATCGTCTTCCTTCCGCTCTACCTCGTCGAGGTCAAGGGCGCCTCGCTCGCCGTGGCGCTTGTGATCCTGAGCCTCGCGTGGGTCCCTTCGAGCCTCATCGGACCGTGGATGGGGCGCCTCTCCGATCGCGCCGGTCGGCGTAAGCCGTTCCTCTTGCTCGGGGAAGCGGCGGCGTTCCCCCTGTTCCTCTCGATCATCTGGGCTCCGGGATACGTCGCCGCGGGCACCCTGTTTGTTTCGGCGGAGCTCGCGCTCGCCATCGGTGGTCCGGCCTACACGGCGTTCGTCGCCGACGTGACCAAGATCGACGAACGCGGGATGGGCTACGGCCTCCTGAACGCGACCTCGAACGCCGGAGCGGTCGTCGGGTTCGTCGTGGCCGGCGTCGTCACGTACTGGTACGGACTCCAGGCGTTGTTCCCGTTCGTCGTCGTGATGATGGTCGGGACGCTCTCGGTCGTGATCTTTCTCGTCCCCGACATCCGGCTCGAAAAGCCGCGGCAGCGGCGGCCGCTCCGGGAAATGAAACCCGTGGTGTCGTTCTCGTTCGCCGTGTCGATCCGGGCGATCGGTTCCGGCGCGGTCGCGGGGATCTACGGGATCTTCGCGGCCAGTCTCGGGGCGAACTTCCTCGAGGTGAGCATCGTCGGAATCGCCGGGCTCGTCACCGGGGCCTTGACGGGCGTCCCGCTCGGCCGCTGGATCGACAAGATCGGCGAGATCCGCGGGATCTGGTACGGGACGGTCCTCACNNCGGAACTCCGGGCTCTCCCTCCTCGGTCCGGGAATGAATGCGTGGGTCACCCGGATGGCGCCCGCGGACCAGCGAGCGGAGTACCTCGGCGTGTTCTCGCTCATCAACTCCACGCTCTGGAGCGTCGGACCGCTCGTCGGGGCCGTCGCCATCATTCTCGACGGCTACTTCGGCCTCTTCGTGATGGCGATCGGCACGACCGTGATCTCGCTCGTCGTGATGGAGTTCCTCTACGGCGAGATGGGGATCCGGGCCCGACTCCAGGGGAACCGCGCCGGGGCGGACACCGGCTAGCTGCCGCCGGTCTCGAGGGCAGCGTCTTATAGAGTACGGCCGTCCGAATCTCGTGCAACGCCCGACCACGTTCGCCGACGCGAGGGCCTCCTTTGAGGAGGCGGAGTTCGTGGTGGTCGGTGTTCCGTTCGACCGCACGACGTCGTTCCGGCCGGGAGCGCGGTTCGGCCCGGACTCGATCCGCATGCATTCCTGGAACTTCGAGTCGTACGACCTTGAGACCGGGGTCGACCTCTCGGAGGTGGCGGTCCACGACCTCGGGAACACGGAGGAGTTCGGAAGCTCGGAGGACATGGTCATCTCGCTCCGAGAGGAGATCCGACCGATCTACGCGGCCGGGAAGGTCCCGATCGTCCTCGGCGGGGACCACGCGTGCTCGCCCCCCGTGGTCGAAGCGTACCCTGAGACGGCGCCGAGCGTCGGGGTCCTCTACCTGGACGCCCACATGGACTTTCGCTCGAGCTACCTCGGAGACCGTCGGAGCCACGGCTGCTCTTCCCGCCGGATCCTCGAGAAGGTCGGGGCCCGGAACATCGTGGTCCTCGGCGTCCGCTCGGTCTCCCACGAGGAGATGGACGATAACCGTACGATCGGCATGTCGTACGTTACCGCGACGGACATCGCGAGGGACGGTATCGAGGCCGCCGTCCACCAGGCCCTCAACATCCTCAAGACCGAGAAGGTGTACATCTCGCTCGACATCGACGCGATCGACCCGGCCTACGCCGGCGCCACCGGCACTCCCGAGCCGTTCGGGCTCACTCCCCGCGATGTGAAGTACGTCATCGACCAGGCCGCGCCCCGCCTCGTCGGACTCGACATCATGGAGGTCAGTCCCCCCTACGACTCCGGCAACACGAGCCTGCTCGCGGCCCGCCTCGCGCGCGAGGCGATCGTCCGGAGCGTCGCCGCTCGCAAGGGTCGGTAGCGGGGAAGGGCGTCATGTCGGCCGAGCCGAGCCCTCAGGGCCCCCCGGTCTCCCGCGGCGCAGAGGCGTCGTTGCGGAAGGTGGACTGGTGGGGGTTCCCGGCGCTGCTCAAGGAACGCGACCAGAAGGCGTACCGGCCGAAGGCCCTGGACGAGCGGGTCCGGCGGGAGCGCACGCGCAACGAGGTCCGGCTGCTGGTCGACGCGCGTCGGCTCGGTGTGCGCACCCCCATCGTTTACGACGTGGACCTCGCGAAGTACCGCATCACGCTCGAAGAGCTTCCGGGGCCAACCCTGCGCCAAGTCCTCGAGGACCCGAACGTCCCTCCCGAGGACGAGGTCGCCGCCGTCCGCTCGTTCGGCCGTGCGCTCGGGCTGCTCCACGCCGGATCGATCGCCCACGGCGACCTGACCAGCTCGAACGTCCTCCTTCCGGACGGACCGCACGGGGCCCCGGCCTTCCTCGACCTTTCCATGGGCACGAGGAGCCCCGGGCTCGAAGAGCTCGGGATCGACCTCCACCTCGTCGAGGAGGACCTGAAGGCTCTGAGCGGACGGTCGGAGGCGCTCGTCCGCGCGTTCCACGAAGGGTACGCCGAAGGGAACCCCCACGGGGCCCGCGACGTCCGCGCGCGCGCGAAGTTGATTCGCGGCCGCGTGCGCTACGCCTGACGCGGCCCGCCCGCTACGCCGGCCGCTCGACCCGTTGGAGACCCGCAATCAGGGCCGCGGGGAGGTCGTCGATCACATCGGTCGCGAGCAGCCCGTAGCCTCGGTGCACGGCCGCCCGAAGCCCCGCCTCGCCGGTCCAGTAGGTCGCGAGCCGAGCCGCGTGGAGAGGCCGCACTCCCTGGCTCAGGAGGCTTCCGAGAACGCCCCCCAGAACGTCTCCGACCCCCCCGACCGTCATCGCGACGTGGTGGTGCAGATTCGAAACGGTCGTCTCCCCGTCGGTCACGATGTCCGGGGAGCCCTTCACGACCAGCGTCACATGGTGCTCCAGCGCGGCGCGCTCCGCTGCCTCGGCTCGCTCCTCGAAGGTCCCGCCGGTCGGGCCGTGGAACACGCGCTCGAATTCGCCGGCGTTCGGGGTCGCGATGATCCCGACGGGGGGCGTCGTTCCGTCCTGCCCCAAGTCGGTCGGCATCGCTGCGAGAGCGTCCGCGTCGACCACCATCGGAAGCTCTCGAGCGAGCGCCCGAATGACCGAGCCCAGCGCCTCCGTCGTCTCGGGATGCGCTCCGGCCCCCATGCCGATGACGATGGCTCCCGGGGGCGCCGAGCGCACCGTCTCGAGGATCTCGGGAACATCGGTCGGGCGGAACCGGTCGGACCCGACCGCCCGGACGATCAGGTTGGGACCGGTCGCCCGCACCGCTTCCGCGGCGACCGAGGGAGTGAGGACGGTCGCCCGCTCGGCGCCCGACCTCAGGGCCGCGAGACCCGCGAGCGCGGGAGCTCCCGTGTACGGTCCGCCCCCCACGATGACCAGCCGCCCGTTCCGACCGCGGGACTCTGGGGGAGGTCGGAAGAAATGAAACTCCCCGGGGCCGGTCTGCCGCCAGGCGTTCGGGGGCATGCCGATGTCCCGGACCGTGAGGTCTCCGACCGCCCCCGTCTCCATCTCCTCCTTCGGAATCGTGAACGTGACCGTCCAGGCGGGACGCAGGCCCTCGGGGTCGGTGATCCCCGTCGGGATGTCCACGGAGAGGACCGGAGCTCCGCTCGCCCGGATGGCGGCGACGGCCTCCCGAATCGGGGGACGAAGATTGCCGGACTGACCGGTGCCGAGGAGGGCGTCCACGACGAGCGGCATCGTCGCGAGTTCCTCCGCGCGGGGGATGCCGATGCGGACCGGCACCCGGTTCTGGATCCGGTCGAAGCACCGCCGGGCGGCGCGCGACCGAATCTCGACCGGAGGATGGACGAGCCAGATTTCCGGAGAGTATCCCCACTGGAGAAGGTAGAACGCGGCGCAGGTCCCGTCGCCCCCGTTGTTTCCCGTCCCCGCGACGACGGCCACGCGGGCCGGTGGGGACGGAAGATGTCGTGTGGCCTCCTCGGCCGTCGCGCGGCCGGCGTTCTCCATGAGGGCGTCGATCGTGACTCCGAGCGCGACCGAATTCTGCTCGACGACCGCCATCTCGAGGGAGGAGAGCGGACGTCGGGAGGAGGCCCACATCCTGCCTTCTACGAGGGTGAGGCTGGTTCCGCGGTCTGAAAGATGTTGACGGACGACGGGAGGAGGTTCTTCCGGGCCAGGTACTGCGACTGGGTCCGGCTATAGCGGAAGAGGATGTCCGCCTTTCCTTCCTGGAACCCCCAGGGACGGAGAATGAGAAGGTCGCCCTCGCGAATCCACATCTTCTTCTTCATCTTCCCNNCGCGAGACGTTGTCCTCGCACATCACCCGGATCCGGGCCGCCCCCAGAAGTTGGCTCGCGATTCCGAACACTTCCCCGCGATTGCGTCGGGGAAGCGGAAGACGACCGACCTCCTCGCCTCCCTCGACGACCTCGACGGTCGGAGGCGCCTCCTCTTCGGGGGCGGACGCCGGGTCGCCCGGCGGGTCGGGAGCGTCGGACACGGCGATGAGAGCCGGCCCCAGTATTTCAAGGGGGCGGGCGGCGAGGGAATACGCGCAGCGGATTCTCTTCGAGGATACGCCGTTGGTCGTCCCGCGAAATGGGGAGCGCCCGGAACGCATCCAGGTTCGCCCGGATGTCCCGCACACCGGGGCCCGGCCAATCGGTCCCGAAGAGGACCTTGTCCGCCAAGCGCGGAAGCTGGGGGAAGTACTCGAGAAGCCGTGAGGGCGGGACTCCCGAGACGTCCAGCCACACGTTCGGGAATCGCCGCGCGAGGAACACCGCCGTCTCCATCCAGATCGGCCGTCCCCCGTGCGCGAGGACGATCGGGAGGTCCGGGAAATCGACGGCCACATCGTCCGCCCAGAGCGGGTCCGCGAAGCTGTTGCGGGCGCCCGGGAAGACGGACGTCCCGGTGTGAAAGATGACCGGAAGCCGGTAACGCGAGCATGCCTCGTAGAGCGATCGGAGCCCGGGAAGAGAGCCGTCCACGTAGGCATTCGGCCGGAACAGTTGGTGAGGGGGGTGCAGCTTGATGGCTCGGATCCCGAGCTTCTCCGCGAGGCGCTCGATCTCTCGCTCAGGGTCGGGGTGGTCCGGTCGGATTCCACCGGTGGCGATCAGTCGCTCGGGGTCCACGCGGACGTATTCGGAGACGAAGCTGTTGGCTTCCTCCGTGTACCCGATCACCTCCGGCGCGACGTAGTTGACCAGGACCGCTCGTTCGACCCCGCACGCGTCCAGGTACCGCAGGAACTCCTCCGGATGGGTCGCGTACTGCTCCGCCGGGGGATCGATCGGGAAGAGCGCGCGCTTCGCTTCCGGGCGCATCTGCCATACCGGGTTGATGTGAACGTGACAATCGGTGACGCCCATCCCGATTCGGGAAGGGGCCCACCATATAAGGTCGGGAGCGAGCCCACCGGTCCGGCCGAGGTTTTATCTCTCGCACGGGACCATGTCCCGCGAGAGCGGCGCTATGTCGACCACCCCCCGCACGATGCCGAAACTCCTCAAGGCGACGTACCTCGGTGACCAGGAGTACCTCCTCGAGGAGACCCGCGCGACGAAACTGTTCTACTTCCCCGGTCCGATCCTCTGGACCTTCGTGTTCGGCCTCTTGACGCTGTTCACGGCGAACGCGATCGTGTCGTGGTTCCCCACCCTCTCCTCGTGGGCGCAGTCCACGTTCACGCTCTCGAGCTACATTCCGGCAAAGTACCTCGCCTATCTCTGGTTCATCCTGTTCATCCTCGGCCTCCTCTGGCTTCTGGTGCGCTACTTCCGCTGGATCACCACCGTCTACGCGGTCACCTCGCGTCGCGTGATCATCCAGAAGGGGATCCTCGGCAAGGATTTCGACGAGATCCCCGTCACGCAGGTCCGGGGCGTGGACGTCCATCAGACGTTCGGGCAGCGGATCCTCGGGTACGGGACCGTACGGGTCAGTTCGGAAGGAGGCAAGAGCCTCGGCAACGAGGACTGGAGGGGGATCCCGAAGCCGTTCCGGTTCCAGAAGCTGATCGAGAACGCGACCCAGAACCAGCAGACCGCGGCCGGTATGGGTCCGGGCGCGGCACCCGGGCGCTAGGCCGACCCCGAGCGGGCAAGTTAAATCGGACCGCTCGCGTCCGGGCCGGTCGGGGGCCATGCCCGACGACTTCGACACGATCGTCGTAGGGGCGGGCATGGCCGGCTGCGCGGCCGCGCTGCGCCTCGCTCAGGGAGGCGCGAACGTGCTCCTCGTCGAGCGGGGCGCGGAAGCCGGAACGAAGAACCTGTCGGGAGGTCTCCTCTGGGGGAACGACCTCTCCCGCGTCCTCCCGAACTGGTGGCGCGAGATGCCGGTCGAGCGCCACGTCGTCCGGAAGCGGTTCGGGATCCTGACCGAGAAGAGTGCCGTGTCGTTCGACCTCGAGGAGGGAAGCTGGAACTCGGAGCCGTACGCCGCGCACAGCGTTCTGCGCTCTCGCACCGACAGCTGGCTCGCGAAGAAGGCCGAAGAAGCGGGCGCGACCGTCGTTCCCTCCGTCCCCGTCGAGAGGCTGAACTGGGAGGGCACGCGGGTCCACGGCATCGTTCAGGGTGGAGAAACGATGACCGCGCCGGTAACGATCCTCGCGGACGGCGCGAATTCCCGGCTCTCCTTGGGAACCCCGATCCGCCCGGCGCCCCACCTTTCGCCCGACTCCACCGAGCTCGGGGTGAAGGAAGTGTTCCGCCTCGACCGCTCGGTCCTCGAGGACCGGTTCGGGGTCGTGGGAGATGAAGGCCACGCGGAAGAGTGGGTGGGCGGCCTCTTCCCGCCGGGCGTGATGGGGGGCGGTTTCCTCTACACCAACCGCGACACCATTTCCCTCGGGGTCATCGTGCGGGTCTCCTCGCTCTACGGCGGGAACGCCTATTCGCAAGAGCTCATCGAGAGGTTCAAGCTCCATCCGGCGGTCGCGCGTCGGCTCAAGGGGGCCGAGCTCGTCGAGTACGGCGCCAAGCTGGTGCCGGGCGGATGGGCGAGCCGGCCGGCGGCGTTTCACGGGGACGGCTGGATGGTCGCCGGCGATGCGGCCGGCTTCGTCTTCTCGAACGGCATCATGATCCAGGGAATGAACTACGCGATCCGGTCCGGCCTCGAGGCGGCCGAGACGGCGCTCGCCGCGAAAGCGGCCGGCACCGCGTCATCGGCGAAGCTCGCGGAGTACGACGAGCGTCTCGAGGCGAGCGGCCTCCTCCCGGACTTCCGCGACTGGGAACGGCTCGACCGCGTGAAGTGGAATCCTCGCATCTACACCGTCTACCCGAGGTTCGCGGCGCAGCTGTTGCGGTCGATGATGGGCGAGGCGGGATCTCCGAAGCAGTCGGCCCGCAAGGTGCTTCGCGCGGTCCAGAAGGCCGCCGGGATCAAGACGACGACGCTGCTCCGAGACGGGGTCGAGCTCGCCTTCGACATGTGATCCCCGCCGACGGACCGGGCGCGCCGCGGACGGGCCCGTGTCGGTGCGGGTCCGCCTCAGGTCCCTCGGACGCGCCGGACCTCTTTCGTCAGCGCCGGGACGACCTGGAAGAGGTCCCCGACGACCCCGTAGTCGGCGACCTTGAAGATCGGCGCGNNGAGATCCCGACCGCGATGTAGAGCTGCGGGGAGACGGTTCGCCCGGTCTGACCGACCTGAAGGTTGGGCGGAGTCCATCCCGCGTCCGTGACCGCCCTCGAAGCCCCGACGGCGGCCCCGAGCGAGTTCGCGAGCTCTTCGATCAGGTGGAAGTTCTCGGGGGCGCGAATGCCCCGGCCTCCCGACACGACGATCGTGGCGTCGGCGAGGCTCGGGCCCGCGCCGTGGGCCGCCGTCTCGACGCGGAGACGCTTCGGAGCCCAGAGCGATGGCGGGACCGCGTCGGCCCCCACGGTCGAGAGCGTGACGTCCCCGGCCGGGGATTCGGGCGAGGCCGGGAACGCATGCGGGCGGAGGGCGACCGCCATGTGCGGTCCTTCGAGCCGCCGAGTCTCCGTCGCCCGCCCGCCGAAGATGGGGCGTCGAACCTCGAGCGCACCTCCCGCGCGCGCGACGTGAGTCGCACCGCTCGCCACGGCCGCGTTCCAACGGATGCCGAGCCGGGCGACGAGCTCGCGACCGAAGGTCGTTCCTCCGACGAGGACGATCTCGGCGCCCACCGACTGGGCCGCCGCGGCGGCAAGGTGCGCGACCGCCGAGGTCACCGCGCCATCGAGGCGCGGGTCCTCCGCCACGACCACTTTCGCGACTCCGAGGCGCCCGAATCCGTCCGCGGCGGTGCGGGAAGCGCTCCCCGAGAGGAATCCGACCACGGCATCCTTCGAGGAAAGGCCGAGGGCCACTCCGACGGCCTCCTTCGTCGCGTCCGAGAGAGCTCCGTCGTGGAGTTCACCGACAACGAGGGTGGAGCCGCTCACGGGAAGACCTTCGCCTCTTCGCGCAGGGCCTTCACGAGCTTCTGCGCCGCCTCTTCGGGGGTCTTGTACTCGATCAGCTTCGCCCCCGTTCGGGGGGGTGGCAGCTCGAACTTGACAGCTCGGCTCGTTCCCCCATCCGGGGGAGGAGGTTCCGACGCCACCTTGGCGATGGGGAGCTTGCGAGACTTCAGGATCGCCGGTAGCTTCGCGGTCCGGGGGTCGTTCCACGCCTGTTGGAGGGCGACGACGCAGGGTAGGGGGGCCTCCCACGTCTCGCTGCCGGCCTCGGCCGACCGTTGGAACCGGAGGCGAGCGGCCCCCGGGTCCCAGCGAAGGTCGACGACGGCGCCAAAGTCCGGCACTCCCAGGATCTCTCCCAGCGCGCCGGGGACCACACCGGCCTCATCGTCCCCCGCCTGCTTCCCGCAAAGTACGAGGTCGTGGGGGAGAGCCGAGACGGCCTTCCCGAGAGCCCGAGCGGCGACGACGGGGTCCAGCCCCACTCCCGGAGGAAGCTCGACCCAGGTCGCCGCGTCGCAGCCGAGCGCCAGCGACGCCCGGAGCACCTCTTCCGTCCGGGGAGCCGGTCCGGCCGAGACCACATGGACTTTCGAGCCCGGGGTCGCCTCTTTGAGGAGAAGCGCCTGCTCGACCGCGGATTCATCGTACCCGGTCAGGACGAACTTCACGCCCTCGGCGTCGAGCGTCGTGCCGTCCGGAGAAGCTCGGAGCCGAGTCTCGGGGTCGGGTATCGGCTTGACGCAGACGACGATCTCCATCCGTCCCGCCTCGGCCTAAGCGTATTTCCGAAGGAGTTCCCGGGCGATCACGGTGCGTTGGATCTCGTTCGCGCCCTCGTAGATCTGGGTCAGCTTCGCGTCGCGCAGCAGCTTCTCGACCGGGTACTCGCGCATGTAGCCATATCCACCGAAGATCTGGATCGCTTGATCGGCCACCGCGAACGCGGTGTCGGAGGCGAAGCATTTCGCCATCGACGATTCGAACGTGCCGCGTTGCCCTCGGTCGATCGTCCACGCCGAATGCCAGGTGAGGAGGCGGGACGCCTGGACCGCCTGGGCCATGGTCGCGAGCTTGATCTGGATCGCCTGGTGCTCGGCGATCGGCTTGCCGAAGGTCTCCCGTTTCAGCGAGTACCGGGCGGCATGGTCGAGAGCGGCCTGGGCGATCCCGGTCGCGAGAGCGCCGATCGGGGTCCGGGTCTGGTCCAAGGTCCGCATCGCGAGGGAGAACCCGTTTCCTTCCGGCCCGAGGCGGTCGGCCGCCGGCACTCGGACCCGGTCGAAGCGGACGGTCGCGGTCGAGGAGGCACGGTGCCCCATCTTCTCCTCGTCCGGCCCGACCGAGAGTCCTTCTGCCGTCCGGGGGACCGCGAACGCCGTCACCCCCTTGTGCCGGAGCTTCGGGTCGATCGTCGCGAAGACCGTGTAGAGCGAAGCGTTCGGAGCGTTCGAGATGAAGCACTTCTCGCCCGTCACGAGGTAGTCGTCTCCGTCCTTCTGGGCCAACGTGCGCATTGCCCCGGGGTCCGAGCCGCCCGACGGCTCGGTGAGCGCGAACGAGGCGAGGTGGTACTCGGCGCAGAACGGCGTCAGGAGTCGTTCCTTCTGCTCGGGAGTCCCGTCAAGAAGGATCGGCTCGAGCGCAAGACAGTTCGCGATCGTCGAGGTCGTCATGCCGCCACAGGCGTAGGCGAGCTCCTCAACGATCAGGGACTGGTCGAAGAGGCCGAGCCCGCTCCCACCGTACTCGGTCGGAACGTTCAGATTCATCAGCCCGAGCTCGTAGGCCCTCCGGTAGATCTCTTCGGGAAAGCGCGAGGTCCGGTCGCACTCCGCCGCGTGCGGCGCCATCTCGGTGCGCGCAAACTTCCGGGCGAGGTCCCGCAGATTCTCCTGCTCGGGGGTCAACGAGAAATCCGGCATGGACCGCGAGGCGGGCGGCCGAGCGGCATCCGCTATATCACGGCTTGGGTAGAGGAGGGCGTGGTCTCGAGGGCGAGCGAGCGACGGCGGCGCCCGGACCCTCGGGCGCTCAGGATTCGCCACTTCGCAAAGCTGGACCGGGACCGGGCCCGGCGGGTCGGGGTGCCCGAGGTCATCCTGGGGGAAGGAAAGACGGTCGAACATCTCCTCGGTATCGTCGACGTCCTCGTCGCGCGGGGAATGGGCGCTCTCATTTCCCGGCCCACGTCGGGCCAGATTCGAGCGCTTCGACGGCGCTCGGGAGAGCTGCCGTCCTCAGCTCGGCCGCGGTTCCTCGCCGACGGACGCCTCGTTCGCATCCCCGGACCCCTCGGGCCGCGGTACCGGTCCGGCGTGGCCGCGATCCTCACGGCCGGCACGAGCGATGTCTCCCTCGCCGAGGAGGCCCGTGCGCTCCTCCAAGAGCTCGGGATCCGCGTCGTTCGTCAGTACGACGTGGGGGTCGCCGGCCTCCACCGACTCTTGGCTGCCCTCCACCGTCTCGAGGCCCGGGGTCCCGAGGTCTACATCGTCTTCGCCGGTCGTGAAGGGGCTCTTCCGACGATCGTCGCCGGCCTCGTCCGAGCACCGGTCGTGGGGGTTCCCGCGTCGGTCGGATATGGTCGCGGCGGGCGGGGCGAAGCCGCCCTGAACGCGATGTTGCAGTCTTGTGCGCCGCTCGCCGTCGTCAACATCGACGCCGCGATTCCGGCGGCTCTCTTCGCGGCCCAGCACTTCGTCGACCGAACAACTGGCGCCCTTCACGGGCCGGTCCCACGCGGCCGGGGCGTGTCGGTTCGGACGCGCACGGCCCGGAGGCAGGGGGCGACGCGGGAGAAGGGCTTTTGAGACGAACGGCTCCTCGGTGAGGCGTGCCTCCGCGCGCACTGCTCTCCGACGAAGAAGAACGGGAGGACCGTCAGGACCGGGAGAAGCTCCGGTCGCTCGACGCAAAGCTCCGCTCGCTCTTCGAGCGACGGGAGGACCTGATCGTCGAGGTCCGCAAAGTCTCCTCGGAGCAGAAGGCGATCTACGACCGTCGCCGGGCTCCCCAGGAAGAGGTCGAGAAGCTCTACGAGGAGCACCACCAGCTCGGGAAGAAGATCGCCGAGCTTCGCACCGCCCGGGAGGCGGCGCGCAAGAAGGTCGAGGACGCGATCGTGAAGGTCCGCGAGGCGCGGCTCTCGTTCACTCCGGGGGAGCGGGTCCGCCCGGAACAGATTCGAAAGGAGATCGCGGAGCTCGAGCTCCGGCAGCAGACCCGGGCCCTCCCGTTGGACGAGGAGAACGCCCTGATCGCCCTCCTGCGCCAACGGACCCACGAACTGAAGCAAGCGGAGGCGCGGACCGCGGTCGTCGCGTCGCACCATCAGAATCTCAAGGACGCCGAAGCGGCGCTGCAGACCGCACGCGAGGAGTTTGCCCTGCGAGGAAAGGAGCTCGCGGCCGCGAAGACCGAACGCGACTCGAAGATGGTCGCGGTCCGGGAGAAGCTCGAGGTCGCGGGAGGGCTCATCGCCTCGCTCCGCGACAAGGGAAGGGCCCGAGCGGAGCTCGTGGCGAAGATCGACGCGATCAGCCGCGAGATGGACGGCCTTGAGCACGACGCCCGACAACTGATCGCGAAATCGCGCTCGCGCCGGGAGCAGGCGCGGCGGATGCTCCGGGCCTACGCGCACACGCGGGGCCCACCGTCGGAGGAGCTCCTCGCGACCACGGCCGAAGCGCACCTCGAAGAGCTGCTGAAGCGCGGAAAAGTCACGCTGTAGGCGCTCGCCCGACCCGTCCTACGCAGGGAGGATGTCGACGACCGTGACGACGAAGTCGAGGGTCTCGCCCTGGACCTCAGGGTTGAAGTTCTCCGTGAAGGTCCCCGAGGTGAGGTCGACCGCGTTCACAATGAACTGGGACTTCCCGCAGAGGCCACCGCTGGTGGCGTGACCGAGCACGAGGCCGGCATCGGAAGGCGTGAGCCGGCTCGTGAGCGTAATCGAAGTGGCGTTCACGTCCGACACGACGAACGGGACCCCGTTCGGCGAGCTCGACTCTCCGACGCTCGGAAGGGCCTGGAGGGTGATCGAGGTCGAGTTCACCGCGAAGACGGTGTCGTTCCATCCGTAGGTGGGGTCGGGGAAGACCGCGCCCGTGGTCGCGGTGCCGTTGGGGTAGAGCGTGGCGAACTGAGCGACCGGAACGAACCGCAGGACGGCGACCGAGAAGACGAGCGGCTCCGTCGCGAGGCAGCTCGAGTTGAGAGGACCATATCCGAGGCCGGGAGGGACGACGACGACGTGGCTCTGGTTCCCGACCAGGCCGAGGAGCCCCTGCCAGAAGCCGGTGACGACGCTGCCGAAGGTGAGGTTGCCGATCGTGTAACCGCTCCCCGGGGCGTACGCGCCGACATGGACGGGGAGCGGGGTGTAGGCGGACGGGGAGGACCGTGGCTGATACTCGAGCGACTTCGGGTAGGACGCGTTGTTCGTCGCGACGGAGTAGTAGGAAGTATCGAACACGCGTCCTTGCTGCGCCCCGCTTCCGAACTCGCCGATGTAGTTCACCGTGACGTTGTCCCCCGGCTGCACCGAGAGGACCGGCCGGGATGACTTCGGTTTCGAGTACTCGTAGAGCAGTGCGGCACCGATGCCGCCCGCCACGAGGACGACGACGATGAGCACCGCGAGGAGAACGCGGGACGGTTGGTTGGTCGCCATGGCCTACGAGGTGAGGAGCGTGGGGGTCAGCTCGTCGCTGGTCTCGTCATCGATTCGGAGAGACAGGTGTTCCTCATTCCCCCGTGCCCCCGAAGAGGGGTCCGATATAAACCCTCGGGAGGGCATCAGCCGCGGCGAAGCTTTCCGACGATCGGCTCCTCGAGGACGCCTTCCTCCTCGAGCCGATTCAAGATCGCTTCGGCTCGCTCTCCGGCGAGGCCCTGAGCGGAGACGCGCGCGAGGACTTCTTTGAGGTCCGCGTAGCCGTCCGCAGAGGCGTCCGCGACCTCGTCGAGCTGGTCGAGGAAGAGCGACTCCTCCGCCCGCTCGGCCGCGGTGGGCGGTGGGGACCCGGGCGGTGGAGAGGGAGCCCGGGTGACGGTGACGGTCGCCGGGGTCGGCAAGGTCGCCCGGGTCGGGCCGCTCTCCCCCGCCACCCTTCGTACAGCGTTCCTGAGCTCCCGTCGGAACGCCGGACGGTCGACGTTGGGATACCGAGCCCGGGACGCCTTCGCGGCGCGGAACCAGGCGAGCGGGATCCCATCCTTGCGTACCGCCTCCTCCGTGAGACCGGGCTCCTTCTCGACCCGTTCGAGAAGGTCCAAACGGTCGAGCGTCTGTCGCAGGATTTCGGCGAGCGTCGCCCGCTCGTCCGATTCGGGAACGGACCGCACCGCTTCGGCGCGCACGGAGACGTACCCGACGCCGTCCCGCCCGCGGAAGAGGTGCGCCTTGCCCACAACGATCGCCGGACGCGGCGCCGTGGCCCCGCGTAACTGGGCCATCGCCCGAGGCTGGAACGAGCCCGCGGTGACCGCCACCGCTCCGGTGGGGTCGCTCAAACGCGCCCGCCAGAACGCCTGTGATTCGTCCCGGCCGATCGACTCGGCCGGAGAGAGGCTGCCCGCGAGAAGGACGCGGCTCATCCGTGCCCCGAAGGGCGAGAGCAGATACGTGGTCGGCCGTTCGCCCTCGCCTTTCTCCTCTTCGAGAGAGCTCTCGAGCTCCCGAGCGGTGACCCGCCACGCGGGCTCCCGGAGCGACATCAGTCCGGCTCCGGGAGGCGGGTCGAGAGCTCCTGGGCGGCCGCGTCGAGGTCGATGTCCACCCGTTCGATCGATTCGGGCGCGACCGTGACCCCGAACTCATCGCTCGTTCCACTGCCGCGAACGCGCAGCCGACGACCGAGGAGGGCCTCGAGGATTTGCTCTTCGAGGACGCTCGGGTCGGGTTGGTTTCGGAGCCGCGCCTGAGCGTCGTCGAGCGTAACCCCCCAGAGTCGCTCCGTGTCGGACCGGTTCGCGTTGACCGTGAGAGCTCCCGTGCCGTCGTCCAGCACGATTCGGGCCCGCAGGTCCGGCTGCCCGTTCACTTGGCCGTGGACCCGGCAGAGGCCGCTGCGAACCGAGCGGTGGCAGGTGGGACACCGGAATACGAGCCCGCTCGGCGGGAGGAGGCCCACGACCACGCCTTCGACCGCGATCGCTTCTCCTCCGCCCTCGTCCTCCACCTCCGCGATCGTGCGAGGCGCGGCGGCGAGGAGCGCCCCGGGTTCGGGAAGGTCGGCGCCTTCGATGCGCGCGACGCTCGACCGCTCGTCCAGGACCAGCTGGGGACGGTTGCGGAACGAACGGACGTACGCCCCCGCGACCCGCACCGCCTCTCCCGGCTTGAGACCAAAGTCGCTCCAAGCGGTGAGAGCGATCGCGCCGGTACGGTCGGCCAGCAGGCCCTGATGAACGACCCGCCGCTCCGACCCGACCGTGACCCCTTTCGGAGAGACCCGTACGACCCGCAACTCGATCCGGAACCCCTCATCCCCCGCGCGCAGGTCGCGGACGGTCCGGAACGGGATCTCCTCGCCATCCACCCGAGGGAGTTCGGCCGCGCTCGCCGGCCCGACCTTCGTCTTCCATCCGAAGGTCACCTCCGGCCGTCCTCGGAATTCCCGCACCTCCGCGCCGACCGCCCGGAGTACGACCCCCCGTTCGACGCCTTCCCGGGGCGGGTCCCACCAACTGAACCGGACCGTGGCGGTGCCGTCGCTCAGGAGGCCCGAGAGTAGCGCGCGGCGGCTCCCGTCGGACTTTCGAGTCACTTCGCGCCGTTCGCAGGTCACCACGCGGGCGACGAACTCGACGGGTGAAGTGGTGGGTCGGAGGTCCCGGAGGTGGACCTCGACCGGGGCGGCTGAGGAAGCTTCGGCCGACATGGTAGCGAGGGTCGCTCACCAGCACCTCGTTGATGGATAAAAGCGACCGCTGGGCGATGAACGATGAACGGCGGTCGGTCCATCGGGCAACGCATCCATCGAGGGCCGGTGCATCCTCCGGTCCAAATCCTTTTGCGCCGGCGTCCATCACTCGGTCCATCGTGCCGCCCAAGTTCTCGCAACGGCTCGACCGGATTCTCTCGACGCGCGATTCCCTGGTCTGCGTCGGGCTCGACCCCGACCCGTCGCTGGTTCCGAAGAGCCTTCGACGGCTCCCGGCGCGCGTTCAGCTCACGCGGTTCCTGGATGGGGTCATCGACGCGACGTTCGACCACGCGGCGGCCTACAAGATGCAGCTCGGGTCGTACCTCCAGTACGGGGCGGCGGGGGTCGACCAACTGGCCCGGCTGACGAAGAGGATCGGTTCGAGCCGGATCCGGATCCTCGACTCCAAGGCCAACGACATTCCGAACACGCTCCGGATGGTCCGGGACGGCGCGTTCGGAGAGTTCGGGTTCGACGCGATCACGTTCACGCCGTGGCTGGGATGGGAGACCCTCGGGCCGTTTCTGGACGACCCCGCCCATGGCGTCTTCGTGGTCGCCCACTCGTCGAACCCCGGCGCGATCGACTTTCAGGAGATCCCGACCCCGCGCGGGCCGCTCTGGCTCGCGGTCGTCGGGGAGGTGCGCCGCCTGGCCCATGCGCACGGGAACGTCGGAGTCGTTCTCGGGGCGACCTTCTCGGACGCCTTCCACGCCGCCCGCGTGACGCTCGGGAACGGGATTCCGATGCTGGTGCCCGGGGTGGGCGCTCAGGGCGGCTCGCTCGCCACGGCCGTCCGCGAAGGCGTCGATGCCCACGGCCGGGCCCTCCTCGTGAACGCCTCGCGCAGTATCCTCTACGCCTCGTCGGGAAACGACTGGCGGAAGGCGGCCGGGGCCGAGGCGGAGCGACTGAAGGTTCAGATCAACCAGCTTCGCGCAGGTCTTCGTACAGGCTGACGAGCGACCGGACGACCACGGGGAGAGCGTAGCGCGCCTCCGCCCGCTCCCGACCCGCCCGCCCCATCCGTCGTGCGAGCGCGGGGTCGTCGAGCAGGGTCCGAACCTTCTCCGCGAGGTCGCTCGCGATCAGGGGCTCCACGTACAGCCCTTCCTTCCCGTTCTCGATCACCTCGCGAACTCCCGGCATGTCGGCCACGACCACGGGGAGCCCCACCGCCATCGCCTCCGCGACGACCAGGCCGAATCCTTCGAGTCGGCTCTGGGACGGGAACACGAAGATATCCCCGAGCGCGAGGAAGCGCGGCAGGTCCTCGTCCGAGACCTTCGGACAGAACCGGACCCGGTCGGAGACCCCGAGCCGACGGGCGAGATTCACCAGGCTGGGCAGCCGGGGTCCCGACCCGATCACGAGGAGCACGACGTCCGGCGGGAGCTGGACGAGGGCCTGGAGGATCACGTCCACGCCCTTGTGAGGGACGAGCCGCCCGGTGAAGACGAGCACCCGCTTTCCCTCGATGTGGAGGTCGGAGCGCAGCGGTCCCACATCGAGCCCCGGCCGGAACCGGTCGAGGTCGACCGCCGAGGGGATCACCGTCAGCTCGCGCCCCCGCAGGGGAGCCGAGGTGACGCCGTAGCTGCGGGTGTGAACGATGATCCGACCGCACCGGTCGAGCGTCGGTGGAAGGAAGACTCGTTCGTAGATGCCGGCCAATAGCCGCCCCGCTCCACCCGGAAGGTAGAGGTCACAATGGTACGTGAGGCATGGGCGGATGTGCTCGCGAGCGAGCGTACGGGTCGCGAAGTAGGAGGTGAGGGGAGGTGGAAAGTGAAGGTGATACGCGTCCGCCGAGAGCGAGCGGAGGGTCCGACCCGTCCCGACGTCGAGGGGGGTATCGAAGACGACCCCGAGCGTCCGGGTGCGCAGAACCCGGTACCCCTCGAGCTCCTCCTCGACCGGAAGGTGTCGGTCGTAGCGCGAGGTGACGACCGTCACCTCATGTCCCTGCCGGGTCAGCTCCTGGACGATCCCCCGGACGTGGGACTCGACTCCCCCCGCGTGCGGGTAGAAGTAGGGGAGGACCTGGACGACTCGCACGGAGCCGCTCTAGCGCGGGAGACCCTTTAGGGCCATCGCCGACAATCGGCCAGTCAATTCAGGCGTCCGGTTCGTCCCGATGGGGCGCGACCGGGATCGGCTCCGCCTCGCGGGTCTGGAGCCGCGCGTCGGCCGGGATCGTCGAGATCTCGAGCCCCTTCATCGCTTCCCCGAGCCCCGTGGAGACGCGCGCGAGAACGTCCGGCTGGTCGAAGTGGAGGGATGCCTCGACGATCGCTCGGGCGACCTTCATCGGGTGCTGGGACTTGAAGATCCCGCTGCCCACGAAGATACCATCGACCCCGAGGAGACGACACAGGGCCGCATCCGCCGGCGTAGCAATCCCTCCGGCCGCGAAGTTGACCACCGGGAGCCGCCCGAGGGAGCGGACCTCCTGGACGATCCCCTCGGAGACCCGCTCCTTCTTCGCCCAGGTCGCCACGTCCTTCTTGGCGAGCTTCCGGACCTCGGCGACGTCGTAGTTCATCTGGCGGATGTGACGAACGGCCTCGACGACGTTGCCCGTCCCCGCCTCCCCTTTCGTGCGAATCATCGCGGCTCCCTCCTCGATCCTCCGGAGGGCCTCCCCGAGGTTCCGGGCGCCGCAAACGAACGGGATCGTGAACGCCTTCTTGTCGACGTGCTGGAACGGGTCGGCCGGCGTGAGGACCTCGGACTCGTCGATCATGTCGACCTGCAAGGACTGGAGGATCTGGGCTTCCGCCGTGTGCCCGATGCGGCACTTTGCCATCACCGGGATCGAGACCCGGTCCTTGATCTCGCGGATCTTGAGAGGGTCCGCCATGCGGGCGACCCCTCCCTCCGCACGGATATCCGCCGGTACCCGCTCGAGAGCCATCACGGCCACCGCTCCCGCCTCCTCAGCGATCGCGGCCTGGTCGGCGGTCGTCACGTCCATGATGACCCCGCCCTGCTGCATCCGGGCGAAGCCCCGCTTCACGAGCTCCGAGCCAAACCGGAGCTTCTCCATCGTGTCCGTCATACGTTGACGCGGCCAGAGCGAGTACCGGCGTGCGTATAATACGGACGGCCCGCGGCGGGGCCAAATCTTAATGGCTCGCGTGACCTCGAATCGCTGCAGGGGGAGCTGGGCACCGGCTGAGAGGACGAGGGAGACCTCGTCGACCCCACGAACCTGCTCGGGATAATGCCCGCGAAGGGAACGCGATGCGAACCTTAGACAGGATCTCCGCCGGCCCGCGGAGGACGTGACGGAGTCGACCCCCGCCGCCGTGCGGACGCCGGGTCGCCTGCGGCGTCCCGGACGACTCGGTCGCGCGCTCGTCGCGATCGCGCTCGCGCTCGTCGTGGTCATCGCCGGCTTCGCGGCATACCAGTACCACAGTTCCAGCAGCTCGTCCTCCGGGACGACCCTCGTCGTGTACACCTACTCGTCCTTCTTCTCCGGGAATTGCGGCCAGGCGAACCTCACCGCGCTCCTCGGGGAGTTCGAGCAAGCCCACGGAGTCCATGTCGAGCTCGTCTGCCCGGCCGGGAACATCGTGAGCGCCCTCGAGTCCCCGGCGAACTACGGCCTCCCCGCCGCCGACCTCGTGGTGGGACTCGACGAGATCACGGCACCCGAGGCGGAGTCGCTGGGTCTCCTCGTTCCTTATTCCCCTCCCGAACTCGCGTCGATCCCTCCCTGGGTCGTTTCCGAACTCGACCCGAATCACGGCGTGGTGCCGTACGAGTACGGGCTCCTGGCGGTCGACTACACCTCGGAGTTTCTCACCGCGACCCTCGGGTCGGTCGCGCAGGCGACGTTCCCCGAGATGGTGGCGAACTCGAGCTGGGCCGCCCAGCTCGTGACCGAGAATCCGCTCTACGACATCACGGGGGAGGAGTTCTTGGTCTGGCAAGTGGAGTACTACGAGACCGTACTTCACCAGAGCTGGGAAGGGTTCTGGAAGGAGTTCTTCCAGGATCCGCATCCGAACCCGGCCCCGGACTGGTCCACCGCGTTCTCGGAGTTCGGGTCGCCGGCCGGACAGAATCAGCTCGTCGTCAGCTACGCGACCGACCCCGCGTACGCGGCCGCGGCGGGAGAGGCCGGCGCGCTCAACTCGACCGTCTCCTGGTGGAACGGTACGGCCTACGGCTGGCGCACGATCTACGGGGTGGGGGTCGTCCACGGTTCCCGCCACGCGACGCTCGCCGAGGAGTTGGAGCAATACCTGCTGGGGGGGACGTTCCAATCATACATTCCCGAGAACGAGTGGGAGTACCCCGCCAATCAGACCGTGCTGCTCCCGTCCGTCTTTTCCGCCGCGATCGACCCTGAGTCGGTCGTGGCGCTCAACAACGCAACCACGCCCTCTGAGGTCGTCACGAACCTGACCCAAGGGGGCGGCTGGCTGGACACGTGGCAATCGCTCGCCGGAGGATGACGATGCGCCTCCGATGGGAGGGGACGGGATTCCTTCTCCCGGTGATCGCCTTCGTCGCGCTCTTCGCGCTGCTGCCGGTGGCCCTCCTCTTCTCGAACGCGCTCGCGGGGGTCGGCGGTGCCGGAGGGTTCGTTTCGGTCGTCTCGGCCGGCCGGAACCTCCGCTCGCTCGACAACTCGCTCGAGCAGGGCGGGATCTCCGCAGTCCTCGCGGTCGCGCTCGGCTACCCTGCTGGTGTGTTCGTCGGGCGGTTCTCGTTCCGGGGCCGCGCGCTCCTGCGCTCGTTCCTGCTGGTGCCGTTCCTGCTGCCGAGCTTGGTGGTCGTCTTCGGCGTGCTCGACCTCTTCGGCCCCTCCGGGGTCGTCTCCGGGGTCCTCCCGTCCACGGCGTGGTTCGGGAGCGGGATTCCGGCGATCATTGCCGCGAACCTGTTCTTCAACGTGCCGATCGTGCTCCTCCTGACGGCGACGGGGTGCGAGACCGCCTCGGTCGAGCTCGAAGAGACGGTCGGGACGCTGGGCGGCTCGCCGTTCCGCGCGTACCGTGAGGTGTGGGCGCGCCCGACGTGGGTCGGTGCCGCGGCGGGCGGTCTCCTGACCTTCCTCTTCTCGGCGCTCTCCTTCGCGCCGCCGCTCTTGCTCTGCGGGGCCAGCTCCCGGTGCTACACCCTCGAGGCGCAGGTCTACGTCCTCGACCAGACGTTTCTCGACCCCAACGCCGCCGCCACGCTCGCGCTCGCGATGGTCCTTCTCCTCCTCCTGCCGACCGCGGTCTACCTCGGTCTCGTGAGCCGTCTCCGGGCGAACCCGGGCCGTCGGACCCCGGGACCTCGTCCGATTGACTGGCGCTCCCCGACCGCCGGGGCGCTCGCGGTCGAGACGCTGCTCGTGCTCGGGTCGGAGCTCGCGCTCCTGGCGGCGGTGCTGTATCGAACGGTCGCCCCGAGCGACCAGTACACCGCCGGTGCGGCATGGTCCGCTCTCTTCTCCGCCAACACGACCTCCCATCTCGGGGTCTCCGCCGTCGGGGCGGTCGGGAACACGCTCTTCTTCGCGGTGGTCGCGGCGCTGCTCGCGCTTCTCCTCAGCGTCGTGAGCGGGTACGCCATCGTCCGTCGTCCGGACCGGGCGGTGGTGCTGGGCCTGCTGCTCTTCGTGCCGCTCCTCCTCTCCCCCGTCGTCCTCGCGTTCGCGCTTTCGTCGTTCTGGCGCCCCGTAATCGGGACCGGGACCAACGTCTGGGTCCTCGTGGTCGTGAGCCAGGCGATCCTCGCGCTCCCGTTCGCGCTCCAGAGCCTCGAGATCCCGCTCGCCGGCCTCTCCTCCGCCGGCCGCGACACGGCGAGGACGCTCGGGGCGACGTCCCTCGGCGCGTTCCTGGACGCCGACCTTCCGCGAGTGAAGGACGGTCTCGTCACGGTCGGGCTCTTCGCCTTCGCGTTCGGCTTGGGCGAATTCACGGCAACGAACTTCCTGGTCCCGCCGTCCCTCACGACGCTTCCCGTGGCGCTCTACGCGCTCACGGAGGTACGGCTCTTTCCCGTGGCGGACGCCGCGGCCGGGTTGCTGCTCCTCGTGAGCCTCGCGGTCTTCCTCGTCATCACCCTCGGGGGGCGACGTGTCGAGCTCTAGTCCGGTCCTCGAAGTGAGAGGGCTCTCGGCCGCATGGGACGGCGTGCCCGTCTTCCGGGACGCGACCTTCGAGGTCGGCGACGGGGAGTTCTTCGTGCTCCTCGGCCCGAACGGCAGCGGGAAGACGACGCTCCTCCGGTGCCTCGCCGGTCTCGAGCGGCCGGACCGTGGCACGGTGCTCCTCGACGGAGTCGACGTCACCAAGCTCCCCCCGCACAAGCGGGGGATCGTTCTGATGTTCCAGGACCCGGCGCTGTTCCCGCATCGGACGGTCGAAGAGAACATCGCGTACGCAGCGCTCCTCCAGCACCGACCGGCGGACGAGGTGGCGGAAGAGGTCGGGCGGTGGGTCGAGCTGCTCCACCTTTCGGGGTTCGAGGACCGCCGGCCGGACCGGCTCTCGGGGGGCGAGCTCCAGAGGGTCGCGCTCGCCCGGACGCTCGCCGCACGACCGCGTCTCGTCCTCCTGGACGAGCCGTTCGCCTCGATCGATGTCGAGCTGCGAGCGGAGCTCCGAGCCGAGTTCCGGCGGGTCCTCCGATCCTCGGGGACTTCCGCCATCCACGTCACTCACGACCGGGAGGAGGGACTGTTCCTCGGAGACCGCGTCGCGCTGCTCTACGATGGCATCTTCCACCGGCCCGGCCGACCCTCCGAGGTCTTCGGAAACCCGGGGACCGTCCGGGCGGCGCGGTTCCTCGGATACAACGTCCTCGCGGGTCCGCGCGGCCTCGAAGGGGTCCTCCCCGCGGACCTGAGGACCGCCCCCCCGGGCGGAGACGGTCGGACCGTGGCCACCGTCCTCGTGAGCGGTTCGGTCGGCCGCGAGACGCACGTCGTCCTCCGGAGCGAGGCCGGCGAGCGACTCGAGATGCGATGCTCGGGAGAGGCGCCCCCGCCGGGGGTCCGGGTTCCCCTCACCTGGGACCGGTCGGTCCCGCTCGTCCCGGACTAGCCGGGCCGGGCCAAAGAACCAAAAAGCATCGCTCGTCTGGCCGGCCATGGCTCTCCCGGACCCCCTCCACGTGACCGACACGCTGACCTGGGGTTCGGACGCGGCTACGATCTACCGCGTGGAACGTCTTTCGGGGGTCGACCCGAACCGCTACGCACGCCGGCCCCAGACGACCCGCGTCCTCCTCGAAAACATCGTCCGTCACTTCGACGCGAAGAGGACCGACCGGGAAGCGATCCTCGCGCTCGCGAACGGAGCTGCGCTCCCCGAGGGGACCGAGTTCGCGTACTACCCCGAGCGGGTCCTGCTCCAGGATTTCACGGGCGTCCCCGTCGTGGTCGACCTCTCGACGCTGCGGAGTGCCGCCGGCCGGCATCGGGTCGACCCGAGCCGTGTCCGCCCGACCGTACCGGTCGACCTCGTGATCGACCACTCGGTCCAGGTCGACAGCTTCGGCTCGGTACGGTCACTCGGGATCAACCTCGACCGCGAGTACGAGAGGAACGCGGAACGCTATCGATTCCTCCGGTGGGCGAAGGGAGCGTTCGCGAACGTCCACGTCGTGCCCCCGGGGAACGGCATCTGCCATCAGATCAACCTCGAGTACCTTTCCACCGTCGTCCAGGCCCGAGAGATCGACGGGGGCCGGGTCGCGTTCCCGGACACCGTCATCGGAACGGACTCCCACACGACCATGGTGAACGGGGTCTCGGTGCTCAGCTGGGGCGTCGGGGGGATCGAGGCTGAGGCGGTCATGCTCGGAGAGCCGTACTTCCTCTCTCCGCCCGAGGTGGTCGGGGTCGAGCTCACCGGCTCCCTCCCCGAAGGAGCGACCGCGACCGACCTCGTCCTCGCCACCACCCGGCGCCTTCGAGAGAAGGGCGTCGTGGACAAGTTCGTAGAGTTCTACGGGCCGGGCGTCGCCCAGCTTTCCGTGCCCGACCGGGCCACTGTCGCGAACATGTGCCCGGAGTACGGAGCGACGGCCGGGTTCTTCCCGATCGATGCCGCGACGATCGCGTACCTCCGGGGGACCGGACGGACCGCCGAGCTCTGTGCCCGGGTCGAGGCGTACGCCCGCGCACAGGGGCTGTGGGGCTCGTCCGAGCCCGGGTCGGTCGATTACGACGAGACGCTCACGATCGACCTCGGCTCGATCGTGCCGATGCTCTCCGGTCCCCGGAACCCCGAGGAGGGGGTGGCTCTTCCCGATGCACCGGGCTCGTTCCGGACGGCGCTCGGCGCCTACCGGGCGGCCCATCCGGCGCCCGCGGCGTCCGCCCCCGCCCCAGGCGATCCGACCGTTCACGACGGCGCGGTCGTGATCGCGGCGATCACGAGCTGTACCAACACCTCGAACCCAAGCGTGATGGTCGGCGCTGGGTTGGTCGCGAAACGCGCGTGCGAACTCGGCCTCACGGTCCCGTCGCACGTCAAGACTTCCCTCGCCCCGGGCTCGAAGGTCGTCACCGCCTATCTGGAGCGCGCCGGCCTCCTCCCGTATCTCGACCGTCTCGGGTTCGAGGTCGTCGGGTACGGGTGCACGACCTGCATCGGGAACTCCGGTCCGCTCCCGCCGCCCGTGAGCGAACAGGTTCGCGACCGGGACCTGTTCGTCGCGGCCGTCCTGAGCGGGAATCGGAACTTCGAGGCGCGGATCCAGAACCAGGTCCGCGCGAACTACCTTGCGTCCCCGATGCTCGTGGTCGCCTACGCCCTCGCCGGGCGAGTCGACCTCGACCTCACGCGAGAGCCCCTCGGCCGAGCCGCCGACGGCTCGCCGGTCTACCTGAAGGACCTCTGGCCCAAGGCAGAGGAGGTCCGTCGCGTTGTCGAGGCCACGCTGGATGCCTCGCTCTTCCGCGAGAAGTACCGTTCGGTGGAGGTCGGCGACCACCACTGGGAATCGCTCGACCCGCCCTCCGGCGCCGAGTACCCTTGGTCCCCCGAGTCCACCTACCTCGCGCTCGCCCCGTACCTCGACCTCCCGCCGCCGTGGCTCCCGAAGGGCGACATTCTCGCAGAAGATGCGCGGGCCCTCGTCGTCCTCGGGGACCGGGTCTCGACCGACCACATCTCGCCGGCCGGCGAGATCCCGGCCGACTCTCCCGCCGGCAAGTACCTCATCTCCCGGGGCGTGCCCGTGGCGGAGTTCAACACGTACGGGGCTCGCCGGGGCCATCACGAGGTGATGGTCCGGGGAACGTTCGCGAACGTCCGCCTGAAGAACCAGCTCGCCGGAGCTCGTGAGGGCGGGTTCACGGAGCACGTCCCCTCCGGGGACGTCACGACCGTGTTCGAGGCGTCGGAGCGGTATCGCGCGGAAGGAACCCCCCTCGTCGTCCTCGCGGGGAAGAGCTACGGCCAGGGGAGTTCCCGGGACTGGGCGGCCAAGGGGCCTCGTCTGCTCGGCGTCGGGGCCGTCATCGCCGAAAGCTACGAGAGGATCCACCGGACGAACCTCGTCGAAATGGGCGTCCTTCCGCTCTCGTTCCGGGACGGTGAGGGCTGGCGGCAGCTGGGATTGTCGGGCCGCGAATCGTTCACGTTCAGGCTTTCGCGCGGGACGGCGCTCGGCCCGGGGGTGGTCGTCGAGGTCGTCGCCCGTTCCCCGGTCGGGACGAGCCGAGCCTTCTCGACGATCTGCCAGATCCGGTCCGCGACCGAGCTCGAGTACTATCGTTCCGGGGGGGTTCTCCCCTTCGTGATGGCCCACCGGTTCGCGCGCTAGCGACCGGCGTGCCCGACGAAGGGGGGCTCCCCGTCGGTCCCGGGATCGGCCCACCACACGAGGGTTTCTCGCCGGTGGTACGTGACCATACGGTCTCCGACCCGGTCGCGCGCGACGCGCACCGCCCGGTCCAGAACTTCGGGCGGCACGTCGAGGACGTGTCGGTACGCGCGCTTCGCGATCGTATCGAGCACGTTGGCAGCCGGCTCCGTGACGACCCGGTCCGAGAGAAGGAGCGTCTCGGTCGGAGGGTGGGCGCGCAGGATCTCCCGCTCCTTCGGGCGGGGCCCCGACCGGAGAAGGTCAGGGTAGCCGGCATCGACGAGAACCTTCCGAACGACATCCCGGGGAGTCTCCTCCCGAAGACCGTCCGCGCTCGCAACGTCCGGCGCGGGGTCCATGATCGCGAGGACTCCGTGGCGCGCGACACGAGCGGCCTCCCGGAGCGCCCCCGTGACGTCATCGAGGATGTGAAGGACGTGGACGAAGAGGGAGACGTCGAACGTCCGGTCGGGGAACGGAAGGTGGTGGGCCGCACCTCGAACGAGGTGCGGGAGCCCTTTGCGTACCGCGTACGTCAACATCCCTCGAGAAGCGTCGATGCCCACGACCCGAACCCCTCGAGCGACGAGCGGCCCGGCGATCCGCCCGGTGCCGACGCCGACCTCGAGGACCGAATTCCACCGGTGCTGGTTCACGAACGCGATCAGCTTCTCGACCGTCTCCTCGTCGAGCGGTCGGCGAGTCTCGTCATAGACGGCAGACAGCGCGTCGAAATCCCGCCGAGCGCGAACGGTCGAGGAAGCCGCCACGACCCCGCACCGAGGCGGAGTATATTGGACCCGCCGTTCGACCCCGCGGAAGTCGCATCGCCGAGGAGCCGCACCGGTTCGGCTCCCGCGGGGAGGGGGGAGAACCCACCGGTCCGCGAACCTCCACCGTCCAGAGCCGACCGAAAGGTACGAATCCTCCCTCTCTCTCCCGCTTCCGATGACGACGGTCCGGGACCTCGACGCGCTCGTAAAGAGACGGCATCTTCTTCGCCACCCGTTCTACACGGCGTGGTCCAGGGGTGAACTCCCCATCGAAACGCTCCGGGAGTACGCGGGTCAGTACTACCAGTTCGAGGTCAACTTCCCTCGGTATGTGGCGGGCGCCTACGCACGCATTCCGGACCCCCGCGACCGGCGAGTGCTACTCGACAACCTGGTGGACGAGGAAGGACGGTCTCCGACTCACCCGGAGCTGTGGCTCGATTTCGCGCGAGCGATCGGAGTTCCCCGTCGGCTGCTCGCACGCCCCACGCCGTCGACCCGTCAGCTTCTGGACGCCTACGAGCGGCACGCTCTCGGGAAAGACCCGGCGGCGGCGCTCGGCGCGCTCTACGCCTACGAGTCGCAGTTCCCGGAGGTAGCGGCCGAGAAATCTCGCGGGTTACGAGCCCACTACGGCATCCGCTCAAAGCAAGCGCACGAGTTCTTCCGAGTCCACGCTCTCGCCGACGTCGAACATTCCGCCGCCGAACGCCGGCTGCTCCGCCGGTTCCTCGAGGGTGGGCCGGAGTATGGTCGGGCGGCGGAGCGGGGACTCCGAGCCTCGCTCGAGGCGTGGTGGCGGTTCCTGGACGGGTTCGAAACCGGGTGAGTTTCCCCCTAGGTTTCGGTCCTCCCGACCGCTGGTCCCGGGCGCTTCGCGAGGGGTATCCCTCGGAAGATGGGATGGAGTTGACTGAGGCTTCTTAGGGACCAAGTCCGGTCCGGATTCTGACCGGAGGACCCGTCGTCCCGCCGAAGACGGGGCCCGCGAAGCAGGGCGACCACGCACGATGAAGCTCTGGAGCGCTCTCTACAATGCGATCTGGGTCGTCTTCCTGGAAGCGATCCTGGGCCTGTGGCCCGACCCTCCGTGGATCGTTCCGTACCTTCATCTCGTGCTGGGGCTCGGCATCGTCTACGTAACGTACTACGTGTTCCGGGAGCTCCGAAAGGCACGGGTCCCGGGCCGCGTGAAACGGGTCGCGCGGGCGTCGTACTACCTCTCGATCGCGATGGTGGTCCTCGGGTTCATGCTCTGGTTCGATGTAGGCAGCTCCTGGACGATCCCCCTCCTGAACCTGACCGTCTGGCGGGTGTGGATGTTCTTCCACGTCACGATCGCGTTCGCGATCATCACCCAGCTCGCCGCCGCGGCGATCGCCTACGACATGTGGGAAGACCACGAGTTCGAGAAGGAGACTGAGCCCGGCGAGGTGCCCGCCCCGGCGGTCCCGGCGCGCTAGCCATCCGCTCCGCCCCGACCCGACCGGGGAGGAGAGGGCGTCAGGAGTATAGGGGAATCGACCTTCACCACGGCCATGCGATTCGAGGTGGTCGGCCTCCGAGTCACCCGGCTCGCTCGTTCGCTCCGGTTCTACACGCGGGCCCTCGGCCTGAAAGTCGTGCGCCGCGGAGATACCCGGAGCTGGGGGGGCGGAATCTGGGTCCTCCTCGAGGACCCCCGATCCCACCGGCGGGTCGAGCTCAACTGGTACCCGAAGGGCTCGCGGTTCGGCGGACCGTTCCGGGCGGGGGAAGCGGTCGACCATCTCGATTTCACGCTCGGGGTCGCTCCGCGAGCGGAGCTCGAACGCGTCTACCGTCGGCTCCTGCGCGCGGGGGGACGCCCGACGGGATACGAGCCGTCCACGACCGAAGGCTGGATGGCGAGCGTCCTCGACCCTGACGGGATCTGGATCACGGTCGGACGGAAGCCGACACGGCACGAGCGCGGGTAGGGTCCGCTCGTCGGTGCGACCCATGACGGCGCGACTTCACCTGTACCACGACCTTGCGAAGTACTACGACCTCCAGTACTCGTGGAAGGATTACCGGGCGGAGGCACGACGTCTCGAGGGGCTTGTTCACCGGTACGGGCGCTCGGGCGGGCGAAGCTGGCTCGACGTAGCGTGCGGCACCGGTCGACACCTCGAGTTCCTCCGTCGCCGGTACGAATGCGTGGGCGTGGACGCGAGCGCCGAGATGCTTCGGGTCGCCCGCCGCCGCCTTCCCGGGGTTCGGCTGGTCCGAGCGGACATGCGGACCTTCTCCCTCGGTCAGCGGTTCGACGTCGTGACCTGTCTCTTCAGCGCGATCGGTCATCTCGAATCGGAGCGGGACCTCGCCAAGACGTTCGCTCGCTTCGCCGACCACTTGAAACCGGGCGGGGTGGCGATCGTCGAACCGTGGATCCTTCCGTCCCGTGCCAAGTCCGGTCACGTTCATCTCCGCACCGAGGAGACCCGGGACCTGACCCTGGTTCGGATGGCCTACTCCGAGGTTCGGGGGCATCGGACGATGATCCGGTACTACCACCTCGTCGGGATTCCCGGCCGCGGCATCCGATTCCTCGAGGAGGTCGACCGGGGGTTGATGGTCGACCCGGATCGGCTGGAGCTGCTCGCTCGCCGCGCGGGTCTCACGCCTCACTTCCTCGCCCGAGGGTTCACGCGCGACCGTGGCCTCCTCGTCGCGGGGAAGCCCCTTCGAGAACGAGGCGTCGTCCGCCCTCGGAGCTGAGTCCATGAGCTCCCAGGAACCCCTCATGTTCCACGAGCTCGCCCCGTTCTACGACCGGCTTCTCGCTGGGAAGAACTATCGCGCGGAGGCTCGGAGGCTCGAGGAGCTCGCCCGGAGGTTCTGCCGTTCCGGCGGGGATACCTGGCTCGACATCGCATGCGGTACCGGCCGTCACCTCGAGTACCTGCGGTCCCGGCACAGGGTGATGGGACTCGACCGAAGTCGCGAAATGCTTCGGGTCGCGCGGGTCCGACTCCCGGGCGTCCGGCTCGTCCGGGCCGACATGCGTACCTTTCGTCTTCCCCAGCGATTTGACGTGATCAGCTGCCTCTTCGGTGCGATCGGAAACGTCCTCACGGAGCTCGCGACCCGGCAGACGATCGAGAACTTCGCCGCCCACGTGAAGCCGGGAGGTCTTCTCATCCTGGAGCCGTGGATCGATCCGGCCGAGTTCCGCGTAGGGATGCTCCGTCTGATGACGTACGACGACCCCTCCACCAAGGCCGTCCGTCTCGCCTTCTCGCGGCGCCGGGGGAACCGGTCGCTGACCTACACTCATTTTCTCGTGGCGGAAGAGGGCCAGGGGATGCGCCACTGGGAGGAAGAGGACGTCCGCCAGATGGTCCCCTACCCTCGGCTCGAGGAGATGATCCGTCACGCCGGGCTCCGCCCCCGTTCCGTGCAGCGGGGCCTCGAGACGGGTCGTCCGCTCCTCCTTGGACTCCGGCCGACATGAGCCCCTCCCCGGACCGCCGCCGCGGGGGGCGGAACCCGCCGTTCGGGGTTCGCCCCGACCGACGAAGGGAAAAGAACCGTCGGTTGCTGGTTCTGCACCGTTGACGCGCCGGCTCGCCGCCATCATGTTCACCGACCTCGTCGGGTTCACGAGGTTGGGTCAGCAGGACGAGGAGGCCGCGCTGCGCCTGCGCCGGGAACATCAGGCGTTGCTTCGTCCGATCTTCTTGCAGTTTGCGGGACGCGAGGTGAAGACCCTCGGGGACGGCTTCTTGGTGGAGTTCCCGAGCGCGGTCGAGTCGGTCCGGTGCGCGGTCGAGATCCAGCGAGCGATCGGTCTGAGGAACTCTTCCGTCGGACCGGACGACCAGATCCTGCTCCGGGTCGGCCTTCACCTCGGGGACGTCGTGGAGGAGGAGGGCGACATCGTGGGCGACACCGTCAACGTCGCCTCCCGCATCGAGCCTCTCGCTGAACCGGGCGGGATCTGCCTCTCGGCGACGATCTACGAGCAGGTCCGGAACAAGCTCCCGGTCGTCATCGAGAGGGTCGGTGCCCGGAACCTCAAGAGCGTGCAGGAGCCGGTGGAGATCTATCGCGTCGTGGTCGGCGGCCGGCGGGCACCCCCACCGACTCCCCCGAGCCCGCCGTCACCGAACCTTCGTCTCGCGGTCCTGCCGCTCGCGAACCTCAGCGCGGATGCGGCCGACGAGTTCTTCGCGGACGGCCTGACCGACGAATTGATCTCGCGGACGGCGCAAGTGCCGCAGCTCCGGGTGATCGCCCGAACGTCCGTCCAACGGTACAAGGGGTCCCCCAAATCGATCCGGGAGGTCGGCGACGAGCTCGACGTCCGGGTCGCTCTCGAGGGAAGCGTCCGCAAGTCCGGCAACCGCGTTCGGATCGCGGTGCAGCTCGTGGACGTGCGTTCCGAAGCCCACATCTGGTCGATGCGCTACGACCGCTCGTTCGACGACATCTTCGAGATCCAGGACGACATCGCGGGCAACGTCGCTCGGTCCGTCGCGACGCACCTCACCGGGGCGGCGCCCGGCGCACTACCCCCTTCGGTGTCGACCGCCCCCGACACGTCGGACATGGAAGCCTACTCGCTGTTCCTGCACGGACGGCAGTTGTTTGGCGAGAAGGGTTCGATCGAGTCGATCCGAACCGCTCTCTCCCTCTTCGAGGGGGCGGTCGCGCGGGACGAGAAGTTTGCTCGGGCCCGGGTCGGAATCGCCGAGACCCTTCTCTGGCTCGCGACCGAGGGCGCGGCGCCGTTCCGCATTGCCGAGGATCGGGCGTTCCAAGAGCTGCAGACCGCGCTCGGGATCCACGACGGGATCGCCGAAGCGCACTCGGTCCTCGCAGGGCTCTACCTCGGGTCGGACCGGTTCATCGAATGCGAGCGGGAAGCTCGGCGCGCGATGGAGCTGAACCCGAGCCTCGCCGACCCGTACCGCTGGCTCGCCCAGCTCGCGGCCGGGCAGGGCGACATCGGCGAGGCCGTCCATCTCTTGGAGGCGGCTCGGAAGCTCAATCCGGACGACATCAACGTCCTCTCCTTCCTCGGTCGGGCGTTGGCCTATTCCGGGCGGGAAGCCGAGGCCCTCGCTTTCTGGGCCGCCACGAAGTCGCGCATCCGGTTCCGGACGAATGCCCACATGAGCGAGTACTACCTCGGAAAGGGCGACCTCGGGAAGGCAGACGAGTCGGTCCGCGAGATGGAGGGCGTTCGACCGGAAAGTCCCTGGACGATGGTGTACCGCGGCATTCTCGCGACCCGCCAGGGCGACCCGGCCACCGCTCGTCGGCTGATCGAAAAGCTCCAGCAGAGATCCGAGCAGGGCGAGATGGTCGTGTTCTTCATCGGCTTTTTGTGGTACGCTCTCGGCGAGAGGGACCAGTTCGTCGCGGCGATGGAGGAGGCGCTCCGGAACGGGGTGCTTCCGCTTCTCGAGCTCTTGTACTCCCCCCTCTACGCGGCTGCCCGAGAGGACCCTCGGGTGCAGGACATTCTCCGGAGACAGCGGATGCCTCGGGAGCCCTCGCCCGCGAGCGATTCCCCCTCTTGAACGGAATCCCGGAAACACGGGCGCCTCGGTCGAATCCCTTGGGAAGTGACCGAAGCGTTGAAAGGAGGTCCGGAATACGGTCGGCCGCCATGACGGCCAGTTTCACGTGTGAGTGCGGTGCGTCATTCGCGACGCAGGCCCAGCTCGAAAAGCATGCCGCGACCTGCAATGTGTCGCGGGAGCCCGGAGGAGACCCCTCCGCCGGAAGGTAGGAACGACTCTGGGTCGCGTTGAGGTCCGTCTGCTTCGACCGGCATGGGTCGCCGCAGACCCTCGTGACGCCGAGCTTGGCCTCCGAGCCGTGCGACTCCGGGGCGCGACGCCGCCCTCGAGCGAAAGACGACGAGCGTGTCCTCCCCGGCCGCGGAGCGAAGCCGGGCCACGTCGCGATTCCACGATTGTTCCGGTGCGCCCCCTCAATCGCGTCCGGGCCAGAATCGATCCACGTAATCGAGTGAATCGGCGGGATTCGATCGAGGACGACGTACTCTCGGGGACACCGGGGGACCACGAAATCGAACCAAGGCGAACGCCGTTCCGACGATGGCTGCTGCCGCGAGGATCCCTCCGCTCGTGGGTACCCACAGGAAGGAAGTGAGGACGTCGCGGACGGTGTGGCTGAGCTGGTCCATGAAGCCCGGGATCTGCTGAGAGATGAACCAAAAAGCTCCAAAGACCCGGTCGAGGTTCGGGACGTAGGCCCCGCTTCCTTGCCCTCCATCGCCGTAATCGAAGATGGACCCCACGAGAGTGAGGGTCGAAAGGTTGAGGGCGTCGAGTGCGAGACTCGTTAGCAAGTACGCGTCCCCGTGGGATGGGTCGATCAGTATTTGGCGGGCGTCGCCGCCGGCGCAGCCTTCGGAGAGGCACGTCGGAAGGGAGACTGCTCCTTGGGAGCTGTACGTCTGTGCGTTGAACACGTCGACCTGGTACGGTCGGTCGGTCGCGGCCAAGATCTGGTTGGTGGACGTGTCCACCACGAGGCTGAGGACGGGAGCCCCAAGGGCGACCTGCCCGTCGACGAGCCCCGTCGATGGGTCCACCGCTACGAGGGCCGGACCCGCGCCGCCGTACGGTCCGGAAACGTTCGGGAGCAGAAGTCGGTCGGTCGCCGGATCGTAGGCGAGCAGGTAACCACCTTCCGAAAAGAACCCCGCGAAGGATGCGTCCACGACGGTCAGGACATTCGTTAGGACCCCGGTGTCGGGGTTGATCGCCCCGAGTTTCATGGAACCGCTCGCGTTCCAACCGCCCGCATAGATCAACCCAGACCGGGTATCGTACGTCATCGAAACGGGCCAGAACGGAGTCTCGATGGCCGGCCCGAGTCGGCCGCTGGAGTAGTTCCACACGAGAATCTCGTCCCTGTAGGAGTTGACACAGGGGACGAAGACGTCGAAGCCATTCGCCGGGTAGAAGGGCATCCCGGGAGTACAGGAGATGTTCGTCCGGGAAGTGATCTGGAGTGTGGCCGGATTGAACTCGACGATTGCGGGTGGGCCCCTCGGGGTCTGAAAGGGCGCGGATTGGTTGGCCTCGGTCAGGACGACCGCATCCGCCGGAGCAACGTACGTGAGTCCGACGGGGTCAGTGCACGGGCCCGGAGAACTGCCTGAGGGGCAGTAGGTCTCCCAGAAGGGCGTTCCATCGACCGACTGAACCGAGGTCGTCCCAATGAGGCCACCCCCGAAGTTCAGGCCCGAGGGGCCCGTTCCCGGGGCCGACGCAAGATGGCTCCCACCACCTCCCCCCAAGACCAACGGAATCCCCGGCGACGCAACCAAGATCGCGGTGAGTGCCGCCCAGCCCAGGCGCGTGGCCGACCGTGAAGAGTTGATGACGCTACTCGGACGCAGCCTCATGCGAGGGCGATGGGCCGAGGGAACCATGCGAACCCGACGCGGTGTGCTTCCCGCGCCCGTCCTACGGAGGGAGGGCTCCCGGGAGATAATCTTCCTGTCCCGACGAGCCGTGACGGCAGCCGGCCGAACCAGCCGGCGACCGCAGCACCGGGGGCACGCTTTCTCGTCCTTCGAGAAACGCCCGTGCTGGGATTCGGCGTTGGCTCGGGACTCCCGGATTCGTCTCTGACGGAGAAACGGGCAAGTTACCCACGGTTACTGCCTCGTTCTTTCGCGAAAGAAAGACGAGTGGTCGCCGGTCTGGGGGTATTTCTCTCCACCTCGCTGGGGGACGCCAATCTGGGTGCGGGCCGGGGGTCAGTCTTCCCGATAGGGATAAGTAAGTTCGGAATCCTCTATCTTACTGATGTCCGGCCAGAAAGGACGGCAGGCACGATGCTTCCGTTGCGTCTACGTATGGCGCGTCCGCCGGGCCGAGCGCCCGAAGGTTTGCCCGAGGTGCAAGTCAGCCCTTTACGCCGTCCCGAAGATTCGGCCGATCGTCCTTGGGAAGGGACTCGGGATCGAGCAGGTTCTCGGCCCGCATCGGGGCACAATCCTTCGCGTCGCGCGGGATCACGGAGCGAGGAACGTGAGGGTGTTCGGTTCCGTCCGCCGCGGCACCGCCCGGGAGAGCAGCGACGTCGACCTCTTGGTCGACTGGGTCCGGGGTTCGAACCGCGTCCACCTCGCGACTGCACTCGAGAACCTGATCGGTCGGCGAGTTGACATCGCGTCTCCCGACCAACTCTGGTGGGCGGCCGCCCCGAGCATCCTCGCGGAGGCGGTCCCACTTTGACCAACCGCGACCGGGAGCATGCCGCGCGCATGCTGGAGGAGGCGGACGAGATCCGGGCGTTGGCCGACCGGGGCCGATTCCGGCGGGATCGGACGACCGTCGAACGGGTCCACCTGAGAGCCATCTTCATCGCGGAATCCGCCGACCACTTGAGTCGTGGGTTCAAGGACGAGAACCCCACCCTGTGGACGACCGTGAGGAACTTCCGCACTGCGGTCCTGCACACGTACGAGACGATCGACCCGGAAGACCTCTGGCGGTTCATTCGGGACGACCTCCCGAAGGTCGTCTCTGTCCTTCGGAAGGCTCGCTTCGAGAAGGACGACAACTCCAAGCGGTCGGACCAGCCCGGATAGGCCCCGCTCGTTCCTCCCCTCGCGAGGAACGAGCGATGGCGCAATCCATC
>DAEB01000037.1:22097-22280 GCA_002495185.1 Thermoplasmata archaeon UBA184 | reverse complement strand
TTGTTGATCGCGCAGATGAGCTGGGTGACTCCCAGCGTCCGCGCGAGGAAGATGTGCTCCCGGGTCTGCTCCTGGACTCCTTCCGCGGCCGAACAGACGAGCACGGCCGCATCGGCCTGGCTCGTCCCGGTGATCATGTTCTTGACGAAGTCGCGGTGCCCGGGCGCGTCGATGATGGTGAAG
>DAEB01000037.1:0-22032 GCA_002495185.1 Thermoplasmata archaeon UBA184 | reverse complement strand
CGGATGTAGCCGGTATCGAGCAGGAGGCGGCCGACCGTCGTGGACTTCCCGTGGTCAACGTGTCCGATGAAGACGATGTTGAGGTGGGGCTTCTGCGCCATTTTCTGAAGGCTCCGGGCGCGCCCAGTTGGTCCCCCTATATAGGCGTTGTCTCACCAAACCACCGAGGGAAACCGGCCGATCGATTTCCCTCCCGGGCGCGGGCCGGACCGGGGCCACCGGTCGCGGTCCGCGGACGTTCTGGGGCGCGCCCTCAAAGATCCGGCATCAGGAACAGCTCGTTTCCGTCCGGGTCGCGGATCGTCGCGTACCAGCCCCAGGACTCCTTCTTTGGTCCCTCGACGAACTCGACGCCGTTCGACTTGAGCGCGGTGCACGAGGCGACGAAGTCCGTGCCGGGAAGCCGAAGGGTGATCCCCGAGTTCCCCGGCTCGAGCGTCGCGTTCGGCTCGAACTCCGAGATCTGACAAAGGTGGAGCAGCCCGCCCTTTCCTTTTCGTCCGACCGCGACCCAGTGGTCCATGCTCTCCACCAAGTCGAGCCCCAGCCGCTGAGTGTACCACTCGGTCGCCTTCTTCCGGTCGGACACGATCACGGCGACGGTCGCGACGTACGACTTCGGAAGAGTTGGTTTCGCTCGGCTCGCGCTCGGCTTCTTCGTCTTCGACGACGGCGACATGAATACTCCTCGCTCCTTCCCAGAGCCTCCCGGCGCTTTGAAGCCCCGGGGAGGTGGCGAAACGGGTCGCCTCACCATCGTGCGCAACGAAACCGTTATATCGAATTATCGATATCGGATTTTCGACTATGTGGGCGTACGGTTGGGGCTCGAAGCACCGGCGAGGTCTCCGTGTCTGGGTCCTGCAACTCTTGGAGCGGGGTCCGATGAACGGCGCCGAGGTCATGGAGCAAATGGACCGGATGACGATGGGCTGGTGGCGCCCGTCTCCCGGGTCGATCTATCCGTTGCTCGACCAATTGGTCGAGGAGAAGCTCGTGGTGAAGCGCGACGACGGACGGTACGAGCTGACCGACTCCGGCCGTCGCGGACCCGATTGGGTCCGGGACTGGGTCGGCCGGGGCCCACGCTCTCCGCAGGAAGCGCTCTCCGAGATGGAGGCGTACATCGCCTATCTCGAGGACGTCGGCCGGGGAGGTCGGTCGGACCTCAAGGGGATGGGGGACCGGCTGCGCTCGGCATCGAAGCGGCTCGGCGAGCTCGCTGACCGAAGTGCGGGAGGCGGACGATGAGGCCGGATCGATACCCGCTCGGACCCGCGGAGACGGTGCCATTCTTCCGCGGTCTCAAGATCCGGATCATCGCCACCGTCGCTCTCCTGGTCGGCGGTCTCGTCTGGGTGATCCTCTACCTGGCCTTCCTCGCCGGACGATTCGCCTGGTACCAGAACTTCGCGATCGTCCTCGTCTCCTTCCTCCTCGTACCGGCGCTCGTCATCGTGATGTGGGTACTGTGGGGGATCTCCCTCGGGCGCCGGTTCCGGCGCGCGTTCTGGGGCGACGAATACCCGTAGGACGGTCTAGGGTGGCCGCGGCCCGTTCCGCCCGGTGAGGCCCTCGGGGGATTCGCGCGGGCCCTCGGGCCCCGGGACCACCGACCGGATTGCGAGCGGAAGAGCCGCAATCATGGTCGACACGCGAGAAGCCCGCGGGCCCCGGCGCAATCGCTTTAGCGAGTCGCCTCGTCGACCTTTCGCCCCGACGCGAGGCGGAGCACGTGCCGGATCTTGTCGCTTCCACCGTGAGATCGTCCCGCGCGACGACGACGCGCCTCATGGTGCCGACGGACGTGAACTTCGCGGGCAACGTCTTCGGAGGGACGATCCTCGCCGAGATCGACCGGGTCGCCTACATCACGGCGGCCCGACACTCCCAGGCGAGCTGCGTCACCGCGTCGTTCGACCGGGTCGACTTCCTCTCTCCGGTCCACGTGGGGGACGTCGTCGACTTCGACGCCGAACTCACGTACGTCGGGACCTCCTCGATGGAGGTCTGGGTCCGCGTGCGCGCGGAGTCGACCCACGGAGGGGACGCGCGCCCGGTCGGGGAGGCGTTCGTCACGATGGTCGCGGTGGATGCGAACGGACGCCCGGTTCCGGTTCCCCCGCTCCTCTTCGAAACGGTCGAGGAGAGGTCTCGGTTCGAGGACGGCCGCCGAAGGATGGAAGAACGTCGGAGGACTCGGCACCGGCCGTCGTCGTAGGTGAGTGCGATGCTCTGTGAGATGTGCGGAAAGGACGTACCGTCCACGAGCCGGGTTCGACTCGAGCACTCAGTCCTCTCCTTGTGCCCGGACTGCGCCCGGTTCGGCACTCCGGTCGACCCGGCTTCGCCGGCGGCTTCGCCGGAGGCCGAAGGTCGAACCCCCTTCCGTCCCGGAGTGACCGTCAGCCGGCCGACCGGTGGGCGCCGCCGGCTCGAGGAACGAGACCTCTACCAAGAGATCGGGGAGCTCGAGCTCGCCCCGGACTGGAACCGGAAGATCCGTCTCGCCCGCGAGTCCCTCCAGTGGACGCCCGAGGTTCTCGGCAAGATGCTGAACGAAAAGAAGTCGGTCGTCCTCAAGATCGAGTCGGGGAGCTTCCGTCCTCCGGACGCGCTCGTCCGGAAGCTGGAGCACGTCCTCAAGGTTCGGCTGAGAGCCGAGCCCGAGGGGTCGACGAAGCGCTGAACCGCCCCGAATTCGACTAGCGGGGAGGTCGGTCCGACCCCGCTCCGCCGCTCGTCGGCGCCCTTTTCCGGGAGTGAGGGGACCGCGACGGAGGGGCGTCCGGACGGCGTTCGGCGCCGGCGGGGGAGGCGGTCTCGGCCCGCGCGAAGCCGTCCGAGAGCCGTCCCTCCCGAGCCGCACTGAGGTCGTTCGAGTAGCTGTCGAGCGTCCGGTCGGACCAGCTCATGCAGACGAACCCGACGACCGCGAGGGCGACCACGCACGCGACGCCGATCCAGGGCGGTGGGAATGCGAGCGCGACGATGGTGAGTCCGGCCGTGACGCCCACGACGGCGAAGGTCACACGGTCGGCCTCCCGCTGCGCCCGGCGGTCGCGGTGCGAGTAATCGTTCACGACCGGAACCTCGCTTGCGCCGGAGCGGTCACTGCCGCACGCGCGGTCGAGTCCTCGGTCCGAGGAACCTCTCGAGGATCGCTTTCTGGGCGTGAAGGCGGTTCTCCGCCTGGTCCCACGCGGCCGAACGGGGTCCGTCCAGGACGGAGTCCGTGATCTCCTGCCCTCGGTGGGCCGGGAGGTCATGGAGCACGAAGGCCGAGGCTTTTGCAAGCGCGACGAGCGCGTCGTTCACCTGGAATCCCCGGAACGCTTCTTCGCGCGCCTTCGTCTCGGACTCCTCCCCCATCGATACCCACACGTCCGTGTAGATCGCGTCGGCGCCCCGGACCGCTTCCTCCGGGTCGGTCGTGAGGGAGACCGTCGCCTTGGTCCCCCGGGTCAGCACCTCGGCGGCTCGCACGTACTCGGGTTGGGGGCGGTAACCGCTCGGGGTCGCGACGGAGAGGCTGAGCCCGACGGCCGCTGCACCGAGCAGCAGAGAGTGGAGGACGTTGTTCCCGTCCCCGACCCAGGCGAGCCGGCGACCGGCGAACCGTCCCCGCCAGCGCTCGCGCATCGTCAGAAGGTCCGCGGTGACCTGGCACGGATGCTCGAGGTCGTCGAGCGCGTTGATCACCGGGACCGAGGCCCAGCGGGCGAGCTCGACCATGTCCGCGTGGTGAAACGCCCGGTACGATACGGCGTCCACAAACCGGGAGAGAACCCGGGCGGTGTCCGCGATCGTCTCTCCGCGGCCGAGCTGGAGGTCCCTCGAGGAAAGGTAGATCGCGTGACCCCCCAGATCGTTCATCGCGACCTCGAACGACACGCGCGTCCGGGTGGACGGCTTTTCGAAGATCATGCCCAGGTTCCGTCCGGCCAACAGCGGCCGCTTCACTCCGCGAGCCCGCTCCGTCTTCAGCGCCTCCGCCCGGACCAGGAGACGGTCGAGGTCGCTCGCGATGTCCGAGACCGACAGAAGGTCCTTCGGGGGGACCGGCCGACGCGCCATCGCTCCGTCGAGCGGTTCGTCGCGTTAAACGGTTCCGACGCCGCCCGCCCGCGCGTTCTCGTGAGAAGGTTATGAAGGCGACCCGGTTGGCCCGCGCGAGGGAATCACCGTGCCCGCTCGTCCAAAGAGAAGCTCGAAAAGCGTCTCCCGAACCTCGACCCCTCGCCCGAGCGCGCCTCCGCGAGGACGGCGCGTCTACATGGTCACGGGAGGCGTGACGAAGTTCGCGAAGGCGCATCCCGCGATGGACTTCCGCCTGATGGTCAAGAGGGCGTACGACTACGCGCTCAAAGGGATCCCGAACCTCACGGCCGACCGGATCGACGGTACTCGGATCTCCTACTTCTCCGACCACTTCGCACGGCAGCTGAAGGCGGCGAGCATGGTCCAGGACTACCTGGGAATGAACCCCAAGGGGTCGGTCCGGATCGAGTGGGGCGGCGCCACGGGCGGCGAGTGCTTCCAGGCGGCGTACGAGGCGGTGGCGAGCGGGAGGATGGACGTCTGCCTCGCCGCGGGGTTCGAGACGATGAGCCGCGTGCCGACGTGGAAGGGGAACGAGTTCATCGCCCTCGCGTCCGACACGAACTTCGACTTTCCCCTCGGCGGATTCTACACGGGCTACTACGCGCTCATGGTCGTCCGGCACATCTACGAGTACCTTCGGCTCGGCCGGTTCGCGAACGTGAAGGACGAACGCGAGGCACAGCGCCTCGCCATCGCCGAGGGGAGCCGCATCATGAGCCTCGTCTCCGTCAAGAACCACACGAACGCGCTCCACAACCCGTACGCACAGTACCCGAAGCGGCTCACGGTCGACGACGTCCTCGCGTCGGAGATGATCAGCTTCCCGCTCACGCGCGAGCAGATCTGCACCATGAGCGACGGGGCGGCCTGCGTCATTCTGTGCGACGAAGCCCGCGCGAAGGAGTTCACCGACAAACCGGTCCAGATCACCGGCGTCGGATGCGGCACCGACACCATGCGGCTCGCCGACCGACCGTTCGGCCACGTACCGCTTCTCCCGCACGAGAAAGCGAAGGACTACGAGGACCTCCCGTACCCGGGAGTCCACTCGTTCCGGGCCGGTCGCTCGGCGGGGATCGAGGCGTACCGGATGGCCGGGATCACGCGACCGATTCGGGAGCTCGACTTCATCGAGCTCCACGACGCCTACGCTTCGAGCGAGATCCAGACGTACGAGGACCTCGGACTCTGTCGCTACGGGGAAGGCTACGACTTCGTCGAGCACGGTGACCCGTTCCTCAAGGGGATCGACTACGGTTTCCCCGTCCCGAACGCGGGGACGATCCCCGTGAACCCCTCCGGGGGCCTCATCGCGTGCGGCCACCCGGTGGGCGCCACTGGTCTCATGCAGGCCGTTTTCGCCTTCTGGCAACTTCAGGGCACGGTGGCGAAGCATTTCGGCGACCCGACGCTGCAGCTGAAGCAGCCGCGGCGGGGCGCCATCCACAGCCACGCCGGGACGGGGTCGTCGGTGACCGTTTCGATTCTCGAACGGGGGTTCCGATGAGCGCGCGTCCCCCGACGTACACGAAGTTCCGGGACGTGCAGGCCGAGCTGGAGAGGAGCGGCTCCGCGGTCTATCGCGACGCAGAGGGCGTCGAGAGCCTGATCGTGCGGAGCCCGTACACGATCAACTACGTTCACAGCTACGCGGAGGACTCGCCGTTCTTCCTCGGGCTCGCGGAGGGGAAGCTGCGGGGGTCGAAGTGCCGCAAGCCGAAGTGCGGGTTCGTCTATGGGACGCCCCGGAGCCACTGCATGGTCTGTGGCGCACCGACGGAGTGGATCGACCTCCCCACGCGGGGGCGGGTCCACTCCTGGACGACGTGCCACTTCGGGAGCGAGGCGTTCCTGAAGGAGACCCCGTACAACCTCGCGCTCGTCGAGTTCGAAGGCGTCGGGAGCCTTCTCCTCGTCCGGCTTCGGGACTGCGTCGAGTCCGACCTCTACGTCGGGATGCCGATCGAGGCGCGGTTCGACCCGAACCCGAAGTACTCGATCACGGACGTCTGGTTCGTGCCGTCGAAGTAGTCGGTTCGGCCCCGCGGCCACGCCCCCGGGTCAGTCCTTCGGGCGCAGCCCGACGAGCTCGAGCACATCGCCTTGGTCGCGGGCGAACCGGTCGCGCGCCGTTCGAGCGACGTCCACGAACTCGAGCCTCTTCCAGACGCGTGCCTTCGGGAGCTGGCCGGACCCCCACCGACCGCGGTACACGAAATGGAGGTCCCAATGCGGGTCCTTCCCCGAGCTCCCGGGGCGCAGAGAGGGGTCGGAAAAGACGAACGGGCCTTCGAGAGGGATCGGAGGGGCCCCGAGCTGCTCCTCTTGGATGCGGCGAGCGGCGTCTGCCGGGGACTCGAAGAGGACGAGCTGACACGACGGGAGCATCCAGCGCTCTCCCGCCGCGGCCACTCTCTTCGGGTCGATCGCACCGACCTCCCACCAAGGGCCGGTGGGGTCGACCTGACCGACCAGGACCGAGCCCGCCCGTTCGGGGTGTTCGAGCACCAGGAAGACGGAGAGGCACATCCCGTTGTCCGGAACCTCGGACGCTCCGGGATGGTCGGTCAGCGGCGCGCGATGGAACCGGGCGTAGCGTCGTTCCATGGGGTCACCGTCGGTCCTTGGAGAGGCATGCCGCGGGCCGGGCTTGAACCGGCGGCTTCAAGATCTTCAGTCTTGCACTCTCCCAAACTGAGTTACCGCGGCGTCGGTCGCCCCGACCGCAGGAGCCGTATAAAGAGCCGGAGGGCGGGGTGGGGCACGGTCGCGGAGTCGCCGGGAGACGGATCCGCGGGACCGGGCTCCGGCCGAACGCGCGCGCTCACGTTCAGAGCGTTCGAACCGTGATCGTCGGCCCTTGAATTTATCTACGGAGCCCGACGTGAATACCGGGCCGTGGTTCGTACTCTCGTCGTCACCGAGAAGTTCAACACCGCTCTCCGGATCGCGATCGTCCTGTCCGACGGACGGATGCAGCGCAGCCGTCTCGAAGGGACGCCGGTCTTTCGATTCGACCGGCCGGACGGCTCGTTCGCGGTCGTGGGACTCCGCGGCCACATCGTCGAGCTCGACTACCCGAAAGAGCTCTCGGAGTGGACCCTCCACGGGCTTCCGAGGCTCCTCGAGACCCGGCCGCACAAGCGGGTGTCCGAGAAGGGGATCGTCGCCGCCCTTCAATCGATCGTCCGCGAGTTCGACCGCGTGATCATCGCGACCGATTTCGACCGCGAGGGCGAGCTGATCGGCCTGGAATCCCTCGAGCTCCTGCAGCGGCTGCACCCGGGGATCGAGGTGAAGCGAGCGCGCTACAGCGCGCTCACCCGGGACGCCATCGAGACGAGCTTTGCGCACCTCGAGGAGCTCGACCGGGCCCTCGCCGAGGCCGGCGAGGCGCGCCAGGAGATCGACCTCGTCTGGGGGGCCCTCCTGACCCGGTATCTTTCTTTGACGGCCCACCAGCGAGGTCGTAACTTCCTCTCCGTCGGCCGCGTCCAGACGCCGACGCTCGCCCTCCTCGTCGAGCGCGACCAGGCGATCAAGGAGTTCGTCCCGACCCCGTTCTGGGATCTCGTCGCAACGGGCGAGAAAGACGGCGAGCAGTTCCGCCTCCACCACCATCACGGGATCTTCGAGAAGAAGGAGGACGCCGAGCGCGTCTTCCATCGAGTCGCCAACGCGCGGAGCGGGACCGTCCGAGAGTTCGCCGAGGAGAACACGCGACGCCGGCCGCCCGTGCCGTTCTCGACGACCCTGTTCGTCGCCGAGGTGACCCGCCTCGGCATCGGCGCGGCCCGCGCGATGCGGATCGCGGAGGACCTCTACACGCAGGGGCTGATCAGTTATCCGCGGACGGACAACACCGTCTACCCGCGCGGCCTAGGTTTGAGGACCCTCGCCGAGAAGTTCCGCGAAGGACCGTTCGCGCAAGCGGCCGAGTTCGTCCTCCGTCAGCCGAGCTTCCGCCCCACCCGGGGACGGGCCGAGACGACGGACCACCCGCCGATCTACCCGACCGGCGTGGTCGACCCGAAGAAGCTCCGACCCGAGCACGCGACCGTCTACGAGCTCGTGGTTCGCCGATTCCTTGCGACGATCGCTCCCGATGCCGAGGGGATCGCGCGCACGACGGCGGTCGAGGTCCACGGGGAGCGGTTCGAGGGGAAGGGCCAGCACCTGACCGAGCCCGGGTGGTACCGAATCTACCCGTACTCGAAGCCGGACGAGGTCCCGATGCCCCGGCTCGTGGTCGGCGAGTCCGTCGCGATCCCGAAGGTCGAGATGGTGGAGGACCAGACGCGGCCTCCCCGCCGGTACACTCAGGGGTCCCTCATCCAGGAGATGGAACGGCTCGGCCTCGGCACGAAGAGCACGCGCCACGACGTTCTGCAGAAGCTGTTCGACCGGCACTACGTGAGCGCCCGCCAGCTCGAACCGACCTCGACCGGGATCGCCGTCACCGAGGCCCTCAAAGCGCATGCGCCCGTGATCACCCGTCCCGAGATGACCCACCGCCTCGAGGAGGACATGGAGCTCGTGGCGGAGTCCAAGAAGCCGAAGGAGGAGGTCATCGAAGAGTCCCGCGAGATGCTCCGGGAGGCGTACGCGCTCCTCACGGCGAACTCGCACGGCGTGAAGGAGACGCTCACCGGCGCCCTCGACCGCCAGCACTACGTCGGCCCGTGCGTGAAGTGCGGCGGCGCCCTCCAGCTCGCGCGCAGCCCGCGCGGGGCGCGGTGGGTCCAGTGTGCGAACAACCCGGCGTCGTGCTCCGCGAACTACTCGCTCCCGTCCGCGGGGTTCGTCGAGCCGGCGCCCGATTTCCTCTGCGGGACCTGCAAGGTCCCTCGCGTGAAGATCACGTTCCGCGGCGTCCGCCCCGACCTCTACTGCATCAACCCGGAGTGCCCGGAACACCACAAGGCGTTCCGCATCGGCGTCTGCGCGAACTGCGGGAGCCCGCTCCAGATCCGCTACTCGTTCGCGGGAAAGCGGTTCGTCGGCTGCACGGGGTATCCGTCGTGCCGCGTGACCTATCCTCTCCCCCAGCGCGGGAAGCTCGAGAAGGACCAGCCCCCGTGCCCGGTCTGTCGCGCGCCGGTCGTTACGGCGATCGAGGCCGGTCGACCCCCGTGGACGCTCTGCATCAACCCCGAGTGCCCGACCCGGGAGAAGAAGAAGGAGGGCACGAAGTCGACCGGCCGGCCTAGGGGAAAAGCGAAGCGCTCGGCGGGGACCGCGAAGGAGAAGGGGTCCCGGGGCCGGGGGCCGGGCCGGACCGGCCCGTCCATGCCGAAGTCCACGGAATCGACGGCGTCGGCTCCGGCCGCTCCTTCCCCCTTCCCCGGGGCCCGGAAACGAGCGCGACCGTCGAAGGGGAAGGGCGCGCCCGCGCCCGAAAGCGGGTCGGAATCCGCCACCGCTTCCGCGCCACCGTAGGCAGAGGCCGGCTCGAAACTGGACCCGAGACAACGGACCGCTATGAGCGTCCCTCCCCCCGTACGGAGGTCGACCGTTTCCCGACCTCTCGGCCCGCGTTAAATACGCTCGACCGGTTCATTGCGTCGTGGAGAATTCGTACCGGCTCGTCGACCTCGATTCCCGCTCGTTCGCCCGGCGGATGGGGTCGAATCCGGTCCTGATCGTGCCGGTGGGTTGTCTCGAAGCCCATGGTCCTCACCTGCCGCTCGGGTCGGACCAGATCCAAGCGGAAATGACCGCGCTCGCCCTGGCCGAGCGAGTGAACGGGATCGTCGCTCCGACGATCCCGTACGGGTCCGCTCCCGGCGCCCGCCGTTTCCCGGGGACGGTCTCGCTCACGATCTCCCAGCTCGAGGAGTACGTCGCGAGCGTCCTCTCCGAGCTCGCGCGGTGGGGGGCCCGGCGGATCCTCGTGCTCTCGGGCCATGGCGAGCGCGGCCACATGGCGGCGCTGCGCGAGGCCGCGGACGCGACGATGCAGGCTCATCCCGAGACGCGGGTCGTCGTGCTCTGCGACTACGAGTTCGTGTACGAGCTTCGGGGGACGGAATCTCCGGCGACGGACGGGCACGCGGGTCTCCTCGAGACGTCCCGGATGGTCGCGCTCGCCCCCGCGACGGTCGGAAACGACCGACCGGTGGTCGAGTACCGTCACAGCTCGTTCGTCCCGGGAAGCCCGAGTGAGAAGGATTGGCCGGAGAGCGTGATCGGGGACACGCGGAGCGCGTCGAAGGAGCTCGGGGACCGCATCCAGGTCCACGTCCTCGACCGGCTGGTCGAGACCGTCCGCTCCCTCCTTCCCCCGTAGGTCCGGAGCATGGCCGACCCATCCGACACGATCCGGGTGCGCGGCGCGCGCCAGCACAACTTGAAGAACGTCTCGATCGACCTTCCGCGCGGGAAGTTCATCGTCATCACGGGCGTGAGCGGCTCGGGGAAGTCGTCCCTCGCGTTCGACACCCTGTACGCCGAGGGCCAACGGCGGTACATCGAGAGCCTCTCCTCCTACGCCCGGCAGTTCCTCGGTCAGATGGACAAGCCCGACGTCGATTCGATCGACGGCCTCGCTCCGGCGATCGCGATCGAGCAGCGCGCCGGGAGCAAGAACCCCCGCTCGACGGTCGGGACCGTGACCGAGATCCACGATTACCTCCGGCTCCTGTTCGCGCGGATCGGAATCCCGCACTGCCCGAACGACGGGAACGAGATCTCGCCCCAGTCGGTCGACCGCGTCGTGGACGCGGTCCGGGCCCAGGCGAGCGGGGAGAAGGTCGACGTCCTGGCTCCTGTGCTCCGGGCGAAGAAGGGGGAGCACCGGGACGTCCTCGAGAAGCTTCGCAAGGCCGGCTACCGCCGATTCGTGATCGACGGCGTCGAGGTGCGACTTCCCGGCCCGGAGGTCCGGCTCGAGAAGAACAAGAAGCACACGGTCGAGGTCGTCGTCGATAGCTTCGAGGTCGCCCCGTCCGAGGAGGCCCGGCTCGCGGAGGCGGTCGAGCTCGCGAGGAGCCTCGGCGACGGCCTCGTCGTGCTCCGCCGCCCGCGGGGGCAGCGCCAGACGTTCTCGAGCCGCCGTGCCTGCCCGGAGTGCGGGTTCTCGATGGACGAGCTCGCGCCCCGGATGTTCTCGTTCAACAACCCGTTCGGGGCGTGCCCCGAGTGCCTCGGGATCGGGGCGACGCTCCACGCGGAGCCCGAGCGGATCATCCCCGACAAGGAGAAGCCCCTCACGCGCGCGATCAACGTCTGGGGGCTGACACCGATGACGGCGTCGCTCGTCCGGTTCGGGGAGATGTTCGACTACGACCCGCGACGGCCCGTCCGGGAGCTCTCGGAGAAGGGATGGAAGGCGCTCATGTACGGGCTCGACCGGAGCGTCGGACGTTCCACGCACGGCCCCGAGGAGTGGTGGGTCAACGGCTGGCTCCGCGAAGGTCTGGTCGCGGCGCTCGAGCGCCGATGGCGCACGACGAAGAGCGAAGGCGCGAAGGAGTACTACCTCGGCTTCCTCTCGTTCGTTCCCTGCCGCGCGTGCGGGGGCCGCCGGCTGAAGCCGGAGAGCCTCGCCGTTACCGTGCAAGGACGGTCGATCGCCGACGTCACGGCCCTCACGGTCGCCGAGTCGAGCGAGATGTTCCGGACGCTGGTGCTCTCCGACCGGGACGAGAAGATCGTCGGCCAGGTGGTGAAGGAGATCCGCGCGCGGCTCGGGTTTCTCGAGAACGTCGGCCTCACGTACCTCACCCTCGACCGAGCGTCCGGCACGCTCTCGGGAGGAGAAGCCGAACGGATCGCGCTCGCGACGCAGATTGGCTCGGGCCTGGTCGGCGTCCTCTACATCCTGGATGAACCTTCGATCGGCCTCCATCCCCGCGACCAGGCCCGCTTGCTCTCCACCCTCAAGACCCTCCGTGACCTCGGCAACACGCTGCTCGTCGTCGAGCACGATGAGATGACGATGCGCGAGTCCGACTGGTTGGTCGACCTCGGTCCGGGGGCCGGCTCGCTCGGCGGCGAGCTGCTCTACTCCGGACCACCGGAGGAGATCGGCGGGGCTCCGCGCTCCCTCACCGCGGCGTTCCTCTCGGGAGCGCGGTCGATCCCGACGCCCCGTCAGCGCGCGTCCCCCGGTCGTCGGTTCCTGACCGTCCACGGACCCCGGGAGCACAACCTGAAGGGAGAGGACGTCGCGATCCCCCTCGGACTCCTCGTGGGTCTTTCCGGCGTGTCGGGGAGCGGGAAGTCGACGCTCCTCCAAGAGATCCTCTACCGCGCGGTCCGACGCCATCTCGGCGTCGGACGGGAGACCCCGGGCCGTCACGACTTCATCGAGGGGATCGACGAGCTCGACCGCGTGCTCCTGATCGACCAGGCGCCCATCGGTCGGACGCCCCGGTCGAACCCGGCAACGTACACGGGCGTCATGACGCCGGTCCGCGAGCTGTTCGCGGGGCTGCCGGAGGCGAAGGCCCGGGGCTTCGCGCCGGGCCGGTTCAGCTTCAACGTCGCCGGGGGCCGCTGCGAGCGGTGCGAGGGGGACGGAGCTCTCCGCTACGAGATGCACTTCCTACCGGACGTGTACGTCGTCTGCGAGGAATGCCGCGGGAAGCGATTCAACGCCGAGACGCTCGAGGTCCGCTTCAAAGGAAAGACGATCGCCGACGTCCTCGAGATGTCGGTCGGCGAGGCGCTCAAGTTCTTCGCGAACCACCGGCGGATCGCCTCCCGGCTCCAGCTCCTCTCGGATGTTGGCCTCGGTTACATCCGCCTGGGGCAGAGCGCGACGACGCTGTCGGGCGGCGAGGCCCAGCGGATCAAGATCGCGTTCGAGCTCTCGAAGCCCCCGACCGGGAAGACGCTCTACCTGCTCGACGAGCCGACGACCGGTCTCCATTTCGCCGACGTCGAGCGGCTGCTCGAGGTCCTCTTCCGCCTTCGCTCGGGGGGCAACACGGTCGTCGTGATCGAACACAACGTGGACGTGCTCAAGTCGGTCGACTGGCTCGTCGACCTCGGACCCGAGGGCGGCGATGCGGGGGGTCACGTGGTCGCCCAGGGAACGCCCGAGGAGGTCGCGCGGGTGAAATCGTCTCACACCGGCCGGTTCCTCCTCCCGCATCTCGCCCCGCCCGTCCCGGCCCTGCGTCGCGCGTCCCTATGACGGAGGACCGTCGGACCGAGCTCCCGTCGTTCGTCCCGGCGAGCCAGCTCGCCGCGGAGAGCCGCGAGGGATTCCGCACCGGACCGAACGCGCCCGGGGTCTACCTCTTCCGTTCGGGGCGCGGCGACGTGGTCTACGTCGGGAAGGCACGGAGCCTTCGCCGTCGCGTGCTCGACCACCTGCGCGCGCGCATCGAGAAGGATGGGACGATCCTCGCCCAGAGCGCGAGCGTTGAGTTCGTCCCGACGGCGACGGAGCGGGAGGCGCTCCTCCTCGAGGCGAACCTGGTGAAGCAGTACCAGCCCCCGTACAACGTCCTCCTGAAGGACGACCGGAGCTACCCGTACCTCGCGGTCAGCGTCGGTGAGGAGGTTCCGCGCATCTACCTCGTCCGCCGGCCGCGCCGCCGGGCGGGCCTCCTCCTCTTCGGACCGTACACGAGCGCCCGCGAAGCGCGGAGCGTCGAGAAGTTGCTCGGCGACCTCTTCCAGCTCCGCCGGTGCGTCCGCCTCCCGAAGCAGGCGTGCCTCTACTACCACCTCAAGGTCTGCAGCGCGCCGTGCATTGCGGCGATCCCGCCCGAGGAGTATCGCGCGCGCATCGACCGCGCGACCGAGGTGCTGCGGGGGGAGATCGGTCGCGTCCGTCCGCTCGTGGAGACCGAGATGCGGGAGGCCGCGAAGCGCGAGGAGTTCGAGCGGGCGGCGATGCTCCGGGACGCGCTCGCCGGCCTCGGCGCGCTCGCCGAGCGCCAGGCGGTCGTCGGGCCGGGCTCGGGGCGGGCGGATGTCCTCGCCCTCGCCTACCCCCAGGACCCGTCCACGCTCCGCGTGGCGGTCGGGCTCCTTCGCGTGGAGGACGGGGAGGTGCGTCGGACCGAGCCGCACCTCGTGACGATCCCCGCGGACGACCTCCCCGAGCCCGGGGAGGTCCTTCGACAGTTCCTCACGCAGTACTACGGCGCTCAGCTCGAGCTCCCCGACCGGATCTACGTCGCGGCTCCGCGGCCGCCCGGGGTCGACGCGACCCTCGACGAGCTGTTCGCCCCGCGGGGGGTGGAGGTCCGCTTCCGGCCGACGGGCCGGTACGCCTCCCTCGGACGGCTCGCGGAGCGACTCGCCCGGGCCACGGTCGACCAGGTCGTCGCCCGGCCCGCGCCGCGCGAGGTCCTCGTCGCGGTCCAGAACCTCCTCGAGCTTCCGACGATCCCGAACTGGATCGAGGGGGTCGATATCTCGATCTTCCAAGGGTCGGAGGCGGTCGGTTCGCTGGTCGTCTTCGAACGAGGGGTCGCGAAGAAGTCGGAGTACCGGCGCTATCGGATCCGGACGGTCGAGGGGACGAACGACTTCGCGATGGTCGCCGAGGTCGTGCGCCGCCGCTTCCTCCGTCGCCTCGCCGAGAACGAGGTCCTCCCCGACCTCCTCCTGATCGATGGGGGGGCCGGTCAGCTCTCCGCCGCGGAGTCGGCCCTCGCCGAGCTCGGGCTCTCGGAGCGCGTCCCGGCGATCGGCCTCGCGAAGCGGGAGGAGGAGGTCTACCGGCCGGATCGGTCGGAGCCGATGCACCCGAACCCGAACGCACCCCCGATGCTCCTCCTGCGCGCCGTGCGGGACGAGGCGCACCGCTTCGCGGTCACCTACCACCGGACCCGCCGGCGGATGCGTCTGCGCGGAGAGTTCGAGGACGCCGCCCGGTCGGGCGCGGCGACTTCTCGGTCCTAGCGCCGACGCGCTCGGCGCGGGGCGGGCCGCCGCACGTCGATCCACGTCATGTCGGGGGGCCGGCGGTCGTCCTGCCAGAGCGCGCCGATGACCTCGCCGAGGTGGTGTGCCTGTTCGATCGTCGACTGGAGGACGGCGTCCCGGACCGTGTAGTCGCCCGGCATCCAGAAGGCCGTCACTTTCCGGCGGAGCTCTCGCGCGTCGAGCGAGCGAGCCGTCCGGTCCAGGCCGGCCCAGACCCGCTTCGAATACGCGTCGAACTCCTTCCAGTTCATCGGATGGCGCGTCGGGTCCCGGAACAGGCGCTCGAGCTCGGCCTCCGAGTTCCGTCCGCGCACGATGTACTCGTGCCAGACCTCGTGCACGTGCAGAATGTGGACGAGAGTGTCGAAGAGCGACTCGTGCCCGATCCCTCGTTGGCGGGTCGCCTCCTTTCCGGGCAGGCGACGGACGCGCACGACGAATCGCTCGAACACCGCGCGGTCGTAGTCGAAGATCGCCCGAACGTCCCGAGGGGAAAGGGAGAGCTTCTCGGCCATACGAACGGGACGTACGGTCGGCTCTTAGTTAGGTACTCGCGCGGGCACCGGCCGTCGGCCGGCAGCGTTACCGGGAGCCCTGCCGACGTTCGGGAGTGCCGATGAACGGCATTCCTTGAACACGGCGGGCGACTTCGCTCACGTCAAGCCGTCGGAGGTCCGAGTCGGGTTCGAGGATCGCCACATCGAGTGCGTCCGGAGGGAACGGGGTCGGGGAGCCTTCGGCGACCGCCTGGACCGCGAGCTTGAACGCGGCGTCCTCGGTGAGGTTGTCCGCGCGCTTCTCCTCCAGGAAATCGGCGACCGCGCGGCGGTTCCGGCCGATCGCGTACGCCTTCCAGCCGATCGTCGCGCCGCTGGGGTCGAGCTCGAGCAGACCGGGGCTGGTCCCGTCGAACCCTCCGAGCAGCAAGGAGACCGCGAACGGACGCGTTCCGCCAAACTGCGTGTATTGCTGCAGGAGCGTCCCGAGGGCGTGGCCGAGGAGCGTGTACGGCGGCGCCTCCCCGTACGTGAGACGGTGCCGCTGCGCCTCCACCCGGAGAAACTCCACTAGGACGCGGGAGTCGGCGATGAGTCCCGCGGTGACGCATCCGAGTCCCCGGTCGATCGCGAAGCTCTTCTCGATCGACCCGGCTTCCGCGAGCGAGCTCACGGGGAGGTTCCGGTACGCCACGAAGACGATCCCCGAATCGTAGGTGACCGCCACGGCGGTGCCGCCCATCTGGATCGCTTGGAGGGCGTACTCCACCTGGAACAGTCGGCCGTCCGGCGAGAACACCGTGCTGGCCCGGTCATACGCCATCTGGCCCGGTTGCATCTCCATCGGCGAGTCTCCTCCCAGAGCGGCGGCGTCCAATCGGGTGGGGGATTTGAGCGTACGCCTTCGGCCTCCCCCCACCCCACTTGGTGGCGCGAGGCCACCACGGGAACCGGCCGTCGGCAGGGTCGCGTTCTCGCGGGGGCTCGTCCGGGCGGCCGGGAAACGCTTATCGTGGAGAGCCCGGCTCCTTCCCCGATGGATCCGGACCGTCTGACGCTGCTCCCGATGGCCTCGAGCCACCGGGGTCCTCTTTCCGTCGCCTGCGAGCAGTGCGCGGAGGGACGCAAGATGGTCTTGTTCGTGACGGGACTCTGCCGGTTCCGCTGCTTCTACTGCCCCGTCTCCCCGACGCGCAATCAGAAGGACGTCGTCTACGCGAACGAGCGGCGCGTCCTTTCGGACGACGACGTGCTCGAGGAGGCGCGGTCGATCGGCGCGGCGGGTACAGGGATCACCGGCGGCGACCCCCTCGGCGTGGTCGACCGGGTGGAGCATTACGTGCGGCTTCTGAAGCGGGAGTTCGGCCCCGACCACAACGTCCACCTCTACACGCACGAGCCGAACCCGGAGAAGCTCGAGCGGCTCGCGCGCGCGGGGCTCGACGAGTTCCGCCTGCACATCCCGCACTACCTATGGGGGCCCCTCGCGAGCGATGGGGGAGCGTACCGCACCGTCCTCGAGCGGGCGCCCGCCTGGGGAATCCGGCGCGGGGTGGAGATTCCCGTCCTTCCCGAGAAGGAGCCGGAGCTTCGGCGCCTTTTACGAGCCCTCGAAGAGATCGGGGTCGATTTCGTCAACCTGAACGAGCTCGAGTTCTCCGAGACGAACGAGGCGACGATGCGGGAGCGGGGGTATCGGGTCGACCCCCGGAACGGATGGGGAGTGCGCGGCAGCCGGGCGACCGCCGAGAGGCTCGTCCGGGAGCTCCGCCTGTCGATCCCGCTCCATTACTGTTCGTCCCGGTTCAAGGACGGCGTCCAGTTGCGCCAGCGGCTTCTCCGCCGGGCGGAGCGGACCGCTCCCGGGTTCGCGGTCCGGACAGAGGACGGCACCGTCCTCCTCGGAATCATCGAGGCGGAGCCAGCGGTGTCGCTCGGACGATGGGCCGTTCGGGTCGCGCGCGCGGTCGGGACCGAACGAGCCGACTATCGCCTGGACGCGGACCGCCGACGCGTCGAGCTCTCCCCGCGCGTCCTGCGCCGTGCGGCCCGTCGCTTGCCCTGGCCCGCGTTCGAGGTCGAGGTGTATCCCACCGCGGACGCCCTCGAGGTCGAGCGGACGCCGCTCAACGCGGCGGCGCGGAGCAGGGCCTCACGGGGCCTCGGCGGCGTGTAGTTCTCGTCGCAGGCGTGCCCGCCCCACGTGAGGTACCTCTGGTCCCCCCGCCGGTTCTTGATCGAACAGGGTCCCCAACCGTCGTCCTCGGCCCCGTACCACATCGGACAGTCGCGGCAGCGGAGCGGCAGGGGCTTCGCGCCGGGCGCCCCAGGGTGGTGACGGTTCATCGTCCCTCGTCCCCGTGGGTCACGAGTCGGTACGACTGCATCGTGCTCGCCATGAGTTTCGCGACCGTGACGGGACCGACACCGCCCGGAACAGGCGTCACCCCCGCCGCCCATCCATCCAGCCCCGCGAAATCCGCGTCCCCGACGGTCCGGGACCCCCCGGGCCGCTCGGGGTCCGGAACGGTGGAGGTCCCGACGTCGACCACGAACGACCCCTCGGGAACGACATCCCGGGTGAGCGTCGCGGGGCGACCGACGCACGAGAAGATCGTCCGCGCACCAGCGAGCGACCCTTTCACGTCGCGGCTCTTCGAGTGGACGATTGTCACGGTGGCGTTGAGACCGATTCCCTTTCCGGCGAGGAGGAGGGCGAGCGGGAGCCCCACCGTCTCGGAACGGCCGAGGACGACGACGCGTTCCCCCTCCATCGGCAGCCGATAGTGGCGGGCGATCTCGACCGCGGCGAGGGCGACCGCCGGCACGTGAACGGGCGCCTGAGCGACCAGGCGTCCCAGATTCGCCGTCCCGACCCCGTCCACGTCCTTCTCGGGGCGCAGAGCGGCAACGGCCCGGTAGAAGTCAAACGGGGGTGGGAGCGGGTGCTCGAGGAGGACCGCGTGGACCGTCGGGTCCCGGTCGAGCGCTGTCAGCCGCTCCCCGAGCTCTCTCGGTCCGTCGCCCGAGGCCAGCGACTCATCCCGGAACGCGATTCCGAGGGCGGCCGCCGCCTTCGCCTGACGGCGGAGGTAGAAGCGGAAGGGGCTTTCCACGCCCCGATGCACGCTCGCGAGACACGGGGGCGGAGCCCCCGAAGGTANNCGGACCGTCATCGTTGCCGTCGCCGGACCGAGCGCGGTACGGTAGATAACGCTCGACCTACCGTCCCCGCGAGAGGGCTTCGAGAAGCTGCTTCAACCGTGGAAACCAGGTTGTCGTCAATTTTACGGGCCGAAGGGATTTATATGGACCCCATCCTTCGATAGCTTGGCGAACTGGTTCCCTATCGTGAGGACCGCGACGCCATCATGACCGAAGGAACGGAAGCACCCTCGAGCGAGAGCGTGCCGGCTCTCCCCGACAACGAGCTCGACCAGTGGGCACGCACCCTGTCCGTCAACTCGAGCGCGCAGGTGGAGGTCCCGCCGCGCCTCCTGGACCAGGTGATCGGACAGGACGACGCCGTGGAGGTGGCGCACAAGGCGGCCACTCAGAAGCGGCACATGATGCTCATCGGCGAACCCGGGACCGGCAAGAGCATGCTCGCCCGGGCGATGATCGATTTCCTTCCGAAGGAGCAGCTCCAGGACATCCTTGCCTACCCGAACAGCGAGGACCCGAACGAGCCGAAGATCCGGGTCGTCCCCTCTGGCAAGGGAAAGGAGATCGTCGCGGCGCAGAAGCTCGAGGCGGCCCAGAAGAAGGAGCAGCGGACGATCCTCTTCGTCTTCGTCGCCCTCGCCATCCTCGCGTTCACGCTCTGGGTCGTGATCGCGGAGAAGGACTACACCGCGCTCCTCCTCGGTCTTCTCATCATCTTCATCATCTACGCGCTGATCCGGTTCTCCGGGGGTCGAAGTGACGCCGGGAACTCGGTCGCGAAGCTCCTCGTGGCGCACACCCCGGACGATAAGCCACCGTTCGTGGACGCGACGGGGGCGCACGCGGGAGCGCTCCTCGGCGACGTAAAGCACGACCCGTTCCAGTCGGGCGGCCTCGAGACCCCGCCGCACGAGCGGGTCGAGGTCGGCGCCATCCACAAGGCGAACGGAGGGGTGCTGTTCCTCGACGAGATCAACCTCCTCAAGATCGAGAGCCAGCATTCGCTCCTCACGGCGCTCCAGGAACGCAAGTTCCCGATCGTAGGACAGTCGGAACGCTCCGCGGGCGCGATGGTGAAGACCGAGCCCGTCCCGTCCGACTTCGTCCTGGTCGCCGCCGGGAACGTCGACAGCGTGCAGACGATGCACCCGGCGCTGCGCTCGCGCATTCGAGGCTATGGTTACGAGCTCTACGTCAAGACGACGATGCCGGACACTCCGGACAACCGGATGAAGATCGTCCGGTTCATCGCCCAGGAGGTTGTGAAGGACAAGAAGATCCCGCACTTCGACCTGGGGGCGATGGTCGAGGTCATCCGGGAGGCCCAGCGCCGCTCGGGCCGGTCCGGCCAGCTCACGCTCCGCCTCCGTGAGCTCGGCGGCCTCGTGCGGGTCGCGGGCGACATCGCGCTCTCCGAGAACCTTCCGATGGTCCACGCCGAGCAGGTCGTGAAGGCGAAGAAGGCGGCCCGTTCGCTCGAGCAGCAGATCGCCGACCGGTACATCGAGCGCCGCAAGGAGTACCACATGTTCACCACGGTCGGCGCGAAGGTCGGGGTGGTGAACGGCCTGGCGGCGATCAACGCCCAGACAGGAATGGCCGAGTTCTCCGGGATCGTCCTTCCCATCGTGGCCGAGGTTACCCCGGCTCAGACGCGGAACGGGGGAGTCGTGGTCGCGACCGGCAAGCTCGGAGAGATCGCCCGCGAGGCCGTGCAGAACGTGAGCGCGCTCATCAAGAAGTACACGGGCGAGGACATCTCGCGCTACGACATCCATATCCAGTTCGTCGGGACCTCCGACGGGGTCGAGGGAGACAGCGCCTCGGTCTCGATCGCGACCGCGGTCATCAGCGCGCTCGAGGGCGTGCCCGTGGACCAGTCGGTCGCGATGACGGGGTCGCTCTCGGTCCGGGGCCAGGTCCTCCCCGTCGGCGGCGTGACGGCGAAGGTCGAGGCCGCAGCCGATTCCGGGATCAAGCGGGTCCTGGTCCCCGAGGAGAACCTCGCGGACCTCGTCCTGGAATCGCGCTACCGGGGCAAGGTCGAAGTGATCCCGGTCGCGACCCTGCGGGACGTGCTGAAGTACGCCCTGGTCGGCCAGGGCGCGCAAAAGGAGTCGCTGCTCGAACGCCTCTCGGCGATGGTCCGCTCGACGGGCCGAACGTCCGAGGAGACGCCGCTCCCCTCCACGCCGGCGACGCCGACGGGCCGGCCGGCCGGTTCGTGAGAGGGACGTTCCGGGTTCCGGCGCACGGGCCGGTCACTTCGCGCCCGTTCCCCACCGCGCCCGCCCTCGACGAAGAAGAGGAAGACCACTTCATCAACCGACCATGCTACGAGTTCAACGATGAGCTCACTACGCTCTGGAACGACCGACATTGCGAGCATTGCCGCCACTACCTGACGGCCCGGTGCCCGCACATCGACGAGTTCCTGGACGACGTGGACGATTTGACCCCCGAGTGATGTCGAGGGACCCGTGCGAGGCCTACTGATCGGCCGCTTCCAGCCGTTCCACCGGGGTCATCTCGAGGTCGTTCGCAAGGTGCGCGCCGACCGGCCGACCGTTCCGCTCCTCATCGGGGTCGGGACCGCGGACGAGTCGTACACGTGGGAGAACCCGTTCACCGCCGGCGAGCGGATCGAGATGATCGAACGGGCGCTCGCTGAGGCGAAGGTCGAGAGGACCTTCCTCATCCCGATCTCGGACATCCAGCGCCACGCCCTCTGGGTGAACTACCTCGAAGCGCTCCTGCCGACCTTCGACCGCGTCTACACGAACAACCCGCTCACGCGCCTCCTCTTCGAGCGCTCCGGCTACCTGGTCGAGAGCCCGCCGCTGTTCGACCGGGCCCGGTTCGAGGGGGTCCGGATCCGCGAGCAGCTCGCCGAGGGCGGTCCTTGGAAGGAGGCCGTCCCGCCGGCGGTCGCGACGTACCTCGAGGAGATCGGCGCCCCGGCGCGCCTCCAGGTCCTGAAGCAGGTCTCGGGCCGGGCCGGTCGGGGTCTCTCGTGACCTCCATCGACGAGCGGCAGGACCCCGGCCACCGTCCCCGTCCCCGCTTCACGCCGCTTCCCGAGTGGGCCGGCGTCTCGACCCGGCTCGTCCACGGGGCCCATCGTCCCGAGTACAACGCGGGGGCGGTCGTCNNTCCCGAGTACAACGCGGGGGCGGTAGTGCCGCCGATCTACCGGTCGACGACGTATCACTTCCCGTCGAGCTTCTCCGAGGTGGCCGACCGCGACGCGGTCTACGAGTACAGTCGCCTGGCGAACCCGTCCGTCGACGTCCCGGCGGAGCTCTTGCGGGACCTCGAGGGAGGAGAGTCGGCGCGCCTCTTCGGCTCGGGCATGGGGGCGTTCACGAGCCTCCTC
>DAEB01000049.1 GCA_002495185.1 Thermoplasmata archaeon UBA184 | reverse complement strand
GGGCATCGCTGAGCAGCCACGCGCCCCGGGATAAGGGCTGAAAGCATCTAAGCCCGAAACCCCCTCGAAAAAGAGAGACCTTTAAGGACATTCGTAGAAGACGAGTTCGATAGAGCCGGGGTGTACGCAGAAAGCCTTCGGGCGATCTGTTCAGCCCGCGGCCACTAACGTCCGCAGCTACGTTACCTGGATACGCTTGGCAGTTACACAGAACGCGTGTGGTTCTTTTTTTCCCACCCCCGAGGAGAACGAACCGATGGCGAGCCGACCGGCTCGTTCGGGCGCTCGCGTACGGTAAAGGGAGAGCGGGCTCTCAACCTCCCGTGCCGTCCCTCGGCGTGTCGCGGAGCCACTGGCCCGTGGTGGCGTGGATCCGCCTCAAGCTCCCCCCTCGTCCACCCCCCGTCACGCTCATGCCGGGAGTTCCTCCCCCGCCCGTCCCTCCGCTCGACGTCCTCGAACCGAACCCGGTGCCGACCGACCCGAGGAAGCGGGTCTTCTCCTACGAGGTCGACCGGGGCGACTGGGTCGTGCGCCTCGTCTGGGACGCGGACGACCCCGAGCTTCTCGAGGCCGAATGCCGCGCCCCGTACTACGGGAAGCGCCTGCCGCCGGCCGACGTGCCGAAGTTCTGGGCGACCGTGAAGGAGCTCATCGCTCCGATCGGTCCCCTCCCGGTCGAGTCGGCGGACCCGCGACCGTAGCCGGCCCGCAGAGCCTTAAGACCCGGCGGCCGTCCAACGCTCCGTGCTCCGGGCGACGTTCCTCCATCTCTCGGGGGTCGGCCCCGTGACCGAGGCGGAGCTCTGGCAGTCGGGGTTCCGCGACTGGCGCGACCTCTCGGAGCGGCGCGAGCGGCTCGCGGTCTCTCCGGCCACGCGGGAGCGTATGGAGAAGGAGCTCGTATCGAGCGAGCAGGCGCTCACCGAGCGTGACGTCGCCTGGTTCGCCCGGCGTCTTCCGAACCGGGAGCACTGGCGGCTCTTCCCGACGTTCGCTCCCGAGACCTCCTTCCTCGACATCGAGACGACCGGGCTCTCCCCGTACGGCGGGATCGTCACGGTCGTCACCGTGCACGGCGGGAACGCGACCCGGACGTTCGTCGCGGGGGACGACCTTGAGGAGCTCCCGGCGTACCTCGGTCGCTTCCCGGTTCTCGTCACGTTCAACGGGAGCCGGTTCGATGTTCCGTTCCTCACAGCGTCGTTCCCCCAGATGTTCGTCCCGCCGGCGCACATCGACCTGAGGTTTCTCCTCTACCGACTCGGCCTCGCGGGAGGGCTCAAGCGGATCGAGCAGCGGCTCGGGCTGGGGGACCGCTCGGGAGTCGAAGGGGTGGACGGGCTCGAGGCCGTGCGGCTCTGGCAGGAGTACCGTCGCGGGAACGCCTCCGCGCTCGACCGTCTCGTCCGGTACAACCGGGCCGACACCGTGAACCTGGAGCCCCTCCTCCGGTTCGCCGTGACGGAGCTCGAGCGTCGCGTGCTGCCGGGGGGGGCCTCCCGCCCGTCCCGGTAGAGGGAGGGCGTCGACGGATGGCGATCGGCCCGGAGGTCGCGATCATCGTCGGAGCGTACAACCGACGACGCTACCTCCCGCTCGCGGTCCAATCCGTCCTCGCCCAGACCATCGCGCGCGACCGGTTCGAGCTCGTCGTCGTGAAGAATTTCCGTTCGATCGACGAGGACCAGGACCTCGAGGACGACGGCGCGATCGTCCTGTTCGATGAGGAACCCCGGATCGGTCGGTGGTTGCGCCACGCGATCGAGCTCTCCTCCGCTCCGTGGATCACCTTCTGCGACGACGATGACGAGTTCGAGCCGGATCGTCTCGAGCGACTCTTGGGGGTGTTCCACGACCACCCGGACGTCGGGTTCTACCGGAACCGGGTGCGCGTGATCGATGCGGAGGACCGCGCGATCCCCGAGAAGGAATGGAGGACGCACGAGCGAGACCCGGCGTTCGATACGCTGGGCCCCGTGTACCTCCCGCGGGACAAGAAGGCGGACCTTCTCGCGATCGCGACCCAGCGAACCCACGCGACGTTCGGGACGAGCACGATGGCGCTCCGCCGGGAGCTCCTGGAGGGAGACCTCGGGGACGCCTTCGAGCGGACCCAGCTCGAAGACCTCTACCTCTTCCTCACCGGCGCGCTCTCTCCCTGGGCGGTCTTCCTCGATGACCGACGCCTCACGAGGTACCGGTACTATGCGGGCAACGTGACCCACACGCTGCGCTGGCTGGGGCACGCCGCCGACTCCGAGCGGGACATGGCGAAGGTCGCGGTCGAGCATGGTGCCCCGGACTTCGCGCGCTGGCTCACCGCGCGCTCCGTCAACCACGAACGGCTCTACGAGGGGGGGATGCTCGTGGAACGAGTCGCTTCCGGCGCTCCCCGGTCCGAGGTCGCGCGACGGACCGCCGAGTACCTTCGGTTCCTCAACGAGCATCCGGAGGAACGCGCCTGGGACCTCGACACGTGGGCCGCCGGTGTGTACGGAGTCTCCTACCTCGCCGCACCGGGGCTCACCCGTCGGGTGGCGCGGGCGCGGATCTCCGCGCGCGCCGTCACGTAGCCGCCGTCGCTGGCGCTCGGAATCGTGGCGGAAGCTGGAACCGATTTCCCGAAGGAGGAGGCGGGATCGGAGCGCTCGCCGGTGGGACGACGTGGCGGACCCGCTCCGCCGCGAGCCGACAGTACTCGGGAGAGGAATCGATGTGAAGGTAATGGCGGCCGAGCCGACGGGCCACCGCGGCCACCGTCCCGGTTCCACCGAACATGTCGAGGACCACGTTCCCGCGGTAGCTGTAGAACTTCACCAGGCGCTCGATGAGCTCTTCCGGAAACGGAGCCGGATGGCCGTTGCGTCGCCGTTCCGGCGGGATCTGCCAGAACCCGTCCGAGAACTTCTCGAACTCTCGCGCCGAAATGTCGACGGCGCTCGGATCCCCCGGCAGTCGCCATTGTCCCTTCGAGAAGACGAGAACGTACTCCCACGACGGGACGATGTGGGGGTTCGACGGACTTCGCCAGCTCCCCCATGCGGTCCGCCGCCCCATCGTCTGCTTGTACCAGATGATCTCCGTGCGCATGATGTAACCCAGGTCGCGAAGGTCCCGCGAGAGGTCGTGGTGGATCGGCCGGAAGTTCTTGATCGACGTAGGCGCGACGTTCAGGACGAATCGTCCCCCCGGTACGAGGACCCGAGCGAGCGACGCCCAGACTCCTTTGAGCCAGCGAAGGTATTCTTCGGGGGGAAGGTCGTCCGTGTACCCGCGGTACGGGATCTTCACGTTGTACGGGGGACTCGTGATCGCGAGATGGACCGACTCCGCGGGGAGACGGTCCAGTATCTCACGGGCGTCGCCCTCGACGATACGGTCGTACCATCGGACCGGCAAAGACCGCTCCGACCGTCCCGCCATCGTCCTCACCGACCGTGCGGCCGGTTAAGAGGGTTCTCCCGGCGAGGCCGGTCCGGACGACTCGGACGACGGAAGGAATCCGGCTTCTCGGGCCACTCGCTTCCCGATCGCAAACGCAGCGGTCGCGGCCGGCGAGGGAGCATTGAGTACGTGAAGGGAGTTGGACCCGCGGATGAGGACGAAATCGTCCTCGAGCGACCCGTCCGGTCGGACGGCCTGCGCACGCACGCCCGAGGATTGGCCCGTGAGGTCGCTCTCCTCGACCACCGGCCATAATCGTCGAACCGCGGAGAGAAACTCGGACCGACTCCACGACTTCAGCCACTCGCGGGCGGCGTACGAACCGTAGCGGCGAGCGAGCCCGAGCGTCCCGGGGAAGAGCGCCATGCTCGCGAGCTCGTCGAGGCTCCACTCGCCCGCATGATAGCCCTCTCGGGAGAGCGCGAGCGCCGCGTTCGGGCCGGCGAGAAGCTCTCCGTCGACGGTGGGCGTGAGGTGGACGCCGAGGAACGGGACCTCCGGGTCCGGGACGGGGTAGACCAGCGTCGTGATCCGGGAGCGGAGCCGTGGGCTCAAGTGGTAGAAATCACCGCGAAATGGAACGATCATGACGGGGGGTCGAACGCCCATCGACCGGGCGACGAGGTCCGACTGGAGGCCGGCGCAATTGATCACATACCGTGCCACGACGGTTCCGCTGGGCGTGTCAAGGGACCACCCTTCTGCGTTCTTCGCGGCGGAACGAACCGGGCTTGAGAGCGAGGTCCCGACCCCGACCGAGGCGAGGAGGTCGACCAGGCGAAGGGCGACCTCCCGGTAGTCGATGATCGCCGCCGACGGGATCTCGAGGGACGCGACCCCGACGACCTCGGGGAGGCGGGAGGCGAACTCCTCATTCGACAGCCGACGAACTCCGGGAACTCCGTTCGCCCGGGCCCGTTCCTCGATCGTCGCGAGCATCGCGACTTCCTCAGGTCGGGATGCGACGATCACCTTGCCGATTGGGAAGCAGCGGATCTCCTCCTCGGCAGCGAACTCGAGCAGTTTCGCCCGGCCCTCCCGGCAGAGGCGCGCTTTCAGCGTGCCGGGGCGGTAGTAGACCCCGGAATGGACCACCCCGCTATTGTGGCCGGACTGGTGGGCTGCGACTTCGCTCTCCTTTTCGAGGACCGCGATGGAGAGGTCCGGACGACCTTCATGGAGGGCCCAAGCCGTGCTAAGCCCTACCATGCCGGCGCCGATGACCACGAGGTCGAAACGGTCCGCCATTTTCGGTCAACCTAGGGCCACGGCAAGCGTATAATCTCGCCCGACGAAATGCCCCGCGATTCTTATGCCGGTTCGGATCGCGGTACCTAGAGAGGTTTCTCCCGGTGAGAAGCGCGTCGCCCTGACCCCCGACGTGGTCAAGGGGCTCACGAAGTCCGGCGTGGAGGTCGGCGTCGAGGTAGGTGCTGGATCCGGCTCGCGCTACCCGGACGACGCGTACGCCGCGGCGGGGGCGCTGATGTTGACGAGCCGCAAGGAGCTCTTCGGACTGGCGCAGGTCGTTCTCAAGGTCCAGCCTCCGACCCCGGAGGAGTCCGCGATGATGAAGCCGGGGACCGTCCTCGTGGCGCTCGTGAACGCGAGCCGAAACCTCGAGAGCGTTGCCAAGATGCGCGATGCGAAGCTCACGACCTTCGCGCTCGAGCTCCTTCCGCGGATCACCCGGGCGCAGAGCATGGACGTCCTCTCCTCGCAGGCGACGGTGGCGGGGTACCGCTGCGTGCTCATCGGCGCGGGGCTGTGTCCCAAGTTCTTCCCGATGCTCACCACGGCCGCCGGAACGATCCGTCCCGCCACGGTGCTCGTCCTGGGAGCCGGTGTCGCCGGCCTGATGGCGATCGCGACCGCGAAGCGGCTCGGGGCCGTCGTCACGGCGTATGACGTCCGACGCGCGGCGGGAGAGCAGGTCCGCAGCCTCGGCGCCCGGTTCCTCGAGCTCCAGATCAATGCCGAGGGAACGGGCGGCTATGCGCGGGAACTCACGGACGACGAGAAGAAGCAGGAACAGGCGATGCTCGCGAAGGCGATCGGAGAGGCGGACGTCGTGATCACGACCGCGGCCATCCCGGGCCGCCGGGCCCCGCTCCTCGTCCGCAAGGAGATGGTCGCCACGATGCGGCCGGGCGCAGTCGTCGTCGACCTCGCCGCGGAATCGGGCGGGAACTGCGAGCTCACGAAGCCCGGCGAGAACGTCGACGTGGGGGGCGTCACCGTCGCCGGACCCCTCAACCTCCCGAGCCAGGAACCGCTCTCCGCGAGCCAGATGTACGCGAAGAATCTCGAGTCGTTCCTGACCCTCCTCATCACGAAGGACAAGACGCTGACCACCGACTTTTCGGACGAGATTCTCGCCGCGAGCCTTCTCACGAAGGACGGAGCAATCACACACCAGCCGACCGCCGACCTACTCGCACCGAAGGGGGCGGCGTAGATGGCGGCCGACCTCTGGACCGCGCTCTACATCGCGATGCTGACGGCGTTCACCGGCTACGAGGTGATCAGCCGGGTCCCCGTCCTGCTGCACACCCCGCTGATGAGCGGGTCGAACTTCATCCACGGGATCGTGCTGGTCGGAGGGATCATCGCCCTCGGTCTCGCCACCAATACGCCCCAGATGGTCATCGGGTTCATCGCGACCGTGATGGGGGCGATGAACGTCACGGGCGGGTACGTCGTGACCGAGCGGATCCTCTCGATGTTTGACCGCTCGAAGCCGAAGAAGCCGGCCACCGAGTCGAAGCCGGGAGGTGCGCCATGACGGCGTGGTGGGTCGGCGACCTGATCGACGCGGTCTACGTCGTCGCGGTCCTCGTCTTCATCCTCGGTCTCAAGGCGATGAGCGGGCCCACGACGGCCCGCCGCGGGATCATGTACGCCGGGCTCGCGATGCTCATCGCGGTCGCGGTGACGTTCCTCAGCCCGGGGCTCTCGAACTTCCTCTGGATCTTCGCCGGCGTCGCGATCGGCGGCCTCGGCGGATGGTACTGGGCGCGGGTCGTCAAGATGACGGCGATGCCCCAGATGGTCGCGATGTTCAACGGGATGGGAGGCGGCGCGGCCGCGGCGGTCGCCGCCGTCGAGCTCCTCACCTCGCTGGGGGACCACGTGGTGAGCGGCCTCTCGATCGCAGGGGCGATCATCGGTTCGATCTCGATCTCGGGCAGCATGATCGCCTTCCTGAAGCTCCAGGAGTGGATGCCGTCGAAGGCGATCGTCCTCCCGGCCCGGCAGTACGTGAACACCGGGATCCTCATCGTCGCGGTCGCGTGCGGGGGCCTCACGCTCTGGACGTCGAGCATCGTCTGGCTGACGCCGTTCTACGTGCTGCTCTGCCTCTACGGGATCCTCCTCACGATCCCGATCGGCGGGGCCGACATGCCGGTCGTCATCAGCCTGTTCAACGCCCTCACCGGGATCGCGGTCGGGCTCGACGGGTTCGCTCTCGTGAACGGCCCGCTCGGGGACGCCGGCTACGCGATGGTGATCGCGGGCGTGCTCGTCGGGGCATCGGGTTCGCTGCTCACGCTCATGATGGCGAAGGCGATGAACCGGTCGGTCTCGAACGTCTTCTTCGGTGCCTTCGGCGCGACGGAGGAGACCGGCGTCGAGATGAAGGGGTCGCTGAAGCCGATCGAGGCGTCGGACGCGGCGGTGATGATGGCCTACGCGAACCAGGTCATCGTCGCGCCCGGCTACGGGCTCGCGGTCGCCCAGGCGCAGGGGAAGGTGCGGGAGCTCGCCGACATCCTCGAAGCGCGAGGCGTGCCGGTGAAGTTCGCGATCCACCCGGTCGCGGGCCGCATGCCCGGGCACATGAACNNTGAACGTGCTGCTCGCCGAGGCGGGGATCTCCTACGACAAGCTCTACGACCGGGACGAGATCAACGCGGAGTTCCCGAACACGGACGTCGTCCTCGTGATCGGGGCGAACGACGTCGTGAACCCGGCGGCGCACCGGGAAGGGAGCCCGCTCTACGGGATGCCGATCCTGGACGTCGAGAACGCGAAGAACATCATCGTCATCAAGCGCGGGAAGGGCAAGGGGTTCGCCGGCATCGAGAACGACCTCTTCTACCGCGACAACTGCCACATGCTCTACGGCGACGCCCAGAAGGCGGTCGGCGAGCTCGTGAGCGCCCTCAAGCAGATGCAGTAGACGGGGCGGTCGGGTCGGCATCCGACGCCGGGCGGGGAGGACCCGCCCGGTGCGAGGCGAGCTCGCCCCGCCACAGCTCGACGAAGAGCCCGAGGAGGAGCGCGGTCACGACGACATCGAGGACCTCGGCCGGTCCGACGATGCCCTGGGCGTTCGCCCAGACGATGATCCCGAGGTTGAAATCGACCGCTGCGACGGTCGCGATCCCCCAGAGCCACCAGCGTGCCCGGGCCCCGGCGAGAGCGCACGGCAGGAGCCAAATGAGGAAGTTGTAGGAGAGGAACGGGGTCACGAGCGCGACCCCGACGATCGTGATCGCCACGGCCCGCACGGGGGACCGGACCGTGAAGAACGCGGCGAGGACGAGCGCGACCGTGACCGCCGCCTCGACCGCCTCCACGCCGAGCGACGACGGAAGCGCGTTGTGCAGGAGGAGGACGCCGAAGACGTTGAGCGAGTAGGATCGTCGTCCGAGCTCCCCCACGTAGACGCTGTTGAAGAACCCGGTCCCCCAGAGGGCGAACGAAAGCAACGTGGCGGCGCCGAAGACCCCGAGCGCCACCGCACCTCCCCAGAAGCGGAGGCGACCCTGACCCCCGTTCATCGCCACGACCGGAAAGAGGCTCGGAAACCGGGCGGTCGAGAGGAAGCCACCGAGCGCCGAGGCGAGGAGCTCGCGCTCTTCAACGAGGACGAGCGTGAGAAGGAGCGTCATCGGGACGATGGCGTTCGTCGCTCCACCGAACTCGCTCGTCGCGAGGGGGATGAACAGGATCGAGGTCGCGAGGTAGACGGTGACGTACTGCCGGTCCGCGCCACCGGCGCGCCAGGCGAGCGGGAAGATGCTCAGCACGATAGCGCCCCAGACAAGGCAGATCCCCCAGAGCCCCCCGAGCGAGCCGAGCGCGTCCAGAAGAACCGCGGCGAGCCCGTAGGGGACGTCGAGCGTGCCCCCGCAGTAGGGAACGCTCGAGAACGGGTTTCCACCGGCCCAGAAAGCCCGGCCGGAATCCATCTCGCCGAGGGCGTCGCTCAGGATGCCCGGCTGACAGCCATACTGCCCGCTCAGGATTCCGTACACCGAGAAACCGCCGAACCAGACGGCGCCCACGACCGCGAGGAGCTTCCAGTCGAGCCAGTGGAGGTCGGAACGGCCCGAGACCCGCCGCAGGGCGTTGAGAACCCACGGACGGAGCTTCGCTCCGTACGAGGTGCGGTAGACGAGGACCAGCAGGTTGACGACCGTCAGGAACCCGAACACTCCCCACGTGTCCCAGTTGCTGAGGACGTCGAAGAGGTCAACCGTCATCCGGCGGTCGGGTGCTCCTCGACCCGCGAGCGAAGCCGGGCTTCCTCATCCCGCACGATTCGCACCAGGAGGGCCAGCAAGATCGCGAGGAGGACGACGCCGGCGATCTCGTACGGCCACCAGATGCCCTGGTCGAGCGCGAGGTACCAGTAGAAGACGTTCTCGTTCACCGCCGCGAGGGTGGCGAAGGTGAGCAGCCACCAGTTCACCGTGGTCCCGAGGAGGACGAGCGGGATCAGCCACGCGAGGAAGTGATAGTTCAGGTACTGCGAGAAGATCATCACTCCGAGGAGTGGAACGGCGGAGGCAACGGCCGGAGCGTAGCCACGGAGCTGCACGAGGAGCACGAGAACCAGCAGTCCTGCCCCCTGGAACGCCGCGGCGGCCAGCGACGGCTGGAACCAGCCCTCATGGATGAGGAGGGCGAAGAGGTTCAGCGACTCGCTGTTGGCCCGCGCGAACTGCCCGAGGTACACGACCTGGATCGCGTTCCATCCCCACCACCACCAACTGAGACCGGCCGCGACGGAAAACACACCGACCACGAGCGCGAGCTCCCCCCACCGCCGGCGACCGAGGGACGCGGAGGACCCGAGAAGGGGGAAGACCGCCGGGAACCGGGCCGTACTGAGAAAGGCCGCGACCCCCCGGACGAGCACTCCCCGCGCTCGACGGAGCGTAAGCCCGTAGAGCATCGTGAGGACGGAGACCGCCACCACGAGGTTCTCGACGCCCAGGTTCGTGGCGATGTTCGGAAGGTAGAGGACGGAGACCGCGACGAGCGCTGTCGTGTACCGGCGGTCCTCCCCCGCGACGTTCCAAACGAGGGGGATCACGGCGAGCGCGAACAACTGCCACACGAGCCAGATCCCGAGGATGCTCCCCGAGAGCGCCCCCAGCGCATCCAGAACGACCTCGGCCAATCCGTACGGGATGGAGGTCGCGTACGAGTGCCCGCAGAAGGCGACGGAGAAGGGGTCCTGACCGTGCAAGGCCGCGAGCCCGGACGCGAGGATGGCGTAGGAGTCGTCCGAGCAGTGCGCCGACGAGACGTTCCAGGCAACGTTCGCGAGCGAAACGACTGCGACGGGGAGGAGGAGGTGCCAGAGGCGGAGCCAGTCCCAGTCCGACCGGCCGGTCAACCAGCGACGGAGGCGGTCGACCCCTCGTCGCACGGCTGGCAGGGCGGGGGAACGGTAGGCAAGCAGGATGAAACTGAGAGTGAAGCTCGCGACGAAGACGAGGGTCGAGCCCGCCAGGCCTATCGCCGACATCGCCGGTCCGGTCCGAGGGACCTCCGCCGGCCGGTCTCACTCCCTCCTCGGATAAACTCTCCTCGGCAGTGCACGGCGGCGCGGCGACCCGCGCGAGGTCGACCGTCGTGCGGCGCCGTTCGAGGGCGCGAGCAACGGTCCCGGAGAAGGAGGGCTCATATCCACCAATTCTCCTCGCGAGCGCGAGGCGTCCCGTCGGATGGCGGAACAGACCGACCCGCGGGGGCGCTCGACTCCGGAGTCCGATGGACGAGCCCGTCGGCTCGGGCTCTACGGAACGGCCTGGGTTGCCGGGGCCGTTCCGCTGTTCGCCGTGATCACGGCCCTCTGGCTCGCCTTCCCGACGTTCGGGTCGACCGGTACGATCACGATCGGTGCGTTTGCGCTCGCCTATCCCGTGGTCGTCCGTCGCCTCGGGGTTCCGCGCCGCCTCTCGTTCGTCCGGTTCCTGCTCGCGGCGGGCATCGTCTTCGCGGTCATCTCGATCTTCACCGGCTGGGGGAACGGGCTCACGGACGAGCCGTTCACGACCCCCCGATTCGTCACGCTGCTCTGGGCGCACCAGGACCCGTACACGACGCCGCTCGTCTTCGACTATGTCCAGTACGGACAGACGATCCACTCGTACTCGATCTACCCGTACCTGCCGCTTCTGATGTTCTTCCAGATCCCGGGGCTCTCGTACAAGTGGCTCACGCTCGGCTGCTGGGCCGGTATGGTCCTTCTGGTCCGGAACCGGTTCGACGCCGGCGTCTACCTCGCCCAGCCGTACGTCGTCGTGATGGCCGCGAGCGGCTACAACGACTTTCCGGTCCTTCTCCTCCTCACCCTCGCGTACGTCGGGTTCGAAGGACGGCGCCAGCGGTGGGCCCAGCTCCTCGCGCTCGGCATGAAGCAGTTCGCGAACGTCATCGTCCTGGGATACTACGCGCTCCGTCGGGACTGGAAGAACCTCCTCGTGACGGTCGGAGTCAGCGCGGCGTACATCCTGCCGTTCGTCCTCTGGAGCGGCCCCGTCGTTCTCTGCCCGACCGTGCTCGCGGACCGCCTCGCGTCGTGTCCGAACGGGGGGACGGCCCAGTATCTGCTCAACTACGCGCTCTGGCCCATCTGGGTCCTCGCCGTGTTCTACCCGACTTTCGTCCGGCTCACTCGCGAGTCGGCCGAGAAGGGATGGCTCTTCCGTCGGCGTCTCCAACGATGGTTCCGGGTGGACGACCTTCTTCGGATGCCGTCGTTCGCCATCGTGGGGGCGGCGGGTGCTCTCGCCGCCGTCACGGTGTTTCTCGCGACCGGGCTCTTCATCGGCAGTTCGACCGGCGCTCTCTTGCTCTCCACGCTGCTTGGGGTCGTCGCTCTCGACCTCTGGGTCGGGAGCATGGATGCCACGCGAGGAACCCCTCCCCATCGACTCCTCGGCCGACCGGTCTCGTGGGGATGGTTCCGGCTGGCGGTCGCTCTCGGGAGCTATGCCCTGGCGGTCGCCGCTGTCCTCCGAGGGGTCACTCTCGGCCGACCGCCCATCGAAGGAGCGATCGTTGGCGCCTCCTTGGCCGCCGTGTGGGAAAGCATCGCCTGGTTCGCATCCTCAGCGCCCGAATGACGACGGGTTCGCCCGGGACGAACGGAGTTCGGACCTCCACAGCTCCACCAAGAGGCAGAGAAGGAACGCCGTGAGGACGACGTCGAGCACCATCGACGGCCACGAAATGCCGTCGTCCCATGCCCACACGTTGAGCGCGAGGTCGTAGTTCAGCGCCCCGACGAAGCCGACCCCCCAGAGCCACCACTGGGGCCGGGAGCCGAGGAGCGCCACCGGGAGGAGCCAGATCAGGATGTTGTACGAGAGGAACGGCGTGACAAGGGCGAACCCGACGAGCATGATCGACGCCGCCGAGAGAGGGGATCGGACCCAGAGCAGTACCGAGGCGAGAAGCGCCAGGATGAGCACCCCCTGGGCCGCCTCGATGCCGACCCCTCCGGGGAGCTGGTTGGCGAGCAGCAGCACTCCGTAGAGGTTCACCGAGAACGACCGCCGACCGAGCTGCTGGAAGAAGACGATGCTGAGGAACTGCTGCCCCCAGAGGGCGTAGGTAAGCCCGGTCACGCCCGCGAACGTACCGGCCGCGAGGGCGAACGAGAGGGCCCGTCGGCGGACGAACGAGCCGGTCTCTCCCAGAATCGGAAGGAGGCCGGGAAACCGGGCCGTGGAGAGGAACCCTGCGACGACCGCGCTCAGGAGCTCTCGGCGCGAGGCGAGGTAGAGCGAGAGGAGCACGGTCGCCGGGACGATCGCGTTGGTGGCGCCATCGATCTGGGAGCAGATGATCGGGACGAAGAGCACGGAGGTGCTGACGAACACGGTGACGTACCGACGGTCGGGTCCGGCGGTGGCCCAGGCGAGCGGGACCACCGAAAGCGAGACCAGTCCCCACACGAGGTAGACGCCGGGCAGGCCGCCCAAGCTACCGACCGCCGTCAGGAGGATCGCCGCGAGCCCGTACGGGATTTCCCCCGTGTGCTGGCATTGGGCGACTTGGAACGGACTCTGCCCCGCCCAGAACGCCCTCCCGGAGTTGAGGATCGTGATCGGGTCGCTTCCCCCGGGCCGGCACCCGTACTGACCGCTCAGGATCCCATACGCGCTCACGCACGCGAACGCGACCCCGGCGGCTACGGCCAGTGGTTGCCAGTCGAGCCAGCGAAGGTCGTCCCGCCCGGAGATCCGCCGAAGGACGCGGAGGACCGCCGGGCGAACGATTCCCCCGCGGTCGCTCCGATCGACGAGCACGAGGAGGTTCAGGGCAGCGAGTGCGCCGAGGACCAGCCAGGTGACCGCGTTGTACCAGTCCGCCATCGGAGGTCCGCGGCTGCGAGCGGGACCGCGCTATTTCAGGACTCCCTCGAGAAAGGCGAACCGTCGCGGTCCGAATCGCCGGCGAACGATGACGGAGGCGGCGGGCAGCATCATAAGATAAGCTCTGGACCCGTCCGCGCCATCATGACCGCGCCCGCCCCAGCGTCCGCTCCGTCGCACCCGAAGGGGCTCGGCACACTCCGGGTGAACGGGACCGGATACGACGTCCCCCTCGCGCCGGACCGGAACCTCCTCTACGTTCTCCGGGAGGAGCTTGGCCTCACCGGAACCAAGTACGGATGCGGGGAAGGGGAATGCGGGGCGTGCAAGGTCCTCCTGGACGGCGTGGCGGTTCGCGCCTGCCAGACTTCGGTGGGAGAGGTCGTCGGTCACGCGATTACCACGATCGAGGGGCTGGCGCAGGGCGAAGAGTTCCACCCGGTCCAAACGGCGTTCGTGGAGGCTGGGGCGTTCCAGTGCGGGTTCTGCACTCCGGGAATGATCCTCCAAGCGGTCTCGTTGCTCCGCCAGAATCCGGACCCGAGCGAGGACGAGATCCGGGCCGCCCTGAACGGTAACATCTGCCGGTGCGGCGGTTACTTCAGGATCGTCGCCGCCGTGCAGCGAGCTTCGACCCTTCTCCGCTCGGCGGCGGAGGCGCCCCCATGACGGCCGCCTCCTCGGTCGTTCCGTTCGACCTCCTTCCGGTGAAGGAACGACCGTACTTCGAGCATTACGGGCCCGGTCTCGTGGTCGTCCTCCCGGCGAAACGACCGGGTCCCTCCGGTTGGGGAGAGGGAGGGCCACCCCATGGCGGCGCCTGGATTCACATCGGGGAGGACGGGAGGGCGAGGGCGTTCTCGGGGAAGGTCGAGGTCGGTCAGGGGACGCGGACAGCGCTTTCGCTCGTGGTGGCCGAGGAACTGCGGCTGCCGCTTTCCTCGGTGATCCTGACGATGGGGGACACGGACGTCTGCCCGTGGGACATGGGCACGTTCGGCAGCCGTTCGATGCCGGATCCGGCGCAGCACCTCCGAACCACCGGGGCCGCGGCCCGCGCCGTGCTGGAGCGGCTTGCGGCGGCCCGACTCGGGGTCCCGCCCCAGGAGATCGAGGTCGAGGGAGGCGAGGCCCGTGTCCGGAGCAGGCCGGACGGCGGATCGGTTTCTCTCGGAGAGCTGGTCCGTGGTCATCAAGAGGTTGTGATCGTCGATCCCGCGACGACGCATCCGGAACCGCCGTCGTCGTGGACCCGCGCGGGTCACCCCGTGGAGGACGTAGCTTCTAAGGAGGTCGTCACCGGACGCCGCCGATACACCTCCGACCTCCAACTGCCGGGGATGCTGCACGGCAAGATCCTGTTCCCTCCCTCCTATGGCGCGAAGCTCCGGAAGATCGATGTCGCGGCGGCCCAGGCGATTCCGGGGGTGGTCGTCGTCCGGGAGGGCGAGTTCGTCGGAGTCGTCGCTCCGGACATGATGTCGGCGCGAGCGGCGCTGCGCGCGATTCGGGCGGAGTGGGAGTCCTCTCCGCAGCCCTCCGACCACGAGATCGTCGAGTTCCTCCGCCAGCACCTGGCCGAAGGAGAGGACTTCTGGGATGTTCTCCAGCATGAGACCGGAAACGTGAAGGACGCGTACGCTTCCGCCGCCGCGTCGTTCCACGAGACGTACACGACCGCCTACATCGCCCACTCCCCCCTCGAGACGCACGCGGCGCTCGCCGCGTGGCAGGACGGTCGGGTCACCGTCTGGGTCGGCACCCAGACACCCTTCCGCGCCCGGGACGCGCTCTCCGACGCTCTCGGGATCCCACCCTCGAGCGTGCGCGTGATCGTCCCCCCGACCGGCTCGGGGTTCGGCGGAAAGCACGCCGCCGAGCTCGCGATCGGGACCGCCCGGCTCGCGAAGGACGTGGGTCATCCCGTGCGCGTCGTGTACAGCCGGCAGGAGGAATTCACGCAGGCCTACTTCCGCCCGATGGCCGTGATCGACGTCCGTTCGTCCGTCGGGAAAGACAGGGCACTTACCGCCTGGGAGTTCCACGTCCTCAACGCCGGGTCCGCGGCGGCACGAATCCCGTATCGCGTGGCGAACCAGAAGATCGACAACCAGCCGACCGAGTCCCCGCTCCCGCAGGGGTCGTATCGGGCGCTCGCGGCCACGGCGAACAACTTCGCACGCGAGTCGCACGTCGACGAGGTCGCGGCTCAGCTCGGGTTCGATCCGGTCGAGTTCCGACTGCGGCATCTCGCCGACGACCGGCTGGCCACCGTCCTCCGGGCGGTCACGGAGCACGCGGGGTGGAACCCGCGGCCCTCCCCGGCCCCGGCGCGCGACGGTCAGGGACGGGGCGTCGCCGTCGGGCTCGAGAAGGGCGGTCGCGTGGCGACCTTCGTGGAGGTCGAAGTGCCGGACGACCGCCATCTGAGGATCGAAAGGATCGTGACCGGCTACGAGTGTGGCGCCATCGTCCATCCCTCGAACCTCCGCAGCCAGGTCGAAGGAGGGACGGTCATGGCTCTCGGGGGGGCGCTCTTCGAGGCGGTCCGCTTCCAGGACGGACGAGTCCTCAACCCCAAGTTCTCCGAATACCGGGTCCCCCGGTTCCAGGACGTTCCCCCGATCGAGGTGCTCCTGCTCGACCGGAAGGACCTTCCTTCTCAAGGTGGGGGCGAGACGCCCCTCATCGCGCTCGCCCCCGCGATCGCGAACGCCATCTTCGACGCGGCCGGTACCCGCCTCCGTTCGCTGCCCCTGGTCCCGGACGGCATCGTGCCGTAACGGTCCGAAGCGACTTCGTCTTTCGGACGCCCGGGCGCCGCGGAGCCCCGGGAGCGGATGCCGCCCCGGCCCGGGAGCATTATCCTGCCTCGAGCCCTAACTCCCGACACGGGGAGGTTTCGTGCGATGACCATCACACCTCGGAAACGGCGGTCGGCGGCCACAAGGAAACGGCATCGGAGAGAGCGCAACCGAAGGATCGCCGCCCGACGGCGGCAGGTCCCGCTCGGGGGAAACCGCGCCGGACTGTGAGGGTCTCGGTCACGATGACCTCGCCCGGCTCCCCCTCGACCGCCACCCCCGCGTCGCCGTCACGAGCCTGGCCAGCGCTCTCCTCCCGCGCGGTCCAGGCCCTGCTCGTGGTCGGGTGCTTCGCGTGCGTCGGGGCGGGACTTGCGTTTTCGAATGTCTGCGAGGGAGGCTACTCCCTCATCCTTTGGGGAGGGGGCATCGCCTTCCTCGCGGCGATCCTCTACCGCCTTGGAGCCTGGGCCACGATCATCCCCTTCGTGATCATCACCCTCGCGCTCGTCGGGGGCGGTATCTACGGGGTCACGGTGGCCGGCTGCCCGCTTTGAGAAGAGAGGAACGACGGGGTGAGATCTTCCGACCGTGCGCCCCCGACGGCGCTCCGCCGGGGTAGCGAAGGCTCTATTCGGTCGGGGTGAGTGACGGGACGGATGTCGACCGGGAGTCCCCCGAAGACGTACATCTCCGACCTGCGGCCGGGACGCGTCGCCACTTTCGAGGCGGTCGTCGCAACGCTCGAGCCGACCCGCGAGGTCGATCAGAGGTCCGGCGGCACGAAGAAGGTCCGCAACGGTCTCCTCAACGACGGCACGGCCGAGATCTCGTTCGTGCTGTGGGGCGACGAAGTCGACCTGGTCTCGCAGGGCGAGCGGATCCGGATCGTCGAGGGCTGGGTCAAGGATTACAAGGGTCGGCCGCAGGTCTCGCTCGGGAAAACCGGGCGGATCGAGAAGTCGTGATCGTCGCGGAAGAACGTCCTCCCGCCGCGGTTCGGGCTGTTCGGTAATCTCTTCCGGAGCCCCCCCGAGCCCGGCGAGATGCGCCGGCGGGGGTTTCATAATCTCCGGGACCCTCTTCCTCCGTTGAACCGCCCCGGAACGGGAGCGTGCGATGAGCGCGGACGGAGTCTTCCCGAAGCCGACCTCGGTCCTCATCTTCGGCAACGACCGGCCCCTCCTCAACTGGGTGGCGTACGCGCTCGCCACCATCAACGACCCGGAGTTCGTCTGGACGGACGTTCGGAGCCCGGACCAGGTGCCCTCGGCCACGGACCCAATGTCCCGTCACAAGATCCCACCGGAGCGCATGTACGCCCGGCGGCCGATGGAGCTGACGCTGAACGACTCGGCCGCGAACGTGGCCGTCTCCGCCGTCGTGCGGTCGGACGAGACGCCGGAGAACGTGCAGCGGCTCCTTGACTTTCTTCGTCTTCCCTCACCCACGCAGCATGTCCTCTCCACACCCCGTCGGAACCGACCGCTCGTCGCGGTCCTCTCGAACTCCCAGCGGCTCGCGGCGCTGTATCCGTCGGTCGAGAACGTCTCGTTCACCCTCCGGTCGATCCTCGCGACCGACGCGACCGTGATCATGACCTTCGCCGACACACCGACCGAGGGGAAGCGCGCCTTCGACGCGGTCGTGCTGGTCGATGGCAGCCTGCGCGAGGGCTGGCGGACGGCGACTCTGACGGTCGAGAAGGGGCCCTCGGAGGGGGGACTTCCGACGGGCCTCGCCGTGCGCCTCGGGGAGTTCGCTCCGGTCGCGAGCATCCTGTCCCGGGAGATCGACGGACCGGCGGAGCCGCACCGGGAAGCGCCATAAAAGGTCAGTGTTCTGACGGCCCAAGTCCATGCCCACGGCGGTGCGGAGAAAGGCCGACGTTCTCACGCGCGCACAGCACCGAAGGATCGGCGCCGACCTGTTCAACTACACTTGGACGCTCCTAGATCGAACGGAGCGAACGGCCGACGACGAAGACGAGATGCTCTATGCCGCCCACGCCTCTCGCTACCATTGGGGACATGCCGGGACCGCTCTGAATCGCTCGATCGCCGAATGGCAGATCTCGCGCGTCTACGCGACCCTGAAGCGACCGGAGCCGGCGCTCTACCACGCTCGGCGGTCGCTCGAAATCGCGCGTCGAAACCACCTCGGCCGGTTCTACCTCGCGTACGCGTACGAAGCCCTGGCGCGCGCCTCGGCCGTCGCGGGAGAGACCCGCGCCCGGGGCCGATACCTTCGGGAGGCACGTCGAATCGGCTCGACCGTTCGCGACCGGGACGACCGACGGATGCTGTTGGAGGACCTCGCGACGATCTCGTGACGCGAGACCTCGGCGTTGGGGATGCGTCGGGAGTTCGATTGTTTCGGGTCCGAGGGATCTTAGCGTTGGGCACCGGTGCGCGTGCTGGGGCCGCCCGCGGGCACCGGAAGCTTCGGCCGTGAACCCTGAGCTCCCTCCCGCACGGATTCCTGCATCCGAGCCGCCTCGGGCGCATCGAGCTCGTGAACGTATCGACCACCGCGCATGAGCGAGACGATCGCCGCCACGCCGGTCAAAACGGCCGAGATCAGGAAGGCGAGGTCGATGCCGCGAAGGAAGGCGGGGGCCACCGCGTTCGGGAAGAACGAGCGCGACAGCAGGGTCGGTCCGAGCTGCGCCTGGAGGTTCGGCGGAAGCAAGGGAATGTAGAACGACATCGGATTCTGACCCAGGAAGGCACCGAAGAGGGCGCCCGTCGGGTTCGACGACACGGCGTTCGTGAACTGGGAGAGGTACGGCTGGGGCACTCCGGCGGAGCTGAGCGCGGCGTAGACCGAGCTCGAGAGCCCGTTCGAAAGGCCGACGAGCACGATCGTGAAGAAGAGGGCCATCGAGAGCTGCATGCCGGCGTTCTGAAGGGTGGCTCGCATCCCCGACGCCGTGCCCCGTTGCTCGGCCGGAACCGCGTTCATGATCGCCGCGGTGTTGGGAGCGGCGAACATCCCCATCCCGCATCCCTGGGCGAACAGGGCCGCGCCCATCTCCCAGTAGACGAAGTTGTACGGTAGGAACATGAGGACCACGAAGGTCGCCGCGCTCAGCCCCATCCCGGCGCTCGCGAGGTACCGAGCTCCGAAGCGGTCGGACAGCCAGCCGCTGAGCGGTCCCATCGTGACGAAACCGGCCATCATCGGCATCATGTAGATGCCGGCCCAGAACGGGGTCTGAGAGAACGAGTAGCCGTGGAGGGGGAGCCAGATCCCCTGGAACCAGATGACCATCATGAACATCACCCCGCCCCGCGCGATCGACCCGAGGACCCCCGCGAGGTTCCCGGCGGCGAACGCGCGAATCCGGAACAGTTCGAGCCGGAACATCGGGTCCGGGACCCGCATCTCGATGAACGGGAAGGCGGCGAGGAGCGCGCTGCCGACGCCGATCCCCGACCAGACCCACGGGCTCGTCCAGCCCATCGGCTGGTTCCCGTAGGGCATCAGACCGTACGTGACCGCGACCAGAAGGATCGTGAGACCGGCCCCGAAGGTGGTGTTCCCGAGGTAGTCGATCTTCTGACCCTGGCGCATCGGGACCACGTCGTGGAGCTTGTAGTACGCCCAGACCGTTCCGCCGATCGCGACCGGAACGCTCGCGAGGAAGATCACTCTCCAGGCGGGGAGCACCAGCGGGCCGACCTGGATGTCACTGAGGCCCGCGAGGACCCCGCCGAGGACGAGCCCGACGACCGACCCTCCCATGGCGGCGACCTGGTTGATCCCGAGCGCCTTTCCCCGCTCCGAGGCGGGGAAGGCGTCCGTGATGAGCGCGGCGGAGTTGGCGAACAGGAACGCACCGCCGATCCCCTGCACGATCCGGAAGCCGACGAGCTCCCAGGCGCCGAGCGTCCCGGAGTTCGGGACGAGGAAGAGCATGACGGAGCCGACCGCGAAGATGGCGAACCCGAGGTTGTACATCCGGGCCCGCCCCCACATGTCGGAGATCCGCCCAAACGTCACGAGGAGGGTCGCGGTGACGACGCCGTAGCCGAGCAGGAGCCAGATGAGGAGGGTGATGTTCCCGGGGGCGAACGCGTCGACGTGGAGCCCCCGGAAGATCACGGGCAGCGAGATCAGGATGATCGTGCCGTTGATCGACGCCACGAGCGCGCCAAGGGTGGTGTTCGAAAGGACGGTCCACTTGTACTCCATCTCGACGGCTTGCGGAGGCGCCCCCGTGCTCGGACGGTGGCGCCCGAGCCCGGAGTGGGCAGGTCCTCTCCGGACCCAAGGAGCGACGCCCCCTTCATGACCGAGATGTGAGGCAGGCTTGACGGTCCGACTCCTCCCAGAAGGACGATGGAAAGATGTACGGGTTCCCCCCTCGGACGCCCCCGGAGTTACCTCGCATGGGCGGGAGCGAGCCGGACCCCGGAGCCCGCGTGCGCATCCGTCGCGCGACGCCGGAAGACCGTTTCGGGATGGCGCGGGTTCACGTGGAGTCCTGGAAGACGACCTACCGCGGGATGGTGCCGGACGACCGTCTGGACTCCCTCACGGTTGAGTCCGATATCGCCGGAGGCTTCGGGAGCCTCCTTCAGGAGCCGCGACCCGGGTTCGCCCAGTTCGTCGCCACCACGAACCCGGGCGAGGTCGTCGGGTTCGCCGCGGCGTGTCCCAACCGGGAGCCCGACGGCGAATACACAGGCGAGCTGGGGGCGATCTACATCCTCCGACCCTACCAACGGCTCGGGGTCGGAACTTCACTGGTCCGGGCGGTGGCGCGTTTCCTCGGGAACGAGGGGCACACGAGCATGATCGTGTGGGTCCTCGAGCAGAACCCCTACCGGCGGTTCTACGAAAAGCTGGGCGGGACCCCGGTCCGTAAGCGGATGGGGCCGTCGCGAATCGCGGGTCGATCGATCCCCGAGGTCAGTTACGGCTGGCGCGACCTGAGCCCGCTGATGCGTTAGCCTTCTCGCGCTCGCCGACGGCGCGAGCGACGATTGGAATCGCTCGATTCATCATCGTCCGAGCGTCCTCGGTCGCGCGAACGGAACGGCCGACCGCCCCGACCCTCCCTGCGGTCCGAGAAACGACGCGGTCCACCGCCGCCGGAGCGGAACTCCCGTCGCCCGTACGGTGGCCCACCCCGGAAGCCTCGATTCCCGCCGCCCCGGTCCGGGCGGGGTGGAAGAGTGAACCGGTTCCCGCATGCCTCGCATTCCCCGACCAGGAGCCCGTCCTCTCCGGTGGAGAAGCGGAGCGGAGCGCCGCACTTGCGGCACGGTCGACTTCTCGGTCCCTCCGACTCGAACCGCGGCCCGCGTTCCCGGCTCCGTTCCTTCGGGCGTTCCTCGCTCTGGGGAACGAAGATAGTGGAGGTCTCGCATTCGGGGCACGCGACCTTTAGAGAACCGTTCGGGCCCGGCCCGATCGCAAGGGGAGTCCCGCACTCCTCGCATTCGGGTCCGCCCTCCACAACCTCCACCTCCTCCTCTTCGTCGTCCTCCTCTGCGGTGGAGGTCGGACCGCGCGCGGGCGGGGAGCCAAGACGGGCGGAGACTGTGCTCCCTTCGACCATCGCGAACTCCTTCGAGCAGGAAGGGCAGACGCCGGTCTTCAGCCGTACTTCGTGGTCCGCGAACTCCATTGCGGAGCCGCATTCGGGGCATGTGCTCGCCATCGTCGTGGCTTCTCCGACCACGCGGGCCCACATTACGTTCCCCATCCGCTTCGCGTGGTGACGTTGGACCGGTGGCCCTTCCGTCACCCCGTCGAAAGAGACGCCGTCGAGTTCATCGAGAGCGGACGTCGAGCGCGGTTGACGAAGCCGTTTCTCAGTGCTGGCGTCCGTTCGTCGAACGTAATACGTTGAGTGGGCGATGGCCGAAGGAACTCGGAGCAGGTGAGGGATTCTCAGTATGGTCGTGGTGTTGGACGGTCACTCTTTGAAGGCCGAGGATGTGGTCCGGGTCGCGAGGAACGGAGAAACAGTATCGGTCACGAAGGAGGCGCTCGAACGCGTCGACAAGTGCCGTGCGCTCCTCGAACGGAAGATCGCCGCGAAGGAGATCATGTACGGGGTGAACACCGGCATCGGCGAGCTCTCCGAAGTCGTCCTCACCCCGACGCAGGTCGAGAGGTTCCAGAAGTACCTCGTCTACTCCCACGCGGCCGGGTGCGGAGACCCGATCGCGGAAGAAGACGCCCGGTCGGCCATTCTCTCCCGTCTCAACACTCACTGCTGGGGGCATTCGGGGATCCGTCGCGAGCTCGTCGAACTGATGGTCGAGATGCTCAACCGCGGGGTGAACCCGGTCATGTGCCAGAAGGGGTCGGTCGGCGCCTGCGGGGACCTCTCGCCGATGGCGCAGATGGCGCTCGTCCTGATGGGCGAGGGAGAGGCGTTCTACCACGGGAAGAGGCTTCCCGGTCGCGAGGCCCTCGAGGCCGCCGGGCTCTCGCCGAACGTCTTCCGAGAACGGGACGGCCTCGCCTCGATCAACGGCTCGAACGTGATGACCGGGATGGGGTGTCTCGAGCTCGTCGACGCGGAGCGTTGGCTCAAGACGCAAGAAATCGCGCTCGCGATGACCCTCGAGGCGCTCAACGCGAACCTCGCCGCCTACGACCCTCGGGTCCATGACGTCCGGGGATATCCCGGTGCTCAGGCGTGCGCGGAGAACATCCGGCGGATCACGAACGGCTCCGAGCTCCTGAAGCGCCCCGGAAAGAAGGTGCAGGACGCCTACTCGCTGCGCTCCAGCCCCCAGGTGATCGGGGCCGCCAAGGATGCCCTTGCTTGGAGCCGCTACATGCTCGAGATCGAGCTCAACCACGCGGCCGACAACCCGACGTTCTTCCCGGACGAGGAGCTCGTCCTGAGCGCCGCGAACTTCCAGGGGACGCCGATGGCGTTCGCGATCGAGCTCCTGGGCATGGTCGTCACGACCGTCGGGGTCCTCTCCGAACGCCGAACCAACCGCCTTCTCAACTCTCATCTGTCGATGGGGCTCCCCGCTTTCCTGACAAAGGGCGCGGGGATGTTCTCCGGGCTGATGCTCTCGCAGTACACCGCCGGGGCGCTGGTCGCCGAGAACCGGGTGCTCTCGACCCCCGCGGCGATCGGGTCGATCCCGGCCGCGGCCGACCAGGAGGACTTCGTCTCGATGGGGATGACCTCCGCGATCAAGTCGCGCAGCATCGTCGAGAACTCCTGGACGATCGTGGCGATCGAGCTCATCGCTGCGGCCCAGGCGTTCGACTTCCGAGCGCCGGTCAAGCCGTCCCCGGCGTGCCACGCTGCGTTCGAGACGATCCGGGCGCACGTGAAGACGCTCGAGGAGGACCGCCCTCTCTACAACGACATCAACAGGCTGTCGAAGGTGGCGAAGTCCGGGGAGATCCTCGAGGCGGTCGAAGCGGTCGTGGGTCCTCTGAGGTAGTTTCTCCCTCCCACGTCAGACTTTGATCGTGTAACGGACGACCGGGTTGTCGACGTACTCGAGGACCTTCTCGACGCCCCTCTCCCGGCCGACCCGATAGGCGGTCTTCAGGACCTCGTCCCGTTCCGCGTCCGAGAGCGGAGGGACGCTCTCGATGGTCGCGGTCACCGGGTCCGCGTGCCGGTCGAAGCAGGCGAGGATCGCTCGGAAGTTCGGGAAGGCGCACTGGAAGAGCGCCACTTGCAACTTCACGTCGGGGGGCGGCGGGCGCGCTAGGTAGCTCTTCATCTCGTAGAACCGGTCGCGCCCGTTCCAGTAGTCCGGCTGGGCGTAGATTCCGACGTGTTCGTTGAGAAGAATGATCCGGCTCCGGGGCCGAGGAAGTCCCATCAGCTCCCTCTTCCGGAACGCCTGGAGCACCCCGAAGACCGAGGTGAGCTGGCGGTCCCGCTCCTCGGGGCTGAGGGTGATGTCCGCATCCGCGAGCTCCTCGTCCAGGCTCTCGACGGCGAGGCGCTGCATCGCGCTCGTCGTCGGCCGCCGACCCTGGCCGAACTCGTAGCTGAACCGAGAGAGCGTCCCGTCGATCGCTTTGCCGACCGCCATCCCGACCTCATCCTTCTCCGTGACCGGCCGCGGGTATGTCGCCTCGACGACGTCGTGGGCGGCGACCGTCTTGATCGTGGTCATCGTGCGGAGGTCGACAGAGAGGGTGGCGTCCTGATGGGGAGCCGAACTTGAACCTCGGCCACTCCGCGGTCCCCTCCGCTTCCCACCATCCCCGACTCGGATAAGATGGACCCGCCCTCGAATGGAGACCGGCGTTCCAGTTGACGGAACGTTATTCCGATGCGAGCCACTCCGACGTGAGGGACCGGTGCAGGAAGCCGGAGCCTGGCCCGGGGGAACGATGACGAATTCGATCGAGGTCTCGAAGCTGGTGAAGACGTACGGGTCGCTCCGTGCGGTCGACGGTCTCGACTGCGACGTTCGGACCGGCGAGGTGTTCTCCTTCCTCGGCCCGAACGGCGCGGGAAAGACGACCACTGTCGAGATTCTCGAAGGCCTTCGACGCAAGACGAGCGGCGAGGTGCGGGTCCTGGGCTTCGACCCCTGGACCCAGCTCGACCAGGTGCGGTCTCGGATCGGCGTGACACCGCAGGACTTCCATTTCTTCCCGAAGTTGACCCCCCGGGAGGCTCTTCGGCTCTACGCGAATCTCTTCGGAGTCAAGCCGGACGTCGACGAGCTCCTCGCCCGGGTCGAGCTCCAGGACAAGGCGAACGACTACTACGACACGCTCTCCGGCGGGCAACATCAGAAGATGGGGGTCGCGCTCGCGCTCGTGAACGACCCCGAGCTCCTGTTCCTCGACGAACCGACGACCGGGTTGGACCCCCGGGCCCGCCGGGCGATCTGGGAGGTCATCCGGCATCTGAAGCTCGAGGGGCGGACCGTGTTCCTGACCACCCACTACCTCGAGGAAGCACAGCAGCTCTCGGACCGGATCGCGATCATCAACCGAGGCCGGATCATCGCGACCGGTTCCCCGGTCGATATCATCGCGCGCTTCGGGCGCCCCGAGCGGCTTCGGGTCGTGGGGGATCCGGCGCTCGCCGACCGGATCGCGACCTTGGGCCTTCACGTCGAGCGGGTCGATGGCGCGGTCGAGGTCGAGCTCCGGTCGAAGGCCGATGCGCTCGCGATCCTCGCGTTGGTGGCCTCGAGCGGGCTGCGGTGGGATCGCTTCTCGATCCAGACCGACACGCTCGAGGACGTGTTCATCTCGATGGTCGGCCGGCTCGAGGACGGGTCGACCCCGGGGGCGATTCCGGAGGAGGCCGGAAAATGAACTTCCGTCGCATCGCGGCGTACTTCCCGGCGTTTGCGAAAGGGTACATCCGGAATCCCCTCGGCCTGTTCATGTCGCTGATCTTCCCGGTGATCTTGATCCTCATCTTCGGAGCGGTCTTCTCGAACTCCGGGAGTAGCCAGGTTCCCCTGACGGTCGAGAACCTCGACCACAACTCCCCGGCGAGCGTCGCGTTCCTCTCCGCGCTCAACTCGACCGGCGTCGTCACGGTCAATGTCGTCTCACCCGACGTGGGCAACCTCTCGACGTACCTCGCCCACAACGACCTCTCGGCCGGCCTCGTGATCCCCGCCGGGTTCAACGCCACCCTCTCCGCCTGCGCCGCGCATCTTCCGAGCTGCGGCCCCGTCCAGCTCCTTGTGTTCACGAACCCGTCCTCCGGCTCGGAGGCCGGGATCGTGGAGGGGGCCGTCCAGGGCGTCGCGAACGGCGAGAACCTGCGGATCGCGGGCGGGACGGTCGTCGTCGCGCCCGTGAACCTGAACGTCGGCAATCAGCTCTACCGGTACATCGACTACCTCGTCCCGGGCCTCATCGGGTTCTCGGTCCTCGTAGCCCCGATGTTCTCGATGGTCAACGTGAGCTCGACCTGGAAGCGCGACAAGCTGTTCCGCCAGCTCTCGCTGACCCCCCTCACCCGAGGCGAGTGGCTCACCGCCACGTTCCTGTGGTACGTCCTGCTCGCGTTCGTCTCGACGCTGCTCCTCCTGGGCGTCGGCACGGCGGTGTTCGGGGCGCACGTGACTCTGACCTTGCTCGCCCTTCCGTTCCTGGTGGTCGGGCCCATCCTGTTCGTCTCGATCGGACTGCTCGCGGGCTCGGTCTCGAAGACTCCCGAGACCGCGGGGGTGATCGGGAACATCATCACCTTCCCGATGATGTTCCTCTCGGGGACGTTCTTCCCGGTCTCGCTGTTCCCCTCGTGGCTCGTCCCGGTGGCCCACGCCCTTCCGCTCTACTACGTCATTGACGGACTCAACGCTGCGATGGTCTTCGGAAACGCGTCGGCCGCGTATCTCGACCTCGCGGTGACCACCGTGCTCGCGGTCATCTTCTCGCTGGCCGCGGTTCGATTCTTCAGCTGGCGGGAGGACTAGGAGCTTCCGGACGGAAGCGGCAATCCGCTGCCCCGTCTCCGTCGCTTCCCCGGTCTAGTCGGCACGGATCGCCTTGGCGAGCGCTTCCGAGAGCGGGAACGTGGGGCACGCCGGATACTTCAGGATCGCTCGGGCTTGGTCGACGGTGACGGTGAGCGAACCCCAGACTCCCTTCGCCCCCGTGACCGCACGGAACGCCACCAGTCCCTTCCCGACCAGGGTCGGCGCAGCAAGCTGGTCCCACCGCAGGGAGATCCGGCTCAGGAGGTAGCGGAACTCGATGGTCGAGGGGGTGACGAGGATCTGCCGGGGAAATCGGTCCAGAACGGCGAGCCCGATCAGGAAGGCGGCGATGGCGAGCAGGGCACCGGGGAGGTCGACCGCGAACAGTCCGGGCGCACGGACCACGACGATCACCGCCGCGAGGAGCACCGCGACGCCGAGCGCGAAGAGGATGTAGACCGAGTAGGCCCACCACGACCGCCGACCGCTCCGCACCGGGATCGGGGGAGCTGCGGGGGATGCCGGTTCGCCGCCCATGGGCATAGTCCCCATTTCTCGTGGGGAGTACAAAAAGTGGCGGACGGATGCGCCGAACGGTCCCCGGGCGCAGAGCCGTCGTTCCGTCCGGGGGGCACCGCCCCTATCTCACCGCGGCCCGTTCGGGGGGCGCGAGCAGGGAACGAATCGCGATGGCCGCCCTGAGGTCAAGATTCCGTCGAGGGCTCTTGACCCCCCCTTGATTAGCTCACGTCTCGGTGGACCGGCCGTGGCCCCATCCGCCGTTGTCACGCAGGGCCCGGCGCCGCCGGCGGTTCCTGTCGTGCCGGCCCGTCATCCGATCGACCATCCTCCTCGAGTACGCGGGGTCGTGACGGTCATCATCGACCGATGCAAGGAGTGCGAGTTCTGCGTCCACTACTGCCCCAAGGACGTCCTCGAGATCGCGCCGACGTACAACTCGCGCGGGTACCGCCCGGTCCGGGTGAAGGAGTCGCGCAAGGACGAGTGCATCGCGTGTCGGTTCTGTCAGGACGTCTGCCCGGAGTACGCGATCTTCGTTGAGGAGGTGGGGAAGTGAGCCCCGAGAAAGGGGTCGTGCTCACGGGCTCCCACTTCATGCTCGGCGACCAGGCGTGCGCCGAGGGAGCGATCTACGCCGGTTGTCGGTTCTTCGCGGGATACCCCATCACGCCCGCGACCGAGATCGCGGAGAGGATGGCCGAGCGACTTCCGCCGATCGGCGGGCAGTACATCCAGATGGAGGATGAGATCGGCTCGGTCGCAGCGATCCTGGGAGCGAGCGTGGCGGGCGTGAAGGCGATGACCGCCACCTCGGGACCGGGGTTCTCGCTGATGCAGGAGAATCTGGGCCTCGGCTTCATGATGGAAGTTCCGTGCGTGGTCGTCAACGTCCAGCGGGGAGGGCCGAGCACCGGCCTCCCGACATCGGTCGGCCAGCAGGACATGATGCAGGCGCGGTTCGGCTCTCACGGCGATTACGCGGCGATCGCCTACTCTCCTTCGTCCCCCCAGGAAGCGTTTGAGCTCACCGTGGACGCGTTCAACACCGCCGAGCGGCTTCGGACCCCGGTCCTCGTCATGATGGACGAGGTCGTCGGCCACATGCGCGAGCGCGTCGTCATCCCCGAGGCCGGCAAGAGACCGCTTCTCTACCGTCGCCTTCCTTCGGTTCCCCCGAGCCAATATCGTCCCTACCGAGTGGGGGAGGACCTCGTCCCCGAGATGGCGCTGGCCGGAGGGGGCTACAGCGTCCGGATGACCAGTCTCACGCATGACGAGCTGGGGCGCGCCGTCACCGACACGGCAACCCAGGCCGTTCTGCTCCCTCGCCTTCTGCGGAAGGTCTCCGAGCACCGGGAGGTCTACGAGCAGTACGAGCTGCGCCATGCGAAGGACGCGGAGGTGCTGGTCGTCGCCTACGGCATCACCGGGCGTTCCGCCCTGGGCGCGGTCGAGCTGGGCCGGACGCGAGGGGTCCGGGTCGGATTGTTCCGGCCGAAGACCGTCTGGCCCTTCCCGGCCGACGCCCTCCTGCGCGCCGCCCGCTCGGTCCGCCGCGTCGTCGTCGCCGAGGTGAACATGGGCCAGGTGGCGCTCGAGGTCGAGCGGTTGCTCGCCGGGAAGTGCACCATCGTCCGGGTGACGAGCCCCGGCGGAGAGGTGCTCGCGCCCGAGCTGATCCTGGAGGCGTGCTCTCCCGAGCGCGCTCCGAAGGTGAGAGGATGATCCCCGGGACCGACGAACACCGGGTCCGGACTCCCGAGACCGAGAAGGCTCCGCCCCACGGACACCCGCTCGACTCGGTCCTCCGGTCCGAGGTTCTCCCGCACATCTGGTGCCCCGGATGCGGGATCGGCGTCGCGCTCGGGGCGTTCCTTCAAGGCCTCGACCGAGCGGGGATCCCGGTCGAGAAGCGGGTCCTGGTCGGCGGGATCGGTTGTTCTTCGCGGGTCGTCTACTACGCGAAGGCGGACGCCTACCACACCACTCACGGACGCGCCATCCCCTTCGCGACCGGCATCAAGCTCGGGAACCCGTCGCTCCACGTGACGGTGTTCGCCGGGGACGGCGACCTCTTCGCGATCGGGGGCAATCACTTCATCCACGCCGCGCGGAGGAACATGGACCTTCTCGTGGTTTGCATCAATAATTTCAACTACGGAATGACCGGGGGGCAGTCCGGTCCGACCACCCCCCACGACGCGAAAACGACGACGACGCCGAACGGGAACTTCGAGATCCCGTTCAACCTCCCGCAGCTCGCCGCCGCCGTCGGAGCGGTCTACGTCGCCCGATGGACGACGCTCGATGTTCGTCGCCTTCGCGACTGCTTCACCGAAGCGGCGGGAAAGCAGGGGTTCCGGTTCGTCGAGGTCCTCGCGCCGTGCCCGGTGAGCTTCGGGAAGAACAACGACATCGGAAGCGGCCTCGACGAGATGGACTACTACCGGGGCCTCGAGCAGATCTGGGGCTCGGCGGCCGGCCTCCCCGAGCGGGTCGAGGTCCGGTCGAGCGGGGACCTCTCGGGAACCGATATCTCGCTCCACCGGCCGATCATCGTCGGGAAGTTCGTCGACCGGGTGCGTCCGACGTTCCTCGACAGCTACAAGGCGGTCGCTACGGCGGCGGCCGCGAAGGGGAAGGCCCCATGACACGGATCCGATTCGCCGGATTCGGAGGCCAGGGAGTGGTCCTCTCCGGGTTCATTCTCGGCCGGGCCGCATGCCTTCACGCCGGAAAGAACGCGGCGATGACCCAGAACTACGGACCCGAGTCGCGCGGGGGCGCGTGCAGCGCGGACGTGGTAGTGGAGGACAAGGAGATCGCCGTCCCCGTCTTCGCCCAGCCCGATGTCCTCATCCTGCTCTCGCAGGAGGCGGCGAACAAGAACGCCTCGTGGATCCCCGGAGCGAAGCTCGTCCTGATCGACGAGGACCTCGTCCACCTCGAAGGCGAGGACCCGAAGATCCTGAAGGCCCCGTTCACTCGGATGGCGACCTCCCTCGGTCGGCGGATCGTCGCGAACATCGTCATGCTCGGCTATCTGACCGACCGCTCGAAGATCGTCCCCGCGACGGCGATGGAGGAGGCGATCCGCGACACCGTCCCGCCGAAGACGATCGACCTCAACCTGAAGGCGTTCCGTGCGGGGCTCGCGGTCCCGGGGGCCGGATGACGATCCTCCCCGTCATGGTGGTCGGCGGTGGGATCGCCGGAGTCCAGGCCGCCCTCGACCTCGCGGACGCCGGCCGTCGTGTCGTCCTCGTCGAGAAGACGCCCTCGATCGGGGGAAAGATGGCGGCGCTCGACAAGAACTTCCCGACGCTCGACTGCAGCATCTGCATCGA
>DAEB01000014.1:10431-10574 GCA_002495185.1 Thermoplasmata archaeon UBA184 | reverse complement strand
CCATGATCCAGGCCATCGTCTGGCCGTCCGTGTAGACGTCCGGGGCCGGGATGTCGCGCTCGGGCCCGATGATCCCCGAGATCTCGGTCGTGAACCGGCGGGTGAGCCGCTCGAGCTCTCCCTTCGACATGTGCTTCGGGTCG
>DAEB01000014.1:6350-10278 GCA_002495185.1 Thermoplasmata archaeon UBA184 | reverse complement strand
AGGACCTCCCGCATCCCGCTGTCGAGACCCAAAAGGTCCGCAACGATATCGACCTGCTTCTTCGCTGTCTCATAGGGATTCGCTACTTGACCGGTGTTCACCATACCCGAAACCTCCGGGCAGGGGACGAACTCCGATTTCTCGTACTTATGGGTACCGTGAAGAGTGCGAGAGTACGACACGGTTTCGACACCGAACGAACTTCTCGTCAGGTTCGTCGCCGTGTCGTGCGAGCGAACGGTTGCCAACCCGACGCAGGCATCGGACGGGCCCGTCCCCCGCGCATCACCAACCAGGCGCCGTGGCCTCGCTGGACCCGGCCGATGACGGTCAGCATCCCGCCGATCCCCTCGACCACCCGTTCGGCCGCCCGGAGGCGCTGGGGCGGGAGCGCGAGGAGGAGCTCGTAGTCGCCGCCGTAGAACGCCCGCCGGCGGCGCTCGGAAAGGGAAAGGCTCCCGAGACGGAGGGCGGGCGCGAGGGGCAAACGGTCCCAGTCGACCTCGGCCCGCACATGGCTCGCCTGGGAGAGGAGGCGGGTCGCCTCCGCGACCCCGTCCGAGGTGTCGAGCATCGCGTGGGCGTACCGGGCCAGCGCGAGGCCCTCCCGCACCCGGGGGCGGATGTCGAGCATCTCCACGAGGGCCGCGCGGTCGGGTCGCTGGGTCCGCAAGAGGCGCGCCGCTGCGGCCCCGCCCCGGCCGACGGTGCCGGTCGTCGCGAGGAGGTCGCCGGGGCGAGCGCCGGAACGGGGCGCGAGCGCCCGAGCGCGAGCCCAGCCGACGACGCTGCTCACCACCGTGCGTACCGGTCCGGGTTTCGTATCGCCTCCGACCAGCGCCATCCCGAACTGCTCCGCCATCCGCTCCGCTCCGCGGGCGACCGCCTCGGCCCAAGCCTGGGGCGTTCCCACGGGAACGACGATCGCGAGGAGGAGGGCCGTGGGCTCCGCGCCTTTCGCGGCGAGGTCGGAGAGGCTCACCGCCGCCGCGGCGGCCCCGATGCGCTCGGGCGGCGAGTTGCGCCGAAAGTGGGTCCCCTCCACGAGCGAATCGATCGAGAGGACGGCGACGGTCCCGGGGGGCGGGCGAATCGCCGCCGCATCGTCTCCGAGAGGGAGGAGCCCGGTGCGGCCCGCGGGGAGGGTTCGGGAGAGCCAGTCGTGGAACCGGCGTTCGTCGATGGCCGCCGCGGCCGGGCTCTTCCGACGACCGGGCATCGAGCCCTACTGCCGGTACGGAAGGAACTCCTTCCCGAGGAGCTCCCGCGCGAGGATGATCCGCATGATGTTGAGCCCGCCCTCGGCCCCGACCATGTAGGACATGATCCCGCGGAACCCCCGCTCGAGACCGACGTCCTTCGTGTAGCCGGACGCCCCGTGCCACATCATGACCCGTTTCACGCACTCGAAAGCGATCTGGGGGGCCGCGAGCTTCACGGAGGAGACGACGCGGTCGACCTCGGGTCGGTGGGAGACGTCCCCCCGGAGGGTGTACTTGTCGTGCAGCCAGGCGGACCGGCGGACCTGCCATTTCACGGCCTCGACCTCCGTCCAAAGGTCCGCGAGCTCGAACTGGACCCCCTCGAACTTCCCGAGCGGCTGCCCGAACACCTCGCGTTCCCGGATATACTTCATTCCGGTTTCGAGCGCGCGCTCCGCGGCCCCAACGCACGCGGCCGCGACGTACGTCCGCGCCACCGAGAAGCCCCCCATCGCGAGCCCGAACCCCTTTCCCTGCCGCCCCATCAGGTACTTCGCGGGGACCCTCGCGTCCTGGTAGCTCAAGCCGCCGGTCGAGATCCCCATCCGTCCCATGTTGTGGAACCGCTGGGTCGTGATCCCCGGGGTGTTCGTCGGGACGTAGAGGAAATTGAACCCACCCTCCGGGTCCTTCGCGAGGGTGAGGTGTCCCCCGCCGAGCCGCTTCGCCTCCTCCGTTCCAGAGATGAACGACTTCTCCCCATGAACGAGGAACGACTCCCCGTCCCGTCGGGCGGTCGTGTGCATGCCGGCGAGGTCGCTCCCCCCGGTCGGCTCCGTGCTGGCGATCCCGAGGAACGCCTTCCCCCGGCAGACGGGCGGGAGGACCTCCTGCTTCGCCTCCTCGGTCCCGTGGAGCGAGAACGCGGTCGACCACCCCGCCTCGAGGAGGAAGAAGACGGCGGTCGCCATCGAAGCGTCCCCTCGACCGATCTCCTCGGCCGCGAGCTCGGTCAGGACGGAAGAGGCGCCGATCCCCCCGTACTGTTCCGGGACCGGCATCGCGAGGAGGCCGAGGTCGGCCATGGCGGAGAGCACCTCGTCGGGAATCCGACCCTCGGTGTCGATCCGCTCCTCGTTCGTCCGGAGGACCTTGTCGCCGAAGCGCCGGACCGCTTCCTGGAACGCCTGCTCCTCGTCGCTCAGTTGGAAATCCATGGCAATCGCTCGCCGACGGACGAGCGGAGATTTAGCGTTCCCGTGAAGAGCGTCGGTCGCGGCAGGTCCTTTAAGCTCACCGAGTTTCGCCCGGCCGGAGGAGAGTTCCGTGCGGGTCCGCGTGGGGGTCAACGGGTTCGGGACGATCGGGAAACGGGTCGCCGACGCCGTGGCGAAGCAGCCGGACATGGAGCTCGTCGGGGTCGCGAAGACCCGTCCTAGCTACGAAGCCCGTCGCGCGATGGAGAAAGGCTACCCCCTCTACATTACCGGCGGAGGAAACCCCGCGGAGTTCCAAGACGCCGGGCTCCCGGTCGCGGGCACCATCCAGGACCTTCTCCACTCGGTCGACATCGTCGTCGACGCGTCACCGGACAAGGTCGGCCGGGAGAACCGGAAGCTCTACGAAGCGGCGGGGATTCACGCGATCTTCCAGGGCGGAGAGAAGGCGGACATCGCCGAGGCTTCGTTCAACGCCCTCGGGAACTACGATGCCTGTCTCGGCAAGCGGACGCTCCGCGTCGTCTCCTGCAACACGACCGGCATCGCGCGGGCGGCCGCCGTGCTGCGCCAGGGATGGGGCGTCGACCATTGGGAGGTCACCCTGATCCGCCGGGCGGCGGACCCCGCCGAGACCAAGAAAGGACCGATCAACGGGGTGATGCCGACGTTCCAGCTCCCCTCGCACCACGGCCCGGACGTCCTCACGATCTTCCCCGACCTCCATATCGCGACCCTGGCGGCGGTCGTCCCGACGACGCTCATGCACGTCCACGTGAACCACGTCCGCCTCACGCGCGCGCCCAAAGATGCGAAAGAGGTCACGGACACGTTCCGACGCAATCCCCGGTTCCGGGTGTTCGCCCCGTGGGAGCACGTTGATGGGACCCCCCAGGTGATGGAGTATGCGCGCGACCGCGGTCTCGGGTTCAACGACATGATGGAGAACGTCCTCTGGGACGAGGGGTTCCGTCTCGACAACCGGGATGCCTACTTCTTCCAGGCGATCCACCAGGAGTCGATCGTCGTTCCCGAGAACGTGGACGCCATCCGCGCTTCGATGGAGATGGAATCCGACGGCCGTGCGTCGATCGCGAAGACCGACCGTGCGATCGGCCTCTCGAGGGCGTGAGCTCCTCCCCGTCCCCGTCGTCCCGGTGGGATGCCTCCCGGTCCATCGGATGGGCTCCCACCGGGTGTCCTTTTTCGGCCGCCCCGGTTCGAGGCGTCCCGGCCCGGGCTGGCGCTCCCGAGCGTCACCCCAAGAATCTTATAGGACCCCCCACTCGCGCGCGGCACATGTACTATCTGGACCACCGCCGAGACGTCGTCCGGATCCCGCCGCAGCGCCTAGGGCCCGACCTCGGGAGCGTCCTGACGGAGCTCGCCCAGCAGCAGTTCGAGGGCAAGCTCGTCGATGGACAGAGCGTCGCCGTCACGATCCGAGACGTGATGCCGGTCGGCGAGGGCCACATCATTCACGGAGACGGCGGCGTCTACCAGGAGGTC
>DAEB01000014.1:0-6317 GCA_002495185.1 Thermoplasmata archaeon UBA184 | reverse complement strand
GAACATCGACGAGCACAACCAGCGACTCGTCGGGATCGAGTCAAAGAAGGACCTCAAGGTCGGTTACAAGGTCCGGGCCCGAGTGGTGTCGCTCTCGCTCTCCGAGATTTCGCCGCGCGACAGCCGCATCGGGCTCACGATGCGCCAGCCGGCGCTCGGACGCCTCGAGTGGATCCAAGAAGCCCACAAGAAGGCCGAAGGTGCCGCGAAGAAGGCGGGCGGTGGCGGAGGGGCGAAGAAGACCGCCTCCGCGAAGGCGGCTGCGAAAGAGCCCGCCGCGGCCAGCTAGGAAGGGCCGACGATGATCAACCTCAGGGCCTGCAAGAGTTGCAACACGATCACCGACCAGGCGAAGTGTCCCCGATGCGGAGGCGAAGTCTCCCGCGAGTGGCAGGGGTATCTCATCGTCATCGACCCCGAGAAGTCGGAGATCGCGCGCAAGATGGGGATCCATGCCGCGGGCCGGTACGCGCTCCGCGTCAAGTGAAGAACGGGCGTGGGCGGTTCCCGAATCGCTCCGCTCGGTCCTGGCGGAGCGGTACGGTCCGGTCTACCGCGATGCGGAGGCCGACCAGCGCCTCCGGGCCCTCGGAACGTTCGGCGCGTGCGGCGACCTCGTGACCGCCCGAGCGATCGAGCTCGGCCACCTGCCGCTCGTCGGGATCGTGGACTACAAGACCCGACGGAGCGAGCCCGTCGACCCGAAGGTCTTCCGTCCCCTCGCCGCGAAGGGCGTGGTCCGGGTGAAGAACCCGCCCGGTCTCCTCACCGAGAGCCTCCGGGTCGCCGTCCGCGAGCGCATCGCGAAGGGCGGGGGGCTCATCGAGGTCGACGGCGAGGAAGACCTCGGCTCGCTCGCGCTCGTCGAGTCGATGCCCGCCGGGGCCACAGTTATATACGGTATCCCNNGTGGAGATTAGGATCCTCGAGGACCGGGCGAACCCCCTCATGAGGCGCCACGAGGTGCGCTTCGAGGTCGCGCATGCCACCGCCGCGACCCCGAGCCGGGACGCGGTCCGCGGCGAGCTCTCGAAGCTCGTGAACGCTCCGAAGGACCGGGTCATCATCGAGCGGATGCACGCCCGCTACGGAACCGCCGTCACCCGAGGGGACGCGGTCGTCTACGAGTCGGCGGACGCCGCGAAGGCGATCGCCCGCAGCCACATCCTCGTTCGTAACGGCCTCAAAGAAAAACCAGTGAAGGGTCCGGCAGCCCCGGCCGCCGAACCGAAGGCACCCGAAGCTCCGGCCCCGGCCGCGGCTCCCGAGGCCGAGAAGAAGGAGTGAGCGTCGTGTCGAAGGCGCGCGTCGGCCTCTACGAGGTCAAGGGGGACGCCCTCACTCGCACGCACAAGTCGTGCCCCAAGTGCGGTCCGGGGACGTTCCTCGCGAATCACGAGGACCGGCGGTCGTGCGGGAAGTGCGGCTACTCCGAGTCGAAGGCCCCTCCCGCCGCTCGCGGCAAAGCGAGCAAGGGATAGGTTTCCCGGACCCCCGGCCGGTCGTTCTGGGCGACCCGCCCTACGTTTGGAACACCTGGATCTCCCCGGGCTTCGGCGGGGGATGCACCTTCCCGCGACTCGTGGTGTTGTTCTGCGTACCCCATCCGTGCCAACGTCGGAGCAGTTTCACCCGGACCGGGAGCCGAGCTCCGCGGAAGCGGTGGCGGTAGAACTCGAGCGTGATCGCGTGCTCCTCGAAGAGAACGTTCTCGTTGTACCCTCCGACCGCCTCGAACGCGGGTCGTCGCACGGCGGCGAACCCGCTCATGAACATCTTGTAGCCGAACGCGCAGGTGAGCGTGTTCAGCATGGTGCTCTCGACGCGCATCATCAGGACGTCGATGGGCGGGGAGGGCCAGTAGGTCGACGCGATCGCGAACTGCCAATCCCACCGCAGCCACTCCTCCCACGCCCAGTCGGTGACGAGCTGAACGTCGTCGTCGACAAAGACGAGGACGTCGCCCCGGGCCGTCGCGGCGCCGAGGTTCTTCGCATGAGCGGCCCCGCCGGGGGTCGTGACGACGATGAACTCCGAACCCTTCGGGAGCATCGAGCGGATCCGGTCGACGGTGGCCGGGTCCGAGCGTCGCATCGGAGTGATGAACGAGATCAAACTCCCACCGACCGGAACGGACCCTTCGCTCGCGCGATGTCCCCCTGCGACGGCGGCACGGTTTTGGGCGTACTTACGCCATCGCGTCACCCCTCGGTGTGAGTCCTCGCGGCCGATCCGAGAGCAGGACTCGGCCCACCCGACCCGGCCCCCACGGGGGTCGGGCTAGGGGGTGGCGGCGGGGGCCGCGCATCCCCGCGTACGACGGTAGTCCCAGAATTTCCGATAGACCCACCGAAGTCCCCCGTCGATCGATGGTACGCTCCGGACCACTCGCTCCCCCGTGGGTCCGATGGTGAGGCCGACGAGAGGAGCCATGATCGCGTCGCCGGAGGCCCGTTCCCGCCCGTACACGAGATGCGCGAATGCGTACCGGAACTCCTCTGTCATGTCGCCGAGCGCGCGTCGCGCTTGCGGGCCGTCGTACGGAAGAGCGTCGATCCGGGACCGAACCGCCCATTGGGCGACCTGGGCGAAGAGGCGGCAGGGTCCACAGCCGGGGTCGTAGTAGAGATGCGCCGGCGAAGAGGGACTTTGGGCGATCACGGTCTGACGCCTCATGTCGACTCCATCTATGGGGAACGTCCCGACGCGTGCGCGCCGCGCGTGGCACCGGAACGCGGGTGAATAAGGGTTGACGAGGTGTTCATAGTCCGCTACCCCGGCCCCGCGGCAACTCAGAGACGCCGATGACGGGAGAAGTTCGGTCGGAGCCTCCGGTCGGGGACGAATCCGCGGGCGCCTCGACGACCTCTCCGGAAACCCCTGAGGCCATGCGCTCGCGCCGGATGATCGAAGTGCTCCGCATCGGGCTCGGGGTCGTCTGGGTCGCCAACCTCGGTTTCATCGTCTATCCGCCCAACAACTTCTTCGGGGACTTCTCGGCCACGGCGCTCACGTTCGCCCCGGTGAGCTTCGGGGGACCCGGGTTCCCCGACTACGTGGCCGCGCATCCGCTCTTCTTCTCCTGGCTGGTCGCGCTCATCACCGGCTACCTCGCCGTGGCGTTCACGCTCGGCCTCACGACCAAAGTCGCGTGCTTCGTGGGGAGCTTCTTTTCGGCCGTGCTCTTCGCGATCCAGATCGGGACCATCTTCGTCGCGCCCGGCGGGACGGACGTGGGGGAGCACCCGCTCTTCATCCTGATCTCGGCGGTCCTCCTTGTGGGCGGCGCGGGGAGCACGCTCTCGCTCGACGCGGTGGTCGAGAAGCGCTGGGCCGAGTACCGTGCCGCGCATCCGGTGGCCGTCCGTCGCCCCGTGCCGAGCGGATGGACCACCCCTCTCACGCTCTCGTCCCGGACCTTGTTCGTCTACTTCGTCGCGGGCACCCTCGTTTCTCTCGGAGTGGGGATCGGGCTGACCGTGGCGTTTCCGCTCCAGTCGTCCTCGTCGGCGCCGCCGGCCATCGGGCCGACCACCTACGAGAACCTCTCGGTCAATGTCGCACCGAACGGCTGGCCCCAGTACACGCCGTCGAACTTCACGATCCACACGGGCCTGGTCGTCATCACGATCGTCGACAACGATTCGTCGATGAATTGGTCGGGCTGTCCCTGTCCGGTGACCGGAACAGTCGGGGGCGTGGAGAAGATCAACGGCACGCCGCTCCATATCGTTCCGTCCGACAACGTGGCCCATTCGTTCAACGTGCCCGCGCTCAATCTCGCGGTCTACAGTCCGGGAGGCGCGACCGTCCAGTTCAGCGTCGACGTGACGCGGACCGGCGAGCTCGTCTGGGTCTGCGTGGTCCCGTGCGGTACCGGAGCGGACCCGTACAGCACCCCACCGATGGGTGTCCCCGGATTCATGACGGGGACGATCACGGTCGTCTGAATCGGGTCCGGAATGTCGCGCCCGGACGCCGGGCCTACGGAACGCACCCCGAGACCGCGTAGTCGTCCCCGTTGAACTCCGCGAAGCCGTAGTCCTCGTAGAGGTCCGTTTCCGTGACGGTCACGTGGTTGACCGGATCGTAGAAGACGACGACGCCGGTCGAAGAATCGTACGAGAGAATCACGGACGGGCCGAGCAGCTTGTGGAGCTGAGAAACGGTCGAAGCCGAAAGGGCTGGGTTGTCGGTCTGGCAGTTCGCGAGAGGGGGACCACCTCCTCCGCCACCGCCGGGGGACGTGGGTGACTGCAGGATGGGAACCGCCGGATGGGAGACGGGGTTGGCGGAGACGATCGCGACCAGAACGACGACGGTGAGAACGCCCGCGCCGACCCGATAGCTCGCGGGCCAGCGCAGCGAGGAGCGGGAGGATGGGCGAGTCGTCGTCGAGCGGCGGACCGCGGTTCGGGGCGAGGAAAGCCGGCCCGCGTGGTATCGCATCCCGAGCGCGACCAGGTTTCCCGCGAGGAGCGCTACGAGGATCCCGAGGCTCGGGAGGAAGAGGGGCAGGAAGGAGGCAGACATCCCGACGATTCCCGAATAGAGGACCTGCTGGTGCGCGGCGACGGGGGCGCTCCGGGGTTCGGGGACCATGAACAACGCGAAGAACAGGGTCGCGGGGTCGAGGACCTGGAGGAGGAGGATATGCGGGTCAAGGCTGGCCCCCGCGACCGCGTGCTGGACCACGGAGAGAAGCCCATAACTTCCGAGGAACACCGGCAGAAGCCGCCACTGAGGGAGATTGCGGGCCAGCACGGCGAGGCCGCCCAGGACGATCGCGTACGGCCCGAACGGGCCGATCCCGACCCACCAGGCGGGGGCGAGGCCGAGGAACAAGGTGCCCAGCACGACCCCGACCGCGGCCGGGTTGAACCAGGGGCGACCGCGCAGCCGCAGAACATGTCGGAACGCGACGGCGGCGAAGGCCATGGACGCGACCAGCACCAGGCTCGCCGTGGGGGGGAAGATGAGCGCGAGGAACAGCCCCGTCGCGAGCGCCGCATCCGGGAAGCGAGGCCGCTCGAACCGGACCGATTGGAACCCGAGGTCTACCACCCCGGCGACGAGCGGAGCGATGGCGAGCGAGCCCAGACCCAGTCCCCCGAGGTACATGCTGCCGTAGAGGCCGAGCGCGAGCAGCACCAACCAGAGGACGCGTGCGGGCGGGAGGGCCCGCAAGGTCGACGCCCGCAGGCGAGCGGACGCCGGCGGGAGTTCGCCTTCACCCGGCATTGTCGTGCCCACCTGGGAGCTTGGCTTAATCCTTCGTGTTCGGGATTCCGGGGGATGGTCAGCGGATTTCAAGAGGGGGCCGGTTCGCTACACGGACGAAGTGCCGGACCGGGCGGCCGTATCGGCTTCTTCGAGAGCGCCTACTTCGACCGTGGCTTCTGGCCTTTGGCAAGGGTTAAGTAACCTGGGCGGGCCGATTTCAACGCTCGCCTGCAATCGGGCGCCCCCCATGATCGCCATCATCGCTACCGTGAGCAGCCTCATCGTCTGGGTCCTTCAGACGATCGGCCTTCCGGGCCTCTTCGTGCTGATGGTCGTCGAGAGCTTCGGCCTGCCGCCGATTCCGAGTGAAGTGATCCTCCCGTTCGCTGGGTTCCTCGTCGCCGAGGGAACGTTCCCGTTCGCCGGCGCCGTCGCGATCTCGGTCGCGGGTGGCGTGCTGGGCGCGTACGCGGCGTACGCGGTCGGCCGCTGGTGGCGGGACCGGGCCGTCAGCATGGGGATCGGTCGGCTCCGGCTCGAGCCACGTCACCTGGCTCGGGTCGACGATTGGTTTGCGCGACACGGGGAAGCGACCGTCGGACTCTCGAGGCTCGTGCCGGTGATTCGGAGCTACATCTCTTACCCTGCGGGAACGGCCCGGATGGACCCGGCGCGCTTCGGGGTGTACACCGCCCTCGGTGCGACACCGTTCGCCGTCGCGCTCATCTACGCGGGGATGGTGCTGCAGAAGAACTGGACGGCCGTCTCGTCGACGTTCTCGTACCTGGACATCGCCCTGATCGCTCTGGTGGTTCTGGTCGCCCTGTTCCTGATCCTTCAGATGGTCGGAGTCCTGGCACCCGGCTGGCCGCCCCGACGAGCTTCCCGGACGACCGCACCATCGCACGAAACGGACTCGTCCGGATCTCCTCCAAGGGCATGACGAGCCGAGCGATCGACGTCCCGTGCCCTCCCATGTGGAGACTTCGGCCGGCACGATCGGAGAACGCGATGGGGCCAATGCGGTTCGCATGAGTTCCATTAATTACGTCCGGAGCTCACGCGAAGGTGTCCGGAGCGGGCCCGTAGTATAG
>DAEB01000004.1:518-10685 GCA_002495185.1 Thermoplasmata archaeon UBA184 | reverse complement strand
CTACTTCCTCTCCGACGACCAGGCGCGGTGCCAGGCGCTGACCGAGGAGGTCGGCGGGCAGCGCGGCTACCGTATCCGGGTGGTCGACATCGAGCGCGTCGGACGTCTCGAGCGCCTGGTCGCCGAGCACCTGCGGGGGGTCCAGAAGTTCCCCGTCCTCATCTCGCCGCTCGGGCGGCGACTCGAGGGAGTGGAGGCGTTCACGGAGGACGAGCTCGCGGCAATCATGCCGACCGACCTGAAGAGCGTCCGAGCGTTCTCCTATCTCAAGGTCCGCGGGGGCGACCTCGACAAGATCAAGCGGCTCCTCGAGACGCTCGGCGAAGTGAAGGAGCTTCACTTCCTGACCGGCGACTGGGACATCCTGGTCGTGCTCGACTTCGAGCCGAGCGCGGCGAACAAGCGTCGCGTCCTCGACTTCGTCACCGACCGGATCCGGGGGATCCCTGAGGTGATCGACACCTCGACGATCATCCCTGAGTACTCGCTGACGAAGTTTCCGCTGTAGCGGCCGTCGTGGCTCTGCGGGCGCGACGCGAGCGTCGCACGCGGGCCCGTCTCCGGCGGGGAACGATGGGGATCCCCTCGGGTCGTCCGCCCCTCTCGCGTCCCCGCTCGGGGCTCCCGTAGAGCGCGTCGCCCGTGAGCGGGTGCTCCTCGAGCCAGGCGACCCCCTCGACGTAGGCGGCGAACGACTCGAGGCTCGTGAAGAGCGGGATCCCGAGCTCGACCGCTTTCCGACGGAGGACGTACTCGTCCTCGAGCATCCGTTCGAACTTCTCCTGGGTGAGGGAGAGGGGAACGTTGAGGAGAAGGTCGACCTCCCCACGGTCGAGCGCCTCGACGACGTTCGGATGTCGGTCGGGTTCCGAGACCTTGTGAAGGACCCGGACCCCGCGGACCCCCTGCGCCGCGAGGAACGCGGCCGTGTCCTCGGTCGCCGCGATCCCGAGCCCGAGCGCGCGCACGCGCTGGGCAGTGGGAAGGAGCTGCACCTTGAGGGCGGGCCCGCCGACCGAGAGGAACGCCGTCCCCCGTCGGGGGACGAGACGCACCCCCGTCGCGACCAGGGCCTTCACGAGAGCGTCCGCGAACGTCGGTCCGAAGCAGGCGNNCCGGTGAGCTGGAGGAACGAGAACTGCGGGGCCTTCACCCCCCAGCGCCCGGTGGGGAGCGCGAGGACCCCGTCCCGCGAGAGGGGCCGGCCAAGCATCGCCCGCGCCGCCTCGCGAAGGAGGGGGACCCCGGTCGCCTTCGTGAGGAACGGGAGCGACCGGCTGGCCCTCAGGTTGAGCTCGATCACCTGGTAGCCGGAGTCCTTCACTAGGAACTGGACGTTGAACGGCCCGCGAATCCTCAGCGTCCGCGCGAGCGACCCCGCGGCTTTCAGAAGCTCCTCCTGGACCTCGACGGGAGTGTGCCGGGGCGGGAGGCAGAAGATCGCGTCCCCGGAGTGGACGCCGGCCTGCTCGACGTGCTCGAGGATCCCCGCGACGAGGACCCGCTCGCCGTCCGAGACCGCATCGAGCTCGAGCTCGTCCGCGCCCTCGACGAACTTCGTGATCACGACCGGGTGCTCCGGGGAGACCCGCGCGGCCTCGGAGAGGAACCGACCGAGGTCGTTCCGGCCCGCGATCACCCTCATCGCCTGGCCGCTGAGGACGTACGAGGGGCGGACGAGGACCGGGTAGCCGACCTCGTCCGCGAACTCGCTCGCCTCCTCGACGGTCGTGAACGCGCGCCACGCCGGCTGCGGAATCTTCAGTTTCTCCAAAAGCCGGGCGAACCGCGCCCGGTCCTCGGCGGTGTCGATCGACTCCGGGGACGTTCCGAGGATCGGGATCCCGCACATGTGGAGGAGCGGTGTGAGGTTCTGGGCGAGCTGGCTCCCCACGCAGGTGACGACGCCGTCGAACGACTCGAAGTCGTGAATGTCGCGGAGCCGTTCGAGCGTGATCTCCTCGAAGTAGAGTCGGTCGGAGCGGTCGTAATCGGTCGAGACCGTCTCCGGATTCGAGTTCAGGACCGCCACGCCCGGAACTCCCTCGGCCTTCAGGCCGTCGACCAGGTTCATGGTCGACCAGTCGAACTCGACGCTCGAGCCGATCCGATACGGTCCGGCTCCCACGACGAGCACCGAACCCGGGGGCATCGGCCGAACGTCATCCTCGTCCGCCCGGTAGGTGAGGTACAGGTAGTTGGTCCGGGCCGGCCATTCGCCCGCCAGGGTGTCGATCATCCGAACGCGGGGGCGAATCCCTACCGAGAGCCTGCGTCGCCGGACCTCCTCCTCGTCGAGGCGGGCGGCCCGGCCGATCGCCCGGTCCGAAAGACCGAGCTCCTTCGCCGCGCGCAGAAGGGACGGAGTGAGCCCGGATTCTCCGGCCGCTCCGACCTTCCGGTCGACCGCCTCGATCTCGCCGAGCGCGTCCACAAACCAGCGGTCGATGTAGGTGAGTCGGCTCACCTCCTCGGCGGAGACGCCGGCCCGGAGCGCTTCGAGGACCCGGAAGAGGATCTCCGGGGTCGGGGTCGAAAGGTCCCGGCAGATCTCCTCCCGAGTTCGGGGGTCGGCGGGAGGCACGAGGTCGGCCCGGGGGTCTCCCATGCGGACCGCCTTCGCGACGGCCTCGGGGAACGAGGCGCCGATCCCCATCACCTCGCCGACCGACTTCATCGCCGGNNGATCCGGTTCTTGAGCTCGGGGAGGGTGTAGCCGAGCGCGAGCTTCGCGGCGACGTACGCGAGCGGGTAGCCCGTCGCCTTGCTCGCGAGCGCGCTCGACCGGGAGAGCCGGGCGTTCACCTCGATCGCGTAGTACTCCTCGCTCGCGGGGTCGAGCGAGAACTGAACGTTGCACTCCCCCACAATCCCGCAGGCCTCGGCGGCACGGAGGGCGGCCTGGCGGAGCATCTGGTACTCGTGGTCGGTGAGCGTCTGGCTGGGGGCGATGACAACGTTGTCCCCGGTGTGGACCCTCATGCCGAGGACGTTCTCCATGTTGCAGACGGTGAGCACGTTCCCCCGAGCGTCGCGCACTACCTCGTACTCGAGCTGCTTGAACGCCCCCACGTACCGCTCGAGGAGCACCTGGCCGACCGGGCTCTGGCGGAGTCCGCGGGCGACCACGTCCCGGAGCTCTTCCTTCGTCCGCGCCACCCCACCGCCCCGCCCTCCGAGCGTGAAGGCGACTCGGACCATCGTGGGGAACCCCAGTCCCTCGGCCGCCGCGAGCGCCTCCTCGACCGAGTAGACCGCCCGGCTCGGGAGCGTCGGCACGCGTGCCCGCGTCATCGTCCGGACGAACTTGGCCCGGTCCTCGGTCGCCCGGATGCCGGCGAGCGGCGTGCCGAGGACCTTCGTTCCGGTCCGACGGAGGACCCCCCGGTCGGAGAGCTGGACGCCGCAGTTGAGAGCGGTCTGCCCTCCGAACGAGAGCAATAGTCCGTCCGGCCGCTCGGCCTCGAGGATCGGCGCGACGAACTCGGGCGTGAGCGGCTGGAAGTAGACGCGCCCCCTCTTCGGCGGGTCGGTCTGCAGGGTCGCGATGTTCGGGTTGACGACGACCGCGTAGACGCCCTCCTCGTCGAGGGCTTTGAGGCACTGGCTTCCCGAATAGTCGAACTCCCCGGCCTCCCCGATCTTGAGCGCTCCGCTGCCGAGCAGTACGACTTTCGAAGGGAGGGAGAGCGTCATCCGCGCCGCCTCACCTTCCGGGCGAACAGGTCGAAGACGAACCCCGCCTCCTGAGGGCCGGGGTGCCCTTCGGGATGACCCTGGAGAGCGAGCAGGCGGCCCGAACGGTCGCGGAACCCCTCGAGAGTGCCGTCGTCCGGGTTGGTCGCCCACGGCTCGAGCCCCGTCCCCGGCAGCGACCGCGGGTCGACCGCGTAGCCGTGGTTCTCGCTCATGACGATCGCGCGGCCGTCGTCGAAGCAGATGGTCTTGTTCTGGCCGCGGTGGCCGTACTTGAGCTTGAACGTGGTCGCTCCCCGGGCGAGCGCGAGCAACTGGTGCCCGAGGCAAATCCCGAGCGTCGGGAGCGCGCGAGTGGATGGCCGGCGGAGTTCCTCGATCGTCGAGGCAAGCTCGGCCGGGTCCCCGGGGCCGTTCCCGACCAGGAGCCCAACGACCCGACGACCGTGCCACCGCTCGGGGACCGGTTCATCGTAGGGGAGTCGGAGCACGCTCAAACCCCGGTCGAGCAGGGCCCGAAGGATGCTCGCCTTCACGCCGCAATCGAGGACGGCGACGAGCGGTCCCTTCGACGGACCGAGGAGCCTCGGTCGCTCCGGCGCGACCTCGGCCATGTAGTTCTCCTCCGCGTAGGCCGGAGCGCTGCGGATCGCGCGGCGCAGGTCGTCCTCGCTCGGAACGTCGTCCGGTCGCCCGACATGCAGGACTCCGCGAAGGACGCCCCCCGACCGAAGGTGCTGCGTGAGCCGCCGGGTGTCCACCCCTCGGATCGCCGGCACCCCTTCCTCGGTGAGCCAGTCGTCGAGGGAGCGGTCGCTCGACCAGTGGTTCGGCGTGGTCGTGCCGCGAAGAACGACACCGCGGACCTGGACCTGTTTGCTCTCGAGCACCGGGAGGCCCCAGCCGTCTCGCGCCTGCGGTCGAGGGACCCCGTAGTTCCCGATCAGCGGATAGGTGAACGTGAGGACCTGGCCTCGGAAGGACGGGTCCGTGAGCGACTCGGGGTAGCCCGCCATCCCGGTCGTGAAGACGACTTCGCCCACGTGCCTCGTCGCCGCGCCCAACCCTTCGCCATCGAACCGCGTCCCGTCCTCAAGAAAAAGAGTCCCCCGGAGACCGTCCTGTCCGGGGCGATTCGGCACGGGCCCTGACAACCCGAGGGCCCCCGAGGAAGCGTTTCGGCCTTAACGCTTGCCGTCGCAGAAACGTCGTGGGCCGTCGCGCGGGGTCGCCGCTCGCCGCGAGGCATCAAATCCCCCCGCCGGCTGGCTGGCGGGTATGCCGGGGTTCCCGCGGCTCCAGGAGCGCTACGACATCGTCGTGGTCGGGGGCGGTCACGCCGGCCTTCAGGCGGCGCTCAAGGCGGCGCTCCTCCAGCACTCGGTCGCTCTCCTCGACCGAGGGCCGAAGTATTCGCGATCGTACTACGCGCCGCACATGGTGAACATCCCGGGATTCCCCGAAGGGGTCTCGGGACACCATCTCCTCGACCAGCAGATCGCCGCGGTGCGGAAGCACGAGGAGCGGGTGGGCTACTTCACCCCCGCGACCGTGAGCTCGGTCGCTCGGGAGGCGGAGGGATTCGCGGTGACGTTCGAGTGGCTGAAGAACACCCATGTCGCGCGGGGCAAGGTCGTCCTCCTTGCGATGGGGGTCGTCGACCGAATCCCGGAGGTGGGGGGAAAGATCGACCCGATCTTTCCCTGGGCGAACCAGGCGATCGTCGATTTCTGCCTGGTGTGCGACGGCTGGGACCTGGTCGGCAGGTCGGTCGCCGTTCTGGGCCACGACGCATATGCGGTCCGCAACGCCCTCGACATCCTCCACTTCCGGCCGAAATCGGTCGAACTACTGACCCACGGCCATTCCCTCCTCGAGGGCGTCCCGGAGCCCGACCGCTCGAGCCTGGCCGCCGCCCTCGAGGAGCGCTCGATCCCGGTCGTCACGAGCGAGATGGTCGGGTTCGACGGGATCCGAGAGAAGGCGTTCGGCGTCCGGTTCGCGGATGGAAGCCACCGCACGTACGAGCGCGGGTTCAGTGCGCTCGGGTGGTACACGATGCACGACGCGATCCCGCGGGCCCTCGGATGCCGGTTCGACCCGGACGGCTACGTGGTGACGGACGAGGACTGCCGAGTGATCGCGGACGCGACCGGTGAGCCGATCCCCGGGCTCTACTGCGTCGGAGATCAGCGGAACGGCTGGAACCAGATCCCCGAGGCCTGGGCCACGGCGGAACGGGCGGTCGTCCACGCCTGGGGGTTCTATCTGTAGTGGTGACGCCGCCTAGCCGACGAGCGGCGGCGTCGCGATCGTGAGGTGACGAGAGAGCTCGGGGAGGTCCTTCGCGATCGCCGACGCACCGGCGGCGAGGAATCGGTCCTCGGTCATGGTGGAGTGCGCGGCCTCGGCCTCGCTCGGGTCGGGCATGATGGCGTAGAATCGCACGCTCGCCCGACGAGCGCACTCCGCATCGAGCAGGTGGTCCCCGACGTAGAGCGCCCGGTCGATCGGGATGCCCATGTCCTTGAGGAGCAGGAGGAGCGCTTCCGGAGACGGCTTCGCCGGCCCCGCCGAACTGCGGCTTCGAAGGTAGGTGAAGTACGGGGCGAGCTGCGTCCGCACGAGCGCCTGACGGCAGAACGACTCGGAGCTCCGCGTGAGGAGCCCGATGCGGAATCCCCGGTCGGAGAGCGTCTTCAGAAGCTCCACCGCACCCGTTCGAGCGACCGTCCGGGGGAGCGCCTCGAGCTCGATCGCGTCGATCGCTTTCTGATAGTCGGCTTCGAACCGGTAGAGAATGCCGTCCGCGGCGCCGGCGTTGCGAAGCTCCTCGCGCGCGTTCTCGACGATCCGATGGATCGGGTCCTGGACCGAGAGATGCCCCGACGGTACCCCGTAGCTCTCGGCGAGGCGGATCACCTCATGACGCATCCGTCCGAAGTCGTGGTGCGAGAGGACGAGCGTCCCGTCGAGGTCGAAGACGATGCCGAGCAGAGGCTCCAAAAACTTGGGCTGGGACCCTGGGGGTGGCATTTCCCCTCCCTGGCTGGGACGTTCACGCGCGTCCGGATACGTTAAGGGTTTGCCTTGAGGCGAAACATCGCACCGGCCCCGTCACGGCGCGAGGTGGAAGGCGAGGCCGTACCAGGTCCCCTGCTCCTTGTCAAACGTGGTGCCGCACTGGTAGCAGAAGAAGACCCGGTGCGGCGGCTCCTTCGGTTCCACCTCCATCATCCCCCCGCAGACGGGGCAGCACAGCTTTCGTTCCACCTCGGGGAGCCCGTGCCAGGAGTCGCGGCGCCGGTCGTAGACGACGCCATCCTGACCGCAGACGAACATCGGGAACGGCACGTTGGAAGCCGAGGGCCCGCGCATGGTTCGACCGCAGATCGGACAGAACACGAGGAAAGAGTACGGCGCGCCCGGTCGATGAAGGTAGCGTCGCTCAGCGGGCGGAGCGGGGACGCTCGAGCGTGACGATCGACTCCCGAAGGAGGAAACTTCGCCGCTGGCCGCTCCGCCGACGTCGAGCGACCTCGACCGAGGCGATCCGGAACCCACGGGCCACCCCGAGCCTCGCCAAGAGAAGGTCGCCCGGAACGTACACGCCGGCGAGCAACGAGTCGCCGACGACCACAACGAACCGGCCCCCGGGAACGAGAGAACGGTAGACCTGGTCGAGCACCGGCCGTAGGTCGGCGAAGTATCGGTGGACGACCGCGTGCACGTCGTCCCTCCGATACGTCCGTTTGCGCTCGAGGTTCCCGCGGATCCGATGGAGGATCTCGGCGAGCCAAGGGTCCTCCACGCCGCTCGTATCGAGGTAGGGGGCCGTCTCCCGCCGGGGAAGGTTATCGCACGCCACCTCGAGCCGACGCAACTCTCGCAGGTCGGAGTACGAGCGTGCGTACCCCAGCCAGGCGAGGTCGACCTTGTAGTTCATCACGTAGTCCATCCCGTTGACGTAGGGGGGGCTCGTCACCGCGAGGTCGACGGACCGGGAGGGCCAGGAAGCGGCCCGAGCATCCTCAGCCCGGATGACCGCGGGCGGTCCCCAGCGTTCCCGGACCGGTTCGAGCTCGGCCAGGTCCGACACCATCTCCGCGACCGCTCCTCGGAACCTCTCGAACGGCGGCCTCGCGCTCTCGTCGAGCCGCCTTCCGTAGCCGAGACACGGGGACCGGTGAAGACGGCTCGAGGGGATCAGCACTTGTCCGAACGCGAGGCGAAGGGCGTTCGCGACCGCTCCCCCTTCGGGCGGCAAGGAGTCCCGAAGGCGGGTGAGGTCTCGGAGCGCGCGGTCCGAGAACTGACGGCGGGTCTCCCGAAGGAACGGGAGCGGTCCCGGTGCTCGCTGCTCGGCCCTCCGAAGCACTCGCTCGGCCGACCGGGCGAGCTCGCGCGGGTCGAGTTCGAAGTGTGTTTTGACGCGCGCGGCTAGCACGGCCGGAGCGAGGAGCTCAGTGCCGAGGGCGCGTGCCCCGGCACGACGGGTCTCGACGAGGGTCGTGCCGCTTCCCGCGAACGGGTCGAGCACGGTGGCCCGACGGGGCAGCTCGGACGCGGCGAGGACCCCCGCGACGAACTCGGCGGAGTAGCCTTGCACGTACGGCCACCATCGGTGGACCGGCACCGTCTCGTTCGAGCGGAAGGTGATCGGACCTGGGTAGCGGCCGAGCGAGATTCCGTCCTCCCGCTCGAACCGTTCGACGAAGCTCTCGGGGTCGACGAAGTCGGCCCGCTCGGCGAGCCGCTCGAAGTCCTTCAGGACAAAGAGCCCCCGACCCATCCGGAGGACATCGCCCTGACTTCGAAGGGTGGCGAGCGCTGCCGCGACCCGGTCGGGATGGTGGTCGAGGCGCGTCGCGATCTGCCGGACGGTCGCGCCGATCGCTCCGGTCTCCCCGAGGACGTCGCGCACGGCTCCGGTGAGGTCGGTGGTCTCCGAGGGAGCCGACATCTCGGTTCGCATGGGTCCTTCCGAGTAATAGTTCATGGGGCGCGGATCGCCCTTCAGCTGGGCTTCGAGCGCGCGCGGGCGCGCTTCTTCTCCGCACGGATCAGCCGTTCGAGCTCCCCGACGATCCTCCGACGCCGACGCCGTCGCTCCTTCCGGAGGGACGCCGCCCAGTCGGTCCGCTGTACGTCCACGTCCAATCCGGCCAGGACCATGTCGAGGTCGTGAAGGTCTCCGAGCTCCTTCTGAAGCCGGACGAACACGACCGGGAACCGGCGGTGATGGCGGGGGTCGAGGGTGACGGCGAGGTCGGAGAACTGGCGCGCGCGCCGAATCCGGATCCGGAGTCGGTGGAGGCGCTCCATCGTTGGATGTTGGATCGCCTTTCGGCGGGCTCGTCGCAGGTTGTCGTAGGTTCGTTCCTCCGCTTGCTGGAGAGCGCGCGGAGCGTTCGCAAACGACCCGGCCCGGGGCAGGCTCCGAAGTCGCTCGGCCAGGTCGTCGAACAGGCGCGCCTGCTTCTCCGACCGCAGGAACGCTCGGAGGAGCTCACGTCCCGTGCGGGCGTCTTCCCGCAGCCGGGTCCGGTACCGCTCGACCGGGAACGCGTCCTTCGGACCGGCCTTGCGGCGGTCGAACCGCTGGAGGAGGGAGAGCGTGATGTCGCGGTCGCGGATCCGGCCCACGAGTCGGGAGAGCCGTTTGATCCGAACGTCGAGCGGGTGGAGGAGCTCCCGTTCGGCGACCGGGAGAAGAGCTTCCCAGAGAGCGAGGCCGGTTCGAAGTCGCCGCATCTGGCGGTGCAGCCGGTGGAGGCTCTCGGGAGTGGGATGAGCGGAGGCGATGACCGTGTCGACCGAACGGGTCACCCCTTCGAGGAGGGAGGAGACCTCGTGAGCGACCTGTTCGGGGGTGATCGGGGAGACGTCCTCGGAAGGTGTCATGCGGTGGTCCGTGCGGGGCACGCCGTGTCCTCCACGTAAACCATTCGGAAAGAGGCCTCCGTCCGCTTGGGTTTACCCGAGCGCTATTAGACCCGGACGTGTGTCGGCACGCATGCCCCGCGCCCGGTTCGCCGACCTCGAGGGAGAGTCGGTAAGGATCCGGGCGGCCCCGACGATCGGGGTGATGGACGTCGGGTCGAACACAGCCCGGTGCGTCGTCTTCGAGACCNNGGCTCGGACGCGAGCCTCTCGCCCGAAGCGATGGTCCGCGGGATCGCCACCGTACGCCGTTTTGCGCGGATCGTCCGTTCGCTCAAGGTCTCGAGGACTCTCGCGGTCGCGACGAGCGCCGTACGAGACGCTCCGAACGGACCGGAGTTCGTTCGGGATGTCGCCCGGTCGACCGGGGTCTCGCTCCGCACGATCTCGGGGACGGAAGAGGCGCGCTACGCCTACCTCGGTGTCGCGAGCGCTTGGGAGCTTTCGAACGACCTTGTCTGCGACCTGGGGGGCGGGTCCCTCCAGCTGGCCGAGGTACGCGATGGCGCTCTCCGCAACTCCGTGAGC
>DAEB01000004.1:367-509 GCA_002495185.1 Thermoplasmata archaeon UBA184 | reverse complement strand
GCTCGCTTCGGTCCTCGAAGCGTTTGGGGGCGCGGAGTACCGCCTCTTCGGGATCGGCGGGACCGTCCGATCGCTCGCGCGCGCGGCGATCGAGTTCCGGGAGCACCCGGTCCGTCGCGTCCACGGCTATCCGCTCTACGAG
>DAEB01000004.1:0-176 GCA_002495185.1 Thermoplasmata archaeon UBA184 | reverse complement strand
CAGGAGGTCGCCGACACGGCGTCCGCCCTCTTCGGGGTCCTCGCGAGCCGCTTCCTGGGGGGCCGGAGCGAGGCGCTCGCGCTCCGGGTCGCCGCCTGGATGCATGACTCGGGCGTGGCGGTCGACCTCTGGAATCACGCGCGGCACTCCGCCTATCTCATCCAGAACTACCCGAT
>DAEB01000029.1:23616-49564 GCA_002495185.1 Thermoplasmata archaeon UBA184 | reverse complement strand
ATGAAGTTATTTTGTACAAAATAATGGCGGACGTTTAAGTATCAAGTTCGACAGATACCCCATCACCATGAGCCAAACCCTGGAGAGCGGCGCCTACCTCGGGGGGATCGGAGCGATGCTCCAAGTCTCCCACGTCTGCCCCTCCTGCGGTCAGGTTCACGAGGGTCGCAAGTACGGGTTCAAGCACCGGGCTCCTCGCGAGTGCCCCCTCGTCGTTACGGGGAACTTCCCGGTGGTCAGCCTTCCTGCATCCTCGGATGGGGATATCGTCCGCGTGACGGCCCCCCAGAAGTCCCCCCGCTTCGGGATTCCGTCGGATGGCGAGCTTCTCCAGGTCGACCCGCTCGTGACCGTCCAGGCAGCGCGAGTTCACGAAACGGCCCGGTCCCGGGGACTGGGCGTTCCCTGGCTGCCCCCGCCCGACCTCGGCGAGGTACTCTGATGTTGCGGTACGAGCGACCGAGGCTTCCGAGCGACCCTCCGAACCCGGAGCGCGCGCAAGTAGCGTCCCGTCAGCTCCTTCTCGCGGTGGCCCCGCCGCCGGCGACATCGCGGTCGTTCGCGCTCGAAGGCTGGCCGAGCTGGCTGATGCCAGCCTATCGGTCCGGTGGCCACAAGCCCGAGATCCGCCTGCTCGAGGAAAATCGGTGAGATTCCGATGGTCGACATCATCCGATTCACGATGACCTGACCCCCGCAGGGTACCCGGCCCCGCGGGGGTCGTCTTTTTCCGACGACGGGAGAGGTGGCGGAAGTGCGAGTCCCTCCCTCGTCCTCCCCAAGCGCAAACGAAAGATACCTGGGTCACGTGCGCGCGCCACGGGTTGACCCGATGCCGAACGGAAAGTGCAGCGTGTGCGGGGGTCCTCTAGAACCCGGCTTCGTGACCACCACGAACGGCTCGGGGCTCTTCTGGTCGCATCAGGGATCGACTTCGCGGTTCCGCCCCAAGGGACTCGAGGTCCTGGTCGGGACCGGGTTCGGGGGGACCTTCTCCGCAAACCTTCCCGGCCAGCGGTGCGCACACTGCCACACGATCTTGCTCGCGCTGCCCGAGGGAAAGTAGGTCCAACCCGCCCCCGCGCGGGCCTAGAGCTCGCCCCCGACGGGGAGGGACTTGACGAGCAGCGGCGGGGAGGACACGGGTTCCGAGAAGCCAACCCGGGAACCGACCGCCACCAGTTGGGTCATCAGCGAGGGAGAACCCTCTGGAGCCAGGGCGACGCCCCCGACCGTCCCACCCCGGATGGGTTCTGCGAGCTCGCCGTTCCGGATGCGGTAGCCGAGGCGGATCTCCCCTCCAAACGCCCCCGTGAGGGGGTCCGGAGAGGCCCACCCGATCTCCTGGATGAGAACGCCCTCCCGGGCCGCCTCGATGATCTCGGTGTCGGTCCCGCCCTGGCCACTCGCGACCGACAGGGTGGAAGGGAGGGCGGTCGGAGGAAAGAGGAACCGGTACCAGCTGCGAAAGCCGCTCGCCGAGCCCCGGAAGGCGTTGCCGGTAGGTTTCGTGTCGTACGCCCCTGCATGCAACAGGTCGTAGAGGAGCTCGGAGACCACCCCATGTTCGAGCAGCGTCCGACGGCGCTGGGGAATCCCCTCGTCGTCGACAGGCGAAGACATCGGTGCCCAGGGAACCCGCCCGTCGTCGAGGACCGTAATCAGCTCCGATGCAAGTGTCGCACCGGGCCGGGGCGCCATTCCGCGAATCCGGGCGGGGCCCGTGAACTTCCCGCCGAAGACCGCCGGAAGGATGCCGGCGAGGACGGGGGCCGGGAGGACCACCGGCATCTCGCCCGTTGGAGGGGGGCGACCGCGGCGGACGTCCTCGGCGTACCGGCACCATTCTGGGACACGGATCCCGAGCTCGGCGGGACGGAGCCGCCGGTCGGACTCGTTGACCCAGTACTCCCCCGGCGCGGGCCCCTCCGGACCTCCGAACGCCTTGACACCTACCTCGAGGTCCACCGTGGTATGGCCGTAGCCCGTCCGCAGCCCGGCCGAGTTGCAGATCGAGGTCTCCACGAGCGTCGCCCGGACCGAGCCGAAACTGAGGGCGAACTCTTTACGCCCTTCGAACGCTTGGACCAGCGAGGCGACGTACACATCGAGAGAGTCCATCGGGTACTCCCAGAGGCCGCGGTCGAGCACCTCCACGATCCCGCCGGTCGCTCCGCGACCGGAGGGTAGGTCGACCCGCGGGGAAGGGAAGGTCGCGTACTTCGCCGAGCGTTCGGCGACCTCCACCGTGGACGTGACGCCCTCCGGGGAGAAATCGGTCGACGCGTAGGAGCCGACACCGGTTCCGTGGTCGTTCGGCCGGAAGACGCGAATGTCGTATCCCTCGAGAGCGATCGGGCCGCGCGTCATCTCGACCTTCCCTCCGCTCAGGTGAATCTCGTAGCGGCGGATCCTCTCGCCGAAGACCTCCCAAGGCTCTTTGCCGACGAGCTGGTCGACCACGCGAAAGGCAGCCGCATCGCCGAGCCGGGCCTGACTCATGCCTGTCCGACCACCGCCGACGCGAGCAGGTACGGCCCGCCGGCCGAGTTCGGGAGGAGGTCGGTCCGGCCCTTGCCACAGCTTCCCGAATCGAGGACGAAGTCCTCCTTCCGGCTCACTCCGCGGATGGAGGAGAGAAACTCGAGCACTCGCCCGGAGAGCGCCATGGAGGAGACGAGGTCGGTGACCCTCCCGTTCTCGATCAAATGGCCCATGCGCGCCTTGATCTGGATCTGACCGCCCTGGGGGTCCTCGATCCCACCGGTCCCTGACTCCAGCAGGACTCCGTTCCCGGCCTCCTTGACGAGTTCGTCGTACGTGCTCGTGCCGGGTTCGACGTAGGTGTTCGTCATCCGGACATAGGCGCGGCTGAAGACGTCGGAGCGGCGCGTGTTCCCCGTTGGCTCGGCCCCCAGGGCCGCCGCCGTGTCCCGGTCGTGGAGGGCGCCGACGAACCGGCCGCGGTCGACGAGGACCGTCCGCTGCGCAGGATGGCCCTCGTCGTCCGCGTAGATTTCGCTCCAGGCGCCGGTATAACTCCCGTTGTCGACGATCGTGAGGATCTCGGGGCCGACCAGCTTTCCGAGCAGCGGCTGGAGGTAGGAGCGGTTCCGGACGAACTGGTCGGCCTCGGCGCCATGCCCGAACGATTCGTGCGCGAAGTAGCCCGTCATGCTGGGAGAGAGTAGGACGTTGAGACGCCCGCTCGGAGGGGCCTTGGCCCGCAGGAGCGCTCGTGCCGTTTCCGCCGCCTTACGGACCTTGTCGGGCGTCACCCCGTTGAGAAGCTCCCGTCCGCCCACCCCGCCGTGGACGACACGGTCCGAGCTGACCCGTCCATTCTCCTGAGCGATCGCTGCGACCTGGGCGCGCACCCGGCAGATGGATTGCAGGCACCGCGCTCCGGCCGAGTTGAGGTACAGCCGTTCGTCTAGCCGCCAGCCAATCTGGACCTCGGTCTCGTGGATGTCCGGGACTCCCGCGGTCCAGGAGAATGCGTCCTGGGCGAGCCGAAGCATCTCTTCCTCCCCCATATCGGTGATGGGGCGGGGGGTGGGAGTGGACTTCTCGATCCGGGCGGTCGAGGGAGCCCCCGGAGGTGGTTGGCGCGGTGGCCGGTGCGCGAGGACCCGCTCCAGCGCCCCCTCGGCGTACCGGAGCGAAGGAGTGTCGAGCCCCGAGATGCACACTTCGGTCCAACCGGTCCCGGTCCAGGCCCGGAAGACCGCCCCTCGGACATGGGGGGGCGTCTGAAAGGTCGACGTTCGGCCGTTCGTGTGGATCGAAAGTCCTGTGACCGCCTCCCCGAGAACTTCTACGAACGGGGAGTGCTGTCCCAATCGGGCGACCGTATGGTAGAGGTTCCCTTCCGCGTCGGAGAGCTCCCCCATCGGCCCGTTGAAGAAGAGAGCGGTCCAGGGTAATTATGGTGGCACCCCCAGTCCCATCGCTGTTCGCCCGGTCGCTCGGGCCGCCCACCCGAGTGCATATAGAGAGGGAGGATGTGGGGCGGCCGTGCCAATCCACTCCGCCCCCCGCGAGTTCGGTCTGCTGGGTTTCGACCACGTGGAGGTCCGAGTTCGAGACCGTGCCAAGGCGAAGCGGTTCTTCGTAGAGCAGCTCGGGATGGACGTGATTGGGGAGGGGGACGACCACACGTTCCTTCTCTTCGGCGACCAGGTCCTCGGGCTTCGCGACGCCAAGGACGGCGAGACGCTGGGGGGGATCGACCACATCGCGCTCCGAGTCAGCGAGTGGACGGGGCTTCGAAGTCGCGTCGGCCGGGCCCGGGTCACGATCACGGGCGAGAAGGAGAGGGAGGACTCACGCTCGCTGTTCCTCCGGGGTCCCGAGGGCCTCAAGATCGAGCTGGTCTGGCGTCCCGACCCCCACTCGCACCCGAGCACTCACACGCACGGTGCGACCGTTCCGGCCCCCGAGCCGGCCGAGTAGAGTCGACCGGGGCTACTGCCGCAGGGCGGCGGGCGGGGCGACCCGGACCAGGGGAGGTACGGGAGTCAGCCATTGCGCATACTGCGGGAGCTCCCCCCTCAGACCCCGGAAGAAGACGTCCATGATCTTCCGAGTTACCGGACCCGGCGCCGTCGCGCCGATCGTGTGGCTTCCGACGGACATGATGGGGGCGATCTCGGCGTACGTTCCGCTGAAGAACGCCTCGTCCGCGGAGAGGAGCTCGTTCACGGACACGAGCTTCTGAATCGCGGGAATCCCGAGGTCGGCGGCGATGCGGAGGACCGAGTCGCGGGTGATCCCCAGAAGGATGTCCGACTCGAGGCCGGGGGTGTACAACGTCCCGCCGTGTACGACAAAGATGTTCTCCCCCGTTCCCTCGGCGACGAACCCCCGGCTGTCGAGGAGGATCGCCTCTTCGTAACCGTCCTGCATCGCGTCGGCTCCCGCGAGGTAGCTGTTGGCGTAGTTCCCCGTCGCTTTGGCATAGGAGGGTAAGGCCTCCGAGGACGGCTTGCGGAACGGGGAGATCTTCGCGCGAACGCCGGTCTCCGAACCGTCCCCGAGGTACTTCTTGGCGGGAATGGCGGCGATCGCCAGGGAGACCTTCCCCTTGAGGTTCTTGACGCCGAGCGCGGGCTCGCCCCGGTAGACGAGGGGGCGGATGTAGGACGGGAGGATGTTGTTGGCCGCCTGAGTCTCGAGAATCGCCTGGGCGATCTCCTCGGAAGAATATGGGATCGGCATGTGGTAGAAGTTGGCGGACCGCACGAGGCGATCGACGTGCTCGGAGAGCCGGAAGATTGCCCCGCCTTTCGCCGTGGGATAGGCGCGTATCCCCTCGAAGACTCCCACCCCGTAGTGCAGCGTGTGGTTGAGCACATGGACGTTCGCCGCGGCGAAGTCGACGAGGCGACCGTCCATCCAGATCTTCTTGCCATCTGCCGCCATCATTGAGGTAACCGACCGTGGGTCTTCGTTGACCTACCAGTTCCGAGAGCGGCGTCCCACAAAAGACCTCGCTTTTCGGCGCGATGCATTCCGCGGCGAAAGCTCCGCTCGGCTCGTCAAATGTTGCCCCGACTCTAAGGCACGGCCCCCATTTGTCCAATTGGTCGAATCAGAATTGTCGGCTCCTGGTTCATTACTGGCTCCCCACGGATTCGGCATCTTCCCTCTCGAGGTCTAGGTCGTCGGTCCAGCCGCTTGGCCATAACGAGTCCCACGTTTGCAACCATGAGCGCATATGTATATGCATATGCATACTGGAACCGCATCGAGGGACTATCCAACGGTGATCGGGCCGAAAAACGGACTCCGAGCTGATGTCCGGCAGGCGCACTCCCGCGAGGGGCGGTGCTGGGCAGTGCTGTATCTCTGTTAGTACGACCCGTGAGAAATCATATCGCGTATGATGATTGCCACAGTATTGCTATAGACGCTACACCGGGCAGCCTCCATATTCCCAGGTCGGGGTGGAAGAGAGTCGGCTCATTCCGTATTATCCGAGGGTCTAAAGGGGTGAACAGAATACGTCCACGTCAGGGCCTAGCATGGCAGATGCGAAGAGATGGAGACTGGTCGGCGCGATTGTCGTCTTGATCGGGGCGCTGCTGCTGATCGTGTCAGCGTTCATGCCTTGGTACATGGAGCAATTCTCGAGCAACGGAGCTACGATAACGTCGAACGCGTATCCGGGGATTCCGAGCTCGAACGGGACGATTCAGTTCTCGTGCAGCGGGCTTCCCTCGGGCGCGAACTGCCTTTCCCAGAGTTCCTACAAGGACTCCCACCTCAACAACACCGGGAACATTGCTGAAGCGGGTTACTTCCTTGCAATTGTCGGCTTTGTCCTCGGTCTCGTGGGGGCGATTCTTGGATTGATGTCACGCAACAACCCCCGGCGAGCCGGACCCGCCATGGCGCTTGCGACCGTGGCGTGGATCATCGCGATCGCGGCGGTCGGTCTGTTCGCTGCCGCCCTGCCCGGGGCTATCGGCAACGACACGCCGGGTCACTCCGGGTCAGGACCTTGGTCGTCCTTTGCGGGGTCGAGCACCACCAGCGGGGTCTTCGGGGTCCCCCTGTCGGGAACGTTCACCTGGGGGCCAGCGGTGGGATGGTACCTCGCCATCGCGGCTTTCGTCCTCATGCTGGTGGGCGCGATCCTGATCATGCGCTTCCGGAGGGACGCGGAGCCTGCGCCGGCGACCGCGCCCGCGCCCATGGCTGGGACTCCCGCGCCCGCTGGAGCACCGCCTGCGGCACCGCCGTCCTAAAGAATCGCCTAGGGACGCGGCATCCAACCCCTTCCTCGACTCTTTCCTCGTTGGAGCGGGAGAACTGACCAGGTCCACGGGGGCCGTATAACTCGTGTTATACGCCGCCCCCTCGAGGACCCCGTCGACCGCCGGGCACCACGGTCCGGGTGGAGTCGCGATACACGCATCTTGGTAACGATATTACCGTTATTTCACATACCAAGTAACCAAACGCGCCAAACGAGGCCGAGCAAGGGGGGCTGTGGATTAGGCACCCGAGCGCTGAGAATGGCTCCGGAGGCCGTTTCCGACGTTGTCGGTGTAGGATCGGGGTCAGGTCGTGTATCATTAGCTCCGAAGAAATGGAACAACGATTATAGCTTTACTTAGACCTGTGTCTTGTGAATCGGGTCAGTCGGAACCTCCAGCGGCCTCGGCATTCCTGCAGGTCGGAGCTGAACAGTTCGTCGCACCCGGCCGCCTCCAGCGCCCCCAGCATCGCAGCGACCAGCGGCGAGTTCGGGCCATCCCCCTTCAGAATCGAGCCCTCGGCCTCGGCGACGGCGCGGGAGTCGATCGGAAGGACGGTGAGCTTCCGACGAAGGCGAGCGAGTGTCTCCTTTCGACGCGCTCGCATCCTGGACGAGCCATGCGCCGCGAGATACGCAAGCTCGAGGAAGTTGGATTCGGTGGTCGCCACCTCGACTTCCCGCAGTTTCCGGACGAGATCCCGGGCCGATCGGTCACCCTCCAGGAGGGCCAGTAGGACCGAGGTATCGAGCGCCTTCATCGCCGTCCTCCGAGTCCTGTCCCTCGAAGGCTCCTCAAACGGTCGCGAGATTGTCGACCTCCGGGCCCCCAAGCTCCGGAGAGCTCCTCGACCCCGCCCCTCTGGTCGAGCAATCGTCGGAGGACCGAAGTGAAGCTCTCCCCGGGCCGCTTCTCCTTCAACAGAGCTTCGTACACCGTTTCCTGCACGGCGATATTTCGCGATGGCATGAATATGCATATGCATATGTTCTACATAAGGGGACTTGTTCGGGAGAATTGCACGGGACCGCCAGGCGACGCGGTGGTCCATGGACTGCGGCCGGTGCGGTTGCACTGACCGAGGATCCTCGGCGAGCGAGGTCTCAAGAAATTCGGTGGATCGGCGAGCGCGGTTGCGCGGACGATGGTAGCTCGCGCCCTTCTCGGTCTGAGCGGCGGGACCCGACCCAAGGCTGCCGGGACCCGCCCGTCCTCCCCGGCGGCGTGATCCGCGCGCACCGGGGCGCGCTCCGGTTGGTGGTCCCGGAGTCATCGTTATTTGGAAACCCGAGTGAAAGTGGTCGTGTCGACCTCTCGACCCCGCCTGCTCGTCTTGGGGCTCGATTCGGTGTCGCCCTGGGTCCTCTTTGAGCGGTTCTTGCCCCAGATGCCGCGGGTCCGCGAGCTCCTTCGGCGTTCGAGCTACGGGACCCTCCGAAGCGTCGACCCACCGATCACGGTGCCGGCCTGGGCGGTGATGTTCTCGGGAGTCGATCCGGGCACGTTGGGACTCTACGGCTTCCGCCATCGCCGACCGGGGAGCTACTTCGACCAGTACGTGCCCTCCTCCGCGACCATCCTCCAACCCCGGGTTTGGGACCTCTTGTCCCGGGAGGGGCGGCGCGTCTGCGTCATCGGGATGCCGCCGGGCTACCCGCCCCCGAGAATCAATGGGGTCTACGTTTCGGACTTCCTGACCCCGGACGCGGCGACCGACTACGTCTCGCCGGCTTCGCTTCGGCCCGAGCTCGAGCGCGTGACGGGCGGCTACCCGTTCGACGTGCTCTTTCGCGCGGACGACCGAGAGCGGGTCGGGCGGGAGCTCATCGAGATGACGCGACGCCATTTCGCCGCCGCGCGGCACCTCTGGTCGAAGGAACAGTGGGACCTCTTCGCGATGCACGAGATTGGTCCCGACCGGATCAACCACGCGTTCTGGAAGTTCTTCGACCCCGCGCACCCCCGCTTCGAGGAGAATGCCACGCTCCGGGGGCTCGCGGAGGGATACTACGCGATGCTCGACGAAGAGATCGGACGGCTCCTCGACCTCGTCCCGCACGACGTGCAGGTGATGTTCGCATCGGACCACGGGAGTCAGGCGATGCAGGGGTGCTTTTGCATCAACGAGTGGCTCATCTCGCGAGGGTACCTCACCCTGAAAGGGCCGCGGCCCCCGCCGGGCACTCCTCTGGAAAAAGCCACCGTGGATTGGCCGAAGACATGGGCGTGGGGAGCCGGAGGCTACTACGCGCGGATCTTTCTGAACGTCAAAGGCCGTGAGCCGGACGGAGCGCTCGAGCCGTCCCAAGTCCCCGAGTTCTCGGCACGGCTTTCGCGGGAACTTCAAGGAGTTCGGCGTCCGGACGGCCGACCCCTCGGCTCGGAGATCAAGGTCCCCAGCCAGATCTACCGCGAGGTCAACGGGGACGCGCCCGACCTGATGGCGTACTTCGGTCAGGCGGCTTGGAGGTCGGCCGGCACCCTCGGCCATGGGTCTCTCTTTCTCGAAGAGAACGATACCGGCCCCGACGACGCCGTTCATTCCTTCGATGGGATGTACCTAGTTGTGGACCCGCCCGGCGGACGCGCGGGACTGGGCGCTTCCCACGATATGATCGACGTCGCACCCACCCTGCTCTCCTTCTTCGGTCTGCCGGTCCCGCCGAACGTCCAGGGGCGCGCGATCCCCGCTTTTGTGTAACATGACGAGTCGTCGGAGAGCAGCGGGTTGCGTGGCCCGGCGACAAATACTCCTCGTTGACTGGGTCCCGGACTCCCGCCCGGGGTAGGTTCCGGCGGGGGTCGGCTACTCATGGCGACGAACGGGTTCTGCATCTGGCTCACCGGGCTGCCTTGTTCGGGAAAGACCTCTCTCGCGCAAGCCCTCGCCCCCCTGCTCCGGGAGAGGGGTTGGAATGTCGAGCTCCTGGACGGTGATGAAGTGCGCCGAGGGATCAGCTCGGACCTGGGCTTCGGTCGCGCAGCTCGTGAGACGCACGCGGAGCGGGTCACGTTCATTGCGAAGCTTCTCGCCCGCAACGGCGTGATCCCGATCGTTGCGCTGATCTCTCCCTACGCCACGTCTCGAGCTCGCGCCCGTTCGGAGATCGGGCGATTCGTGGAGGTCTACGTCTCGACGCCGATTGGACTCTGCGAACAACGGGACGTCAAGGGGCTCTACCGGAGAGCGCGTCAAGGAGAGATCAAGGAGATGACCGGGGTGGACGACCCCTACGAGGTTCCCGAGCACCCCGACATCCGGATCGACACGGTGTCTCAAACCCCCGAGGAGTGTGCCCGTCGGCTCGTCGCCGAACTGGACCGTCTCGGCTGGCCGCCACGACCTGCGTAGATCCGCGCACGGCCTATCCTCTGCGCCCGTCCACGAATTGCCACGTCGCGCGAGCGCTGGGAACTCGCGCGTATCTCTAATACGCACGCGGCTCAGCGAAGCCGACGCTCATGATTCCCGAAGCACACGGGGGCCACCTGGTCGACCGGCTCGTCCCTGAGCGGGAGCGCGTTCGACGGGAGGGGGAGGCTCGAGACCTCCCCTTAATCGCCCCCTTCATTGACCAGGTCTACGACGCGGAGAAGATCGGGGTCGGAGCGTACAGCCCTCTTGAGGGATTCCAGGATCGCGCTGCACTCGAGTCTGTCCTCACGGCGGGTACCCTCCCCAATGGACTTCCCTGGACGATGCCCATCGTCCTCACTCCGACCGGACAGACCAACGAGCAGATCGTGCGGTCGGTTCGTCCCGGCGACGAGATTGGTCTTACGGACGCTGGAGGCGGGCTCTTCGCGCTGCTCCATCTGGAGGAAAAGTTCCCATTTCCCCGTTCGCGGGTCGCCCAGGTGGTGTACGGGACGACGGACCCGAAGCACCCCAACGTCGCGGACCTCCTGGCCGCGGGAGAGACCGCGCTGGCGGGCCGGATCGACCTCGTGCGCCGTCTGGAACTGGTGACCGGGGCCAATGAGCTCACACCCGCCGAGACTCGGGCCGAATTCGTTCGCCGAGGCTGGAAGAACGTGGCGGGGTACCAGACCCGAAACGTCCCTCATACGGCGCACGAGTACCTTCAACGCTGCACCCTCGAGCGCGACGATATCGATGGACTGTTCGTCCATCCGGTCCTCGGTCGACTCAAGAAGGGCGACTACCGCCCCGAGGTGATCCTGGAAGCCTACCAGGCGCTCGTCCGGAACTACTATCCCTCCGACCGCGTCGTACTGGCCTCCCTCAGCATCACGATGCGATACGGGGGTCCCAAGGCGACGCTCTTTCTCGCCATCGTTCGGAAGAACTATGGATGCGGGTCGTACATCGTCGGGCGGGACCAGGCGGGAGTCGGTTCCTACTACGAACCGTACGCCTGTCAGCGGATCTTCGACGACTATCCGATCGGGGTGCAGGTCCTCAAGTTCGCCGAGACGTTCTTCTGCCGTGTCTGCGGATGGATGGCGTCCGCGCGGACCTGCGCGCACTCCCCCGACCAGCGCCTCAACACGAGCCAGACGTTCATCCGGGAGGCGCTTTCGAAGGGAGAACCGCTCCCCTCGGAGATCATCCGTCCAGAAGTTGCTCGAGTCCTCTCCCGCGGCGACGTACTGCTCACGGAATGAGCTCTCGCATCCCGGGGGACGGCTAAGTATTTAGACCCCGTCGACCAAAGTACATGCCGCATCCTGCTCGGAAGGGTCCCCTTGGCGGCAAATCCTGCGTTCTTCAAGTCCAAGAATGCGTTCTTTCCGGCCGATGCACCGCGGGTTTTGCGTCCCCGGACCACCGGAATTACGCATGCCCTCGACCGACTCCAGGGTCTCCACAAAGAGGAGCTCGGCTACCTAGCGCCGTACGTTGACGTAGCGAAGATCGGCTGGGGTCTTCCGCTTCTCCTTCCCCGTGAGAAGGTGCGCGAACGGGTTCGTCTGTATCACGATGTGGGCATCGAGGTCTCGACGGGAGGCACCTTGCTCGAGTACGCGGTCGCCCACGACCGGGCTCCTCAGATGATCGACGAGGCCCGCGCGCTCGGGTTCGACCTGATCGAGGTCTCGAGCGGGATCATCGAGCTGTCGTACCACCAGATCGAGCACCTCGTTGACGCCGTTCGCAAGCGCAGCCTCGACTACCTCATCGAGGTCGGCAAGAAGGACCCGCAGCACCAGCTCTCCCTCAAGGAGACGAGCGCTCAGATCGGTCACGCGCGGACCCTCAAACCGCGCAAGGTAATCATCGAGAGCCGGGAGTCCGGGCGCGGGGTCGGCATCTACGACAGCGACGGAGCGATCAAATGGGACTGGGTCCGCTCGATCCTCTCGGACCACCCCGCGGACGAGCTGATCTTCGAAGCGCCGCAGGAGTCCCAGCAGGTCCAGCTTCTCCGCGGGCTGGGGGCGGAAGTGAACCTCGGAAACGTCGCGCTCGGCTCGATCGCCCCGCTGGCGTCCGAGCGCCTGGGCCTCCGCGGAGAGACGTTCGGCATGATCCGCCACGCGCGGCCGATCGGAGGTCCGCCGGCCGCGAAGTTCCTCTACTTCCTCCTCGAGACCTATCGGGGTTTGGACCAGACCCAGCTCGCGCACATGTCCCGGCTCCCGCGCCGGACGGTCCAGAGCGCTCTCGAATCGCTGCGCCGGCAGGGGCTGATCCAAGAAACGATCTCGCTCCATGATTCCCGCCGGCGGGAGTACCGCCTCGCTTAGTTCCGTCAGCCGGATCTCGCTCCCGAAAGTGAGATGGCCCCCCGGGGGCTGACGCCCCCGCGGCGAGCCGATGGCAAGCTCAACTCCTCTCTCGGGACGCGTTGCGGTCGTCACGGGTGCCACCTCCGGACTTGGAAAGGAGACCGCTCTCGGCCTCGCCCGACAGGGCGCCACGACCGTGGTCGTGGGTCGGGGGGACGGGCGGGCGGCCCAGGTCGCCGCGGAGATCTCGAAAGCGGTCGGAGGGTCCCCGGTCGACTCGCTTCGTGCGGACGACCTCGCGTTGGAGTCGACCGTCCGGGACGTCGCGACGACCTTGCTGGGCCGTTACAACAAGATCCACATCCTTGTGAACAACGCGGGGGGCATCTTCATTCGGCGAGAAACGACCTCGGAGGGGCTCGAACGCACTTTTGCTCTCAACGTTCTCACACCGTACACGCTCACCACCCTCCTTGCTCCGCGGATGGTCCAGAGCGCGCCCGCCGGGGTCGTCAACGTGAGCTCGGCCGCTCATCAGGGGGCCCACGTCGACTTTTCCGACCTTCAGGGAGTACGCCGCTACGCCGGCTGGCGGGCCTACAGCAACTCCAAGCTCGAGCTCGTCTGGCTGACCCGGGAGTTCGCGCGACGTCTCGCGGGAACGGGCGTGACGGTGAACGCTGTCCACCCGGGGTTCGTCCACTCCGGATTCGCGCTCAACAATGGCGGTGGCACGGCCGCTTTCGTCTGGTTCTTCGGGTTCCTGTTCGGCCGGAGGCTCGCGAAGGGCGCCGACACGCCGATCTACGTGGCGTCCGCTCCCGAACTCTCGGCCGTCAGCGGAGCCTACTTTGCGAACCGAAAGCAGGAACCCGGGACGACCGATTCCCGGGATATGGGCCGAGCGCGTCAGTTGTTCGAGGTCTGTGCGCAGCTTTCGGGGATCCCCCCGTTGCCCGGGTAGTGGCGGTCTTCGTTTCCTGCGGGGCGGACGCTAGCGAGCCACCGGGCGTCGGTCGAGTCGAGCCGCCTCCGCGGCTCCCACGAGGGGAGCGTCCTCGGCGAACCGCCCGATGACGACGCGAGCCATCGCCGCCGGGGGCTGGCACCGGGTCCGGATCGCGCTCGCAACTACGTTCTCGAGCTCGGGTAGCCCCGTGACGAGACCGCCTCCGAGCACGACGAGGCGGGGGTTGAAGGCGTTCGCGATACTGACCGCTCCGTCCGCGAGCCGATCCTCCGTCTCCTCGACGATCTCGACCGAAAGCGGGTCGTCGGCGCGAAACCCATCGAACACCGTTCGAGCCGTGATCTCCTTCGCAGAACCGGCCCGGCGGATGAGCTCCGCGCCCCGTACCGGGTCCGCTACGACCTCTTCTCGCGCGCGCTCGGCGATCGCCCAGCCGCCGACGTACGCTTCGAGACACCCGGTGTTCGGGCAGTGGCACTTTCGGCCGCCGCCGACGATCGTGATGTGTCCGACCTCCCCCAGGGCGTTCGTTCCGCCCTCCAGCAGTCGACCTCCCACCACGGCCGAGCCGCCCACGCCGGTCCCGAGGACGAGGCAGAAGAGATCCGAGACGCCGCGCCCGGCGCCGAGGCGCCACTCGGCGAGGGTGGCCGCACGAGCGTCGTTCACCACGGTGACGGGGACGTCGTCCAGCTCGGCCCGGAGTCGCGCGGCGAGGGGAACGTCCCTCCAGTGGAGATTCGGGGAGTGGACGATAGTCCCGGTCGTGGGTTCGACCTGGGCGGCGACCGCGACGCCCACACGCGAAAGGGCCAATGAGGAGACCTTCGCCCGACACTCGCGGATGCTCCGGGAGAGCGCCCGGAGGACCCCGTCGGGACCGTCGTTCGCATGAACGATCCGTCCGCTTCGGTGAGCGATCGAACCGTCCGCCAAGACGAGCGCGCTCACGACCTTCGTGGCGCCGAGGTCGACACTGAGCACGAGGTCCTCGGCCGACCCCGGGTCGGAAGGGTTACTCCTCGGGGACCTTTCCGCCGTGCTCCGCCTCGGCATACTTGTGGACCACGTCCACGAACGTGGAATGGGACCAGGTCAACGGCGTCGCGCTCTTGGGTTCTCCGCTCGCCCGGTCGATCTGCTCGGGAAGGAGACGGGTCGGCGTTGCGTGGACGGCGGCCCACTCGACGAGCTCTCGGCAACGGTCCCGGTCTCCGAGACGTAGTCGCGCTTCGGCGAGCCAGAGGGTGCAGACGATCCACGGGTTCTCGTGTCCGTAGTACTTGTCGTCCTCGTACCGGGCGACTCCACCGGTCCCGGGAGCCCAGAGGCGGGTTTCGATACCGTCCACGACGGCCCGGGCTCGGGGATCCGTCCACGGGATGAGGCCCAGCTTCAGGGCCAGGAGGATCGACGCGTCGACGCGGTCATCCCGCGGCGAGAGAGACCGCACGAACCGCTTCCGCTCTGGATCCCAGAAACGCTCGACCGCTGCCCGACCGATCTCCTGAGACGCGGTCCGCCACGGGTTCGGGTCCTTCCCGATCTCGGTCGCCACCCGGGCGGCTCGCTCGAGGGCATGGCTCACGGCCGCCGTGGAGTACGCGTGGATGCCGAGGCGTTCTTCCCACAGGTCGAAGCTGGGGGCCGGAAGGCCGGTCTCGGGGTCTCGGAACTTTACGAGGAAGTTGGCCGCTCCCTTCACGAGGGGCCAGAGGTCGAGGAGCACGTCGGGGTCGGCGCCGCGCTTGAAGTGGTGCCACGCGGCCGCGACCACCGTAGCGGTCTGGTCGATCTGGAGGAACGGCGGAGGATGCCAGGTGCTCCCGACGGCACCGTCCGGGTAATGCCGATGGAAGAAGGAGCCGTCAGGGTTCTGGCACTGCTGGGCGAAGTGCAGGAAACGCGCTGCGTTCTCGTAGAGCCCGGCCTCGTCCATCGCTTTCGAGACGTAGCCGCCGTCGCGCCACCAACAGTAGTTGTACGTGTCGCCGGCGGCCACGAGGGAGCGAGTGTCGGGCGACGCGATGATCGCACCGTTCGGACCGGTCGAGTGGCGGAGAAGGAGGACGCTCGCGCGATAGACGTCGCGCGCACGCTCGCTGAGTCCTTCCGGCGGGTGCGGAAGGCGCCGTTGGACCCACGTCTCCCAGAACGCCTCCGATTCGCGGACGAACCGGGTATACCCACCGTTACGGACGTAGTCCCGAACCTGATGGACCGCGGGAAGGCTCCGACCCGCGGCGAGAAAGAGGCGCACGACCGCTTCACGGTCCGGCCCCGACTCGAGGTCCCATTCCATGACGGAGTCGGCGGCCCCGTGCGCTACCGACCTTCCCTCGAGCCGTCCGTCCTCCGCGTCCACGTACGTTCCCTGCAGTCCCTTGAGAGTGTGTTCGCCACAGACGGCCCGAGAGTACGGCGGGTCCGCGAAGAACTCGAAGAAGTAGCCGCGTTTGTAGTGGACGAGCGAGGGGACGCTCGCATCCACGAACGCGGTGTCCTGGTACATCGACTCCGCGATCTGGAATGCATGGTAGGCGAACAGCCGGACCGACCGGGGAGTGTCCGCCTTCACTCGGAAGACGCGGGCGATCAGGTCGTGGTTGGGGTGGACGTGGTCGCGAACCGATATCGTCAGGCCATGTCCGACCCACACCGATTCGGGAAGGTGCCCCGCTCCCCAGGGGGACTGCCGGACCTCAAACCCGTTGCCGTGACGCAGCCAGGTGAACTTGGAGCCCGTGACATCAAAGACGCCTAGCCGTGCCTCACGCAATTGCTGGAACTGACCGGGGTACGGGTAGAACAATTCGTTCCAGTCGCCGTTCTCGTTGACGGTCAACAAGATGCGGCCGTTCCCGGTCAGCTGTGTGATCATCCGAAGAGCCTCATGCCCCCGGAGGGACCGGAACCGTGTCTCTCATCCGGAAACTGTTCGGGACGACGGGACGCTTTAACGGTTCGGTTCGTGTGACCGTTCCGCCACCGGGCGCGCTCGAACGATCTTTCTGGTTCCTGTCGAAGGCCGCGGTCCCGCGCGATACGGAAAGTAGCGCGGGCCCCGTCGATGCCGGTCGGCGAGGCCGACCGATTCACTTCAGGATCGGAACGCCGAGACGGTCGAGCGCTCTCCGCCGGAGGTCTTGGAGTGCGTTCATGTAGTTCGCGTACGCGTCGTACGGGCTCTCGTAGCTCGAGAAGTACTNNGCGCCGTGGCCGCTCACGTACATGTAGTAGAAGTGGTCGGAGGTCAGCAACTTTCTCCAGTCGGAAAGGATCGTCGGGTCCTGGCTCTTTCGGGCTAGCACGCCGACCTTCTTCGCCGCCTCGAAGGCGGAACGCTGCAGGTCGTTCCCGAGCCAGGCCCCCAGGTCCCGGTTCTGGTCGGCCCAGCTCATCGTGTAGGGCACGGAGAGCGGAGCCCGCACCGGAAGGGTGATCGCCTCTTCGACCGTGGCCCAGCCCAGCCCCGGATGACGCCGGACCTCGCCCGGCAGGGCGCTCAGGAACTCGAGGATCCCCGAGCGCGACGGATGGTGCTCTCCGAACGTTTCGAAGTCCATGAAGAGACCGACGACCTCGCCGGGGGTAGATGCGAGCCATCTCGCGTACTTGTCCGCCGAGAGAGGGTACTCGCTCCAGCCGCTCGAGGAGAACCGGAAACCGACGTCGTCGCTGAGCGGATAGTGACGAAGGAGCAGGGTCAGCGTCGGTGCCGGTGCGGCGCAGTACGGGTAGGTCGGAGGCTCCCCGCGAAGGACCCCCTCCCACCCTTCGGCCAGCATCCCATGGAATCGTTCTCCCTCAGCGAACCGAGCGAGGTCGTCGGAGTAAGCCAGCTCGGTCATGCGGAGGACCCTCGGGGCGGCGCCGAACTCGCTCGCGAGCATCTCTCGGTGCATCGAGACCTCCTCGTGCAGCTCGGGGGGAGGCACGAGGAACGCGAGGGAATGGTAGTACGTCTCGGCGAGGAGCGCCACTCGGCCGGTCCGGTAGAGCTCGCGGAGTCGGTCGATCACGTCGGGGGCCGCGAGCCGGGCCTGTTCGAGGAACGTGCCCGTGATCGAGAGGCTCAGTCGAAACTCGGGATGTTCCGCGATCGCCCGTCGGATTCGGTCGAGGGCCGGGCGGTAGGAGCGCTCGGCGATCCCCCGAAAGATCGCCAGGTTCCGCTCAACGTCAAAGTACGACTTTCCCGAACCGAGGTCCAAGAACCGGAACCGCCCCAGCCTCCAGGGCTGGTGCATATGGAGGTAGAGAACAACCTTCAGCGCCGCACCCCCCGCCCGGTCATCGCCTCGACGTAGACCCCGAGGGTTTCCCGAGCTCGCTCGGGCCATCCTTCACGAAGGGCGGCCCAACGACCCTGGTCCCCCATCGCGGCGCGCAGGCTGGGGTATTCGAGGAGTTCCGCGATGCGGCTCGCGAACTCATCGACGTCCCAGAAGTCGACCCGGAAGGTGGTGCCGCGGGACATCTCGGCGACCCCGCTGGTCTTTGAGACGATCGTGGGTACGCCCGCGGCCATCGCCTCGAGTGCGGCGATTCCGAAGGGCTCCACGACCGAGGGAAGCACGAACACCGAGCTGCCCGAGAGCAGGACCTCTCGCTCTTCTTCCGTGACCTTTCCCAGGAACATGACCCGGTCCCCGATTCCGAGACGGGCAGAGAGGTGGACCAATCGCTCGTACTCGGGACCCTCGCCAGCAATCACAAAGAGGACGTCCGAGAACGATGGGACGACGCGAGCAGCCGCCCGTAGGAAGGTGTCGACGCCCTTCATCACCGCGAGACGCCCGACGTAGAGCACGATCCGTTTCTCGGGGTCGATCCGTTCCAGCCGTTCGCTCGGCCGGACGGCGTTGTAGATGACCCGCACTTTCCCGGGTTCGGCGTGGTAGCGGTCGATCAGTTGCTGGCGGAGATGGCGGCTGACCGCGATGACGCGGGTCGCGGCCGCAATGCCATGCTGCTCCCGCCGAAGGATATGGTCCCATGGATGCCCGAGCGACCGGTCGTACTCGGTCGAGTGCACCGTCATGAGGAGGGGGGCCCCGAGCCGGCGGCTCAGTTCAGACCCACCGATGGTACCGAACCAGTCGTGGACGTGGACGACGTCGACCGGGTCGGTGAAGGTAAGCTGGGAGAGCCAGACGTTGTAGCCATCGATTGAGTCGGAGAACGGGCTGTTGGCGGTCTCGCCGGTCCAATACGCCGGTGGTAGCTCCGGATGCGGGCCACCCGACCGGTCCCCCGGGTAGCGAAACGTGACGCCCGGTACCGGGGTGAACGGCCCCGAGAAGGGGGTCAGGAAAGTGACCCGGTGACCCAGTCGGGTCAACTCCTGGCACAGCTCGAAACAGTGCACTCCGAGCCCCCCGGTGTGGTTCGGCGGGAACTCCCAACCGACCATCGCGATGTGAAGGGCTCGCGGAGCGCCCCCGAACGGTGGAACGACGGCGTGCCCACTACCGTGCGGCGACGATCGAACGGTGCTCTTCGAACTCGCCCGGGAGTGTGCACTGTGCACTCGGCCGTGCACCCGCGATTCTCGACGGACCTTGGGCCTTGCACGACCCCGACGATGGAGCTTTCCCCGGGCCGCTGTCGGTCGCCCCGACCGGTGCTCGGCCGCAGGTCGTTTCGCGTTCGTCATCGGCGACCGTCCTCGCAGGTTCCCCGGGAGAACTGCGAAACGGACCGGACAGATGAAGCCCACGGCGGCTGCCGAACAGCCGGACCGACCCCGTGACCCCCCGTCCCACCGCGAATCCCTCAGTAGCCTGCCAGCAGCTCCCGGATCGCCGCGTTAGCGTCCGGGGCGCGCGTGACAGCGCTCGCGACGAGCACTCCTTCAGCTCCGAGTTCGAGAGCGCGTGCGACGTCTCGCCGATCGTGCACCCCTGCGCCGCACAGCACGAGCGTCGCCGGAGAGACCTCCTGAACCGCTTCCACCGTTCCGGACACGACCTCGGGTCGCGCCGTCGAGACGGCCCGGTCGCCTCCGATCAGCTCGGGAGGTTCGACGGCAAGGTACGGTGGCCGGAACGCGGCCAGCCGCCGGGCCGGTGCAACGTCCGCAGCGCAGACGACCGCGACCAGCCCTTGGCTCTCCAGGCGTCGAACTACCTCCTCGATCTCGGGGTCGGGCATCGGATGCTCGGAGTGGTTCACGAGGCTACCGCGAGCGCCCGAAGCTGCGACGGCGTCGACCGGCACGAAGCCGGTTCGAGCGCCGCCTCCTCCGGGGTCGACATGCTGTGCGAGAGTGGGAATGCGCACCGCTTGGGCGACGTGCGCGAGGTCCGGAAGGGGGGGAGCGATCGCGGTGGCCACGCCGATTTCGTGGCCGGCAGTTTCGAGGATTCTCGCCACTCGCACGCTCCCCGGTCCCATGTGGCCCGGGTACGTCTTCAGATTGAGCACGAAGAGCGGACGACCGAGCGAGGGGAGGTCAGTGGGCGGGGGCGGCGCGGGTTCGCTTGGGACGCGAGCAGATCGCGTACTCGTCTCCGTCGAAGAAGACCTCCCGGTCGGGGTGCTTCCGCTGGAGCTCCGAGATCCGGCTGAGGACGTCCTCGAGAGTGGTCGATTCGTCATTCGGGTCGATCCTCAGATGCACCGTCTTCTCGGGCCGCGCGGTCGTATGACCCGTTCCCGGCATGAGGCTCCGAGGGGACGGCCATCGCCCGAGGGACCATTAAGGATTCGACGGGTCGATTGTCGCGGAAAAGCGGTCGGGGGGGCGAGACGGACCATCGTTTTTCCGCGACGATTCCCACCGCCGAGCCACGTCCGGGAATTCGTTTGACGAAAGAGTAAATACGGCGGCACGGTCCCCGAAGGTCGGAGATCACAATGGCGCCGGTTCCGCCCTCCACTGCGGAGAAGGAAGCCAAGACCGAACTGTCCGAAGCCGAGATTGCGGTCCACTGGAAGGAGGAGGAGGGGTTCATCCCCAACCCCAAATTCGTGGGACAGGCCAACTTGACCGACCCCGGGGTCAACGAGCGGTTTTCCCTCGAGCACTTCCCCGAGTGCTTCCGGGAGTACGCGGAGCTCCTCAGCTGGGACAAGTACTGGACGACCACCCTCGACACCAGCAACGCACCGTTCTACAAGTGGTTCGTCGGCGGCAAGCTGAACGCTTCCTTCAACTGCGTCGACCGGCACCTCGAGAAGTACGGGAACAAGTCCGCGATCATCTTCGTCCCCGAACCCGAGGAGGAAGAGCCGGTCGCGTTGACCTACCACGAGCTCTACGCACGAGTGAACGAGTTCGCGCTCCTCCTCCGGGACTTCGCCGGGCTCAAAGCCGGCGACCGGGTGACGATCCACATGCCGATGGTAGCGGAGCTCCCGATCACGATGCTCGCCTGCGCTCGTCTTGGGGTGGTCCACTCCGTCGTCTTCGGCGGATTCAGCGGGGAGGCGGCCGGCCGCCGAGCGGCGGATTCGCAGAGCCGGGTGCTCATCACGATGGATGGGTACTACCGCAACGGGAAGCTGATCGACCACCTCCAGATGGCCGACATCGCCTGCGACACCGCGAAGGCGGAAGGACAGACGGTCGACAAGGTCCTCATCTGGCAACGGTATCCGGGGAAGGTCTCCTCTGCGAAGGCGCTCGCTCCGGGCCGGGACATCCTGGTCCACGATGCGCTGAAGCCGTTCCGGGGAAAGACGGTCGACCCGGTCTCGATGCCGGCCGAGGCGCCGCTCTTTCTGATGTACACGAGCGGGACGACCGGCCGACCGAAGGGTTGTCAGCACAGCACGGGAGGTTACCTCGCGTACGCCGCAGGGACCTCGCTCTGGATCCAGGACATCCACCCAACGGACGTCTACTGGTGCCTCGCCGACATCGGCTGGATCACCGGTCACACGTACATCGTCTACGGGCCCCTCGCCCTCGGCGGGACGAGCGTGATCTACGAAGGGGTCCCGACCTTCCCGGACGCCAGCCGACCGTGGAGGATCTCCGAGCGACTCGGCGTGACCATCCTCCACACCGCACCGACGGCCATTCGCCAGCTGAGGAAGCTCGCCCCGGACGGACCCAAGAACTTCCGCACGAACTTCAAGACGATGACGACCGTNNATCGAGCCGGCGGCGTGGCGCTGGTTCTACGAGGTCGTCGGGAAGGGGAAGGCGTCGATCACCGACACGTGGTGGCAGACCGAGACCGGAGGGGTCGTGTGCACGACGAAGCCCGCGATCGACCGGATGAAGCCGGGAAGCGCCGGCCCCGGCGCTCCGGGGATCCACCCCGTCATCTTCGACGAGAACGGCAACGAGATCCCGGCCGGGTCGAACCGGGCCGGTAACATCTGCATCCGCAACCCGTGGCCCGGCCTCATGCAGACGATCTGGGGGGACGCGGAGCGGTTCAAGCGCCAGTACTTCACCAAGTACAACAAGAACCCGAACAGCAAGGATTGGCGGGACTGGCCGTACTTCGCGGGCGACGGCGCGATGGAATCCGCCGACGGCTACTTCCGGATCCTGGGTCGCATCGACGACGTGATCAACGTCGCGGGACACCGGCTGGGCACGAAGGAGATCGAATCCGCGTGCCTGACCGTCCCCGAGGTCGCCGAGGCGGCGGTCGTCCCCGTGGTGGACGAGGTGAAGGGGCGCGTGCCCGAGGTCTACGTCGCCCTCAAGCCCGGAGTCCGGCCGTCGAAAGAGATCGAGAACAAGGTCACGCACGCGATCGAGACCGAGATCGGAAAGATCGCCCGGCCGAGCGCCGTCCGCATCGTGCCGGATATGCCGAAGACCCGCTCGGGGAAGATCATGCGACGCGTGCTCGCCTCGATCTCGAACACGATGGATGTGGGCGATATCACGACGCTCGCCAACCCCGACGTCGTCGAGCAGATCCGTCTTCAGGTCCAGGGAGCCGGGAAGGTGCGGACGAAGGCAGCGCCCTCCGACATCAAGGACTTCGGTGCCAAGTCCGAGTAGGCCCGTTCGAACGGCCCGAGCCCGGGGTCCTTGCGGGACCGTCCGTGGGCCGGCTCGCTAGGTAGATTCCGGCTTCGGGAGCGCCCGGGGCGCGAACGTAGGGATGCGGACGAGGTGCGTTCCGGCGACCAGCGACCAGAGCAGTACCGGACCCACGATCAGCCGCTCCATCCCTCCCGGACCGAGACCGGCGTAGACTTTGACCGCGAAGAGGAGGAGCGCGACCAACGAAACCAGTCCCGAGAGCACCGTGTAGGCGCGGAAGCCGTCCCATCGAGTGTCGCGGAACATCGCGAATCCGAGGACGAGCAAGGCGAGGGCGCTGCTCGCGAACGCGACGAGCGCCGAGACCGAATGCACCGTGATGTTCACGTCCTCGGGCGCGAGCCCGACCCCGATGGCGCCGATTCCGGCAAGCCCCAGCAGGCAGAGGCCGACCGTTCGGGATCGGCGGGTGGGGAACGCCGTGCGGAGCAGGAGGACCGCCAGAATGAGGAGAAGGCCCAGGACGACCGCGGATGCGTTGAACACGACGTGCCAGGGAGAGCACGCGTAGTGGCCGTTGAACGAACCGGACCCCCCGAACGTCCCACAATTGACCGCGCCGAGGTCGGAGATCACATTCTGGCTCAGGCTGTAGGAGGAACCGTAGCCGATCTGGGTGACCGCCATCGCGAGGATGAACTGAGCTGCCGACGCCAGGAGGAGGATCGCACCGTGGTGGACCGAACGGTGGACGAGCGGCCCATACCGCTCCGCGACGTCGTACCGGGGCGGGGGTGCCTGGATCTCGGCCACGAGAGCGGGTCCTTACGCGCGGCGCGAGTTCCGTTCGTACGAAGCGTCGCTCGTTCGTTTCAAGCGGGCCCCGTCACGGTCGCAGAGCGGGCGGGCGCTCGGGGGGACGTCAATCACGTACCCGCCCCCGCACTTCGGGCATTCGTAGTACGGCATCCGGATTCCTCGAGACGGTACCAGACTCCCCTATAAATGGCCCGACCTCGCCGGGGTTTGGCGGAAAGACTATCGGTCCGCGATTCCCCCCGGGGTCTCGTGGTCCGTTCTGGCACGAAGAGGAGGCTCATCGAGCCGACGGAATCGACGCGGGGACCCGCGCGGTTCCGAGCGATCGACCCGTACCGGGCCCGCCGGGAATGGCAACGGTACGAGGGAACAGCGCAGCGAGACCTGTATCGCGAGCTTCGCGAGCGGTTTCTCGTACGACATGTCCGGGTCGACGGCTGGACCGTCGACGTCGGGTGTGGCCCCGGCCGATTCCTTCCGTTCCTCGGGGATTCGACCTCTCGGCGCGTGGCGGTCGATATCTCACGCCAGATGCTCCTCCTCGTGCCCGGGGCGTGGATCGACTCCGGTACGACGGGGTCGTCCCCGGACCTAGTGTTGGCGGATGCCCTCCAACCCCCGTTCGTCGCTCGCGCGTTCCAGGGGGTGGTCGTTCTCGGGAACACTCTCGGCTTCCAGGCCACGCGGGCGGAACGGCTTCTCGACCGCGTCGAAGAGATGGTCGCCCCGGGGGGAGTGCTGATCCTCGAGATCGCCCCGGGACCGGGCGAGCGTTCTCGCTACCTCGCCCGCCTTCCGGCGTCGAGCGTTGGCCGACTCTTCCGGGCCCCCGTCAGGGCGATCCTGCCCCGCGTCGACCGGGAGGGGTTCCGGACCGAGCACGTCCGCCGCGATCGAAGCGAGGCGTTCCGGCGGTTCTCGGTTCGCGAGGTTCACGAGCGGTTCTTCCGTGCCGGATGGGAGCTTCTCGAGACCATCGCGGTGGCACCCGCCCTCGGTCCCGACGCCGAACGGGCCGCGACCATCCGGGAGGAGCCGAGCGCGTGGACGCATCTTCTCGAACTCGAGGAAGAGATCGGTCGTCGCCCGGGGCGATGGGGCGAGGCTGCCGCGGTCCTCGTGGCGGTCCGTTGCCCATCTTCGAAGCGCATGATTAAGTAACCCGGATTCCCCATCCCATAGCGTTCTTGCCATGCCCAAGCCAGCGGCCGCGAAGACCCCACCCCCCGCCACCCGGGCGGTCACGGTCCCGGCGCCCGAAGACCTGGAGCTCGCGAAGGACGATGCGCTCCTGCAGCTGCGGATCGGTCGGACCGCTCACTTCTACACGGTCATCGCTTCGGCGCTGCTGGCCCTTGACGGCGTCCTCGTCCTCTTCCTCTACTCCTCGTTCCCCTCGTTGGACGATAGCGACCCGGGGACCCGGCTCGCGTCCACGTTCTTCATCCTGATCCCCCTCATCGCGGGGCTGATCCTCTCGGCGACCGCCCTGGCCTCGAAATGGGAAGTCTTCCAGCTATGGCCCTGGGAGCGACACTTCTCGGTGACGGTCGGAGCGTTCGTCGCGAACGTCGTCCTCGCCATCTTCTATGGCCTCATGGTTGCGGGCGAGGGCCCCCTCGCCCACCAATCGCTCTACCCCTGGTTCTACGCGGCCGAGCTCGCCGCAATCTCGCTTGCCCTGCTCGGTCTCGCGCTCACCTGGACGGCCTGGAGCATTCGCCAGTGGGCGAGCGCGATCTCGGCGGTGCTCCCGATTGCGAGCGCTCTCCTGGTGTACGCCCGTCCTTCGGAGGCGAGCTCGCTCGCGGTCAGCCTGTTCATCTCGGCCATCCTCTACCAGACTTCGGGCTCCTTCCTTCACCTGATCTCGTCGGGAACCCGGGTCCACGAGCGCGAGCTCATCACCTCGGGACAGAGCCGGATGTTCCGCCTCGCCCAGGAGGTCTCCCAAAAGGAGGAGGCGGTTCTCTACCGCGAGGCGGCCCTCGTAAAGCGGGAGGCGGCGGTCGAGAACGCGGACCTCTCGGTCCGCCGGCAGTACGACTCGCTCAAGGACGCCCGTACTCAGCTCGATGCCCTCGAGGAGGACTATCGCAAGCGGTCGGACTCGCTCGTCGAGAAGGAGCGAGCCTGGGCCGGCCGGGTCGCGGAGATCGAAGGACGCGAGAAGAAGGCCGAGGACAAGACGAAGGCCCTCGAGCTTCGCGAACAGGAGGTCGCGCGACTCCTCCCTCAGATCTCGACGCGGGAGGGGCGGCTCATCGAGCAAGAGGGGGCCATGACCCGGCGGGACGTCGAGCTGGCCCAGCGGCAGCAGGCCCTCTCCCAACAGCTGCAGGACCTCAAGGAGACGGAGACTCGTCTCTCCGCGCGCCGCACCGAGCTCGACCAGAAGACCGCCGAGTTGTTGCGGCGCGAAGGGGAGGTGGCGGCCCGGGAGAGCGGAAGTCGGGCCGCCGGAAGCGCTCCGTCCGCCGCCGGGCAGGAGCAGGTCGCGCGGGAAGTGCGACTGCAGCAGCTCAAGAACCAGCTCGACGAGACGAACGTGACCCTCGGCCGGAAGGCGAGGGACATCGCCTCCCAGGCGAAAGCCGCGGAGGAGTCTCTGGCGCGCTCGACCCGGAAGGAATCCGAGCTCGCCTCGCGAGAGGCCGCGGTCCGACAGCGTGAGACGGAGCTCGCGGACCTCCTCAAATCGGCGGATGGTCGGCGGACCCAGTACGACGCGGCGGCTCGGGA
>DAEB01000029.1:21726-23565 GCA_002495185.1 Thermoplasmata archaeon UBA184 | reverse complement strand
GGTCGGGTCCGGTCGCTGCTCGAGCAGGTCGAACGGCGGGAGCAGGAGCTCCACGAGCGGTCCCGCTCGCTCGAGGCGGCCGAAGCCGAGGTCAGCTTCCGTCGGCAGGCGTTGGAGCGGGGCGGGGACCTCCCGATCGCCGGGCTGGCCGCGGTCGCGGCAGCGGATCAGAGGGACCGACCCGCATCCTCGATTCCCGCGTCCCGAACTCGCGGGGGCCGTTCGGAGGGGGTCCGCGACCTCGCCGCCGCACCGCCCCGGGAGATCGAGACGCTGGTCGCTCCGGTGGGGCGGCGCTTTGCGGACCGGCTTCCGACCGGCAACCCCCGGCTGGACGACCTCCTCCTCGGAGGACTTCCTCCTCGGTCGCACGTCGTGGTCTTGGGCGATGCGTTCGTGGGGAAGGAGGTCGTGGTCTACGGGTTCATCGCCGAGGGTCTGAAGCGAGGCGAGCCCGTTCTTCTTCTCACCGCGGCCCGCTCCCCTCAGGAGATCTCGGAGGCGATGGGGGTCGTCCTGCCCCAGTTCTGGGAGTACGAGCAGATGGGGATGGTTCGATGGGTCGACGCTTCCGGCTCGGGCGGCGCCCCGGGCCCGAGCCGCATGGTCGTGAAAGGCGCCAACGACCAGGCGGGGATCCTGACCTCGGTCGGCGCTGTGGCCCGGTCCTTCGAGGAGGCCCAGACCGGGTCGTTCCGCGTCGCGTTCCTCGGACTCTCCGCGGTCCTGGCCCACGGTGACGAGCGCGCCGGCTTCTCGTTCCTCCAGAACATCGTCGGGATCCTGAAGCCACGCTCCGCGCTCGCGATGTACTCGCTCGAGGCGGGCGCGCTCTCGGACGCCGCCGTCGAGAGCCTTCTCGGACGGATGGACGGGGCGATCATCTTCCGGCAGGACCGGGACAAGACGTTCCTCCAGGTGAAAGGGCTCGGGGACGTGGAGACCCGGGACTGGGTCGAGTGCCGCGCCACGGCCCGGGCGCTCATCATTGGCTCCTTTGCCCTCGAGCGGATCCGGTAGTCCGACCGGGCCCGGTCGCGGCGCGAGTCAGGCGGAGGGAGCTCGGGTGGCGTACTCTGCCGGATCGACAATGTACCTCGGGCTCTCTCCCGAGAAGAACCGGGCGAGATTGGTGAGCGCCTGATCGAAGACGTACGCGTCGACGCCCGGTCCGAACCCGGCGCAGTGAGGAGTTCCGACGGCGTTCGGAAGCTCGTAGAACGGCCATCGATGCACGATTCGGCCCTGCGCGAACTCCTCGTGCCACCACACGTCGAGGCCTGCGCGGAATTCGGGGTGACGTTCGAGGTGTCGGTAGAGGTCTTCCTCGCGCACGGTCCCGGCCCGGCCGATGTTGATGAAGATGGCTTCGGGCCGCATCGCCTCGAGGACCGTTCGGTCGATCGACCCCTCCGTGAGACGGGTCAGAGGACGTGCGTCGAACACGAAGTCTGCGTCTCGGACGGCGTCCGTCAATCGGTCGGACGGATACATTCCGATGCAACCCGGTGCCATTCGTCCGGTCCGGTTGAGACCGAAGACCTGCATCTCGAACGGCTGAAGGCGGGATGCGATCGCGCGTCCGATCTCTCCATACCCCAGGATCGTCGTGGTCCGGCGCCAAAGGAGTCGATGGGTCGGGGGAGGCCGGAGCGTTCCCGCGGCGACGAGCGCGTTGGCGCGCGGCATCTCCCGGGCGGTCGCGAGAGCAAGGGCCACCGCGTGCTCGGCGACGAAGGGGGCATACGCCCCAACGTTCCCGGCGAACCGGACCCCGGGCGGGAACCGGTCGAACGGAACTCCGTCCATTCCCGTGTAAACGCGCTGGACGAACCGCAG
>DAEB01000029.1:0-21574 GCA_002495185.1 Thermoplasmata archaeon UBA184 | reverse complement strand
CCCCGCCGTCCTGTTCCGACCGCGAGATCGGGACCTCGATGAGCCGGACCCAAATACTCCGAAGCGGGTGCGTTGGGCGGACCGATGGCGGCCGTCACGATCGACCTCTGGCACACGCTCCTCTACCTTCCTCCCGACCTGGAAGAGCGCTACATGGCCCGGCAGCTCACCTTCGGACGGGAGGTCCTCGAGGAATCTCCCCGGTTGCCGGGTTCCCCCAACCTCACCGAAGCGGAGTTGGGGCGCGCCTTCGAGTGGGCGTACGTCGGGGCCGTACAGGCGTCCCTCCGGGGAAAGACCATCACTCCGGCCGAACAGATTCTCGCGGCCGCGAAGGAGACGGGTCGTGCGGCCGACCCCGAAGAGTATCTCTCACGGCTGAAGGCGGAGGTCGAGACCACTGAGTTCCGGCCAGCGCCCGGGGCGGTCGACCTTCTCTCCGACCTGGAGGAAGGCGGCTATCACCTCGGTCTGATCTCGAACACCGTCGGAGAGCCCGGAGCTCTGTTCCGTCCGATCCTTTCCGAGATGGGGTTCGACCGGTACTTGGAGACGATGGTGTTCAGCGACGAGCATCCTTGGACCAAGCCCGCTCCCGAGCTGTTCGAGCTCGCGCTCGCGAACCTCCGGACCGCTTCCTCTGAGGCGGTCCACGTGGGGGACGGTTGGTCCGACCTCGAGGGAGCTCGACGAGCCGGCTACCGCGGGGCGGTCCTGTTCACCGGGCTCCAATCCTACGGAGCGCGGTACCGCGACCTGTTCCATCTGGGGGGCTCGGACGACCTTCCGGCCGGCCTTCGCACCGACCATCTCTCCGAGGTCGGCCCGTTCGTTCGGAAGCTGCTTCCTCTCGACCCGTCCACGTAGGAGGTCACTCCTCGCCCATGTGGCGAGGCTTCGGGAGGACTTTGGGCTGGTCGGCTTCCGTCGGCATCCCGGTCTTTCCGGGGACGATGTCGCAGTCCCGCCAGTTCACGCCGATCGTCACTCTCGGGAACGCGACCTTGAGGGTGTAGTTCGCGAGGGTGCCGATCACGAGACCCTGGGAACCGGCCACGAGGTTCGGGTTCATCGTGGATAGGTCCCGGTTGAGCACGACGCGGGTCTGGCCGAAGACGACCTTGGAAAGCTCTGCGCGGTCCTCCATGGCGATCTGATGAGCACCCCCTCCGACCCTTAACGCTGACCGACCCCGACGGGGGCCGCAATCGGCGACGGTCGAGGAGTCGGCGCGGGGCAAGAGGGTGTGTAGCTCGAGGAAAACGGCATTTATCTACTTGGAGTACGCTCGCCGCGCCAACATGCCAGCGTTGGGCGTAAGCATGGATGCAGGAAGTGGAATGGGACTACCGCCACCGCCGCCGCCCCCCGCCGAGGCCAAGCCAGAGGCGTGGGCGAACCCGGCCGTCGTGGGGTTGATGGGATTCGGCACCACCACGATGCTCGCCGGCCTCTCGAACATGCCGGCTCCCTACGTGAACGGATTCGCGGGGAACTGGACCGTGTTCGGGATGGCGCTGTTCTTCGGTGGGATGGCGCAGCTGATCGCGGGGATCATCGCGCTTCGGAAGGGGAATCTCTTCGCCGGTTCCGCGTTCGTCGGCTACGGTGGGTTCTGGCTCGCCTACACCTACATGCTGGCGGGCGCCGGAGGCGCCGCGTTCGCAGCGGCACCGGTGCTCGCTTACGGCATCGCCGGTTTTGCGTTCGTGTGGATGATGTTCACCTTCACGTTCATGATCAACGCACCGAAGCACGGATGGGGCATTTTGCTCGTGTTCGTCCTGCTGTTCTTCTCGTTCATCATGCTCGTCGTGAAGTTCGCGAGCATCGCCTCGGACCCGGCCAACTCCCCGTTCATCACGTCCGGAGGCTCCGGAGCGGACAACTGGGCGGTGGCGGTCCCGATCATCGCGGCGGGTGTGATGGCCTGGTACGTCGCGACCGCGACCCTGACAAACTGGAACTACGGCCGGCGGGTGCTCCCCGAGTAAGGCCGTCCCACGCGACCCAGGACAACCCTTTCCCGCCTCCCTTTCTTCTGATTTGGCGAGGCTTGGCCCGGGGTTAGCATGCCGACGTATCGGAAGTCCGTACGGCGCCGGAGCCGCGTGATCGGTCTCGACCTCGCCGGCTCGCCCCGGCGGGACACCGGCGTTTGCGTGTTTTCCGGACCGCGGAGTCTCCGGACGACCGTGCTGCATTCCGACGACGAGATCCTCGGCTTCGTGCGGTCCGAGCATCCCGACCTGGTCGTGATCGATGCACCCCTCTCCCTCCCCTGGGGTCGAAGGACGATCGACGACCGAACCGGACCGCACTTCCGGGAGTGCGACCGGGTGCTGCTTCGCATGCGGGTTCCGTTCTTTCCGATCACGCTCGGCCCGATGCGGATGCTGACCGCCCGGGGGATCGCCATCGCATCGGCGATCCGTGGGGAGGGCCCGGAGGTCCTGGAGGGCTACCCGGGGGGCGCGCAGGACCTTTTGGGACTTCCGCGGAAACGCGAAGGCGTTCGACGAGTGCAACGGGCGCTGCGCTCTCGCGGTCTCGGTGGGGAGCTCGACCGCCGGGCCCTGACCCACGACGAGCTTGATGCGGTCACGATAGCGTGGGTGGGTTGGATGTACCGAAAGGGACGCGGCACGATCATCGGCGACCCGTCCGAAGGCGTGTTGCTTCTCCCGGAACCTCGCCGAGGAACGTCCTTCTCGAAGAAGAGCGGGAGGGCGGGGCAACGGCACGCGAGGAGGTAGCGATGCGGCCGTCCCACCCGTGCTTTCAATGTCGCCACCGTACCTCGGAGGAGTGCCTCGAGATTGGCACCTCTCTCCCACCGTCGGCCCGCGGAGTGTGCGGGGCCTGCGGGCATGGATGCGTTCCCACGGTCCTACGGCCCGGGCCCGGACGGGTCGAGCCCTTCCCGGGGCGGCCCGGACAAGTGGCCGGAACTGACATCGAGGTCCGGAGTCGCTCCGCGTCGACGTCAGGCGGAGGGAGCCGGCCGGGGGGACCTTCTGAGGAAGAGTTCGACCCCTCCGCGGACCAGAAGGACGCCGAGCGTCACCAGCGGGATGAGGAAGAGGTCGGAACCGGGCCAGTTGAGACCGGCCGCCTCCCCGGCCCAGAAGACCGCGAACGAGAAGATGACCGCCGTGCCTCCGAGCTTGAGCCAGGGCACCTTGATCCGTCGGATGCGGTCGTGGACGACCAGAGCGACCACCACCAGCAGAGCGCCGCCTAGAACCGCGCCCACGAGAGCGCTAAACCCGTAGCCAGCGGCGGCGAGCGCGAGAAGGACGACCACGGTCTCCGTCGACTCGACGGCCCCCACTGAGAATCCGCCGGCGAATTGCGCGACGTTCTGGCCGGGCGCTGGAGCCGGCGCCCCGCTCGCGGCCGCTCGCTGACGCCGGTAGCTCTTGAGCGTGCTCCGGAACAGGAACACCCCAAAGGCCGAGAGGACGGCCGCGGAGCCCCAGAGGAGGTACGAGTGCGGGAACGAGATCAGCACCGCGCCGAAGGCGAGCGCGATCAGCGCCACGACGGACGTGCCACCGACGGCGCCGAGTGCTCCGTGGCGGACGGTCGAATGGTCCGCCGCGAGCGCGAACACCAACGCCACGACCTCGGTCATCTCCAGCACGGTGATCAGGAACGCCACGATGAGGGCGGGGACGTAGATCGTTAGCATCGTCTCGACGGGTAGCCGGCCGAGTACATCAGCCCGGGGTGCCTGCCTCGAGTGCGCCGTTCTTTTTTCCTTGCCGGCGAGAGAGCGTCGAAGGAAGGGAAACTAACCCTCGAGCGCGGTCGCGGTGCGTCGGGTGCGGACGATCGCGAGCTGGCTTCGGAGCGCGACCCCCACTGACCGTCCGAACGACTCGGGAATGCGGCCGAACAGCTCCAGAGTGATGGCGTGCCCCCGTTCCCGGTGGACGCGTCGAACGATGAGGTCGGCTCGAACCTCGTCGGGTCCGGAGAGACGGACGGAGAACGACCGCGCGCTTCCGACATGTTTCCATGCGTCGCTCCGTAGCGCGTTCAAAAGGTGACCGACGGGTTCTGCCAATCTCTCGTGGGCGGGTTCCGGGAGGGCGAGCCATCCGCCCGGGTGGACCTCCCAGTGGTCCACCCGTGAGAAGCCACAGGAGGAAAGGGCATGAAGAGTTCGTGCGACGGTCGCGAGAAGTCCCTCCACCTCGATCACTTCTCGTTCGCGGAAGACCGATTCGAGCCGGTGGAGGAACGGAAGGCCGGTCCGCTCGAACGCTTCGTGCACGAGATCGATGTCGAGCCGAAGGTATCCCGACGGGACGGAGACCAGACGACGGACCGCGGGCCCACGAGCGGTGCGCGGACGCCTTTGGGCGACAGCGTGCGCTCGCTTGGTGGCTCGCTTCTTCCGTTTCGGACCGGTCACGACTGCCCTACGGCTCCTCACTCCGGCCCGGCACTTAGCCTAGCGTCCGCAGACGTAGTCCAGGGCGGCACATCCGACCCCGAGGGGTCACGCGTAGACCGGGTAAACGGGCGCCCAGTGCGCTTCCAGGATCCGGTCGTGAACCTCTTCCTTCGTCATCCTCGGGGCGAGACCGCTCCGCTGACCTTCCATCGCGACCGCGAGGGCGATCTCGAGCGCGACCTCCCGCAGCTCGCGAAGTGAGGGAAGGAGCGGGGCGTTCGGGTTTTCTCGCGCCGGGGACCGCTCGGAAAGCGCGCGGGCCGCCGCGAGCAACATCGCGTCCGTTACCTTGCGGCAGCGGCCGGCGACCAGTCCCAGTCCAAGGGCCGGAAAGATGTAGGCGTTGTTGCACTGCGCGATCGGGTACGTCTTTCCGCGGTAGGTCACCGGAGGGAACGGCGAGCCGGTCGCGATGATCGCGCGTCCTTCGGTCCACTTGAGGATGTCTTCGGGGACCGCCTCCGACTTTGCGGTCGGGTTGGAGAGCGGCAGAATCACCGGACGGGAGACCCAGCGGGACATCGTCCGGACCATCGACTCCGTGAACGCGCCCTTCAGAGTCGACAGACCGATCAGAACGGTGGGGCGCGATTCGCGGACGACGTCCTCGAGGCCGATCTTCCCGTCGTTGCTCGCCGCCCAGCTCTTCACGTCCTCCCAGGGATGGGCGTAGACGCGCTGCTCGTCCTTGATATCGGTCCGCCCCGAGTGGATGAGACCGCCCCGATTCACGATCCACGTCCGGCGACGAGCCTCCTCGGGAGGCACCCCGGCCTTCGTAAGCTCGACCGTGAGCAGGTCGGCGACCCCGACGCCGGCGGAGCCGGCGCCGAGGATCGCGAACCGCTGGTCCCGGAACGGGACCCCGGAAACCTCCGAGGCTGCCATGATGACCGCGAGCGAGATCGCGCCGGTGCCCTGAATGTCGTCGTTGAAGGTCAGGAGCTCGTCCCGATACTTCTCGAGGATCGGTCGCGCGTGGGAGACCCCGAAGTCCTCCCACTGAAGCAGGGTTCCCGGGAGCTCTTGCTTGACGGCCCGGACGAACGAGTCGATGAACGCGTAGTAGTCGTCTCCCGTGACCCGCTCGTGCCTCCATCCCAGGTACTCAGGGTCCTTGAGCCGGTCGGAATTGTTGGTGCCGACGTCGAGCACGATCGGGAGCGTCCGCTCGGGAGCGATCCCGCCGAACACGGTGTAGAGCGACAGCTTGCCGATCGGGATCCCGAGGCCCCCCGCTCCCTGGTCGCCGATTCCGAGGATCCGCTCGCCATCGGTCGCGACGATCACGTCGACATCGGGGTTGGGGCGGTGGCGAAGGAGCTCCACGATGGAGTCCCGGAGAGGATACGAGATGAACAGTCCGCGCGGTCGACGGTAGATGTGGCTGAACTCTTGGCAGGCCTGCCCCACCACGGGCGTGTAGACCACCGGGGTCATCTCTTCGAGATGGTCGACGAGGAGCCGGTAGAACAACACCTCGTTTCGGTCCTGGAGCGCGCGNNCGAACCACTTGCTGGTCAAGGGTCTCCACCTGGGGAGGGAGCAGAGCATGGAGACCGAAGATCGTCCTCTCGTCGTAGGAGAACGCCGTCCCCTTGTTGAGGAGAGGCGTATCGAGCAGGTCCATTCCCTTGAGCGGGGGAATCTTCGCGAGCTTCCCGCCACTCTGCAGAGGGGACGACGACACGGCGAGGGGCGCGGCTTGCATGGTTCGCTGAGTTGCGCGCAAGGCCTTGTACTCGGGGTGAAGGGCGCTTGACGCCTCCCGAGGCACCCGAGCATCCATCGGCCGTCTTCCGACGGAGTCGGAGGGGGTCGCGGACCGCAGATCGGTCGCTCGGGCCCGTTTCTCGAGCGGGAGCAAGGATTACGTGTTGGCCCCCTGTAATGTTGACATTGCCATGAACCTGCCGGAAGGGGGCGCTTCGGCCACGTCGCAGACGGCCTGGGATGCGCTGTCAGCAGCGTTGCTCGCTGCGTTTATCGCCCTCCTCCTCGCGGGCTTCCTCAACCTCTCGCCCCGGCTTCCCTACTCGAGCCTGGCCGGGATTCCCTTGCTTGGGTCCCTAGTCGTGCTTTGGTGGGCGAACGCTTCGTTCGACCGAGACTCTCGGTCGTCCAGACCGGCCCCGAACGGTGCGTGAGTCCTCGGGACACTTGTCTCGATTCTCGTTATCTTCCGCGCGCCTTCTCCTCGTCCATGCGCGTTGGTCGAAGGGTCGCCGGAATGGGATCGTCCGCCACGGCAACCGTCTTGTTCCGGGGGTACGCAAGGTCGCGCGTCGCCTCGACGGTGACGTACATCGAGGAGGGAGCGTTCCGGGCGATCGTCGATCCCGGGATGGTGCCCGCCCCTCGCTCGATCCTCGAGCCGCTCGCACGGCTCCGGGTTCGTCCCGACCAGGTAACGGACGTGATTCTCTCTCACCACCATCCCGATCACACCTTGAACGTCGCGCTGTTTCCGCGCGCCCAGGTTCACGACTTCTGGGCGACGTATCGCGCGGACCATTGGGAAGCGGTCCCTGCGGAGGGCCGAAGTCTCAGTCCTTCCGTGATGCTCCTCGAGACACCCGGCCATACGCCTCAGGACATCACGACCCTCGCCGGGACCTCCGAGGGGGTCGTCGCGCTCACTCACCTCTGGTGGAATGCTCGAGGTCCGACGCCCGACCCCCTGGCCGTGGACGAGCGCCAGCTCGTGCGACAGCGAAAGCGGGTGCTCGAGGTCGCCCAGAGGGTCATCCCCGGGCACGGCGCTCCCTTTCGGGTCCCCCGGCGGTCCCTCACCGGATAGTTCGAGGATTCGATCGACCGCGTCGAGCGTTAGGTGTGCGCCGGGATCAGTGACTCGACCCAGGAGTGGGGGGCAGAGGAGGCAAGCGTACCGGGCCGGACTTCCACGTCGTGGAGCTCCCGGACCGCGCAGGCGATCACGCTGCTGGCCCACATGCGCGCCCGCTCTACTTCTCCCTCTCGAAGGGGTCCGTCCCGGCGAATTACGAAGAAACTCTCGCCGGGGACGAGGTTTCGGCCCCCACGGGCCTCCACCGCCCGCTGGATGTGGCGAGCCGACGAGCCGGTGACGATCGGAGAGTCATGGAACCTCGTGTCGAATGCCGCGAAGAGCGACTGGGAAAGCAGGCGGTCCGGCATCCGGTCCAGGAACCCTCGGAGCGATTCGCCCATCTCCCGTCGGTGGGTCGGGCCCCCCAGGAAGACGACCGACGGCGTCCGGATCTCGATGGGGTCGACCTCGCCCGCGGGACGAGCGTGGTTCTCGTACGACCAGTCCACCGCCCGTGCCACGGCACGGGCCACCACGTCGGTCACGCCACACGGCGTTGCAATCACCACGTAAACCCACATCGCCCCGGCTATCCCCGGAGTGCGCCCGTGGCCTATTTCATGGCCGAGTTAACCGGAGTTGACGGAGCGGTCCCTCAGACGGAACCAGCGTCGGGAGTTGCCGATTCCGACCAAGCGGCGGGTCCTCGTTCGGGCGGATTCTCGGCGGCCCACGGCACGGAGGAAAGGGCGTGGGTGAACGCGAACGAGGGCTTCGTTACCTGGACCCAGCGCCGCAGGACAATCGCGTCGAACTCCTTGACGTCCGCGGACCGTCCGACCGACAGGGCGAGGATGCCCGTCGATAGTCCGAGCAGGACGAATGCCGGAAGCTCGACCAGCATCGCCACTCCGATGAGGTTGGGGTCGCTCCCGGTGGCATAGGAAAGCCCCAAGAGCAGCGTCGCTCCGAGGGCGATCGCCGTGGAGTAGACCGCCGGCCCGGCGGCGTAGGAGTGCTCCCTCGCCGCTCGTCGTTGATCCTCGGCCGCGTGCGCGTAGGAGGCAAGGATTCCGCCGAGGGGGCTCGCCTCGGCGAGGGTCTCCCCGGCGGCCTGGTGAGCCTCGACCGTCCGGGCGAACTCGAGCTCGAAACTCGTCGCCCGGGACCGCTCGGAGGCGAGGGAGGCGATGAGGAAGAACGAGACGATCGCCCCCAGAACCAGATTGAGAGTGACGACCCAGAATCCCTCGGCGCAGAACGCCGAGTACGCGCCGATCATCAGCAGGATGTAGACGAGGCCCAGGATGATCGCCCACAGAACTGAGTACCCCCCGGGAGAGTCGGGAGGGGGAAGGCCCACGCCTCGCAGACGTCGGGGTCCGGCGGACACCGTGCTCGCCGTCATGGTCCGAGCAAATTGGCGCTCGAGCCTTTAGAAACTATCGCTGGCATGCGGCCTGCCGCGTCCGGGTCAAGGACCCACGGGGACCGGGCGCTCCTCCCGGCGGAGTGAACGGCCGAACCGACGCGCCAGCAGGACCTCGGTCAGGAAGAAACGAATGAACCGGGAGTTCTGAGTGACCTTGCTCGAACCGCTGCCCCGCGGCTCGAAACGGTACCCGACCTCCGCGACGCTCTCGCCCCGGCTCATGACGAGCAGAAAGAGCAGGAGCTTGTAGCCGCGCCACTCGGGCGGAAGCGGGCGGAAGATCTCCCGGCGGAAGCCAAAAAGCCCCGAGACCGGGTCGCTCACCCCGCGGGCCTCCGGTAACAAGAACTTCGCGGTCATTTCCGCGCCGCGTGAGATCACCGCGCGCACTCCCGGTCGAGCCCCGGCCGATCCGCCGGGAGCGTACCGGCTCGCCACGACGAGAGAAGCGCCCACTTCGAGCTTCTCGACCATCGGGGCGAGGGTCTCGGGCTCGTGCTGAAGGTCGGCGTCCATGATGATGACGTAACGCCCCCGGGCGAGAGCGATCCCTTGGCACTGCGCCTTGAGGGTCGTCTGCTTCCCGTCGTGCCAGACCGTTCGAAGCCGTCGCTCGGTCCGGGCGACCGCTTCGAGGTACTCCCGCGTCCCGTCCGTGCTCCCGTCGTCCACGACCAGGACCTCGAAGGGGGGAAGCGGGGTCGCCCAGATTCGCTCGAGGAGTTCGGGAAGGTTCTGGCGCTCGTTGAGCGTCGCGAGCACGATCGATACGACCGGGGCTGCCGGAGGGTCTTCCTCGGGAACCCGAGCTGCCGGGCCGGACACGGGGCGTCCTCGGTCAGTGGGGCGAAAGGACGGACCAGGTCTGAAGACCCTCCGTCTCGAGTGCGAAATCCGTCACGCGGCCCCCCGCTTGCTGGACGGCTTTCGCAACCTGCGCGCGTCGAGCGAAATCGCAGAAGAGCAGGATGTACCCCCCGCCGCCCGCACCAAGAAGCTTGCCTCCGAGCGCGCCCGCTTCTCGGGCGCGCGTGTAGAACGCGTCGATCCGTTCGTTCGAGATCCCTTCGGTGAACTGCTTCTTGTGCTGCCACCCCTCATCCAAGAGGCGACCCATCTCGTCGAGGTTCCCTCGGAGGAGCTCGTTCTTCATGTCGATCGCAAGCTGCTTGGTCGCGTCCAGCGCCTGGACCGTGTCGGTTCGCTTCTCCGAGTAGCTCCTCTGCTGCCGCTCGATGATGTCGTTCGAGTAGTGGCTCGTCCCGGTGTAGCAGAGGAGAAGGCGATAGGCGAGCTCGTTCACGACGTCGGGGTGGATCCGCAGGGGGTTCACGATCGTCTTCGTCCCCGTGAACTCCATGAAGTTGAACCCTCCGAACGCCGCGGCGTACTGGTCCTGTCGCCCGCCCTTGAGGCCCAGCTCCTCTCGCTCGATCCGGTACGCCAGCTCGGCCACCTCGTACGAGGTCCAGGGTTCCCGTCGGTACTGCTGAAACGCTCCCACGAGGGCGACGCACATCGTCGACGAAGTTCCGAGACCGGTGCCCGGCGGCGCGTCCGAATGAAGGAACAGGTGGAGAGAATCCTTCGGGCGGTCGACGCCCGTGTCCGGACGGAGGACCTTGAGCGCGGCCTTCACGACGTCGAGGTCGCCATTGTAGACCATTTCGGACGGTCGTGCGAAGTTGAGCGTCATCCCGTAGTCCAGTGACTCGACGGAGATCCGTCCGGCTCCGTCCGAAACATCCTCCAGGGTGACGTAGGCGAATTTGTCGATCGTGCAGTTGAGCACGGCGCCCCCCTTCTCTTCGGGATAGGGGGAAACGTCGGTCCCCCCGCCCGCGAAGCTGATCCGCAGCGGAGCCTTGCTGCGAAGGATTTGCATCGCGCCCGCGACCGACGCTCGCACCTTAATGCTTATCCATCTCGGGCAGCGAGGACCCCGAGCCCGGTTCGGCGGGCGAATGCGCCCGCGCGAGCCGCCTAATTAATAGCGCCGCAGATTCGGTCCCGGGGACGCGATGAAGGACGCGAGCCCGGCGCTCACGGTCGACGCGGTATGGATCCGCCGGGGCAAGGTCCTGCTCGTGCGTCGCGGTCGGCCCCCGTTTGTCGGGATGTGGGCGTTCCCGGGCGGGTTCGTCGAGTTGCGCGAGACGGTCGAGGAGGCCGTGACGCGGGAGCTCCGAGAAGAGACCGGCCTCCGGGGACGGCCCCGGAAGCTTCTCGGAGTGTACTCCGGTCCGGACCGGGACCCTCGAGGGTCGACGACCACGGTCGCGTTCCTGATGCAGGGTCGCGGAGGGAGACCCGTTGGCCACGATGACGCGGCGTCGGCCGAATGGGTGTCCATTCCCGAAGCCCATCCGCTCGCGTTCGACCACGCCAAGATCCTCTCGGATGCACTGCGATTGCGTCGGCGACGTCGGCCGGGCGCATTCCCTTCCCGTCGCGCTCGCTCCTGACGGTCCGATAGGAACAGGACCGTCGGGACCCCCACAGGCTTATCGGGAAAACCGAGTGCCCCCTGGCGATGCATTCCGCGAGCGAAGGACACCCGCAGCCCACGGTCCTCTCGGACTTCATTCTGGGGAGTCAGGACGGGCTCGTCAACGTCCTTGGGATCCTTCTGGGATTGGTCGCGGCGAGCCTTCAGCCGGGTTCCCATGTCACTTCGGAGATCATTCTCGTCGCCGGCCTCTCGGCCCTCGGAGCCGAATCGATCTCGATGGCGGCGGTCGCCTACACGTCGACCTACTCTCGGATGCGGCTCTACCGGTCGGAGCGAGAGCGCGAGATTCGGGAGATGCGGGAGGTCCCCGAGCTCGAACGGGAGGAGGTCCGGACCATCCTGAGGGGGTGGGGGTACGAGGGGGACGAGATGGAGGAGATGCTCCGCCGCATCGAGGCGAAGCCCAAGGCCTGGCTCGACCTGATGATGGCGTTCGAGCTGAACCTCTCCTACATCCCTCCGGAGGCCCCCCGCCGAAGCGCTGTGCTCGTCGGGTGGGCCACGGTCCTCGGCCACCTGGTTCCCCTCATCCCGTTCTTCTTCACCCAGATCTCGCTCGTGGACGCAGCGGTCGTCGCCACGGTGCTCAGCGCAGCGATGCTCTTCGCGATCGGGATCTACGAAGCTCGAGTGACCGCCGGGTCCGTCTGGCGGAGCGGGGTTCGCCTCACCATGATCGGGCTAGCCTCCGGCCTGGCGGGACTCGTGATCGGCCACTTCGCCGCGCTGCTCTGACCCAGAATTGGTCGGGGCGCGAACTCGCTCAGAAGCCGCGGAATTCCCGCCCGGGAAGGCCCGAGGTAAGGGAGGCGCGCCAGTCCGAAAACCAGTGCGCGGAGCTCCGGGATTCATGGCTCTGGCAGCCGGAGCACCACACCACGATCTCGCGGGGCCCCGCCAGCTCGGGCGTCTCCAGGTGTTCGCTCTCGGGGTGGCGACACCCTCGGCGGAGACAGGGGTGAGACGAGCGCTCCCACGACATCCACGCGTACTATGCGCACTAATGTGTATTAAAACTGACGATTCCGGAGCGGCGTTCTCGCCGGAGAAGCTTGAGCCGTCCCCCGGGGAGTCGCGAATCGCTACTTCGAGAGGCCCGCCCGGGTCCGCAGGGCGTGATAGAAGCCGCCGAAGCTGGTCGCCGTCGGAGTCCTCAGTCCCTGGATCCGGAGTTGTTCCCGGACCTCCTTCGCGGTCTGCCGCAGGTCGAGCGTCTTCGTCGTGTCGTACTTGTACTGGAACGTTCCCGAAGGGCCGCGCGGGAACGGGTCCCAGTCCTTCGGGGTCGTCGACGTGAGCTCGTGGAGCCGCTTTCCCTCGGCGGGCTGGAACGCCGGCATCGACAGGTGCTCTTCGGTGAGCCAGATCAATGTCGCGTCCCGGATCGCCTGCTGCGTCGTCTCATCCAATGCGCCGGGCGCGACCTGCGCCTGGACCCAGTCCACGAGCGCGTCGAACGTCTTCTCCGCGTTGTCCTCGAGCATCTGGAGGACCGCGAGACGGATGGCGCTGCGCCGGAGCTGCTGGGTCCCCGTCTCGCTCAGGCGGTATTCGGCGGTCAGCCCGAGAAGGCTCTCCGAGTTGTCCGAGAGCTCCGCGAGAGAAAGGACGAACAACGGGGCGGCCGACTCCTTCGGGGGAACGTACCAGAGCGAGAACTCGCGGCCGTTCGTGAGCAGGACGAGAGCGACCTTCGATTCCTTGGCGGCGTCGACGATGGGCCCCGGCTCGGTGACGTTGGCGGTCCGCTCCCGAACATCGAGGAAGAGGCCCGGCTTTCCCTCTGAATTCAGGAGGGCGTAGTCGATGTGGCCGTCCTCTCCCTTGATCAGGTAGTCGAAGAAGACCTGCCGCTTGTCGTGGGGGTCCCATCCGAGCGCGACGAGGAACGGATTGACGATCCAGTGACGGATCTGCTGCTCGGTCACGTCCTGAACGTCGCGGAGCACCTCTCCCGCGACTTGAGAGAAGTCCGCGAGCCGCCGGCTGAGGTCGATGGCTTCCATCGGGAGGAGCGATGGCGCGCGGCGGCCTTAAAAGTACCCTCAGTCCGCGGCCCGAGTTCCTCGGAGCCGCATCGCTTCCTCGGCCAGAAACGGCTCGACCTGCCCGAGGGGCGGGTCGAGTCCCTCGTACGGGGCGAGCCCGAGCATGTCCGACAAGAGCCACTCCACTTCGTAGACGTAGAGGAGCGTCGAGCCGAGCAGCTCGAGCAGTCGAGCGAGACGGACCGCGCCCCGGGGGGTGAGATGGAGATACTTGGGCCGGAGCCCTAGGGCCCCGAACATGGTGTCCGTCAGGTCACGATATCGCCACCGTCGGGGACCCCCCACCAGGACGTTCCTACGGTCGCTGCGCGCCGACTCGCGTCGAACGATCCTCGAGAGATCGGCGGCCGCGAGCGGACTGATGTGGTACTCCCCGTCTCCGAACATAGGGAAGCGGTGGTACCGGTGCATCGTACGCATCATCACGGTCACCAGCTTGTCCCGTGGCGCGAACAGCATGGTCGGTCGGACGATGGAGTAGGACAGGCCGCTCGCCTCGATCGCTCGGTCGACGCGACGCTTCTCCGAGAGGTAGGGCAGTCCTGTTTCGAGGGACGGAGGCGCGTCGGGGACGCTGATGTGAACGAACCGGGGGACACGAGCCCTCTCCGCATCCGCGACCAGGCGCACGAGCCCGTCCGCCAGCGGGCGGAACCGCCGGAGGGATCCGGTCCGGTACCATGCGACGTTGATGACCATTCCTACCCCCTCGAGAAACGGCGACCAATCGCTCACGGAGGCGATGTCCACCTCATGGACCTCCGCGCCGGCGGCGACCTCCTGCGGGGAAGGATGTCGGTGAAGCGAGACCACCTGCCAGTCCCGGGAGAACTCCGTGACGAGGTGGCGGCCGACGAGCCCGGTCCCGCCCCCGACCAAGAGAAGGCGGGGCTTGGGGGTCGACGCGCTCATGCCCGGGCGGTCGGTCGCTCGACCGGTTCGGCCCGCGAGGATTCGACCGGCGGGGGCGTGCCTCCGAAGACGGTCCGCCACGCCTCGATCACGACCGGAGTGATCTCGCGGATCGAAATCGGCCGGTCCACCTCCCGAGCAACGGAGGTCATGAGAGAGCCCGGGAAGCCGCACGGATGGAACTTCTCAAAGTTCCGAAGGTCCGGGTCGACGTTGAGGGCGAACCCGTGGAAGGTTACCCAATGATCGACCGCGATGCCGATCGAGGCTATCTTCCGTCGGCCGTCGACCCAGACTCCCGGTCGGCCGCTCACGTGCCCTGCGACGATCCCGAATGGTGCCACGGAACGGACCACCACTTCCTCTACGTCCTGGACGAAGCGACGCACGTCCCGCGCTCGGGGATTGAGGTCGACGATAGGGTACCCGACGAGCTGGCCCGGCCCATGGTAGGTGGCTTGACCCCCCCGCTCCACCTGGACGACCGGTAGGCCGGAGAGCGCGGCGGCGCCGTCGTCCCCCTCCACACCGACGGTCACGACCGGGGGATGCTCCACGAGAATCAGTGTATCCTCGATGTCTCCGGACCGACGATCGCGGACCATCGCCCGCATCGCGTCGAGGGCCACGGAGTATTCGCGCGAGCCCCAGTCAACGACGGCTGGCATCCGTCCTCCGCCGCGCGATGTGCATCGGCTCCCCNNCGCGATGTGCATCGGCTCGCCGAGCCACGCCATCGCTGCCTCCCCCAGGGCCTCCGAGAACGTCGGGTGCGGATGGATCGTGAGGGCGAGGTCGCGGACGGTCGACCCCATCTCGATAGCGTGAGCCGCTTCAGCGATGTATTCTCCGACCGCCTCCCCCGCGGAGTGAACCCCAAGAACGCGTCCGGTCTTGTTGTCGCCGACGATCTTGACCCAACCCTGCACGGCGTGGCTCGCGTGCGCCCGTCCGAGGGCAACATAGGGGAACTTCGCCTCCCGTGCCTCGTACCCGTGGGCCCCGGCGTCGGCCAAGGAGAGTCCCACGGTGGCGAGCTCGGGGGTCGTGAAGACCACCGAGGGCATCGCATGAAACTGGAATCGAGTGGGCAGTCCCGCAGCCGCTTCGGCGGCGACGATTCCCTCGCGGTACGCCTTATGGGCCAGCATCGGGGGACGTGCGACGTCTCCCACGGCGAAGATGTGGGGCTGGTTGGTCCGAAGCTGGTCGTCGACCGCGATGAACCCGCTCTTCGCGTCGAAACCGATTCCCGCCTCCTCGAGCCCCAGGTCGCGGGTTCGAGGTCGCTTCCCGATCGTCACGAAGAGCCGCTCTCCTACGAGTTCCTCCTTGCCTCCGGGGCCCTCCACGGTCATCGTGAGCGACGTCGAGTCGCGTTGAAGGGCCACGGCGCGCGACCCGACTCGGACCCGTACACCGATTCGCTCGAGAGTGCCCGTGAGCTCGCGCGCGAGTTCGGGTTCCATCCCCGGCAGGAGCTGAGGCATCATCTCCACGATCGTCACCTCGACCCCGACCCGAGCGAGGAACTCGCCCAGCTCGCAGCCCGAGACCCCGCCCCCGAGCACGAGCATCGAGCGCGGAAGGCTCGTCTGAGCGAGGAGCTCCCACGCGTTCACGACGCGCTCGCCATCCGTTTCGAAGCCCGGGATCGTGACATGAGTCGCCCCCGCCGCGATGATCGCCTGCTCGAAGTCGACCCGTTCGTGTCCGCCGTCGGGCGCGCTCACATCGGCCGACCTCGGACCCGTGAACCGGGCCGTCCCGGTGAGCACGGTCGCCCCCGCCGACTTGAGGAGCGACGCCACACCCTGTCGCTCTCGGCCGACCACCTCGTCCTTCCACTTCATCGCCTGGGGGAGGTCGAACCGGGCGTCGGGGGCGCTCACTCCCACGTCCGAGCCTTCGGTTCTCAGCGAATGGTAGAGGAGGGAAGCATGGACCAGCGCCTTCGAGGGGATGCACCCTCGGTTGAGGCACTCGCCCCCGAGGTCCTGCCGTTCCACGACCAGCGCTTTGCGGCCGAGCTGGCCGAGTCGGATCGCCGCCATGTAGCCGCCGGGCCCACCACCGATGACCAGGACCTGCGTCGATCGAGAGTAAGTCCCCGCCATCGCTCCCTCCGTCACTCCTTCGGCCGCGATCGAGGGTACGACCGGGAGGCATAGACGTCTTCGGTCAACGATTCGGGGGTGGGAGCGGGGGTTGCCTCGGCAACCTGGATCGCAGAGCGGACCTCGGCGTCCGCGGTCGCTTCCCACGAGGTTCGGTCCTGCTCAGAGATGAGTCCTTGGCCGAGGAGCCACGCCGAGAGCCGCTCGACCGGGTCCCGGCGGGTCGCACGCATCGGCCAATCCGCGGGCTGGTAGCGCCCGGGGTCATCCGAGCTCGAGTGAGGGGTCATGCGGAAGACCACGAACTCGAGGAGGGAGGGCCCGTCTCCCCGGCGGGCACGGTCGAGTGCGCTCGAGAGCGCCTGATACGTCTCCACGAAATCGGTCCCGTCGACCTGCCGTCCCGAGACGCCGTACGCCGAAGACTTCGATACGAGCGAGGGGACGGCGCTTTGCTTCGCGACCGGGTGGGAGATCGCCCATTGATTGTTCGCGCAGCAGAACACGACCGGAAGGTCGAAGACACCTGCGAAATTGAGACCGGCATGGAAATCGTTCGAGCTAGTAGCGCCGTCGCCAAAGAAGGCGAGCGTCGCCCCTCCGTCGCGCCGGAGCTTCTGCCCGTACGCGACCCCCGTCGCGTGCGAGATCTGAGTTCCCACGACCGAAGACATGGAGACGTAATTCACCTCGCGGGCGGTCGGGTGGCACGGCATGTTCCGCCCGAGCGCGGGGTCGGCGGAGTCCGCGAACAGGTGGTGGACGTACGTCGGAAGCGGATGTCCGCGGACGAGCGCCACGAGCTGCTCTCGCAACCCGGGGATGACCCAGTCCTCGGGACGGGACGCGAGACCCCCGGCGACGTTCACCGCTTCGTTCCCCGTCGCCGCTCCGTAGAACCCCACTCGTCCCTGCCGCTGGAGCATCTGCATCCGCGAGTCGAGCGCTCGCCCCAGGAGCATCCAGCGGAATCCACGTCGGAGCAGCTCGTCCCAGTCGCTTCCCAGCTTCTCGCCCAGGTCGGAGGGCTCGTACGGGAGGGGCTCGACCGCTCGGGCCGGGGAGGTCATGCGAGCTCGGCGAACAGCTGGTGCGGGTCTTCGAGGTACGACTTCACCTTCGCGACGAACTGGGCGCCCTCGTACCCATCCACCACCCGGTGGTCGAGCGAGATGGAGAGGTTCATCATGTCCGCCGGCCCGAGCGTTCCGTCCGTGCGGTACACCGGCCGTCGTTGGATCTTGTGCACACCGAGGATCGCGACCTCGGGGTAGTTGAGGATCGGCGTCGCGAGCAGGCCCCCCAGCGCGCCGAGGCTCGAAATCGTGAACGTGCTTCCCGTGAGCTCCGAGCGCGAGAGCGAACCCGCGCGTCCCCGCTCGGCCAGGTCCTGGACCTCCTTTGCGAGCGCGACGACGCTCTTGCGGTCGGCATCCCGCACCACGGGGACGAGGAGCCCGTCGGGGGCGGCGGTCGCGACGCCGATGTGGTACCGGGAACGAACCAGGAGTTCCTGCCGCGCATCGTCCATGGTGGCGTTCAATCGGGGATACTCTCGAAGCCCCGCCACCACCGCCTTGATGATGAACGGGAGGTAGCTGAGGCGAACTCCTTGTCTTTCGACGTGCTTGGCCATCCGGTCCCGGAGGGCGACCAGCTCGCTCACGTCCACCTCCTCGACGTAGGTGAAGTGCGCGGCTTTGTGGGTCGACTCGCTCATGTGCTCCGCGATCACTCGGCGGATGCCCCGGATGGGGATCCGTTCTCGAACGTCGTCCTCCGGGGGCGTGACGACCTTGGTGGGAGAAGCCGGTGTGAGACCGGGCCCCGCCGCCGACGAGAGGGCCGGCCACATGGGCGACGAGGTCGATTCCGGCGTCCCCGCCTTCGCCGAAACAACGTCTCCCTCCGTGATCCGACCGCCAGGCCCCGATCCGGCCACGTGGGATAGGTCGACGCCGAGCTCAGCGGCTCTTCGGCGGACAAAGGGCGACGCAAGCACACCGGACGGTCCGGAGGAAGGTTTGGGTACGGCGGCGGCCACCGAGGGGACAGGGGTCGTGGAGTTCTGCGGGGGCGTCGGAGTCGGAGGCGGAACGGAAGGGGCCGGTGCCGGCCCGCCGGACCCTACGGTCTCAATAGTGACCAGAAGGCCGCCGACCTTCACCTTCTCGCCAACCTGCGCGTGAATCTGGCTGATCCGTCCCGATACCGGTGAGGGAATCTCGACGTTCGCCTTGTCGGTGAGGACGCTCACGAGAGGGTCGTCGGCCCGGACCGTTCCCCCTGGCTCGACGAACCAGCGGACCACTTCTCCCTCGGCAACACCTTCCCCGATGTCAGGGAGCCGGAACTCGTACGCCATGGAAACCCCTCAGCCTGCCTGGAGCGATTGTCGCACCGCCCGCACGACCCGCTCGGGATTCGGAAGGTAAACGTTCTCAAGAGCATACGGGAAGGGCGTGTCGTACCCGGTCACGCGTAGTACCGGCGCCTTGAGGGAATAGAGCGCCTTTTCGGCCAGGATCGCCGAAAGTTCGGCGCCAAACCCACAGAATCTCGCAGCCTCGTGTACGATGATGGCCCGTCCCGTCTTCTCGACGGACGCCAGCACCGCCGCCTCATCGAGGGGGACCAGCGTGCGCAGGTCGATGACCTCGGTCGAAACTCCGTCGCGGCCCAACGCGTCCGCGGCCTCCTGGGCGACGGGAACCATGGCGCCGTAGGCGAAGACCGAGACATCCGACCCCTCCCGGACGACGCGGGCATGTCCGAACGGGACCTTCTCCTGGGAGTCGGAGACCTCCCCGGTTAAGGACCGGTAGATTCGCTTCGGTTCGAGGAACAGGACGGGGTCTTCGTCGGCGATGGCGCTGAACAGGAGTCCTCGTGCGTCGGACGGGGTGGAGGGAATGACGACTTTGATGCCGGCCGTGTGGCAGAAGTACGCCTCAGTGCTCTGGGAGTGGTAGATCCCTCCCTTGATTCCGCCCCCGTACGGAGCACGAATCACGACGTGCGCCGGGTACTGGCCCCCTGAGCGGTATCGAAACTTCGCGAGCTCACTCACGATCTGGTCGAAGGCCGGATAGATGAAGTCGAGGAACTGGATCTCCGCGATCGGCTTGAGGCCATAGAGCGACATCCCGATGGCGGTGCCGATGATCCCCGTCTCGGAAAGCGGAGTGTCGATCACCCGCTCCGCCCCGAATTCCCGAATGAGTCCGTCCGTGGCCCGGAACACCCCCCCGTTCACCCCGACGTCCTCCCCGAGTACCAGGACGTCCGGGTCCTCCTTCATCGCGTCCCGGAGGGTCCGGTTGATCGCCTGGACGATGTTCATCTCGCTCATAGCTTCAGAACTCCGTCGCGAAGTTCGGCGTCGAACTGGGCGCGCTCCTCCGCGAGCTGGGGGGTGACGTGCGCGAACACGTCGTCGAAGATCGACCGCGGGTCAAGGGGTTTCGCCTTCTCCGCCTCCTCGAACGTCCGGGTCACGCGCGTTCGGACCTCCTCCCACAACTGGTGGTCGAGCTCCTCGGTCCATCGGCCCGCGCTAACGAGTTCGCCCTTGAGCCGGAGGATCGGGTCTCGCTCCTTGGCGGCGGCCAGCTGCTCCTCAGTGCGGTAGCGTTTCGGGTCGTCGGACGTCGAATGCGGGCCAAAGCGGTACACCTCGGCCTCGATCAACGTCGGCCCTCCGCCCGAGAGCGCCCGCTCGCGGGCCTCTCGCACGGCGGAGTACACCGCTAGGAAATCGTTTCCGTCGACAAGGACTCCGGGCATTCCGTACGCGCTCCCCTTCTCGGCGAGAGTGGCGCTCCGAGTCTGCTTCTCGCGGGGCAGGGAGATCGCCCACTGATTGTTCTGGCAGAAGAAGATCGTCGGGGTCTGGAACACTCCGGCGAAGTTGAGCCCGGCATGGAAATCATTGGAACTCGTGGCGCCGTCCCCGAAGAACGCGATCGTCACGATGGAGTCTTTGCGCCGCTGGGCGGCCATCGCGGCTCCGACGGCCTGCGTGATCTGGGTTCCAATCGGGCTGGAGGCCACGACGAAGTTCACGTCCCGGAAGCCGAAGTGGTTCGGCATCTGACGGCCGCGGATCCGGTCGTCCGCGTTCCCGAGGAGCTGGTCAAAGATGGCGCGCAGCGGGACGCCCCGAGCCAGGGCGACTGCTAGCTCACGGTAGGCAGGGAAGATCCAATCCTGGGGGGCGAGGGCACGACTAGCGCCTACCTGGGCCGCCTCCTGTCCCATGAGGGGAGCGTAGAATCCGATGCGGCCCTGGCGCTGAAGCATGAGGCAGCGCTCGTCCGTCGCACGGGCCAGGACCATGAGACGATACGCATCCAGAAGGTCCGGCTCCGGAGCGGCGTCTGTCTCGCTCTGCGGCAGCTTCTGGGACACCGCGTGCGGCTCCGCCATGTCGATTCGCTGGCGCCGCGACGAGCCTGCGTGATATAAGATGGAGGATGTCGAAAATCCGAATCCGACCCTTGGGCGTCTCCGGGTCCACCGGGTCCGGATGGTCTACCGCCGTTGACGGCGCATCGGGCCACGGCGAACCGGCCGGAACGGACGGCGGCGACCGGGCGGGCGAGACGAACCCCCCTGGAGGGGGGGCCGAGGGGAGTCGTACGGGAACGAGGGGATCCTCGCCCGAGGGATCGTCATCCCGATCAACCTCTCGATCCTCGAGAAGTCGGCTTCCTCGTCGGGGCTNNACGAAGGTGTAGGCGTCCCCTCGCTGAGAGGCGCGCGCCGTCCTCCCGACTCGGTGAACATACGTCTCGGGCTCGTGGGGGACGTCGAAATTGATGACGTGGCTGACATCCTTCACATCGACCCCCCGAGCGGCGATGTCGGTTGCCACCAGCACCCGGTTCTCTCCCGTCCGGAACCCTTCGAGAGCGTGGATTCTTTGACTCTGGCTTCGATTCCCGTGGATCACTCCGGCAGCGACGCCTTTGCGCGCGAGTTGGCGAGCAAGATTGTCGGCCCGGTGCTTGGTTCGGGTGAACACCAGCACGCTCGTGAGAGTTTCGTCTTCGAGGACCTCGAGCAGCAGCTCGGACTTGAGATGGCTCGGGACCGGCAACGCAAGGTGAGTGACCCCGACAGCTGCGACCGTCCTCTCCTCGACCTGAACGAGCTTGGGGTCGCGGAGGAACTCTCGGGAGAGACGGACCACTTCTGCGGGCATCGTCGCAGAGAAGAGCATCGTTTGCCGCTCGGTGGGTAGCCGGTCCAAGATCCGCCGAACGTCCGGTAGGAATCCCATGTCGAGCATCCGG
>DAEB01000053.1:19209-24548 GCA_002495185.1 Thermoplasmata archaeon UBA184 | reverse complement strand
GGAAAAGCCGCGGGAGGGATTTGAACCCTCGGCCTGCTCCTTACCAAGGAGCCGCTCTGCCAGCTGAGCCACCGCGGCGTTAGCTTCGGCTCGACGTCTTCGGCTTATTCCGCTTTCCTATCGACGCGTGGCCTGGCTCCGGAGTCCAGGGAAGGCCCTCCGAGGCGGTCTCCCAGTCGCGGCGGGAGGCGGAGGCAGGGGGCGGACGTTTCTCGAGGAACGCCCGCATGCCTTCCTTCTGACCTTCGGTCCCGAACAAGCGGGACCAGAGGTGGAGTTCGTAGGCGAGGCCATGGTCGATCGCTGGATCCATCGCCCCGTTGATCGCGTACTTGGCGGTCGCGAGGGCGACCGCAGGTTTGGCGGCGAGCTCGTTCGCGAGGGCGAAAGCGGCCGGTAGTACTTCGGCCCGCGGGACCACCTGGTCGACCAGTCCCTGGGCGAAGGCTTCGGACGCGGAAACCGAACGGCCGGTGAGAATCCATCGTCGTGCGCGGGACGGCCCAATCCTTCGAGGAAGGCGGCGCGTCCCACCCCAGCCGGGCATCACGCCGAGGTTGATCTCGGGCTGACCGAACTGAGCATCGTCGCTCGCGATGATGAAATCGCACGCGAGGCAGAGCTCGCACCCTCCTCCCAGGGCAACCCCCCGGACGGCGGCGATCACCGGGAGCGGAAGGCGCTCGATCTGTCGGGTGACGGCCTGGCCACGACCTCCGTGGACACGGGCCTGCGAGCGGTTCAGGTTCGACATCTCGCGAATATCGGCGCCGGCGGCGAACGCCTTCTCGAAGGCGCTCGCAATGACGACCACGCGCGCCTCCGGGTCCTCCTCGGCCTCCGCGAGCCGGTCCCGAAGCGCCTCGAGAACGGGACGGGAGAGCACGTTGACCGGAGGCGAGTTCAGCGTCAGGAGAACGGTCCCGCCCTTCCGCTCGTACGTCACGATGTCTCGCGGGGGAGGAGGGGCGGACACTGGCCGCGCCGACCCTCGCCGGCCTATTTATGTCGCGCGCCATCGACCGGCTCGTGAACTGCGTGGTCACCTCCTGGTTCGGCACCTTCCTCCTCGTGGACGGTTCCGTGGTGGGAAGCGCTTCAGCTCCGATGGAACCCGCCGCGCTCGCCGAACGAGCCCGGATCCGGAGAGAAGGTCGGACCACTCCGGAGGAGGATCGGGTCGCTCGTGAGCGGACCCCGGGCGATTGGCTGAGCCGGGACCGGCGGCTTGTGGCGCTCGGGATCCGGTATGACGCGGCGGCTCCCGTCGACCTTCCATCCTCCGTGACCGAGCCGGACCGGGGGATGCTCGCGACCGCGCTGCTCGCGGAGGCTGAGAGGGCGCTCGTCGCGTCCTGGGACCCGTCCGTGCACGTGCAGGAGGCGGTTCGAGCGGCCACCGACCTTGACCGCGTCCGGAATCTCATCGGCGAACGTCTGGGGAGCTGGGTCTCACACGACCTCCCCGACCTCGATCCGGGGGACCACGCCCGCGCCGCCCGCGCCGCTTCCGAGGGAGCGACAGACCCCTCCTTGGGACCCGCCGACCCTGCCCTCCTCGAAGCTCGTCGCAGCCTGGGAGAACTCTATCAATCGGTCGCCGACGCTCGGCGAGCGCTCCAGGAGGCGGTCGCCGCTCTCTCTCCCGTTAAGACCCCCAACCTCAACGCGCTTCTCGGGCCCGAGCTCTCGGCACGACTCGTCGCCCAGGCCGGCGGGCTAGACCGAATGGCACGACTCCCGTCCAGCACCGTGCAGGTCCTCGGCGCCGAGCGGGCGTTCTTTGAGCACCTTCGCGGACGCGCGCCGCCCCCGCGTCATGGCCTCCTCTTCCTCCATCCCTCGATCCAGTCGGCGCCACGATCCGAACGGGGAAAGCTCGCCCGCGCGCTCGCGGGGAAGGTGGCGATCGCCGCGCGACTCGACCACGAAGCGCGGCCGGTGGACCCGACGCTGCGCGCCGCCTACGAGGCGCGCAAAGCCCAGGTCGAGGCACGTCGAGGGCGACCCCGCAAGCCCGCGCGGGCGAGGGACGTCACTCCTTCCACTTGACCGTGCATCCCAGGACGGAGAGCTCACTCGGAGAGACCTTCGTCCCCGCGAGCGCCTGGTCGATCGCGCGTTCGAGATAGTGCTCGGTCGCGCGCTCGGGATGTTGGTGGTCGTTGTCGATCCGGCCCTGGAACAGCAGGGTCCGGTCCGCGCCGAAGAGCATCGGATGCGGGGTCACGAGGGCGCCGTAGGCGTGGGCGACCTCCTGGCTCTCGTCCTGGAGGTACGGAAAGGGGTACTTCTTCTCGGAGGCCCGGAGGACCATCGATTCGAGCCGGTCCTCGGGGTATGCCCGGGCGTCGTTTGAGTTGATGAGGACGATGCCGACCCCTTGGGGCTGGTAGCGACGCCCGAGGTCGATCATGCGGCCCTCCCAGGCCTGGACGTAGGGGCAGTGGTTGCACCAGAAGACGACCAGCAGCAGTTTCCGGTTCGCGAAGTCGGCGAGCCGGTACGTCTTTCCGTCGGTTCCGGGGAGTTCAAAGTTCGGAGCGGCGTCTCCGATATGAAGCCGGAAATCCGCCAGTTCGGCCATGTCGGCGCGAGCGTCGGCGGCTTCTTAGCCTTTCGAGACCCGGTGGATGAGGGGGGATACGGATCTCGGACGGACCGCGGACCTCAGCCTCCCCCGCTCGAGAGGTGGGGCTCACCACCTGGGTCGATGTCCGGGTGACGTGCGCGGAGGACGTGAGGACGGACGAGGCGATCCTTCGGCGCGGGGTCCCCGCCGTGCGGGTCGCGGTCCTCGTAGACCGTGCGGTATCGTACGGAGTGGGTGTCCGTGCCGACGCTCCTTTTCTTGCGCAGGCCGCGAGGCATGGAATCCCGGCGGTGCGTCGAACGACGGGAGGGACCGGTCTGCTCCACGCCCCGGGAGACCTCGCCTGGTCCGTGGTGCTTCCTCGGGCCGACCCGAGAGCCGGGTCGGACTACGTTCACGCATTCGCGCGCCTCGGAGAAGGAGTCGTCCGGTTCCTCGCCGACCGCGGAATACCGTCCCGGTGGGCGGAACCACCGGGAATGGACGCGGGATACTGCCTCCTGAGCGCCCGCGGGCACGTGCTCGCACACCGGGAGCGCGTGCTCGGCGGCGCAGCCCAGCACTTGGCGAAGGGCGCGCTCCTGCACCACGGCATCCTGCCGCTCGAGATCGACCGACCGTTGCTGCGGGCGGTGTTCGGTCTTTCCGCGAACGCGGTCACCCGCCTCACCAGCCTGCGTGAGCTGGGAGTCGAAGGGAATCCCGAGGAGCTCGCGTGGAAGCTCGCCGCTCGGCTCTCGGATACGCTCTCCGGGCGCTAACCTCGACTACTTCTTCGGGCGACTCGACCAGAGCGACTCGGCTGCGGCCTCGCCCGCCCGGCGGATCGACGACCAGTCCGCTCGACTGAGCGTGCGCTGGCGGACGACGGGGACCCCCGCCACGTAGACGGAATCGACCGCCTCCTCGCTCGCCGAATAGGCGAGGTGGGAGACGATCGCCTCCGGTCGCGCGGGCAAGAGGGTCGGATGGTCGAGGCGGAGGAGAAAGAAGTCTCCCTGCTTTCCAATCTCGAGGGACCCCAAGTCGGACTCCCTCCCGAGGAGCCGCGTTCCCTCCCGGGTCGCCATGTCCAGGAGCTCCTGCGCGGAGAGCACGGTCGCGTCCCAGCGCTGATTCTTCTGCACGAGTCCGCCGAGGTGCATCTCACGCAGCATCGAGAGCGAATTGTTGCTCGCCACCGAGTCGGTCCCGAACCCGACCGTCGCCCCCGCCTCTCGCAGCTCGACCACCGGCGCGACCCCGCCCGAGGCGAGCTTCAGGTTCGAGCTCGGACAGTGAGCGACGCCCACGTTCCTCGTCGCCAGGAGTCGGATCTCCTCGCCGGTCAGCCAGACGGCATGGGCCGCGACGGACCGGGGTCCGAGGACCCCGATTTCCTCGAGCCAGACGACCGGCCTCCGACCGGTCTTGGTCTGGTGTTCGTGGACCTCCCGTCGCGTCTCCGAAACGTGGTAGTGGAGAAGGGTCCCCCCCTCCTCCGCTACTTCGCGCGCTCGAATCCAGGTCTCCCGGTTGCAGACGTAGACCCCCTGCGGGGCGACGAGCGGAGTGACGAGAGGGTGGCCCTTCCACCTCCCGAGGAACGCCCGCGCGTTCTCGGTCGGGACCCCCTTTTGGGTCGTCAGTTCTGGGTCGAGGACGGCCCAGCCCAGGAAACCGCGGATTCCGAGCGACTCGACCGCGCGCGCGACCGCGTCCTCGAAATAGTAGAGGTCGAGGAAGGAGGTCGTCCCCGAGAGTAGCATCTCGGCGATCCCGGCGCGGGCTCCCGCCTCGACGTCCGCCTCCGTCCGGTGGGCGTCGACCGCGAACAGGACCTCGAGAAACCCCGCGAGCTCGCGGTCGTCCGCGATCCCGCGGAGCGGATTCATCGCGACGTGCGTGTGCGCGTTGACAAAGCCCGGAACGATCGCGAACCCGCTCGCATCGACCTCCTCCTCGGCCGCCGGCGCCGGCGCACCGACGGCGGTGATCCGCCCCTCCTCGACGCGGAGGTCACCGCGCAGGACGCGGCGCTGGGCGTCCTGGGTGACCAGCAACGCTCCGCGGAAGACGGTCGAGCGGGGCGCTCTCGGAGCGCTCACGGTCGTGGGGACAGGGTCCCGCGATAAAGCCGTTCCTTCCGCCCCGGTCGTTCGGCGCACCGCGGATGGCGCGATGGCAATCCGACTCGACCAGGTCCCTCTCACGCCGAGCACATCTTTAACGAACGGTCGGCGATGCGACCGGAATGCCCCGCTCGTCCCGTCTCCGGATGACCCGCGCCGCCGTGCGACGAATGCTCTACGCGATCTTCGGGATCGGCCTCGTCCTGGTCGTGGGAACGGTCGGCTTCCACCTGATCGCCGGACTCTCGGCGGTCGACTCGTTCTACTACGAGAGCATGCTCGCGACCGGCCAGGGACCTCCGTCGGCGCTGCCGACGGACGGCGACAAGATCTTCACGTCGATCATGGCGTTCATCTCGGTCGGCTCGGTCGTATCGACCCTGCTCTTCGCAGTGGGACCCGTCCTGCGCCAGTTCTGGCGGGAGGAGGTCGAGTACCTCGAGGCGGGCGCCCGGGCGGTCGAACGAGAGATCGAGCGACACATGTAGGCGGCTCTCCGGGTGGTCGGCGACCGCGGGGTCGGAGGCGGCCTAGATATCGAGGTTCGTGACCTCGACCGCGTGGTCCTGGATGTACTGGCGGCGAGGCTCGACCTCCTCGCCCATCAGGATCTGGAACAGCTCGTTCGCCCGGCT
>DAEB01000053.1:0-19198 GCA_002495185.1 Thermoplasmata archaeon UBA184 | reverse complement strand
CGGTTGATCGTCACGCCCTTCATCCCGCCCATGCTCGTGACGAGCTTGTCTCGCTCATCGTCCGAGTAGGCGTACTCGACCCGGGAGCCCTTCTGGAGCCGGTAGAGCGGCGCCTGCGCGATGTAGACGTGCCCCTCGGTGATCAGCTCCGGCATCTTCCGGTAGAACAGCGTGAGGAGGAGCGTTCGGATGTGCGAGCCGTCGACGTCGGCGTCCGTCATCAGGATGATCTTGTGGTAGCGCAGGCGGCTCATGTCCTGCTCGTCGCCGATCCCGATCCCGATCGCGGTGATCAGCGCCCGGATCGCGTCGTTCTGGAGCATCTTGTCGAGACGCGCCTTCTCGACATTGAGGATCTTCCCCCGGAGCGGCAGGACCGCCTGGAACTCCCGGTCGCGCCCCTGCTTCGCGGTTCCGCCGGCACTGTCCCCTTCAACGAGGAAGAGCTCGCATTCGGCGGGGTCCCGAGAGTGGCAGTCGGCGAGCTTGCCCGGGAGCCCTCCTCCTTCGAGCAGCCCCTTGCGGCGGGTCAGTTCCCGCGCCTTGCGCGCCGCCTCCCGCGCCTGGGACGCCTGGACCGCCTTCGAGATGAGCGACTGGCCGACGGCGGGGTGCTCCTCGAGGTACTCGGCCAGCTTCTCGTTGACCGCGCTCTCGACCTGGCCCTTCACCTCCGAGTTCCCGAGCCGGGCCTTCGTCTGGCCCTCGAACTGCGGCTCGAGGACCTTCACCGAGAGGATCCAGGTGAGCCCCTCGCGGACGTCCTCGCCGGTCAGCCCCTCCTTGTCGCCTTTGACGAACCCGCGCTTGCGCGCGTAATCATTGAGCGTCCGAGTGAGGGCCGAGCGGAGGCCCATCACGTGGGTCCCGCCGTCGACCGTGTTGATGTTGTTCACGAACGCGATCCCGGTCTCGTTGTAGCCGTCGTTGTACTGCAGCGCGACCTCGATGTCGGTCGTGTCCCGCCTCGCGTGGAGCGAGATCGGCGGCGCGAACAGGACGTTCGACCCCTTGTTGAGGTCCTCGACGAACTCGACGACGCCCCCCGCATGGTGGAACGTCTCGGTCGTCCCGTCCCGCTCGTCCGCGAAATGGATGGTGACGCCCGGATTGAGGAACGAGAGCTCCTTCAGGCGACGGGCGACCGTCTCCTTGTCGAAAGTGACCGTCTCGAGGACCGACTTGTCGGGCATGAACCGGGCGTCGGTTCCGGTGGCATCGGCCTTCCCGACGATCTTGAGGGCGGCGACCGGATTGCCGTGCTCGTACCGCTGGAAGTACTCGTGACCGTCCCGATCGACGCGGACCTCGAACCACTCACTGAGGGCGTTCACGACGTGGACGCCCACCCCGTGCAGGCCCCCCGAGACCTTGTAGGTGTTCCGGTCGAACTTCGAGCCCGCGTGCAGGACCGTCATCACGATCTCGAGGGCCGGTCGATTGTACTTCGGGTGGTTCTCGACCGGGATCCCTCGGCCGTTGTCGTGGACGGAGCACGAGCCGTCCGAATGCAGCGTGACGTCGATCTCGGTGCACGCCCCCGCGAGCACCTCATCGATCGCGTTGTCCACCACCTCGTAGACCAGATGATGAAGACCGCGGGCGTCGGTCGAACCGATGTACATTCCGGGGCGCCGTCGAACGGCCGAAAGGCCCTCCAGGACCTGGATCGAACTCGCGTCGTAGGGAGTGCCGTTCACCGTCTGCTGCGCCATCGGAAATTCGCCCGGAAATCGAGTCAATTTGAGCGAGCCGAGCGTGCGTTATAACGCTTGGGTTTCGGTGGAAATTGCCCTCGGGAAACACCCCCCGGAACGGGGGGGTCTCGAGGCACCAAGAAGCACCCCCCACCGGCCCTTTTCGGCCTCCGCAACAAGGCCTATTAAACCCAGCCTCTCTGCGACCACCGACCCCGATGCCCGACGATTCTGCCGAGGCACCCACGTCCCCTCCCGCGAACGCGGAAGAGGCCCCGAAGTCGACGCGGAGAGAAACCCCCGGTGCGACCGAGGATTGGTCGACCCGCTACAAGTATCTCCTCGCGGATTTCGACAATTTCCGCCGCCGGGTCGACCGGGACCGGGAATCGATCTCGCGCCAGTCTCGGGCTGCCCTGGTCCGGGAACTCCTCCCGATCATCGAGGCGTTCCAGGCAGCGCGGAAGTCGTTCGCTCAACTTCCCGCCTCCGACCCGGTCCGGCGGGGACTCGACCTCCTCGACCACGAGTGGAGCAAGTTCCTGAAGCACGAGGGGGTGGAACCGGTCGCCGTGGCCGGAAAGCCGTTCCGAGCCGACGAGGAGGAGGCAGTGGGAGAACACCCGGCGGATGGCGAGCACCCGGAAGGTTCGGTGGTCGAGGTCGTCCAGCAGGGGTACCGCTTCTTCGGAGGGCTCCTGCGACCGGCGAAGGTCATCGTCGCCCGCGCGTCGACCCCCCGCGAACCCGAAGGCGAGGCCGAGGCCGACTCGGCGTCCCAGGAGTAGAGACCGGTGGAGAAGAGTTCGGAGGTGCCGGGCTTCTACAAGCGCCCCGTCGCGGAGCGTCGGGCGTTCGTCCAGGAGTGGGGCGGGCTCACCGAGGAAGAGGTCCGGGCGTTCGAGTTCCCGCCGGGGATCGACCCGGGGACCCTCGACCGGATGATCGAGAACGTGATCGGGGTCATGCCCCTCCCCCTCGGCGTCGCGACCAACTTCCGGATCAACGGGAAGGACTACCTCGTTCCGATGGCGATCGAGGAGCCGAGCGTCGTCGCCGCGGCCTCCAACGCGGCCAAGGTCGCCCGTGCCGCCGGGGGCTTCTTCGCGCAGACGACCGCCCCGGTGATGATCGGCCAGGTCCAGATCGTGGACGTGGTGGACCCGGCCGCGGCACGCCTGCGCATTCTTCACCACAAGGACGAGCTTCTCGAGGGCGCCAACGCGAAGGACCCCGTGCTGGTCAAGTTCGGCGGCGGCGCGAAGGACCTCGAGGTCCGCATCGTGCCGTCGACGCGCGGGACGATGCTCGTCGCCCATCTTCTCGTCGATGCGCGCGACGCGGGCGGCATGAACGCGGTCAACACGATGTGCGAGGCGCTCGCTCCCGAGTTCGCACGGCTCTCGGGAGGTCGGGTCGTCCTTCGCATCATCTCCAACCTCGCCGTCCATCGGCTGGCCCGGGCGCACGCGACCTTCCCGGCCGAGCTCCTGAAGACGGAGACCGCCACCGGACCCGAGGTCGTCGACGCGATCCTGGACGCGTACGCGTTCGCGGTCGCGGACCCGTTCCGCTGCGCGACCCACAACAAGGGGATCATGAACGGGGTCTCCGCTGTCGTGATCGCCACCGGGAACGATTTTCGGGCGATCGAGAGCGGCGCTCACACCTACGCGGCGTGGAAGGCGTCCGGCGGCGCGTCGGTCGTCCAGCCGCTGACGACCTACGAGAAGGACAAGGACGGCAATCTCGTCGGGACGATCGAGATCCCGGCCCCGGTCGGCCTCATCGGCGGCGCGACCGCAGTGCACCCCACCGCGCGGGCGAACGTGAAGGTGCTCGGCGTGAAGAGCGCCCGGGAGCTCGGAGAGGTGCTGGCCGCCGTGGGCCTCGCTCAGAACTTCGCTGCCCTCCGCGCGCTCGCGACCGAAGGGATCCAGCGGGGCCACATGGAGCTCCATGCCCGTAACCTCGCCGTGAGCGCGGGCGCTCGCCCGGAGGAGGTCGACCGCGTCGTCGAGCTTCTCGTCAAGGACCACCAGGTGCGATTCGACCGCGCGAAAGCGATCATCGAAGAGCTTCGGAAGGGCGCATGAAGGTCGGGGTCCTCGCGCTCCAAGGGGACGTCCCCGAGCACCTCGCGGCCCTCGGGGCCGTGCTCCACGGAGACGACATTGTCCCGGTGCGGACCCCGGAGGACCTCGCCGAGGCCGAGGCGCTCTTCATGCCCGGCGGGGAATCGACGACGATCGCCCGCCTTCTCGTCCAGGGGGGCCTCTGGAACCCGATTGCCGACCGTCTCAAGAGCGGGATGCCGACCCTCGCGACCTGCGCGGGGCTCATTCTGCTCTCGCATGAGCTCGTCCCGAGCCTGTCCGGGCTGGACCCGCCCACCTTCGATGTTCTCAACGTCCAGGTCCGCCGCAACGACTACGGGAGCCAGGGCGAGTCGTTCGAGGCCCCCATCCGGGTCGAGGGCCTCATCGGTGGGCCGTTCCCCGGGGTGTTCATCCGGTCCCCGCGGATCCACTCGGTCGGCGAGGGGGTGAGCCCGTTCGCCTGGCACGGGAGCGAGGTGGTCGGGGTGCGCTCGGGGATGATCTGGGGACTCTGCTTCCACCCCGAGCTGTCGGGCGACCCAAGAATCCACCGGATGTTCCTCGAGTCGGCGCACCAGGCGCTGAAGGTTCCTATCTCAGGAGCCACAGGACCGCGACGACGGCGACGGTGAAGATCACCGCTCCCACGATGGCAAGCGCCCACCGGACCTGAGAGGAGACCCCCTTCCAGGAGCCGAAGAGGATCGGAACGGGTCCGATCAGCACGAGCCCGCCGAAACCGCCCGAGCGGCTGGCCGGGACCGAGGACTTCGATGGGGGCGGCTCGGGAACTTCCTCGCGAAGAGTCGGAGCCGGTCCCGACTCCCCCGCCGCCCAGGCGAAGGGCACCGAAAGGAACCCGACGAAGAGGAGCGCGACGCCGAGGAGGAATAGCCCCGACGAGCCCGAGACGACCGGGATGAACCCGAACAGCGCGACGCTCGCTCCCCCCTGAACCACGCTGACCGCCACGAGGACCGCCCCGGTCGCGAGCAACACGACGGAGCCGAGGAGCGCCCACTTCACGAGCGTAGAATCGTCGTGGGGGTTCTTTCGGGTTACGGCGCTCAGTGGTACGTGTCGAACCGGTACGGCTCGAGGGGAAGTTCCCCGAGTGCCATCAGGAATTCCGGCGGCGTGAGGACCGGCTTCGGGTAATTGTCGCTGTCATCGAGCGCGATCCGCGGGCAGGCGGTGGAGACGTAGGCATCGAAGGCTCGTCCCACCAGGTCATGCCCATCGAGACGGTCGAAGAGCAGAATCTCCGCATCCCGCCCTCGCGCGTTGGCCCGTTGCTGGAGGGCGAGGGCGGTCGGACTCCGATTCTGACCGGCGAAGGTCGAGACCAGGATTCCCCAGCGTCGGGCATCCCGAACGCTCGCTACGATCAGCTGGCGCTTCCGGACGAGGGCTCCCCGGTCGATCGGCGGTTCGAGCTCTCCGCGGAGCGGGTCGAGGGCGTAGACCGGGCGGTCAGCCGCGAACGCGAGCCCGATCGGGTGGAACCGCCCCGTTCCGAGGAACAGGAACGCCTCCACGTCCTTCGCGACCGATTCGGCGCCGGTGTAGTTGCACCCGAGCGCCTGGGCGGGATACGCGAGTCGGTTGTCGCCCCGACCGACCCGGACCGCGTAGCCGAGCTTTCCAAGGGCGGCTGAGAGCGGGTCGACAAGATCGAGATGCTGCACCGAAGCGACCAGGCCGAGACGGTGAGGCAGGCCGCCGGCGGCCACGACCTTTGCCAGCTGTTCCGGGTCTCCTCCCGCGTCGCGCATCTCGACGAAGAACGTCGTGCGAGTGAGAGGGACGTTCGGAATCGGCGCATGGCCGAGGACGACCGCGAGGTCGGCGCGAGGCGCTTCGGTGTCGGTAGGAAGGTCGCACGCGCCGAAGCACGGACGAGCAGCGAGGTCCACGGGAACGCCGGAGGCGTCCCGAATCCGGGCGGCAAGTTCGTGAGCATTCCGAACGAGGCCGGCGGGCACTTGGAGCACCACACGTCGCGCCCCGGAACCCCGTACCGCTTCGAACAGATCGTTGTCGACCGTGCGGAACACGCTCCACCGCATGGTGTTCTGTTCGGAGTCCGTGGCATCGCTCATCGTTCGATTCCGGGGAAACCGTTGATTCGGCTATGAGCTTGAGGGAAGGCAGCGCGACCCCTTCCGGCGCCTAAGCGAGGGTATTAGAGGGGGGCGTAGGTTGCCGCCCTATGCCCCGCCCCGCGCTCCGGACTGGGTCGACGTTACGTCCCTGGAGTGGCATCATCCGGCTCTCCGCGGCATCGATCGTCCTTCTCGTCGCTTGTTCGATGTTTGCGACCTTGGCTAATGGAGGGGCAGCGCATGGGTCGGCCTTCAGCGGAGCAACCACCGCGGGACTCTCCCTTCCCCGCTCAACAGTGTCGGTTGCGCCCTCCGGTGGGCATGTTGCCGGGGGTTCGGTCCACGGTGCCGTCGGGAGCATCGGGTCGGTGGTGAGCACTCTCGACCTCTCGACGAACACGCTCTTCCCAGGGACCAAGGCCTTGGCTATCCAGGACGAGGGAGAGATCCCGGTCTACGACACTCACAACGGGATGTTCTACATCCGGGGGTTCTACGGAACCGACGTCTCGGTGGTCAACTCGTCCAGTAACCAGGACGTCGCCAACATCCCGCTTCCGTCGACCTCAGTGACTCCCATCTCAACGCCGACCATCGCCGTCGACAACAAGACCGGGTTTCTCTACGCGACCAACGAGGGTGACCTGAACGTGAGCGTGATCAACACGAACACCAATCTCGTGACCCGGTCCATCAACGTCATGGGAGGTCCGCTCGGCATCGCGTTCGACTGGGCGAACGGCGACCTCTACACGGCGGACCAGTCCTCGAACACCGTCTCGGTCATCTCGGCCTCCCTGAACCGAACGATCACCAACATCAGCGTGGGCCAGCGACCCAGCGCGATCGTCTACAACTCGATCAACAACGACGTGTGGGTCGCGAACTGGGCCTCGAGCAACGTCTCCGTCATCGACCCCGCGACCCAGCACGTGGTCGCAAACCCGTCGGTCGGAAAGAACCCGAACGCGCTCGCGATCGACACGGTAAACGACTACGTGGACGTCCTGAATTCGTCCACGTCGTGGGGCGCGGTCACGTTCCTCAACGGGCATTCGAACCTTACGCTCACCAGTCAGCGGGTCGGTAATTCCCCCGAGTCGCTGACGTACGACCCCAACGATAACCGCCTCTTCGTGGCGAACTCCGGGTCGAGCAACGTTTCGATCATCGACCAGCCGACGGACACGATTTCGTCGTCCTGGACGGTCGGTAGCGACCCGCAGTACTCTTCGATCGCGTATGACCCCGTCAACCACGATGTGTACGTTGCTTGCTACGCGGGCGGGAGCTCGGGGAACATCACCGTCCTGAGCGGAACCACCGGCCGGTCGGTCGCGAACGTCTCCACGAACGACTATCCAAGCGCACCAGGGATCGCCGCGAACGGCAACGCCTTCATCGTCAACTTGGGAGCCGTGTCCCAGATCCCCGCCTCCAACGTCACAGTTCTCGCGGAAGCGACCAACGCACCGATCGCCTCCATCCCGTTAGACCTGACCCCTTCGGGTGTCGCCTACGACCCGGCGGAGAAGAGCGTGTACGTCGTGGACAACGGTGGAGGCGGCACGTACCGAGTCGATGCAGCAAGCAACAAGGTTGTGAATCGGGAGGTCGGTGGGCCAGTGGCAGACCCCAGCCTCGGGAAGCTCGCTGCCGCCTACGATGGCCGGAACGGCGAGATCTTTGTCCTCGACCCCGGACGGACCGCGGTCGACGTGTTCTCGTCATCCCACACCTTCATCAAGGCGATCCCGGTCGGAGAGTACCCGTCCGACCTTGCCTTCGATAATCGGTCGGGGTATCTGTTCGTGAGCCAAGGGATCGCGAGCAACGTTAGTATCATCGACGGTGCGACCAACACGGTCCTCGGCGCTACCATCAGCTTTGGTTCACTCTTGGAGTCGGACCTCACTGCAATCGTCTACGATTCCTACAACAACACACTCTACGTGGCGAATTCGTCGACCGCTGTCGGCCACGTCATTCCGGTGAACGCCACCACCTACGCGAAGGGGACCCCCATCGTCGTCGGATACCTGCCGCTATCGATGGCGGTGGACACTCGGAACCACACCCTCTTCGTCGCGAACGAGGGCACCGGCAATATCTCCGTGATCAACGAGACGACCCACCGCGTCGCGACCCACTTCCTCTTTGGCGGGGCGTACCTGCTCGCCTACGACAACGTTTCCGACGCCATTTACAACGCCAATTACGACACCGACACGCTTTCGGCCATGGACGCGACGACCTACGCAGCGCTCTCGGGAAGTCCCCTCTACCTGGGAAGCGGGGGATTCTACCCGGAAGGGATCGCCTTCGACCCCGTGAACAAGGACATCTACCTATCGGGCTCGCTCGGGGATGCCCTCATCACCGTTGGGACCGTTCCGACCTACGCGGTCACGTTCCACGAGTCCGGGCTTCCGGGCGGGACGGACTGGTCCGTGACGCTCAACTCGGTGCCGGGCAGTTCGACCGGATCCACGATCGCGTTCAGCGAACCCTCGGGCTCGTATCCCTTCTCGATCGGCTCGGTCACCGGGTACACCGCGAACGTCTCGAACGGGAACGTGGTCGTGAGTTCGGGACCCAAGGACGTGTACATCGGATTCACCGCCGCGGTCGGAAGCTACGCCGTGACGTTCGTCGAAACGGGTCTTCCCGGCTCGACGCTGTGGAACGTCACGCTGAACGGGGTCCAGAATCACTCGACGACCACCACCGTCGGGTTCGTCGAGCCCGGCGGAACGACCTACCCGTTCGCGGTGGGCACCGTGAGCGGGTATCTTGCGAACAATTCGAGCGGGAACGTGCGCGTCGTATCTTCACCGGTGACGGTCGACATCGGCTTCACTCCCCTGCATTCGACCTTCCCGGTGACGTTCTTCGAATCGGGACTCCCGTCCCTGACCACCTGGAGCGTCACGTTCAACCACACGACGAACTCGTCGTCGAGCGGCTCGATCGGCTTCCGGGACGCCAACGGAACCTGGCCGTTCACGGTGGGTGCGGTGACCGGCTTCGTCGCGAACGTGACGTCGGGAAACGTCGCGGTCGATGGCGTGCCCAAAGAGGTCTACATCGGGTTCACCGCGGTCCGGACGTATCCCGTCAATTTCACCGAGTCCGGCCTCCCCTCCGCCACTCAGTGGACGGTGACCCTCGGCGGCACCCCGAAGTCGAGTTCCACGACCACGATCTCGTTCACCGAGGCCAACGGGTCGTACTCGTTCTCGGTCGGCGCGGTCACGGGCTATTCCGCGAGCCCGAACTCGGGGGCCGCCGATGTCGCGGGCGCGCCGGTCGACCAGGCCATCGTGTTCACTCTCGGGTCGGTGGCGTTCTCGGTCACGCTCACGGCCCAGCCGTCGGACATCACGCTCGGCAACTCGTCGACGCTGACCGCGACGACCTCGGGCGGGACTCCCCCGTTTGCCTACGTGTACTCGGGGTTGCCGGCTGGCTGCGTGACCCAGAACGCTTCCTCGTGGAAGTGCACGCCGACCGCCGCCGGCAACTCGACGATCCAGGTGACCGTGACCGACGCGAAAGGCGCGCAGGCGAGCGCGACCGCTTCCCTGGAAGTCGCTCACTCGTCGCCGACGCAGGCGTCCCCGTCGAACAACAGTAGTTCCGGCTTCGGGCTCGAGTGGGTCATCCTGGGCGCGGTGATCGCGGCGGTCGCGGTCCTGGTCATCGTCCTGCTGTCGCGGCGTCGCCGGGCTCCTTCGCCGACCCCCGCCGGTGGCCCGGCGCCACCGCCGCCCCCAGAGACGCCTCCGACCAGCTAGTGGGGGGCGACGGGATTCCCCGTCCGTCGTTGGAGGCGTTCGACCGCCGCCCGGTTGTCGTCGAAGTGGAGGCGGACCACGGCCTCATCTGCCGAGACCCATTCCGCCGCCTCGTGCTCGGGGCTCAGTCGCGGCCGGAACGACCGCGGGACCCGGACGGCGAACGCATGCAACCGCCAGGTCTCCCCGTTGTCCGCGCGGAACGGTACGTGCCAATCCAGGTCGATGAGATCGGCCGGCCCGACCCGTAGGCCGGTCTCCTCCTCGAGCTCTCGACAGAGGGCCGACGCGAAGTCCCGGTCGGTGGGCTCGACCTTCCCGCTGACCGGCACCCAGTACCGGCCCCGGGACGGCGGTCGGCGGAACAGGAGGAGCTCGAGCGGTGGGTCCGCGAAGAGATACCCCTCGACGCACTCCTTCGAGACCAGCCCTACGTCGTCCGTCACGAACGCGACCGAGAGAGGATGAGCAGGATCGCCTCCGCGGGCGCGCCCTTCGACTGGAAGAGCGCCTCGACCGCCTCCTCGCGGGAGACGTTCGCCTGCTCCATGACGAGATGGACGTCCTCCTCGGGCGGTCCGGCGGGTGCGGCGGCGGGCGCCGCCGCCGGGGTCGCCGGAGCGAGGCTTCCGGCCGAGCGGGGGCGGATCTCGGGTCGACCGACGACCTGGTAGGTCCGGACCCCCTGCACGGTCAGGATCGTGACTTCGGGCGCGTGGAAGACGTGGTCCTTCGTCTTCGTCCGGACGATGACCTCCTCCACGTCGCGAACCTCTTCGGTGGTCATCCCCATCCGACGCATCATCTGCTCGATCTGACGGGAGTTCCGTGGCCCGCCCGGGATCATCGCACCACCTCGCTACGGCTCGTCGTCGTTCGAGACCGCCCGGATCTTCGCCTCGAGGTCGGCGTCCTCGAACGTCGCGTCCTCCGCCTCGGGGGGAAGGCCCCGACGCCGACCTCGGCCCCGGGCGGGTTCGCTCGCGCGCCGGGACTGCTCCGCGAGTTCATCGAGAAGGCCGACGACCCCGGCCATCAGGTTCCAACCGGTGTGGGAAGCGTAGAAGATGCGTCCCTGCTCGGTGAAGAGCCGCGCCTCGACCGTGAGGTCGTTGGTCCGGTGCGTCCCCTGCGGGGCGAAGTGAAGGGTGAGCAGGGTCGGACGGACGTAGCGGGCGACTCGGCGGAGGCCCTTCGCCACGCCGCCATCGATCTCGGCGAGGAGGCCGGGGTCGACCGACCCGCGGAGCCCGGTGATCTCGACGTAGACGTTCTCGATCCCGCCCCGCACGGCGCCCGGCCGGGCCCGCGAAACGACGATGCTGAGAAGGTCCGACTGGCTGACGATGCGGGTCGGCCGTCCGTCCTCGACCACGAAGACGCTCGAGACCCTCTCGCGGGACATGACCCGGGCCGCCTCGATGGCGAGAGCGCCGAGCGGAACGGTGACCGCCGGGGAGTGCATGATCGAGCCCACCGCGACGTCGAGCGGGCTGCCTCGCGCTTCGGCGTCCCGCTTCCCGCCGACGGTTGGCTTCCAGAGGGCGGCACCGAGGTCCGAGATTCCGATCGCTCCGACGACGCGACCCTTGCGGTCGACGACCGGCAGGGGGTGCTCCTCGAGAACGCGGAGGTGGGCCATCAGGTTCCGGCACTGGTCGTCCTCGTGGACGACCGCTCCCGAGGCACGGGCCACCTGCTCGACGGTCGGGCCGTCGGCCGACCGGAACGCGGGCAGGGTCGGCATCGCCCGGATGATATCGCTCCGTGCGATCACGCCGAGGAGCTCCCCCCGGTGGCCGACCACGGGCACCCCGCGGAGGCCGGACGCGAGGAGCTGCTCCGCCACTTCTCCGAACGGGGTCGTGGGAAGGATGAGCGGAGGGAGGACGACCAGATGTTCGACCTTCGTTCCGAGCAGCCAGTGGCTCCGGCGCGCGATCGACTCGAGGGTGACCATCCCGATCGGCCGACTGTTGCGAAGGACCGGGATCTCGTGGATCCGATTCGTTCGCATCAGCCCGAGCGCCTTCGAGACCGGAGCGTCGTGCGGTAACGTCACCGGCTTCGTCGTCATCAGGTCGCTGGCGTTCGGCCAACCCGTGGGCATAGGTGGGGGGCACCTTGAGGGAGGTTTTTGAAGACTGCGGGTGAACCCGAAACGGCGCTAGCGCAGGTCGCGGGCCATCTGGTAGCCGTTCTCCCCATCGGAGTAGTACGACCGTAGAAGGTCCACGACCGAGAACTGGTAGCGAGTGTAGAACCGGATCGCGGTGGCGTTCGAGACCCGGACCTCGAGCGTCACGCGACGGAAGTGCCGCTCGCGGCACCGCTCCAGGAACGTCGTCATGAGAAGGGTCCCGATCCCCTGCGTGCGCTGGTTCCGGTCGACCGCGAACATCAGCACGCGCGCTTCTCCCTCGACCTGGTTGACCCCGAGCAGGAACCCGACCGGCACGTCCGAGGCGTCCGCCGCGACGAGGAAACCGGTCGGCCATTCCGTCGAAAGGGAGCTGTAGAGCGACGGGTCGTAGTGCTCGTGGAGAGCTTCGGCGACGATGGCCCCCACGAAGGGGAGGTCGTTCGCCCGGAACTCCCGGAGGGTCACGGGGGGCCGCGCCTCGGGTGCCGGGGCCGTCGGGGGCCCTATCGCCGAGTCAGCGATACATCTCACCCGGGCCTTCTGTCTCCGTCGACCGCATGCTCGCGATCGATTCCCGCGTCTGCTGCAGCGTCTTCCGGACCTCCGACTCGATCTGACGGGCCTTGTCCCGAAGGGGCTTCGTATCGAGCACGAGGAGGGGCACGAGAGGGTTGATCGTCTCGATCACCTTGGCGGCCGCCCGTGCGTCCGGGTAGTCCTTGTGGGCCTGGGCGACCAAGCAGAGGACCGGTGTCGTCCGGGCGATCGCCCCAAGCAGGAGACCTCCCGAGAGCCCGGTGACGACCCCGCTCGCCGCATCGAACCGGTACTTCTCGAGGAGCGGCGCGGCCGCCCGATTCGCCATCGCCACGACGCGGGCGTCCCCCTTCGATTCCCCCTCGATCGGCTGGCCCTCCACCGCGACGATCAGCTGGATCCCCTTCCCCTCCGCCCAGTCGAGAAGGGCCTTCCCGATCGTGTTCAGCATCGAGGGAGGCGGCTGGATGTCCGAGAGGATCACGAGCAGTTGGTCGCACGACCGGTCGACCCCGCAAACCAGCTTGCTCGCGTAGAAGCGGACGGGCGCGCTGACGATCCCTTCCTCCATGATCACGGTCGGCGGGAACTCCTCGCTGATCATGTAGGCGACGAGCGTCATGTCGAGCGAATGGACCAGATAGGAGGCCGCGACCGACCCGACGAGGCCATGCGTCGGGAACCCGACGACCATCATCGCGCCGCTGAGCGGCTCGTCCCGGGTCTCTACGATTCGGACGTCCGAAGCGCCCATTCCTCCCCTCCCGACGGGGTTTACGGAAACCACCTACCCTTTCACGACTTATGCGGCTTTGGCTGAAGGCCTGGGCATCCGTTTCCCTTTTAAACCGGGGGCGTGCATGATAGTCGCACTCGAACCATGAAGGTCCTGGTAACCGGCATCGATGGGTACTCCGGCTGGCCGCTCGCCCTCCACCTCCTGTCCCGGGGTCACGAGGTCGTGGGCATCGACAATTTCGTGACCCGAAAGCGCGTGGCCGAGGTCGGGTCATGGTCGGCGACGCCGATCCCGTCCTTCCCGAACCGTCAGAAGGCGGTCCGGGAGATCCTCGGAAAGGAGCTCACATTCTACAAGGGCGACCTCACGAACTACCAGTTCGTCCACGAGGTGCTCGAGCGCGAGAAGCCGGACTCGGTCGTCCATCTCGCGGAGCAGCGCAGCGCCCCGTACTCGATGATCGATGTGCACCACGCGGTCGCGACCCAGGTCCAGAACCTGACGGGGACCCTGCACCTCATCTACGCGATTCGGGACACCTGCCCCACGGCCCATCTCGTGAAGATGGGGACGATGGGCGAGTACGGCACGCCGAACACCGACATCCCCGAGGGGTTCTTCGAGACCGAGTTCCACGGTCGCAAGGATTACCTTCCGTTCCCCCGCCAGGCGGGCTCGTGGTACCACTGGAGCAAGGTCTTCGACTCGGGCGACGTGATGTTCGCCTCGAAGATCTTCGGCCTCGCGGCCACGGACGTGATGCAGGGCGTCATCTACGGGATCCGGACGCCCGAGATCACCGACCATCGTCTGCTGACCCGGTTCGATTTCGACGAGACGTGGGGGACCGCGCTCAACCGGTTCATCGCCCAGTCCGTGCTCGGACTTCCGATCACCGCGTACGGGAAGGGCGAGCAGAAGCGCGGGTTCATCGCGCTCGAAGACTCGATGCAATCCCTCCGCCTCGCGGTCGAGCACCCGGCGAAGCCGGGAGAGTACCGGGTCTTCAACCAGTTCGACGCCGCGTACTCCGTGAACCAGCTCGCCGAGATCACGGCGAGGGTCGCGCACGAGTTCGGGTTGAAGCCGGTCATCGAGCACCCCCCCGACCCCCGGGTCGAGGCGGAGCAGCACTACTACAACCCGATCCACGAGCACCTGCTCGCCCTCGGATACAAGCGCGCCCGCGACCTCGAGGAGGTCGTCCGGGAAATCTTCCACGACCTCTTGCACTTCCGGCGGCGACTCGAAGCCAAGCGCTTCGTGGTGATGCCGACCGTCCAGTGGCGTTCCGTGGACAGCGAACCCGCGCTCCACGCTCGGCTTCCCCCGACCGCCCACCCCGGGGCCTCGTCCCCGACGACCCAGGGGTCGGAGCCGACGACCGAGCACCCTCCGGCCTGACGGTCGCATGGAAGCGGTCATCACCCTCGCGGGTGAGGGAACCCGCATGCTCCCGTGGAGCCGGGGGCTCCGGAAGGAGTTCCTCCCGCTCTACGACCGGGGAGGGTCCGGAGACCCGGTCCTCAAGCCGGTCGCCCACATCGTGGTCGAAAGCCTCGTCGCGGCGGGCGCGTACCACCTCACGATCGTGTACCAGCCCCGCGATGCCCAGTCGATCCGCAACTACTTCTCGGTCGACTCGGCGTTCCTGCGACGGCACCGCCACCACGGCGAGCGGCTGACCGAGACCCGACGCCTCTACGACACCCTCGGCCGTCTCCGGCTCTCGTACGCGGTCCAGCCGCATCCGCGGGGCTTCGGGGACGCGGTCTCCCGGGCCCGGGCGTCGGTCGGCGGCCAGCGGTTCCTCCTCCACGCCGGCGATGCGATCCTTCTCGAACCCCACCGGGGCCACCTTCCGCGGGCGATGGGGGAGCTCCTCGAGCGGGACGGTCTCGACGCGGTCCTCCTGGTCCGGAAGGTCGCCGACCCGCGCCGCTACGGTGTGGTCGAGGGGACCCCGGGCCGCTCGTTCCACGGGATCGGACGAATCGACGTGACGGGCATGGTCGAAAAGCCCGAGAAACCGAGGACCCACTGGGCGGCGACCGCGGTCTACGCCTTCGACCCCGCCATCTTCGACGCGCTCGAGACGTACCGCCGCGCCCATCGCCCCCGGGAGCTCGAGCTGACCGACGGGATCCGGACGCTCCTTTCGAACGGGGGCCGCGTCGCGGCCCTCGTGATTCGACCGAAGATCGGGGAGTGGTGGTCGGTCGGCTCGCCCGAGGGGTTCGCGCGAGCCCTCTCTCGGACCCGGGTGGTCGCCTCGCGCGCTCCCGCCGAACCGCACCGTTAAGACACGGCGGGACGTGTCGGAAGACGCTCGTCCGTGAGTCCACGTCGTTTCGTCGCGGGAGATTGGTTCCGATGAAGCGTCAGATGGTCGACATGCTGTCGGAGCTGATCAAGATCCCGAGCGACCCGTTCTCCNNAAACAGGAGGTGCTCGACTACGTCCAGTCGTTCACCGACCAGATCCACATGCGCAACACGCTCTTCGGCGACCCCCAGGCGCCCGCGCTCCTCGCCGAGTTCGGGCAGGGCGGGGTCGTCCTCTCCGGACACCTCGACACCCCGCCGGTCGGGGACTACTGGAGCTTCTCGCAGAGCCAGCTCGCNNCGGCCGACATGAAGGGGACCGTCGTCGCGATGCTGGACGCCGCCCAGGACCTCGTCGCCCGGAAGATCCCGGTCGTCCTGGCTTTCACGACCGACGAGGAGACGTCGATGATGGGCGCGGCGGCCCTCGCGAAGACGCTCCCGCTGCGACGCGCGAAAGCGGTCGTGGTCGGAGAGCCGACGGGCCTCCGGGTCGCGTACGCGGAGAAGGGCGTCCTCGACCTCGCGATCGAAACCCGGGGGAAGGCGGCCCACGGCGCGATGCCCCACCTCGGGGAGAACGCGATCGGGAAGATGATGCGAATCCTGCGAGGGCTCGAGTCGTTCAAGGGTCGGATCGCGCACCCCGAGCTCGGGATGGTCACGCTCAACATCGGGACGTTCGTCGGCGGGACGCGGATCAACGTCGTCCCGAACAAGTGCACGTCCGAGGTCGACATCCGGTTCCCACCGCCCTACACCCCCGACCAGCTGTACCACGAGATCGAGGAGCACCTGCGACGCATCAAGACCCCGTTCACGCTCCGACGGATCCTGACGATGCCCGCGGTCCAGATCGACCCCAACTCGGAGCACGTGAAGCTGCTGCGCGACGTCGCCCAGGCCGAGACCGCCGTCCTCGTCCACGCCTCGGAGGCCGTCCACTACACGCAGGTGAACCCGCGCGTCGTCATCTTCGGCGCCGGGGAAGAGGAACTCTCCCACCAGGCGAACGAGTACGTCAAGATCGAATCGGTCGCCCGCGCGACCGAGGTCTACAAGAAGTACGCCCAGCGGCTCGCCTCCGCGCGCTCGCTCTCCTAGGCCCTCCGGGGTCGCGGCCGGGTCCGGGGGGACCGTCAAGTAAGAGGAGGGCTACCTCGTCCCCGTGAAGGTCGCCCAGCTCGCGACCCGCTTTCCCCCCGCCCCGGGCGGGGTCGAGCAGCACGTGGCGGAGATCGCCCCCCGGCTCCATGCCCGCGGGCATGGGGTCGACGTCTACACGAGCGACCTCTACCGAGAGTTCCCGTCGATGCAACGGCTCGACGCATCCGTTCCCCGCGAGGAACGGACGGCGTGGGGGGCCGTGCACCGCCTTCCGGTCTGGTCCCTCCCGGGCGAGCTCCACTACGCGTTCTTCCGGGGACTCACCGCGGCGCTGCGCCGGGACCGCCCCGAGATCGTCCACGCGCACACCTACGGGACGAATCAGGTCGCCGCGGCACACCGTCACCGCGCCCGGTTCGGCACGCCGTTCGTGCTCACGGCGCACTTCCATCCGATCTGGTCGATCGAGGGAGGTTGGCTTCGGCACCGACTGCGAGGTTTCTACGACCGGCGGGTCGCCTCCGGGGTCATCCGGGACGCCTCCCGGGTGATCGTGCAGACCCATGAAGAAGAACGGCTTCTCCGCTCGCTCGGGATCCCGCTTCCTCCGCTCGAGATCATTCCGCCGGGGTACCGCCCGCTTCCGCCTCCCGCCCCGGGCCGCCCATCCTTTGTCGAGCAGTTCCAGATCCCCGGTCCCTACGTCCTGTTCGTGGGCCGTCTTGCATCGAACAAGGGGCTCCTCGACCTCGCGGAGGCGTTCGCCACGCTCGCTCGGTCGGACCGGTCGTCGCAACTCGTCGTGGTCGGCGAGGATGGAGGCCAGCGCGCCCCGCTCGAGGCCCGACTCCAAGAGCTCGGCGTCTCCGACCGCGCGCACCTCCTCGGGTACTTGCCCGACGAGCCCGCTCTTTCGGCCGCCTACCGAGAAGCCCGCCTGACGGCCCTCCCCAGCGAGTACGAGGCGTTCGGACTCGTCCTTCTCGAGTCGCTGGCCGCCGGAACCCCGGTCGTCGCGACGCGCGTCGGAGGGATCCCGGAGTTCGTGGAGGACGGGCGGGCCGGTCTCCTTGTCCCTCCGCACGCGCCCACGGCGCTCGCAGAAGCGATCGGCCGGATCTGGTCGGACCGGGACCTCGCGCGTCGCCTCGGAGAGTACGGTCGGGACCAGGTCGTTCCTCGCTACACGTGGGAAGCCCTGGTCGACCGGCTCGACGCTCTCTACCGGGAGGTCGTCGGCCGGTGAAGATCGTTCACGTCCTCCTGCGGTTCGACGCGCCCGGTGGGGTCGAGACGAACGTCCACGAGGTCACGCGCCGGTTGAAAGCGGCCGGGGAGGACGTCGAGGTCTTCGCGAGCGACCTCTACGACGAAGGACGGTGGGAGCGGCGGTCGAACTACCGGCCCATCGTCGACGGTGTGCCTGTCCGACGGTTCCCGGTCGAGAAGCGCCTTGTTCCCGGCCTCACGATGCCGATGATGGTCGGCCTGGTCGACGCGCTCGCCGACAGTGGGGCGGACGTCATCCACGCCCACTCGCATCGCTATGGTCACGTTCTCGAGGCGACCGCCGTCTCCGAGAGGCTCGGGGTCCCGCTCGTCGTCTCGACCCATTACCACCCGGCGGACCGGCGCGAGCCGTCGTACAAGCGAGGGCTCCTGCGGGTCCAAGACCACCTGTTCGGAATGACCGCCTATCGGGTCGCCCGAGCGGTCGTCGTCCAGACGGAGCGGGAAGGGATTCTCGTGGGAGAATTCGCGCCGCGCGAGAAGCTCCGTACGATCGCCCCGGGAGTCGACCTCGCAGCGTGGTCGTCCCCCGAGAACGACCGGACCGACGGTCTTGACCTCCCCGACGAGTACGTAGTCTTCGTGGGTCGGATCGCTCCGAACAAGGGGCTTCCGACCCTCCTTCACGCGGTCGCCCGTCTCGACCCGACGACGCGCCCGCATGTTGTCCTCATGGGGCGCGACTGGGGCGAGCGGGCTCGCCTCGAGGCCCAGGCGCGCGCGACCGGGATTTCGGATGTGGTCCGATTCCTCGACCACGTCGAACCGGCCTCGGCCTACCGGGGCGTCATCCGGAAGGCACGAGCGCTTGTCCTCCCGAGCGAATGGGAGGCGTTCGGGCTCGTTCTCCTCGACGCAATGGCCGCCGGCACACCGGTCGTCGCGACCGCGGTCGGAGGGGTCCCCGAGCTCCTGGAGAGCGGCCGGTGCGGCCGGCTGGTGCCGTACGGCGACCCGAACGCTCTCGCGGCCGCGCTCCGGTCGGTGTCCGCGGACCCCGGGGAGACCGAGCGGATGCGGTCCGCGGCGCTCGAGAAGGTCCGACGGTTCGATTGGTCGGTGACGGTCGACCAGCACCGGGCGCTCTACCGTGAAGTCGCTCGCCCGTGAGCGCGCCGAACTTCCAACCGCTCGAGCTCGGCGCCGACGTGGTCAAGTTCCGCGCTGTCGGGCCCCCCCCGCACTCGCGCGACGGCCCGAAACACCCGTCCGATCATCCCGACGATCACGTCGACACTTCCTCTCCGTACTTTCGAAGGATCGCGAGTCCGTCGCGCAGGGCCGCTCGGGACGCAGCGAACGAGACCCGAAGATGCGACGCGCCGAGCGAACCGAACGCGTCCCCCGGTGTGGTGATGAG
>DAEB01000007.1:4290-5666 GCA_002495185.1 Thermoplasmata archaeon UBA184 | reverse complement strand
TTCTCCTCGGCGCGGGCGAGGAGCGTGTCGGCGACCTCCCGCTCGTACCCGCGGGACGTCTTGATCGCGAGCACCGCCTGACGGGCCACGCAGGCGAGGGTCAGCCGCACCGGCGAACCGTCACCGGGGGTGGTCACGGAGAGGCGAACCTCGACCTGGTCGCCGTAGCGGACCCCGACGGGGGCGGTGATCGTGAAGGAGAGCGGGACCCCCGTGTTCGGAGCGAGCCCGACCGCGTACGTTTCCTTCCGGGGGAAGAGCTCGACCGTCGACTTCTTCCCGGGCGGGATCCAGACGACGGGCCATTCGGCGCCTTCGCCCGCGTACGTCGAGGTGTACCCTACCTCGATGGTCAAGCTCGCCGTGAGCGGCTCGGCGGCCCGGCTCGTGAGGACGGCGGAGAGGGTGGTGACGGTGCCGGCGGTGACGTCCCGGGAGACGTCGTCCGCGGCCTTCAGCATGAGCTCGCTCGCCGCCTCGTGCTTCGGCGCCGGCGGCGCGGCGGCGGGAGCGGGCGCGACGGGTGCGCCCGCCGCGGGGCTCTCTGTCTTCTTCGCCGCGGGCTCGGTCGGGCCGCCCGAGAGCAGGCCGATGCCCTCCTCGTTCTCTTCGTTGGCCATGGTCGCGTCTCCCGGTGGACCTACAGGCCGCTCAATACGTTGTTCCAGATCCACGGGCCCGCCTGCGAGAAGAAGATGTAGATCGCGAACCCGACCAGTCCGATCAGGATCGCGCCGAGCCACGTCACTTCGAGGACCTTGACGTACTCCTCCGAGGTCGGCCGCCGGGCCATGCGAAGAATGCGGCCGTACTTGCCGTGACCGACGTTGCGCAGGCGGCCGTCGAACTGGTCCTGCACCCGTCGCGCTCGGTCGAGGAACGCCATGGACTACCGATTCCCTTCCTCAGTGAACGACGTCGAGGTCCGGACCGGGCTTGCGCGCCGTCGCGGCCCCTTTCGCCTCGCCCGCGAAAATCTGGGGGGATTTAACCCCGGTCACTACCAGCATGACCCGGATCGTGCTCTGCATCGTCGGGTCGACCGCGGCGCCCCAGATGATCCGGGCGGTCGGGCTGATCGTCTTCTGGACGACTTCGGCGGCCTTCTGCGCCTCGCTCACCGTCATGTCCGGCCCCCCGGTGACGTTGATGAGCGCCCCCGTCGCGCCGGCGATGTCCACATGGAGGAGCGGAGAGTTGATCGCCTCGAGGACCGCGTCCTCGGCCCGGTTGTCGCTTTCCGACTCCCCGATGCCGATGAGGGCGACCCCTCCGCCCTTCATGATCGTGCGGAGGTCGTTGAAATCGAGGTTGACGAGACCGGGGCGGGTGATGATCTCCGTGATCCCCCGGATCGCGCGCGCGAGCACGGAGTC
>DAEB01000007.1:0-4275 GCA_002495185.1 Thermoplasmata archaeon UBA184 | reverse complement strand
AGGCGCTCGAGGCCCCACATCGCGTTCTCCTGGCGGACGAGCCCCTCGGAGGCGAACGGCAGAGTACAGACCGCGATCGTGAGCGGGTTCCCGCCTCCCGCGTCCTTCGCGCACTTCGCGATGACGGGCGCCGAGCCGGTGCCGGTCCCTCCCCCGAGGCCGAGCGTGATGAAGACCATGTCCGAGTTCCCGAGGGCCTTCTTGAGCTCGTCTTCGGCCTCGTGGGCCGCCTGCTCCCCGACCTGGGGAAGCGCCCCGGCTCCCAGTCCGCGAGTCAGACGGCGGCCGAGGAGGATCTTGCGGGGGGCGTGGATCGCGAGCAAATGCTGGGCGTCCGTGTTGCAGGCGATCATCTCGGCGCCCGAGAGCCCTTCCTCGGCGAGCCGGTTGATCGTGTTGCAGCCGCCGCCGCCGCACCCGACGACCTTGATGTTGGTTTTCAGCGAGGCGAGCACCGCCTCGAGCTCCGCGTCGTCGGACGACGGCGGCGGGGCCTCGGGGGCCTTCTTCGACTCTCCGGGTAGGTGCGACAGGATCTCCTGCGCCAGCGGTCGCATCACGAGCGTCCCTCTCTCGGCGGGAGCATGGTCTTCATTATAAAGCGTTAGTGCGAAAGGTGGGGTGCCGGTGGAGTACATCGAGTGGGCTCCTCGCTTCGACCGGATCCGGTCCGAGTTCGGCTTTCCGTTCGAGCGGGAGGTGGCAGCCGCCGACCTTCTGGACTCTCTCCTGCCCCCGACCGCTCCGGTGGACCCCCTGCGCGTCCTTCGCCCTCTGCTCGAGGGGAGGACGGTCGTGGTGGTCGGCCTCGCTCCCCGATCCGGACCGGCTCCGCTGTGGCAGTTGCCCTCCTCCCCCCGCTCGCCGGCCCTCATCGCGGCCGATGGGGCCACCGCGACCTGCCTGGACGCGGGGTTAGTGCCGACGATCGTGGTGACGGACCTGGATGGACCGGTCCCGGCCGAGATCGCGGCCAACCGGCGCGGGAGCGTCGTCGTCCTCCACGCCCACGGCGACAACCGCCCCGCCCTCGAGGAGTGGGTGGGGCAGTTCCCGGGGCCGGTGGTGGGTTCGTGGGCCGGCCCTCCCCGTCCGCGCCTCCTCAACGTCGGCGGTTTCACCGATGGGGACCGCTCGGCGTACCTCGCCGAGCACCTGGGCGCGGAGCGGATCCTCCTCTGGGGGTTCGACTTCGAACGGACGGCCGCGACCGATCCGGCCGCCCATCAAGTGAAGCTTGAGAAGCTCAAGTGGGCGGAGCTCCTTCTCGGGGAGCTCGCCCACGACGGGAGATCCCCGATCTTCCGCTGGAGACCCGACGGGAGCCTGGTCCCCTACCCGCCGGTCAAGTACGACGAGTCGACGAGGTACACGACGTTCTGACCGCTCTCGTAGATCACGATGAACGGGAGGCCGGCGAACCATCCCGCTGCGTCGTTGCTCAGGGGGGCGGCCTCCTTCGAGGGGTCGAGGGCGACCCCGCCATACATGACCGAGTCGACCGCGACCAGGTCGACGGGACGGTCGGTGTACGGGGTTCCCGAGCTGCGGAGCTCGGACGCCGCCTTCGACCAGTTGGTGCCGGTGAAGAGCTCGGGAGTGGTGAACCACGTGCACGGATTTCCATCGACCCCGAAGATCATCGAGCTGAGACGATGGTCGCTCGCGACCGTCCAGGAGGAAGGGACCGCGACGCCGACCCACATCCAGAGGGCGGCGTCCCCGTGGGTCAACCCCTCCTCGAACCCGCCAAAGTCGTTCTGCGGCGGGTAGACGATCGCGGCGTTCGCGGCGAGGACCACGACGACCCCCACGCACGCGGCCACGAACGCCCTCCGCCCGCCCCGGTCCTCGAGCCGGGTCACGAGCCGGGCGATCCCGACCGCCGCGAGAAGGGCGATCGGAAGGAAGAGGTACTCCACGTGACGGTAGGGGGAGAGGGTGGAGGAGATCCCGGCCGCGGGGCTCCCCGGAAACTCGGGCGCGAGGAGAGAGAGCAGGATCATCGCCGCCGCCGAGAAACCGAGGGCCCCGGTCCAGGTGAGGGCGAACGGGCCGAGGCGCGCGGGAGTGAGCATCCGACGACTCCCGGCGCACGCGATCCCGAGGACGAGGACCGGAGAGAACCAGAGGATGGCGCCCGGCGTGGTGGATTGGGAGGTGCCGGGAACCGGGACGACGGCCACGACCGAGATGGCCGCAAAGACGAGGACCGTGATCGCGAGGGCGTCCCGCGCCCAGCTCCGGTCGGTCGGGAGCCGGACCCAGACCCGGTTCGACCTCGGAAGGCCCCGGCGCCAGCGGACGAGAAGAGCGGAGACGACGACCGCGGCGAGCCCGAGGGCCTCGAAGATCGCGAACCCCGCATGGGAACCCAGCGCGAAGTTGAGGACCTTCGTCGGGAAGGTGTACGTCCCGTAGAACCAGAACGCAAAAGTCGCCGACACAAAGGCCGCGACGAACGCGAACTCGCGGGTGGGGAACCGCCGGCTCCAGAGGCCCGGACGCCAGAGTTCGAGGAGGAGGACTCCCCCGAGGGTGCTCACGACGAAGAAGTACGACGAGAGGTGGTGCGTGAGGATCAGCGCCGCGGCGGTGAGCGACAGCGGGAGGTACCAGCGGACTTCCCGTCGACTTTCGACGAACATCCAGAGCGCCCCGACGCACAGGAAATCCCCGATCGCGAGGGGGGCTGGGTGCGCGATCGAGAAGAGGCGGGGCATGACGATCGAACCGATGGCGGCGGCGAGGAGCGCGACGGTGTCGTGCGGGTAGATCCGGCGGAAGAGCAGGAAGAGCGGGAACACCGAGAGGACGGCCACCACCGGGACGAGGACGGTGAGGGCGGTCATCGGGTCCAGGCCGAGAGCTCCGGCCCCGCCTCCGACGAGGAGGTACATCCCCGGAAAGTCGGGGTAGGCCGAACCCCAGCCGGGATAGGCGGAGCCGTGAGGGATCGTCCCGGAGGACACGAGGGCGGCGGTGAGCCGGTAGTATTCCCCCGTATCCGAGCCGAAGAGCGCGTAGGAGAGGAACGGCTCGAGCGCGAGGAAGACCAGGAGGAACGCGAGCCCGGTGAGGAGCAACAGGGTCTCGGTGCGGAGCGGGGGACGGAGGTCGCTCGCCGAACTCGCCCCCGGGGCCCCCGAGGTTGCCATCCGCTCGGGCGTAGGCGGCCGTCTCGCTATAGAGGTGCCTCCGGACGCGCCCGTTCCCCAAATCGCCGAGTTTCCCCCGCATACCCATAAATAGGAGGGGTTTGTGCGCCCCGCTCGAGGGCCGCACGGTAATGGCGAGCTCGGCTCGGGCAAAATCGAAGGCGAAGCGGCCGCCTCCGCGAGTCCGTTCCGCACGAAAGCCGCCTCGCCCCGTCGCCAAGAAGGCGGTCCCGAAGGCGCCCCCGACGAAGAAACCCATCCCTGCCGCGCGAAAGGCTCCTCCGGCGCCTCCGAAGGCCCCGACGAAAGTGAAGGAGCCCGAACCCGAGCTGAACGTCCCTCTTCCCGACGGGCGCCGTCACGTACTCTCGCTCTCCTTCGTCCGCGACGGGGACGAGTTCCTCGCCCGGCTCGAGTCGGACGTGGGCCACATCACCGAGTTCAAGAACCGGTCCCTCGACCAGCTCCTCACCCTGGTGGCCGGGGAACTCGAAGACCTGGTCGAGTGATTTCGAGCGCTACGACCTCGAGCCTTTCGGGCTCGTCGGGACGCCCTCGAAGAGCCGGGCGTCGGCGAGGTAGCTCCGGACCGGAACGTTCTCCGCCCAAACCTCGACGAGCTCGACCGGAGAGGAGGAGAGCCAGCCCGCGGAATACTTTCGCACGACCCGCAGGGAGAGCTTCTCGAGGGGAGGAAGCTCGCGTCGCCGGCCCCATCGACCCACGACGGTGACGTGGTCGGGGGCGACCTCGACGGCCCGGGGAGCGGGTGTGAGCGCGAAGTAGGTCCCGACCGCCGCGAAGGCGACGAAGATCAGAGTGAACGTCAGCAGCCCGTTCGATGCGGGAGAAACGGAACCCCCCGGAGTCGTGCGGTCGTAGAGGACGAACCCGCCATAGAGGACCGCGAGCGCGACGAGGTACACGGCCGTGAGGCGGACGGCACGCTGTGTTCCGGCCTGGTTCTCCCGTTCTCCCGTCCCTCGCGGGCGGGCGCGGAGAACGGGGCGCACTGCGTGGCTCCCGCCGAGCGGACCGCCCTCGACCGTCGGGGAAGGGCTTCGGGCCCGAACGATTCGCACCGGCCGAGACGTAGCCACGGCGCTCCCTCGGCTTC
>DAEB01000019.1 GCA_002495185.1 Thermoplasmata archaeon UBA184 | reverse complement strand
CATCCAGGTCTTCCAGCTCGCTCGCCACGAGTCTCGCTTTCGGTGAGGTGGCCCTCCACGAATCCCAAAGCAGAAGTTCCTCGCGGTTCAGGGCAGCGAGGTCCAAGAGCAGACGGCTACGAACAAACCACAGTCCGCGCGGCTGACCTCTTGGCTCGACACAGAAGCTGTCGGGATCAATCCCTCCTTCGCGGCACATTTTCCACGCGTGACCTCCCGTAACAAACCTCCCCCAGGGAACGTCCGCCGGATCGAAGTCCAGCCGATTCTCTCTCGCAAGCGCGGGAGTTTGCTCCGGGTCCACCAGTCGCCATCCGGACCGGGCCCTCTCCCACCGCTCCGCGATCGTGTGGTCAATCCAGTAGCGTGAAGAGGCCGAAGCGAAGTAGTTCGCAAACCCAACTCGGATTCGTGATGGTATCCCTTTGTGTCGTGCCATCGAAGTGAAGAGAGTCGCGAAGTCGCGACAGCAACCGATGAGCCTTCGGTCGATTGGGCGGGGCTGGCTCAGAGGACGAGGGTCGAGCTCCACGAGGCGCTCGAGCATCCGATCGACGTACCGGAGGTTGACCTCGTGGAAGCGTCGCTTTGGGATACGGGCTGAGGTTAGCCTCCTGTCCCGATAGTGAACCACAAGGCCCTGCACGACTCTCGAAAGGCTACGTGAATCGCTCGGTAGCGGGTCGAAGAGTGCTTGGTGCGACCCCGGTGAAGTAAAGGGGCTCTGGCGAAGGTATCCCCGCACAGGAGGGGGCACCATTCCGGACGAACGCGTTCCGCGAGTCACGTCTTTTCCGCCCTGCTCGTCCCGCCCGACCAATGAGACCCGTCCAGTACTTCGCTCCTCTCTCGCGACCGTGGGGGCCGGGGACGTGGTGTACTGGCTTTCAAGCAAGCACTTTGGGCACACCAATGAGAGACGACAGACCGTCTACGAAAGCACACCATACACGCTTTTTGAACCGCCGGGCGGTTCGAGTCCCTCTCCCCGCACCCTGGACTTCCTCCGGTCGATCGCGATTCGGGGGAAGGACCGATTCGAGTTCCCCCGGTGTCTCCGAGCGCCCTACGACTCCGGGGAACGCGCGGCGGCGTGCGTCAGCCACCCGGGAAGACCCACGTAACGAAAGTGCAGCTTGAGCTCCTTCTGGTAGATCTCGTTGTAGAGGTGCCGGTATCGGAGGAAGTGCGCGACCCCCTTCGGTGTGATCCGGATGTCGTACCCGCGGGGGCCGACCGCCACCGTTGCCAGCCCCTCGTCGGCGAGAGCGTTCAGGACCTTCTGCGTCATCGTCGAGTTCGACCGGATGAGATGCATGATGTCCTCCTTGGAGACGCCCGCGCCGGGGCTGCGAATCGCCTCGTCCAGGTGCTCCTGAAGGTCCGGCTGGTCTGCGTTCAGGTCCAGGGCGGAGAAGAGGCGCCCCAACGCCAAGTAGACGTACACCCGGTAGCCCTTGTGGAGCACCTCCGGCATGGCCGACGATCACGGGAGAATCGGACCGTACTCCGCCGTCCGGGGCGTCACGGCAGGTTGATCAAGTACGGAGTGAAGTCGTAGTTCCCGTCCTTCTGTTCCGAGACCACTTGGAGGGGAACCTCCCTTCGAGTAAATCGGTAGCGGAGGGAGATCGGCTGGCGGGTGACGCGCGCATACATCTCGTCGGGCAACGGATCCGACGATCCGCGGAGGAGAACGACCCGGGATGGGAAGCTCGAGCCCGTGGATTCGACGGCACGCACGTCCGAGACGAAAGCGTCGAACGCGACCGGAGTAAGCTCTCCGGGCACATATCGGACCAGAAGCAGGTTTCCCCGGTCGCCGAGCCCGGTCAGACGGTAGAGCATGCTGCCGCGTCGCTCCGCGGCGAGGTCGAATCGAACGGTACGGCCGTTCGCGGTCCAGTCCCGGGGCCCTAGGGTTGCCGACATGGATCCCGGGAAGGTGGGGTTCAATGTCGCGTCCCCCCTCCAAACGTACCGTGCATATCGCTCCACCGGGTTCGCGCCCGCCGGGATCTTCGGGTCTGCATCGGTCCGTTCCAACGCATCGATGGCCCGCAGCTTCTCGAAGAACCGTGCGATCGTGCTGTCGGCGCGGTACAGAGAGACGATGGAATAGACGACATACGCCACGATCAGGGTCAGAAACCCCACCGCGACGAAGATCAGGTGGTTCGAGATGATCGCGTAGTAGAGGGCCCCGAGGTCGAACAGAACAAGAATGAAAAGCTCGATTCCCGTGACGATCATCCCGTTGCGGTATGCCGCCCGAATCTGGGGCGCCTCACTCGCGGCGNNCCGCTGCATGAGGAAGAATCCGGTCTTCGCCTAGTTGAACCCCCCAGTAAGTTCGTTCCTGATGGGACTTGCGTCCTCCCTCAATACGCTGGACCGTGATTCCCCGGCTGAGGGGAAGCGGAGATGGATTCGAACCGGAGAATCGCAGTGATCGTAGGCAGCCTGTTCATCCTCGCCGATGTCGCGACTCTGCTGGGAACGAGTCTCACCGGCCCAGTGTTCAGCGACTCACACTACCTACAGAACGCGTCGGGTCATGCCAGCGCGCTCAAGCTCGGGGCCGTGGCGGAGATCTTCGGGGCACTGGCGGTGGCGCTCATTCCCGCCTTCCTTTATCCCATCCTCCGGCGGTTCCACGAGGGGATCGCCCTCGGGTACCTCAGCATTCGGATTGCCGAAGCGTTCTGTGTGATCCTTAGCGCGGTCGCGTCCCTGCTGCTCCTCTCGCTCAGCCAAAGTTACGTGGGAGCCAGCGCCGCACAAGCGCCGTCGTATGCTGCCTCGGGAGCCCTGGTCCAGGGACTGAACACCTGGGCATTCGACCTCGACCCGATCGTCTTCGGGGTCGGCGCGATGCTGTTCTACTACCTGCTGGTGCGGTCTCGCTTGGTCCCTGCCTGGTTGGCCCTCTGGGGACTCCTCGGAGCAGTGTGCGTGATCTCGGCAGGGCTTTCTGGTCTGTTCGGCTCGTTCGGCTCGTTTCAGTACGCTCTCGCCGTACCGATTGCCGTTCAGGAGATGGCTCTGGCCGGTTGGCTGATCGTTGTCGGATTCCGCTCCGGGGCCGGTGTCGGGGATCGACGTGGACTCCCGGTCCCCGGCGTGTGAGCGCGGGGGCCCGCCCGACGTCTCCCCAGCGGGCCGCGGGAGACGAATCCCGCGAATGGGTCAGACGACCGGGACGAACCCGAACGAGGGCGGTTCCGGGGCGACGGTCGGCGGGCTCGGAACGAGGAGGGGGGTCCAAGGTCGGACCCCGAAGAGGAAGAGCTGGCCGCGACGCGTCCTCGCCACGATGTGGACCGAGCTTCGGACCCGGATCTGCTCGATGTGCGGGTCGTCGGAATGCATCACGATGAGCGCCCCGAACCGGCTTCCCTCCCGGCGGGCCTGAGAGGGGACTCCCAGGAATGCGTCGACCCCGTGCGAGTCCTGGCTGAGGTCGACCTCCGCGTCGGGGAAGATCACGACGAGGTTCCGCGGAGGCGCGGCGGACGGCGCTCCGAGGAATCCCAGGACGGTGCGACGGGCCGAGCCCTCCTCGGGCGGTTCGGTCTCGCTCGGCCAGGGAAGGAGCTCTCCGCTCGCGTTCAGACGGCCGAGGGCGAACCCCTCCGTCGAACTCGGGGCCGAGGTCGGCACGACCACGCCGAGCCGGTCGAGCGACTCGAGCGAGGAGAGGGCCGGAATGAAGTTCTGCCGGAGCCCGGCGGCCGTCAGATTCCCGGGCGGTCGTACGACCACTCGTCCTCCGGCGCGAAGCGCCGCGAGGAGCGCCGGCGCGGCGAGCCTCCAGAGCGAGAGGACGGGAGTCTCGCTGTCCGTCTCGAGCAGGGAGTATCCCATCGGCGGGATCCGTCCGAACCACTCGGCGAACGCGGCGAGGCCGGGCCAGAGCGACGGGTCGGTCGGGTTCGGGTCCGGTTCGTCCCCGACCTGGTACGGCCCGGTCGGAGGGCGTTGCGGGACGAGGCAACGGAACTTCCCCCGGTCGAGCGTGAACGGGTACGAGGGGCTCTCCACCTCCGTCCCCCGGAGCTTTGCGATCGACATCCAGCGCTCCCGACGCTCCTCGAGCTCGGAAGCAGAAAGCGCCACGACGCCGTCCGCGACGTAGTCGAACCGGCTCGGCTCGGACCGTTCGGCGACCATGAGGACGTGGGCCTGGGTCCGTAGGATCTGGCCCAGGATCGTCCGTTCGAGCTCCCAGCGCGTCGTCGGGACATCGAACGCCGTCGAGCTAGGACCGAGCAGGTTCCCGATCCATGCCTCCCACGAATCGATCGCGACCATCTTCGGCTCGTTGGCGTGGGCCGCGAGGAGCTGGTGGAGGGCCGGAGGGAGGGAGAGGACGGAGGCGACGTCGACCAGGTCGGAGGCTCGCGACTGCAAGGCGTTGCGCATCGCGCTCACGTCGATCGCCGAGTCGACGTCGGGGGTCCGGAACCGGAGGAACTCGACCAGCTCGACCTTAGGCTGTCGCGCGTCCGAGAGCCATGGGAACTGACGGACGAGGGAGTCCCGGTCGACGGTCGTGCTCACGAACGCGCGAAACCCCGAGAAGTTCGCGAGGGCCGCGAGCGCGAACGAGGTCTTCCCCACGCCCGGCTCACCCCGAACCGTCAGCGTTCGGGGGCGGGGCTCGCGGAAGAATCGTAGGATCTCGGGGGGGACGATCGGGGCCGACGAAGAGGTGCCGGGCGCGGGGCCGACGGGAGGGCCGCTCACGATTCGGACACCGGTCCCTCACCGCTAAGAGCCTTCCGAAAGCCGCCCCCACCACCGGCCGAGGGTCCGTTCGTTCGAACGACTCCCCGGCTCTCTAAATAGCACGGAAGGGTCGGAGGGCGATGGTCTCCCGTTCGCGACCCTCCGGACGAAAGCCTCCCGCTCGGATCCGGGTTCCGCCCGAGCTCCGGATCGAGGCGCCGGGCGCCCGCGCGATCCGCGTCGACCTCCTCGAAGACCCGCACGCGCACATCGTCTGCCGCGTTTGTGGCCGGATCCAGTCCGTCGAGCTCACCGAGCTCGACCGACACTTCCTGACCGAGCTCGCCGGTCACCACCCGGAGGGATGGAGCGTCGACGGGATCGCCTTCTCCCTGATGGGGGCCTGCCGGCGGTGCCGCGAAGGCCCCGCCCCGTGAATCGGTTCGCGCTGGACCCCCGCGCCCCATGACGGGATTCTTCACGTCCCCCCAGATCGCGTGGGGCCCCGGCGCTCTCGAGCAGCTGAGCGGGCTCACCGCCCAGCGCGCGGCCGTCGTCGTCGACCCGACCGTGTTCGCTCACCAAGGACACCGGCGCGTTGTGGAAGAACTGGGGAAAGCCGGGACGGTGGTCGAGGTGATGGAGGCGAATCCCGCCCCCGACCAGATCGACCTCGTCGGAGAGCTCGCGAAACGGATCCGCGCCTTCGCGCCCGATTGGGTCGTTGCGGTCGGCGGGGGACGAACCCTGGACGGAGCGAAGGCCGCCCGCCTCCTGTTCGAACGGCCGGAGCTGAGCCTCTCCGGCCCGGCGCCGTTCTTGGAGCTTTCCGAGACCCCGCGCAGCCGGCTCGTCGCGGTCCCGACCACGAGCGGCAGCGGGAGCGAAGCGAGCTGGAGCGTGGACCTACGTACGGGGGACGGAGCGCCGGTCGAGATCGCCCACCGGGCACTGACTCCGGACTGGGCGGTCGTCGACGCGGCGTTCGCGGAGACGCTCCCGCACGACGTGCGTCGGGACGGGGCGGTCGAGTCCCTCGCCCAGGCGGTCGAGGCGTACCTCTCGGCCTGGGCGAACCCGTTCTCGGACGCGCTCGCGGCCTCGGCCGTCCGGACCGTCGTGGAACGGATGCCCCACGCCCTCCGGTGGAGCGACGACCCGGAGGCGAAGGAGGCGCTCCACGGCGCAGCGACCCTCGCCGGGCTCGCGGCGTCGAACGCCCAGCGAGGGGTCGCGCACGCGCTCGCCCGGGCGCTGGTCGGCCCGACCGGTCTCCCGTACGGCCGGCTCCTCGGGATCCTGCTTCCCCGCGTGCTCGAGTTCGACCGCCCGTCCGCCCGCGACCGGCTCGAGGCGCTCGGGCTCCTCCTGCAGACGGCGGACGACCGCGCGCCGGTCCCCTTCGAGACCCGCCTCGCCCGGCTCTACGAGACGCTCCGGATCCCCTCCTCGCTGGCCTCCGCCGGCGTCGACCGGGCCGCGCTCGAGCCGCTGCGAGCGACGATCGTCGCGAACGCCCTTCGCTCGCCGACCGTTCTCGCGAACCCGCGGGTTCCCGGTCCAAAGGAGGTCGAGGCCCTGCTCGATGCGGCGACCGTCGGCTCCGCGCTCGTGCTCTAGGGCGACGAACCGTCGCGAGGGCGAGGGCCCGCGGCGGCTACGCGTCGGGCGCGGCCATCGCGCGGACCGGCATCCCGCCCGGGACCTCCGCCTGGGATGACTCCACAGCGCGGTTGATCGCAATCTCGGCGAGGTCGCTCGCGTAGAAGGCGCTCCGTTCGAGGCTCTCGAGGACGTAGGCGAGACCGACCGCCACCCGTCCCCGCTTGCTCGTAAGCTCGTGCAGGATCTGGTCGCGTTCCTTCGTGAGGAGGTGCGCCGCGTCAATCACCTGATTCGCCTTCGCGATGTCGCGCGAGTCGAGGCAGTCGAGCGCGTCCGCGAGCGCGCTCGCGGCGGCGGTCGCCATCCGGTCGAGCTCGTTCGCGAGCCTCTCCGGGGTCCTCTCCCGCCCGAGGATCGTCACNNGACGCGCGACGCGAGCAGGTAGGTCGAGCATTCGGGGAGGGTGAGGTCGACGCTCGCGAGGATCCGCGCGTCGCGCAGCGCGCTCGTCACCTGCTTCTCGAGGAACCAGTGGAGCCGGTCGACCTCCCAGTCCCGCTCGATCACGTCCCGCGCGATCGCGCTGTCGCGGGTCCGGAACGCGGTCATCGCGTCCGTCTGCATCGCGCGGACCATCTGGTGCATCCGCCGGATGATGGAGGGGATCGGGAGAGGATTCTGGCCGACGACGTCCTGGAGGATGACCGATTCCGCGGTCTCCTCGAGGATCTCGGGGCCGATCATCCGCTGGGCGAAGTTCCGGATGACCTCGCGGGTGCGCGCCCCCATCCGGCCCGAGGTTCGGACCTCGAGGAGCGGGTACCCGGCGATGTACTCGCCGATGAGACGGCGAAAGAGGTGCTCTTCGTTCATGTCGTTGCGGACCTCGACCGTGCGCCGTTCCGCCTCGGCCGGGTTCGCGGACTCCGCGAAGAGCGTGAGCGAACCGTCGGCGCGCGGCGTGAAGAACAGTACGTCCCCCGGACCGAGACCGCGCGAGGTCACCCAGTTCTTCGGAAGGGAGATGATGTACGTCGACCCGCCCGTCTTCTGAATCCGTCGACCGTGGAACCCGCCGCTGCTACGCATTGATAGTAGTGGGCCGGATTCACCATTCTCTATATAGCCATGGGTCGACGACCGGCTCACAGGGCCGTTTTTTGGTCCGTCCTCCCGTTCCTCAGCGGACCCTAAATACGTCGGGCGCGGGTGGCGGGCGGTCGCTCATCATGGCGGAGCCGGACCGACCGTTTTCGTTCCGTGGCCGCTCGATGGCGGCCCGGGACGGCGAGACGCTCCTCGCGGCGCTCTCTCGCGACCGGCTGCCGCTCCTGCGACGCTCCCTCCAGTACCATCGACCGCAGGGTCCGTTCTGCGGGATCGGCCACTGCGCCGGCTGTCTCGTGCGGGTCAACGGCCGCCCGAACGTTCGCGCGTGCCGGCACGAACTCGGCCCGGGGGACGTCATCTCGACCGAGAACGCGTGGCCCTCGCCGGATTGGGACCTCCTCGGGGCGATCGGCATCCTCGCTCCCCGCGGCGTCGACAGCCTCCACGGCCTCCGACGACCGGCGTTCGCAACGCCGCTCTACCAACGGTTGGTCCGACGGCTCGCCGGGACCGGTGAGCCTCCGACAGAGGAGGCCGCTCGCGCGATCGCCGCGCCGGCCCTCGAGCGCGCCGCGGAGGTCGTGATCGTCGGGGGCGGTGACGCCGGTCGTGCGGTCGCGACCGCGCTCGCCGCTCGAGGCGTCCGACCGTTGGTGCTCGAGCGAACGCTCCGCTCAACCCCCATCGTGGGCGCCGACTTCGTTCCGGCGACCACCGCGGTGTTCCTTCCGCCCCCCTCGGAAGCGGGCGACCCTCGATTCACCCTCCTCGCCTTTCGGGAGCCGGGGCAGGGGATGCGGGTCACGGCGCGTTCGGTGGTCCTCGCGACGGGCGGATACGACTCTTCCCTCCTGTTCCGAGGGAACGACCGCCCGGGAGTCCTCAGCGCCGACGCCGCGCTCTCGCTCACGTCGGATTCGCGTCGCCCTCCGTTCCGGCGCGCGGTTCTCGTCGGGGGAGGAGCGCGCGCGGCCGAGGTGCTGGAACGGTGCGGGAACGACGTCGAGGCGGTCGTCGCGCCGGGCGAGATCCGACCGGCGGTGGTCGGGGCCGCGAACGAGCTCGCCATCCCCCTTTACCCGCGCTCGCTCCTCCTCGGCGTCCGGGGTCGAAGACGGGTCCGCTCGGTCCAATTGAAATCGCGAGGTGGAGGCGCGTCGACCACGATCGGGTGCGACGCGGTGATCCTCGCGCATCGGCGGGTCCCGCATGCGCAGCTGTTCTTCCAGGCGGGAGCTTCGATGGAGTGGCGCTCGGACCCCGGAGCGTACGCGCCGAAGGTCCGGCCGGACGGCGTCACGAGCGTCCCGGGCCTCTACGCCGCGGGTTCCGTCGCCGGCCTCGCCGCCCGCGACCTCGCCGGCCACGCCCAGGGAATCGCGGACGCGATCGGGGGAAACGGGAGCTCTAACGCGCCGACGTTCGCGCCGCTCCTCGACGAACGACCGAACGAGCTCCTCGGATACTACCGGGAGCTGCTCCGAACCCGGGGACACGGGCGATGGACCGCGTGCGCCTGCGTCGATGTGCTCGTCTCGGAGGTCGAGAAGGCGGTGCGGTCCGGGTACCGAGGGATCGAGGTGATCAAGCGGTACACAAGCCTCGGCACCGGGATCTGCCAGGGGCGGTACTGCCTCCCCGATGCACTGCTCGTTCTCTCCCTGCTCGAGGACCGTCCTCCGTTCGAGGTCGGCTACATCACCCAGCGGCCCCCCGTGGTGCCGACGCCGCTCGCCGCCCTGGCCTCCCTTCCCTCTCCTTCCGCGGAGGTCGTGCCGTGACGTTCTCCCGGGACTCGTACCGGACGGTCGTGGTCGGGGCCGGGATCGTCGGGCTGTTCACGGCGTACCATCTCGCCCGGGCGGGCGGCGGCCCGGTGCTCGTGGTCGACCGGGGGTTCCTCTCGGGCGGAGGGTCGGGCCGGAACGGCGGAGGCGTGCGCCAGCAATGGGAGACCCGGGGCACGGTCCGGCTGGCGCGCGAGTCGGTCGAGGCGTACCGGCGCTTCGGCATCGAGTTCGGGTTCAACATCTGGTTCCGTCAGACCGGCTACCTCTTCCTGGCCGAGAACGAGAGCGAGCTCGCACGTCTCCGCAACGTCCACGCCGTCGTCGCGTCGGAGGGACTCGCCTCCCACGTGCTGGACGCGGCCGGCGTCGCACGATTGGTCGAGGGAATCGCTCCCGGGGCCACGGTGGGAGGAACGTACCTGCGGACCGACGGGACGCTCTACCCATTTCCGGTGGTGTGGGGAGTCTACGAGGCGGCGCGCTCGCTGGGCGTCGAGGTCGCCCTCGGCGTCGAGGCGCTCGGGGTCGAGGTCCGGGACGGCCGCGTCGCGGGCCTCATCACCTCGAAGGGGCCGGTCGCGACCCCGACCGTGGTGAACGCCGCGGGGGGATGGTCGGGTGACTTCTCCCGCCGGTCGGGGCTCGACGTGCCGAACGTCGCGACCCGGCACGAGATCCTGGCGAGCGAGGCGATGAAGCCGTTCCTCGACCCGATGGTCGTCCGCGCTTCGGACGGCCTCTACTTCAGCCAGTCGATGCGCGGGGAGGTCATCGGGGGTCTCTCGCTCCCGCATCGACCGGGAACCTCCCGAGGTCCCACCAGCTCGCCCGCGTTCCTCATCGCCATGGCCCGGGCCCTGGTAGGGCTCCTCCCCCGGCTCGGTGCGGTCGGCGTCCTCCGAGCATGGTCCGGATACTACGACGATACCCCGGACGGATTCCCTGTCGTCGGAGAGGACCCCCGGCTCCCGGGGTTCGTGCACGGGAACGGCTTCGGCGGCCACGGGTTCATGCTCGCCCCGGCGACCTCCCGTCGGATCGCGGGGGCCGTCCTCGGCCAGCCGACCGACCTCGACCCGGCCCAGTTCTCGCCATCCCGCTTCCTCGCGCCGGCCTCTCCCTCCACCCCGGAGCGCCTCCAGCTCGGATAGGGAACCCGCGCCCCGCTACGCTCTTGAGCGGCCGGCTCGCTCCCGCGTCCGTGATCGGACCGTTCCCGTGGGACCCGTTCCCTCCTTCGGGAGAACCGGACCCGAAAGGGCCGGACCCGGTCCAGGCGATCGCGTTCCGGGCCGCCGTCACGGCCGCGGACGCATACCGGTCCGTGCGACTCGCGCTCCGACGCGAGGGGGGAGCGCTGCGGGTCGGGAACCGGTTCGTCACCGACCAGCGGTACCGCCAGGTCGGGTTCGTCGCGTTCGGGAACGCGGCGAACTCGATGGCGCTCGCCGCCCTCCACGCGGTCGGCGACCGCCTCAACCAGGGGTTCCTCGCCGGACCGGACCCGGTCCTTCCTGAGATCCCGTTCCGGGGCACGCGGGTCGCTCCGGGCTGGGGAGGCGCGCCGGAGGCGGAGGGGATCGTCGCGGCCACCAGTGAACTCGCCCAGGAGCTGAACGAGCAGGACCTCCTTCTCGTCCTCCTCTCGGGAGGCGCCCTCCGTTCTCTTCTCCTTCCTCCTCCCGGGCTGAGCGGAGAGGAGTTCGCCCGCCTCCTCGAGGAAGCGCATCGACGCGGCGCCACCGGCTACGAGGTCGGACTCCTCGCGCGGGTGCTCGGGACGGGGGCCGTCGCCGGCCGGCTCGCTCAGGTGGGGACGCGGGCCGACGTGGCGACGCTCGTGGTCGAGCGCGGCGATGGAGCCCGAGTTCTCGGCGGCGGTCCGATGCATCCGCTCGCGCCGACCGAGCGAGCCGAGTGCTCGGAGCTCCTCGGACGGCTCGGTCTCGCCGCGACCGCTCCCACCGTGGGAGCGGACCCTTCCCCGGTTACGTCGGGAATTGCGCCGCCGCTCCCGGAGCGAGTCGGCCGGCCCGTGATCGTCGCCGGTCCGGGAGACGCCCTCAAGTCGGCGGCCGACGCGGTCTTCGAGAAGGGCTGGACGAGCCGGCTCGCCTTCCTCTCGATCCGGGACCCGCCGGCCGCGGCCGCCGCCCGGTTCCTCGCCCGGACGGACGACCTCTACGGCGCCGAGGGGCTGAGCGTGGAGAGCCGGACGAAGGGGGTCGGGGCGTTCGCGATGACGACCCTGGGTCTCCCCGAAGGAGTGGACGAAGGTCCGGCCCTCGGAGAGTTCCTCGCGGAAGCCCGGGACGGGCTGCGGCGACGCGAGATGAGCGTCGGCCTCTTCCGGACCGCCGGTGCCATCGGCGCCCCGGAGTACCCCGCCGGCGCGGTCGTCGGCGCACCGACCGAGCCCGAGCTCACTACCCGGCCCGACCGCGCGCGGGTGGTCGCGATGCGCCGGGGAATCACGGACGTCGGTCTCCTCGCGGTCGCCCTTGTCCCGACTCCGGTCGTGCGCGACCGCACGGCGTCCGGCTCGCGCTAGATTCTTAGTGGGCTGCCTCGGACCCCGGCCGGTCCGACTTCGCCTCGGCTTCCTGGAAATGTCGTTTGAGGGCCATGTACTCGGAGAACGAGATCTCCCGGCGCGCGCGGACCGCGCCGGCCTGCTTCAGCGAGCCGATCTGGTACTGGCGCAGGAGCTCGGAGACCGGGCGGATCGGCTCCTCGCCCCGTCCGGCCATCGCGGGCACCGCGGCGAGCGGTGTCTCCAACCGGCGCTCGACCGGCGGGGCGGGCGCCTCGGCGGGTGCCGGCGGCGCTCCCAGGTACTCGACGAGACGCGCGTGCTCCCCCGGGGTGAGCTCGCCCTCGCCGAGGAGGAGGTCGACGAGCTCTCGCTGACGGGGGCGGTACGTCTCGATGAGCTCGGTGAGGTCCCGGTCCGGCCGGTTCACCGGAGCGGAAGCGAGCAGGGGACCCACGACCCCGTCCAGGTCGGCCTGAAGGTCGTCGAGCGCCCGGGCCAGCTCGGAATGGTCCGGACCTTTCCCGTCCGGAGAGAGGTCGAAGCGCGCGGAGAGCCGCACGGTACCGCCGCCGGCGCCGTCCGGCCGCAGCGGTCGCTCGACCGAGAGCTCGATTTCGCGACGACGCGCGGGCACGGCGCCCAACGGCCGTGAGCGGAGAAAAGGTACGCCCGCTCGGTGAGAGATGGTCTCGGGTCGACAAAAAGTTACCAGTTTTCACTTGCTATCATACAGTAACTATAAGAAGGGTTGCGGCCCTACGGGTTCGAGGCGACATCCGTGGAGCCCGATCGCGCTCGACACCCGCACCCACCCCATCTCTCCCATCCGACCCATCCCGCTCATCCCGGCGCAACGGACGGCTGCGAGTCGGCCGATGGCCGGCACCTCTGCCCCGTCCTCGCGGCGGTCGGTGTCATCGGCACCGAGTGGCGTCTCGCGATCGTCCACCGCCTGCTCGAGGGCCCGCAGCGGTTCAGCGAGATCCTGAAGTCGAACCCGCGGCTCAACGCGAAGACGCTNNGTCGTCCAGCGGACGGTCGTCAGCACGCGTCCGTTCTCGGTCGTCTACTCGCTCACGGAGATGGGCCTCGGGCTCGCCCCGGCGGCGCGCGAGCTGCGCGCCTGGGGCGAGCGATGGCTCCTCCCGCGGGCCGCCCAGTCGAGCCGCGCCGCCGCCCAGGCCGCTCGTCGGCCGCCGGCGATCCAGGGAGAGCTCCCGCGGATCGTGATCGCGGAGCCCGAAACCCGCCACGCCCGGTAGGGCCCCGGAACAGCTCCCTCCCGAACCGTTTCACGACCTCCCGTCCGCGGTTCAAATACCGCGGACCGCCATCGATTGTTTGCAACCACCCCCGGAAAGGTCCTTCCAGATCGCCGCAAGGGGACAGCACCGTGTCCCAGGCGTGCGAAGGACCTTTCCAAAACACTTCTTCTCCCCCTTCCTTCTTCGGCCCTCTCAGGACGGTCCTCCGTCGCGCCGATTCGGGATCACCACCAGCCCCCGGGTCCGTTCCTTCGGAGGCATCGCTCACGTTCCACTGAACGGTGCACGGGAATCTCGCCGAGCGCCCACGTCGGAGTACCCGAAATGGCACCGCCCGCCGCCCTCTCCGACGCACTCTTCGCGCGACGATTCCGTCGTCCGCTGGATTCCGTCGAACCCGACGAGCCGTGCTCTCATCCCCGAACCGAGCGCGTCTCCGAGCCCGTGGGCATCGTCGGCCCCCGTGGGCTCCGTACTCTCCCTCGGTTCTAACCGCGCAGGCACCCGCGTCGCCCCGAAGCTCGAGGGGAACTTCGAGGACGCCTCCGAGGAGCGGACGCTCGGCCGGTAGCGTCGGTCGTCCTCTCCCCGGGTAGGTGCGGTTCGGACCTGCGCCCGTTCCCGGCGAACGTGCCGGAGCCCGTCCCTCCCTGCCCTGCGGTGCTCCGGCCGTCGGGCGGGTCCGGGGAGCGACGGTCCCATGCCCTCTCGCCGAGGGCACCTCTCGCGTGCCACCGACTCCGTCTCGCCCGAGACCCGCGGGAGGGGCGGTGGAGTTTTGGAAACCGTGGATGCGGAACGCATCGACTCAACGCCGTCCGAACCCGTTCTCGACGAACAACTCTTTCGCCGCGGCGGCGCGGGGCGAGTCCGAAAGGTCGGCGAACTGCGCCTCCCGATCGCCGGACCGTATCGCCCCCGCGCCCGACTGTTCCGGTACCCCGATGGTCGGCTCCTTTGGCTCGTCCGGCTCTGGGAGGTCGACCGCGCGGTCCCGCGCCTCGTCTCGACCGACGTGCTCCGCGAGTTCGCCCGCGCCAACGGACTGCCGTGGCTCCGTGCGGAGCTGGATGCGCTGGTGGAGCGGGCGACCGCCGGGTCGTCGCGACCGTGAGCGCCGCGATGACCATCGTCCTGGGAGGGTCTCCTTCCCACCTGGTCCAGTGGTACGGGGCGCTCGCTCGACTGCTCGCCTCGGCCGCTCCTCCGGCCGCGGCTCTTCTCGAGAGCGACTCCGACCGGCCGCGACCCCGCCTGACCGTGCGGCCGCACGAGCTGGTCCGGCTCGTCTGCCGCAGTCTTGCCGGATCGACCGTCCGGGTCGACCCAGCCTCGGCTCGTCCCCCCGCGCCGCCATCGCATCTCCGGGAGGGACGGGTCGCGACCCTGGTCCGGGTCGGGACGAACGGGCTTCTTGGACCGGGCGACGACCGACCGGTCGTGGACACGCTCGGGGTCGAGGGGGGCACGGCGGGAAGGACCTGGCTCGGCGTCCAGACGTTCTGGTTCCCGGGCCGGAGTGGAAACCTCTGGCTCGCTCGCCGGTTCTGGTACGCCACGTCGACGAGGGCAGCTCTCGAACGCGGCATCGCTGCGGTAGGAGCGTCGGTCGCCGCCGAGTGGAGCCTCACCTCCGCGGCACCGGCGAGCTTCCGGGAGGTCGGCTTCGGGGCGCGTCGCGACTGGGAGCGAGGCGGGTACCGTACCGTTCCGGGGGACGGGTGGTTCGAGCGACCCCCGGACCTCGCCGCCCGGACCGCGCTCGCGGGAAGCCCCGGGGCCGGATCATCCCGAGAGCTCCCGGTCGAGACCCCCGCCATCGTCCTCGGCGCCTCCGGATCCGGAAAGACGACGTACCTCGCCCGTTGGGCGGCACGTGCGGTGGAACGGGGGGAGGGCGTCTTCGCGCTCGACCTTCACGGAGACCTCGCCCCGGCGACCCTCGCGCGACTCTCCGCCCGGGCCCGACGCGCGGTGGTCGCCGTCGACGCGACCGCGCCGCCGGTCCCCGGGATCGCTGCTCTTGCGTCCGATGGTTCCCGAGACCGCGCGGCGGCGCACCTCGTCGCGGCGCTCAAGCGGCTGAGCCCGGACGGGACCGACCTCTACTGGGGGTTCCGGCTCGAGCGGATCTTCGACACCTTCGTCCGTCTCGCACTCGAAGCGGGAGGGACGTTGACCGACGTCTACGACCTCTTGACCGACCCCGACCGGCGGGACGCGTCGCGCCTCGCGACGAGGTCGAGCGAACTCGCGCGCTTTCTGGACGAGCTCGCTCCGGTCGTCCGGCGGAACCCGGAGTTCCTCTGGTCGGCGGCGACCCGCCTCTCCAAGGTCGTGCTCGTCCCGGCGCTCCGCGACCTTCTCGCTCCGGAGGACGGAGGCCTTCCGGTCGAGCGTCTGCTGACGAGCGGGCGGACGGTCCTCGTGCGGCTGCCGTTCGCGAGCCTGGGACCCGAAGCGGCCGGATTCGCGGCGACGCTCGTGCTGGCGCGCGTCTACCTCGGGGTGGCGGCGACGGCCGAGCGAACGGCTCCCCCGGCGCCGGTCTCGCTCGTCCTCGACGAGGTGCAGGCGCTCTCGCCCCGGCTCGTCACCGAGATCCTCAGCGAGGGAAGGAAGTTCGGCCTTCGGACGATTGTCGCGACGCAGTACCCGGAGCGACTCTCCCGGGAGCTCGAGAGCGCTGCTCGCGGCGCCCTTCGCGGGTTCGTCTCGTTCCGGGTCCCCCCGCCGTCGGCCCGCGAGGTCGGCGCGTGGCTGGGACTCGGCCCCGTCGAGGCGCATTCGCTCCTCCCCCACCTTCCGACCGGCCTCGGGCTCGCCCTCGATTCTTCGGCCGAGGGAGTTCGCCCGACCGCTCCCGAAGAGTCGCTGCCCCCCGTCGATCCGACCGTCTGGGACGAGGTGGTCGTCCAGAGTCGGGCCGAGTTCGAGGTCTGCGAATCTCGGGCGGACGGGCGTGAGGCACGCGACGTCGCCACGGAGCGCTTGCTCCTGGCAACCCTCTCGCAGGTCGAGATGCGGACGCCGCTTCGCCGCGAGGACGCCGTGGGAGCCGCGCTCCGTCTGCCCGGCGTGAGCGTCGAGGCTGCGTTGCTCCACGACCGGCTGGGGCGGCTGCTCGCCGAAGGAACCTTTCTCGAGGAGAGCCGGGAGGGTCTCCGCCTCTCTCCGGCCGGCGAGCGATGGCTCGGACTCACCACGCCGACCGGTGCGACGCGCGAGACGGCCGAGCACCGGGCGCTTCTCATGGCGACGTTCCGACTGTTCGCCCGACGTGGCTACCGGCTCGAGATCGTTCGCCAGGGCCGGTTCGACACCACGCTTCCCGATGCTCGGCTCCGACTGCTGCCGGGTCGCGAGGAGACACCGGTGCCGGCCGACCTTTCGAATGCGGTCGAACGAGCCCGCACGGGCTGGGCATGGAGATTCTTCCGCGGCCGGGACGTGCACGTCGAGGCGGAGGTCTCGGGCGCGCTGCGCGCGGAACGGATCCGCCATGGGGTCCGCAAGGCCCTCCACCGGGGAGCGTTCGTGGTGTTCGTCGTGGGCGACGCGCACCGCGCCCGACGCGTCCGCTCGGTCCTCCGGTCGCTGGGCCTCGGCCCGGACCGAGCGCAGGTCTGGACCCTGGCGGTCAAGGGTGGTGCGCTGCGTCTCTCTCCCCGAACGAACAGGTAAGTGCGAGCGAACGCTCGGAGGGCCGGTGCGCGCGTTCGTGGCGGTCGAGGTGCCACCCCCCTCGGGGGAAGGGGGAGGCCCACCGGCACCGGAACACATCACCCTCCGGTTCCTCGGAGAGATCCCGCGCGAGCGTGCCGGGCCGATCGGAGAGGCGCTCCTGCCGGTCGCGGAGAAGGTGGCGCCGTTCGGCGCGACGCTCGAGGGCGTGGGCGCGTTCCCCTCGGCCGACCGGCCGCGGGTGGTCTGGATGGGGATGGGGGAGGGGGCGGTCGAGCTCACGCGCCTCGCGTCGCTCGTCCGGGAGGCGCTCGTGGGCGAGGGAGTGCCGGACCGACGGGAAACGTTCGCACCGCACCTCACCCTCTTCCGGGTCCGTTCGGGAGCCGACCACCGTCGAGCGGTCGACCTTCTCACCGGAACGATTCCTCCTCCCTCCCCCCGACGGTTCCAGGTCCGCGAGTTCGTCCTCAAGGAGAGCGAGCTCTCCTCCCGGGGAGCGACGCATCGCACGGTCGCGACGTTCCGGCTGAACGGGTCGGCCGTACCGACCGGCTAGGGTCGGCCGGCAGGTGGTCAGCCCGAGTCGGCCGCGGCGTGGTCGGCGACCAGCTTCCGCCACAGGTAGAGGGTCGCGTAGCTGCCCCATCCGGGGTAGTGCCGCTCGGCCCACGCTCGGGCCCGGTCCTCGGACGCCGTGCGGCGCAGCACCCCGAACTCCTCGAGCGCGACCCGGACCCCGAGGTCGCCGGCGACGAAGACGTCGGTCCGCCCGACCCCGCGCAGGAGGCCGTTCTCCGCCGTCCACCGACCGACCCCGGGGAGCGCGTCGAGCCGTTCGACCGCCGTCGGGAGCGGAACGTGCGCCAGCTCCTCCGACGGGAGGGCTCCGTCGGAGACGGTCTTCGCGAGGGCGAGCAGGGAGCGGCACTTCGCTCGGCTCAGCCCCGTCGTGCGAAGACCGGCCCGGCCGAGCGCCCGAACCTCCCCCGGGGTCGGGACGCGCGGGACCTCGACCCCGTCCGCGATGAGAAACGAGCCGGTCCGCTCGAGAAGACGTCCCTTCATCGCGTTCGCGGCGCGCACCGAGACCTGCTGGCCGAGGATCGAGTGGATCAACGCCTCGTAGACGTGGGCGTCGCGGGGGACGCGGAGTCCCCGGAACCTCCGCTCCGTGCCCTGGAGGGTCGGCTCGGCGCGAACGAGCCGATAGAACTCCTCGAGCGGGTGGTCGAGGGAGAAGAGGGCTCGCGCCGCCGAGCGAGCGGTCCGTCCGTCCGCGCCCCACGCCTCGACCCGCCAGCGCCTCCCCCTCGGTTCCACCGAGAGCACCCACGGTCGTTCCGGCGTGCCCCACGCGCGGAGGAGGCGCTCGCCGTCCTCCGCGAAGACGATCGACCGCGAGGAGTACTCGAGCTGCTCCCGCTCGACGGGAAGAGAGGCGAGCGGGGGCGGAGTGATCGTCGTGACCGTCGGAGCGCCCACGTCCGAGCGAAGCGCTCCTCCCTAAGAACCCGCGCTCTCGCCCGGGAGGCAACTCCCGTGTCCCGTCGGAGCGACGAAGCCGTTAAGCGGCTCCGTCCGACTCTCCTCACGTTCCCTCGCCGCGGGGAATCGGGGATCGGTTGTCCGGCGTCCGACGGCGCTTCGGCAGTCGCCGCTCTCGACCCGCGTTCCTCGGGCTCGTGGTCGGAGCGCTGCTCTTCGCACTGCTCGGACCGTCCGGAATCGCGCTCGGCTCTCACGTTCCGGCGGGCATTTCGCGCGGTGCGGAAGCCGCCTCGTCGCTCGTCCTCGTCGGGACCGTGCCCTCCGAGGTCGTCGTAGGGGCTGCGACCGGCCTCACCTGGGAAGCGGTCGACGCGAACGGCTCGCGGGTCGCAAGTTTCGCGGCGGCCTGTGGCCTCACGATCACGGTCGATACGAACGGGTCGAACGCACCGTCCTGGGTGAACGCCTCCGTGTCCGGTCCCCTAGGGCGAGCCGCGAACGGGACGTACTCGATCCCCTCCACCGCCTGGCGGAGCGGAGAGCTTCGGCTTTTCGTCGTCGTCGGCAAGGCGGCCTCCGTGACGGTCGATTTGGTCGGCTCCCTCCTTCCGGCGAACCGAGCGGCGGCCGGGCTCGTCATCCTCCCGGACCTGGACCACCTCGTGCTGTACGACCCCGAGAAGAGCACTTTCAACATCACCGAACGGTGGGACGACACGTTCTGGCACGTGCGCGACCCCTTCGGGGACCCCGTGCCGGGCGCCGTCCTTACGGCCCGCACGCTGTCCTCCTCGGGAACGACCGATTCCCTCGTTCCGGTCGTCCCCCTCGCGAACGGTTCGAGCGGGGCCTGGTTGAACTACTCGTTCCCGAAGAACTCGAGCGGCTCGTGGGAGGTGCTGGACGCCGCCGGGGCGGTCCTCCTCGGCCCGGTCGTCTTCTCTCCGGTCGCCCCGGTCAGTTCGAACGCGTCGGCGGCCGCCGGGATGATCGCTCCCATCTCTCCGGAGCTCCTCGGCGCGATCGTTCTCGTCTTCCTGGGCGGTGTCGGAGGGATCGTCGCTCTCGTCTCGGGGGGAAGCCCGCGAGCGGCCCGCCCTCGTCCCGGCCCGGAGGACGAGCTTCGCCGGCTCGCAGAGGGGCGCGAGACGGTCGTCGAGCTCCTGCGCCGGAAGGGGCCGCTCTCGATCGAGGAGATCGAGGCGTCGTGGGAACCAGCCCCGGCGCCCGCGGCGGTCGCCGACTGGGTCGCCTCGCTCGTCACCGACGGGACGCTCACGGCGACGCTCGGCGAGGGGGGGAAAGCCCGGTTCACGCTGGCCGCGCGACCCGAAGCCGAGCCGCGGGTCACGCTCGACGAGGACGAGCTCGCGCGCGGGATCGCTCGTCGGGATGCGGCCGTCGAGACGGACGAAGAGGGGGACCCGTCGGCCCCCTGATGCCCCCTCGCCGACCGCCCGCCTAGGTGGGGTCCCGGCCGACGAGGTCGTAGTACCGGTACGCCGCCTCCCCGGCGGCGAAGCAGTACTGGAGGGTCGTGAAATCGCGCTTCAGGTCGGCCGCGCCCCGGGCGACGTCGGGCGCCGGGGTCCCCCGGTGGAGGAGCCCGTCGAACAGCTCGGCGATTCGCTCCATCTCCTTCTCGCGCATCCCGACGCGGGTCACCTCGGGGGTCCCGAGACGGAGCCCGCCGGGATGCTTCGGGCTCTTGTCGCCGGGCAAGAGGTTCTTGTTCGAGATGATCCCGACGTCCGCGAGGCGCTTCGCGACCGCCTCCCCCCCGCCCTCCTTCTCGACCCGCACCGCGATCGTGTGCGAGCGGGTGAACCCGAGGTTCGGGGCGAGGACGTCGAACCCCCGGTCGTGGAGCGCCTGGGCGAGCGCGCGCGCGTTCGCGACCGTCTGCCGGGCGTAGTCGCGGCCGAACTCGATGTGCTCGGCGAGGCTGACCGCGAGCGCGGCCATCGCGTGGAGATGGTGATTGCTGGTGACGCCGGGAAAGGCGCCTCCCTGGAGGCGGCGGACGACCTCGGTGTCCTCGGTCGAGGCGAGNNGGAGCGGGTCCTGGAACTCGCCCCCGCCGATGAGGCCGAGCACGTGGGCCGCGTCGTACCAGCCGCGCGCGCCGATCTCGTCCAGGGTCGGGCGGAGCTCCTCGATCGGCATCGGGAAGAGGAAGAGAGAGAGGCCGAACAGGCAGACCTTCGGCCGAACGGCGCGAAGGATCTCGCGCGTGCGCCCGACGTCGATCGTCATCCGCTCGGCGTCCCACGCGTAGTAGACCGGCTTCACGCCGCGGAGGCCGAACGCGCCGAACGACGCGCTCGAGATGTGGGCCCCGTCGGCGAGACGGCTCGTCCCGACCAGGTCCCCGGGCTCGGTCAGCGCTTTCAGGACCGCCATGTTGGCGACGGTGCCCGACGTCGGGCGGACGTCCGCGAACGAGCAGCGGAACAGCCGCTTCGCGAGGGCGAGGCAGACCTCCTCGACCTCGTCGACCTGCTCGTTCCCCTCGTAGTAGCGCTCCCCGGGAAGCCCTTCGGCGTACCGGGAGTGGAAGTCGCTGATCATGAGCTCCTTCGCGTACGGCGAGAGGAGGTTCTCGCTCGCGATGAGCGGGATCGCGTGCTCGAACCGGTTCGAGTGCCGCTTCACCGCGTCGCGGACCCGCACCACGGCCGCGGCCATCTCCCCCGGTGCCGCGGAGACCGACTCCCCCACCCCCCGGCTTCCACTGGAAGACGTTCGGGCCCCCTCTTCGACTGCCATGGACGACCGACCTACCGCTCCCCGAGCGGGTTCGCGGCCCCATCGGCTCGAGGCCATATAGGGAGCGTGCACGTGCCCGCACCACCATGCCGTCCCCGGCGCCTCCGTCCTCCTCTCATCCCTGGCCGGTCTCCCGACACTTCTNNCTCGACGTCCTGAACCATCTCAACCACGCCGCGTACTTTCCCTACATGGAGACGCTCCGCTGCGACTACTACCTCCCGCTCCTCGGCTCTACCGACCCGACGAAGATCGACATCATCATCGCGGAGGCGATGTGCCGCTACCTCGCCCCCGTCGGCTACGGCGCCGAGCTCGTCGGGGAGGTCGCCCCGGCCCGTCCTCTCGGCCGGACGAGCTTCACGCTCCTCTACCGTTTCACGCTCGCCGGCACCTCGACGGTCACGGCCCGGGGGAAGACGGTCAGCGTCGTCTACGACTACGCGACCTCCCAAAAGAAAGAGATCCCGGCCGAGCGAAGGGCCCGGATGGAGCGCGACGCGGTCGACCCGAAGGGCGAAGGTTGGTAGGTCGCCCGGTTCCACTGGAACCAGGGGGGTGGGGGACCCTAGAAGCCCGGGTGCTCGGGGTCGCGCCGGGGCATGGGCGGCGGCCACGGCATCGGCGGGACGAACTCGGGGTCCTCGTGGACGGTCTCGACCCGGTAGAAGACCCCGGACCCCTGGAGCGCCTCGTGGATCTTCGCGATCCGTTCCTGGAACTCATGCTCCGAGTCCCAGTCGAAGACGAGGTCGTGGGGGCCGATGATGAACGAGAGGCCGGCGACCGAACGAAGTCGCTCGGAGAGCTGGAGGGGCGAAGAGCTGTCGGGCGTGAAATAGAGGTCGACGTAGCTGTGCATACGGGTACGGAGAGGTGAGAAGAAAACGCGATGGCCCGCTATTTAAACGAATCCATCATCGAACGGGTGTCGTCCAATCGGTCGGCTGTCGTCCTATCGGTCACTCGGTACGAGAGTCCAACTTCAGTCGCCGGTATCTTCGGAAGTCGAGGCCGAGCCCCTGCATCCGGCTGCGAAGCGCGGACTCATCCACCCGGCCCGCGTTTCGTCGAATGATCGAACGGACGTCTTCGATATCCTTCGCGCTCCCAAACAGGAGCTTGTAGGCGATGGTGTCCTCGACGGTCGAGACCGCTACACCGTGAACCGGGACTCCCCGGAGGACCTGGCTCCGTTCGGACTCGCTGACCGCCATCGTGACGTCGATCCAGAGGTCCCGGCCCTCGGCCGCCCAGACCGTGACGTGCGTACGAGTCCGAAGGCCGTCGGCGAGGTCGAGAGCTGACGTCTCGAGTCCGTGCTTCTTGAGGGACCGAACGAGAACGGGGAACCGCTCCGCGTCGATCAGGAGCAAAACATCCGCGTCTTGGCTCGTTCTCGGAGCGCCCCACACGCTGACGGCGAGGGCCCCCACGAACAAGCACCGGCCACCGGCCTCCTTCACGGCTCGGGCAAATGCGGTGGCTAGCTCAACGAGGTCTCTGATCGTTCCACCGCCCCAGTTTCACGAGGGTCTTCGACAGGGTTCCGAACGCCCGGAGGCTCTCTTCGGCGGACATGGCGCGGACGATCTGGGCATCCCGGTGACGCTTGGCCCTCCTCTCGCGCCGTTGCAGTGCCTTCGGTTCCCCTCGGGGGATCCGCCAGAGCCGTGACTTGCACCGAGGGCACATGGGCGGGGAGCGGCGGCGCATCCGCCAGGTGTGAAGGCACCGCTGGCAGTGACCGTACCGAGCCTTCCGCTTCGTCACAGTCTCCTCGGCCGGACGCGGGAAACTTACTTATCTCTATCGGCGGAACTCTGGCAACTGATCCGTCATCGTATCGACCGGGTCGAGGGTGAAGACACGGCCCCCTCCCCCATCGAGCTCTCTCGCAGGTGCTAGGCCAGCAGGATTGCCGCTCGAGCGAACCGCGCGGAGACCCCGTGTGCCCCTCGGCCCCGTCGCCCCGCCAGCGTCGACGGGTCACGGTAAGGCTGCTCCCGTCAGGACCTGACCCGATGCCCGTGATGGATAGCCGCTAGGGCGCTCCTCCGAGCGCCCGTCGCAACACCCGCGGCCCGGCGGAACAGAGCGTCTACGAGGCTCCACGAGACGCACAGCTCGCCCGAACGTCGCTCCTGCCTGTCACCCCCGCTAAGGACGGTTTCGGTGTGTAAGGGGACGCCCAACCCCCCGGTCTAGCCTAGCGGGCGTACGACGCCGGGGCTCCTACATAGCCCCTTGCCCTCGGGCGGGCGCCCGGTGGTCTCTCAGCGGATGTGCTCGAGGGAGAACGAACCGAGGTTGAACGAGCGCTTCGTGAACGTGTAGCCGACCCACGAGCGCGCCTGGGCCTCCCCGATCCCCTTGACGGCGAGGAGCGTCTTCATCTGCTCGACCTTGAGGTTGATCGAGCCGTCGACCATGTGCTCGAGCGCCTCGAGGTCGCTCTCGGTGTGCATCCCGCTATCGAGCATGTAGTACCCGACCGCCCCGTCGATCTTGCGCCGTCCGACGAACGGCTGGAGGAACCGGAACGTCGCGGTCGTGTCGAGGTAGGCGGTGACGGTCGAGACGGACTCGAAGATGAGGCGGTAGGTCGAGAACGACTCCTTGAGCTCGGTCGCGAACGAGCTCACCGTCTCGCTCAGCTGGTCGAGGACGTTCTTGTCGGTCGGGGAGAGGAACCTCACGCCCGGGCTGGACGGGCTCGCTCCCACGGAGCGGGAGTACATGTCGGCGTAGCGGACCATCCCCTTCTTCTCCGCGTCCGCGAAGCCCGGGAAGAGACCGGCAAGGTCGTCGCGGACCTGTTGGTACGTCTTGTCGGTGACGACCCAGATCGACGGAACGCCGAGGCGCAGCCCTTCCGCGGAGAAGAGCCGGGCGAGGACGTCCTTTCCCGTGTGCGCCGGACCGTTCAGGAGGATCTGCGAGCCGACCGGGAACCCGCCGTAGAGGAGGTCGTCGAGGCGGCGCACGCCGCTCTTCACCTTCGCTTCCGTGACGGTGGCGACCGCCTCGGTCTGCATCCGGTCCGCCTCGGCCTCCGCGGTGGCGCCGCTCATCCGCTCGAGCTCCTGCACCCGCTGGGAGAGCTGACCCTCGCGGGCCCTCAGCTCGCTCTCTTTCTGCGAGAGCTGGTGACGGAGGTCCTCGAGGCGTCGCGCCTCGTCGCCCGTCGTCGACCCGCCGGGCCCGACCTCCCGCCGCTGTTCTTCGAGCCGTCGCGCCTGGATGTCGAGCGCCTGCCGGCGCGTCTGCAGCTGCTGGTCGTAGGCGGCGAGCTCGCCCTCCTTGAACTCGAGGAGCCCCCGGCGCCGCTCGTTCTCCTCGGCGCTGAGCCGGATCTCCTCGAAGCGGGTCCTCAGCTCGTTCTCGCGCCCGACGAGGTCCTTCTCGAGCTGCTGGACCTCCTGGAGGCGCTTCTTGAGGTCGTCCTCGAGCGGGCCTCGCTCCCGGGTGAGGCTCGACTCGCGGTCCTTCGCCATCTCGGTCTGGCTCGAGAGGCTCCGCACGTCCCCCTCGAGCTGGACGATCCGGCGGCGCAGCTCGGTCTCCCGCTCGATGTACTCGTGCTCGCGTTCCCCGAACTCGTCCCGGAGCTTCTGCTCGAGCTCCCGGGTCGCCTTCTCGACCGCGTCCGCGGCGTTCGCCGGCGCGGGCATCGCGGTCGCCGTCGGAGCTCGCCCCTCGTTCGAGGCGGTCACCTTGTGCCCGTCCACGCCCTCGATCGCGAGAAGGCGGAGCTTGAGCTCCGCGATCTCGTCGTCCTTCGCGCGGACGGCGAGCTCCCGCTCCTTGGCCTCGTGCGAGCGGACGTACTTGATGACGGCGATCGAGCCGCGCTTCACGTGCTCGACCTCGTCCTCGAGCTGCTTGCGCTTCGTCCGCTCGTCAAACAGCTGGCGCTGGAGGTCCTGGACCTCCTGGATCATCGTCGACGGGTCGAACTGGTCGCTCTTCACCCGGTCGAGAAGCCCGGTGAGCCACCGGACGACCGTCTCCTCCCGCTCGAGGACGGGGGCGACCGCCGGGACCTCGACGCCCGCGGGCGCGCTCGGCGCCTCCGCGGGACCCGTGGTCGGCGGGCTCACGAGCGGGGTCGAGCTCGGGACCGGCCGGTCGGCCTCGGAGGAGCGGATCCAGTCCTCCATCGCCCGGTCGTCCCCGTCGACCCACTTCCTGAGGACGTCCGTCGACTCCTTGGGGGCCAGCTGGGGGCGCCGCCGACGCGTCTTGTCGGTGCGCCGGACCGTGCCGGCCCACCGCTCCACGATCCGGTCCGAATCGAGGGGAGCGGGCTCGCCGCTCCGCGCGGCCGGGGCCGGACGGAGCCTCCCGACCTCTTCGGTCGAGAGGCCCAGTTCGGAGAGCTGGTCCGCGGAGAGCTCCCGGACGGCGTCCGCGCTCGCGTGGCCCGCCTTCACGAGCCGCTCGGCGGAGTCGACGCTGATCCCGAGGGCCCGGGCGAGCTCCTCCGCCGGCGTCGGGCTGGCCGGAGGTACGGGAGCGACCGTCTCGGACGAACCATCCATGGCGGGGATTGTAACTAGCCAGCGGGGGGGCTTAAAAGGTCCGGGCGTCAGGAGGCCCGCGGCCGCCGCCGGTGGGGTCGCCCCTCACTCGGATAAATACGGCCGCCTCTCCCCGTCCGCGATGGACCTCGAGGAACGAGTCGACCGGGTCCTGCGCCACACCGAAGAGGTCCTGACGCCGGAGGAGGTCCGCTCTCTCCTCGCCTCGAACGACCATCCCCGGGCGTACATCGGGTTCGAGCCGTCGGGGTCGCTCACGGTGGCGCACCTCATCACGACGCGCAAGATCCTCGACCTCGCGGAGGCGGGGTGTGACGTCACGGTCTTCCTCGCCGACTGGCACGCCTGGATCAATGACAAGCTGGACGGGGACCTCGCGCGGATCGCCGCCGCCGGACGGTACATGCAGGAGACGTTCGAGGCCCTCGGCGCCGACCCGGGTCGGACGCGCTACCGCTGGTCCCACGAGCTCACGGGGTCGTCCGACTACTGGGCGCGCGTCGTGCGGGTCGCCAAGGCGACCAGCCTCGCCCGGACGAAGCGAGCGATGTCGATCATGGGCCGGACCGAGGAAGAGTCCGAGCTCGACACCTCCCGGCTGTTCTACCCGGCGATGCAGGGGGCGGACATCTTCGAGCTTCCCGTCGAGATCGCCTACGGGGGGATGGACCAACGTCGGGCCCACGTCCTCGCGCGGGAGGTCGCCCACCACTACCACTGGCCGGTGCCGACGGCCGTGCACACGCCGCTCCTCTCGTCCCTCACGGGAGGGGGCCGGATGAACCCGACCGACGGGACCGTCGAGCGGAAGATGTCGAAGTCCGACCCTTCGAGCGGGATCCCGATCCCGGCGGAGAAGCCGCTGATCGAGGAGCGGATCCAGGGGGCGTTCTGCCCCGCGAGAGTGGTCGCGGGGAACCCCGTGGTCGAGGCCGTCCGGTTCATCGCCTTCCCCTGGGAAGGGCACCTCACGGTCGAGCGGCCGGCGAAGTACGGCGGCCCGCTCGAGTTCGCCACAGAGACGGAGTTCGACGCGGCTTGGACCGAGGGGAAGCTCCATCCGCAGGACCTGAAGGTCGCGGTGGTCGAGGTCCTCGACCGCCTGGTCGCGCCCGCGCGCCGGCACTTCGCGGCGCACCCCGAGCTTTCGCCGGCGTCGTTCGCGGCCCCGCGAGAACCGACCGCTACCTCTTGAACGGAGTCCCTCTCGTCCGGTCGAGGGTCCGTGCCGACGGTTGCGAAGGTCGTTCCCGCGGAGCTCTCGGGAGCGGGCGGGACGCTCGGGGTCGTCCTCGTCCACGACATCTACGGGCGCGGCCCGTACCTGCGGACGGTCGCGGACGCCCTGCTCTCCGCCGGCGTCCCGAGCGCCTCGGTCGACCTGTTCGGCGGACAGGTTCCGGCCACCGTCGAGGAGGGGATGCGCCTCCGCGAAGCGCTCACGGACGATCACGTGCTCGCCACGCTCGAGGAGGCTCGCGGTTCGCTCCTCTCCCGCCTCACGGGTCCCGCCCGGGTCGGGACCCTCGGCTTCTGCATGGGAGGCGGAGTGGCGCTCCTCGGCGCCTGCCACCGCCCGTTCGACTTCGCGGTCGACTTCTACGGGAGGGTCGCGCGAGCGGACGACGTCGCGGGCCTCCGGGGCCCGGTCCTCCTCCTCCTGGCCTCGGAAGACAAGCGGATCACTCCCTGGGCGTTCGCGGAGCTCCTGCCGGCCATGAACCGCGCGCAGAAGCGCGTCACGGTGGAGCTCTTCCCCGGAGTCCGTCACGCCTTCCACCGCCCCGACGGGCCGACCTACGACGCGCGCGCCGCCGCGGAAGCGTGGCGTCGGACGCTCGCCTTCCTCACCGACCTCGACGGCGGCGCGAGAGGGCCGTCGAAAGCGCAGAGTTAAATATCGCGGCCATTACGAGGCCCCACCCGTGAGCCGAGGACCTCCCGACACCGGGGGTTCCGCTGACGCGAGGAACGAACGATGGCGCGACCGATCTACGTGCGGTTTGAAACCCCGAGCGACCTCGCCGACAAGGCCCTCCAGCTCGTGCAAGTCGCGAGCGAGACCGGAAAGATCCGGGTCGGCACGAACGAAGTGACGAAGTCGAGCGAGCGCTCCGAGGCGAAGCTCGTGATCATGGCCGAGGACGTCGACCCGGTCGAGATCCTCGTCCACGTNNTCCCGATGCTCTGCGAGGAGAAGCGGATCCCGTACCTGTACGTCCCGAAGAAGCAGCGGCTCGGCCAGTCGGCCGGGCTCACGAAGTCCGCGGCGAGCGTCGCGGTCGTCGAGGCCGGCGAGGCGAAGCCCCTCCTCGACGAGCTCGCTGCCGCGTATCCGAACCTGAAGAAGTAGGAGTCGCGAACGGGGTCCGAGTCCGGCGGTCGGAGGAGAGGGGTCGATGGCGGAGGAGAAGGGCTCGCCGGCCGAGGTCGTCGAGCTCGTCGGCCGCACGGGGATGGCCGGGGAAGCGACCCAGGTGAAGGTCCGCGTGCTCGCCGGACGCGACCGCGGCAAGATCATCACCCGCAACGTCGCCGGCCCGATCCGCCTCGGAGACGTGCTGATCCTCCGGGAGACGGCGCGCGAGGCGCGCAAGCTCTCTGTCCGGTAGGGAAGAAGCGAGGCCGTCGATGGTCGTCAAGCGTCAGTGCTCGTTCTGCGCCCGGGAAATCGAACCGGGGACCGGCATGATGTTCGTGAAGCGGGACGGGACCGTCTACCACTTCTGCACCTCCTCGTGCCGGAAGCAGCAGCTCCACCTCCACCGGGTCGGTCACCGGTTCAAGTGGACGCGCGCGCACGAACTGAAGCGCGCCGCGGACCGCTCGACCGCCGCTCAGAAGACTCAGGCGCCCGCCGCCGCGGCCCCCGCCGCGACGAAGGCCGCTCCGCGCCCCCGCGGAGCGCGTCGCCCCGAGCCGAAAGACACGGCCCCCACTCCCCCGGCCGTCGAGCCCGCTCCCGCGGCGAAGTCCGAGCCGCCGTCCGAAGCCCCCCCGCCGTCCGCGCCGGCCGCCCCCGCCGCCGCGGGTGAGAAGAAGCCCCGGCGTCCCCGCAAGAAGACGGAATCCCCGGCCTCCGCGTAAGGAGGTTCGACTCCTCCCGGCACCCACCGGCCGATGCCGGTGGAAGAGAATCGGTAAGCCTTCCGGCGGAACGCCATTCGCCGGATGGCGACCGACGACGGCTGGACGTCCCCCTCCGACCTCGCGGACTACGTGTACTGCCCGCGTTCGCACTGGTATCGGAACCACCCCCCACCGGGAGGCCCGAGCCGATCCTCCCAGCGGAGCGCCCTCGCCGGGACACGCTACCACGACCGGATCCTGCTCGCCGAACAGCACCGGGACGAGCGCGGCGGGGCGTACTGGGCGATGCTCTTCCTCGGCGTCGCCCTCGTAGGAGGAGCCCTCTGGTGGCTGCTCCGTCCGTGACCGACCCGCTCGTCCTCGCCGGGGTCCTCGTGGTCGCCGGGGTCGTGCTCGTCGCCTGGGCGCTCCGGGCGCTCTCCGAACGACGGTACGAGCGCTCGCGCGGACGCCTGGTCGCGGTCGACCCCGGACGGCCGGTGACGCTCCGGTCGGAACGCTACCGCATGGCCGGCCGGCCCGACGAGCTTCGAGAACGGCCGGACGGCCGTCTCGTGCCGGTCGAGTTCAAGAGCCGCGCGGCGCCCGCGAACGGCCCGCCGCCGTCGCACGTCGCCCAGGTGCGCGCGTACTGCCTTCTCGTCGAGGAGGCGACCGGGCGCGCGCCTCCGTTCGGCGTCCTCCGCTACGCGGACGCAGAGTTCCGCGTCCGCTGGGACGACGAGGCGCGGCGCGAGCTCCTCGCCGTCCGCTCCGAGCTCCTCGCCCCGTACGACGGACGCTCGACCCCATCGCCCGCCCGCTGCGCCCGATGTCCCTGGTTCGACGTCTGCGACGCCCGGGCGATCTAGCGAACGCCCAGTAGACGTCGGTCGAGTTCGCTAGCTCGAGGCGTCGCTCGTCTCCCGCCCTCGGGGCCGCTGTCAGGATCGCCCGCAGCTCCTTCTCGACCCGCCTCCGCTCGGCCGACGGCTGGACCGCGACGACGCTCACCGAAAGGAAGCGGTCGACGAACCGGTCGACCGACGCCCGCTGGACGTGCCAGAAGACCCGCTTTCGAAGTCGGCCGAACGGACTGTTCGGACCGCCGAACGCCTTCTTCCACTGCCCTCCCCCACCGGGAAATCGCTCCTTGCGGTGGTACCGTTCGAGGATCGCCGAGACGCGCCGCGACCAGGGGGTGGACGACTCGCGGTTGTTCCAGACGAGGCCGACCCCTCCGCCCTCGCGGAGCACGCGGGCGAATTCGCGAAGCGCGCGGCGGGGTCGGAACCAGTGGAACGACTGGGCGCAGACGACCGCGTCGGCGAACCCGTCCGGGAGAGGGATCCTCTCGGCGGTCCCGTCGAGCACGAGGACGTCGGTCACCACCTGTTCGAAGACGCGGCGCATTCCCGGGGTCGGCTCCACGGCGACCCGGGCCGCGCCCAGCGGAGCGAGCGCCCGGGTGAACTTTCCGGTGCCGCTCCCCAGGTCGACCACCGTGCGATTCGGCCCGAGCCGGAGGACGCGGCCGAGGTGCCGTACCGCCGCGGGAGGGTAACCGGGCCGTCCCCGCTCGTAGGCGTCCGCGGCCCGGTCGAATCCGCGGACGACCGGATGGGTCTTCGCTCGCGAGGTCGCGGTCATGGAGTCCGGAGGCGCGCCGTCACCCACTCGGGAGCGGAGGAGAGGATGCCGGGCTCTCGGTGGCGGGAGGGAGCTCTTGGCGCGCTTGGTAGACCCCGACTCCCCGGCCGATCAGAAGTCCGAGGCTGACGCCGAAGAGGAGGTCGACCACGACCAGGATGACGAGGCCGGAAGCGGACGGAGGTGCGGGCGGAGGGTACGAGGCCCCGACCCCGGCGAGCCCGAAGACCGCCACCTCGGCGACGATCCGCGTCAGGAAGAGGGCCAGGTAGAGGACGGGCACCTGCCAGGAGAGCCGATAGTAGAGCTCGCCACCGTCGCGGCGCTCGAACCGGACGACCTTGCGGACGTGCGGCGCGGCGAGGACCGCGGCCACGACGGGAACCGCGACGTAGACGGGGATGAGGCCGTACGCGGCCCATCCCCAGGTCGCGACGGCCGCATACAGCGTGGCGAAAGCGAGGACCCCGAAGAGGAGGACATAGAGTCCCGCGAACCCGTACAAACGGGACGCAGAGTAGCGGGTCCCCGAGAGCTGTCGGACGGTCCGGCGACCGAGGACCAGGACCAACAGGACGAGCACGACGAGCGCGGTCGTCTCGGTCGAGGAAATCGGGGCCGTCACTCCGCTCGCGAGTCGAGCACACTACAAAAACCTCCCCGGCGCCGGCGGAAGAGCCCCGCGCGCTCCCCGAGCGCCGGCGAAACCTTTACGCCCCCCGTCGGCTCGGCGGCCCGATGGCGGAAGGGAACGTCGAGCGGACCTTCGTGCTCGTGAAGCCGGACGGCGTGCG
>DAEB01000025.1 GCA_002495185.1 Thermoplasmata archaeon UBA184 | reverse complement strand
ATCAGGATCGTCCAGAGGACCGTTGAGAGGTCGGCGTGCAGATCCCCCGCGATCGTCGGGAACGCGAGAAGGACGATCGTGGTGTCAACGGACGCCATCAGCGTCCCGAGGATGACGACGAAGAGGANNAAGGCCGGTCGAACGAGCATGGTCCTATCGTGGGTCGAAGCCACTGGAGGGACTTGAACCCCCGACCTGCTGATTACGAATCAGCCGCTCTGCCAACTGAGCTACAGTGGCGCGAACGGGTGGACGAAAGGCGTTCCCGTATAATGGTGGCGCCCAGCCCGCGCTCCGCTCCGGGTCCTCGCACCTTCCCGGCCGTCCCCTCGCCAGAAGGGCCAGCAATGCGCGAGCCGCGAGGCTCTTAGGCAATCGTCCGGTCGCGGTTGCGTGGCGAAGATCTCGCTCGAAGGGCTTCCTGCCTACTCGTGGCCGGGCGGGTCGATCGTCGGAACCCTGGTCCTCGAGGCAGACCAACCGATGCGCGCCGCCGACATCGACCTCGCCCTCCACGGGCGAGAGCTCTCCCAGGTGACGGTCCAATCCGGGAAGAGCCGTCAGGTCGTCCAGCAGACGTACCCGTTCCTCGAGCTCATCAGCTCGTTCCGCGGGGCCGTGACGTTTCAAGACGCCGACCATATCGCCCCGGGCACCTACCGTCTGCCGTTCCGGTTCGACCTTCCCGCCAACATGGAGCCGTCGCTCGCCACCTCCGACATCCCGGCGGTGCGCGGCCGGTTCTTCAGCCGGCCGGACGGGATGTACGTGGAGTACGAGCTCGAGGCCCGCGTTCGTGTCCCGTGGTGGATCGACCCGGTCGACCGAGTCATCGTTCCGGTCTTTTCGACACGACGGGTCCTCGGCATCGTTCCCCCGCTCCCCTCGCTCGCCGCGGAGGACCATCCTGCCTTCCGCGTCGACTTCGACCCGGTCCAGGTCCTTCCGGGAGCCACCGTCACGGGTTCGTACGTCGTTCAGAACCCCAAGGGAAAACACCTCGAGAAGCTCACGATCCTATGCTTCCGGCACGTCGAGTACTCGGTCCAGGGACGCGCGCAGTCACGGGACGGGCCGTCCTATGAATGCGTCATCCCTCTCGGGGACCGGGCGCCGACGCATTCGGGCCGTTTCCAGATCACGATCCCGAACACCTCCGAATCGACCGGGCCGTTCCACGGTCAGCTTCACCGGACCTGGTGGATGGTCCATGTCGAACTCGCCGTGGAGCTGGGATTGAACGTGAAGGTCGACGGCGCGTTCACGCCCGCGTAGACCTCGCGATGGCACGCCTTCTCTGCACGCGTAAATACCGGTCGAACCTCGACGCTCGGGGACGCGATGGTGAACGTGGGCCAGGGGATCGGCCTCCTCGTCTTCGGCCTGATCTTGGCGCTGGCAGGCGGCGGCACCTTCCTCGCCTGCTCGTCCCAGCCGGCCGTGAACGGCGTCGCCCCGGACTGCACGGCGCCGGTGTTCCTCCTCGTCATCGGCGTGCTCCTCTTCGCGATCGGCATCGTGCTCGTCGCGGTCAGTCTGAGCGGCCGGACGAGAGTGATCCAGCAAGTTCCCGACCCCTCGGTCCCGCCCCCCGTGATCCAACCCGTGGTCGTCCAGCAGACGGTCGAGCACGACGTCGTCAAGGTTCGATGTTCGTACTGTGGGGGCCTCTGCGATGTTACCGACAAAGTGTGCCCGTCCTGCGGCGCGCCGCTCGGCACGTGAACGCTCTCCGCGCGGAGGGGCCGGGCGCCGTCGATCTGGGCTCGTCTATCCCAGCTGATCGAGGGCCTCGGTCAGGTCGCGGACGAGGTCGTCCGGGTCCTCAATCCCGAACGAGAACCGGATGAGCCCCGGGTCGATCCCCCGCCGTTCGAGCTCCTTCGGAGGGAGGTGTCGGTGCGAGGTGAGTCCGGGAACGCTCGCGAGGCTGTCGACTCCGCCGAGGCTGGACGCGACGTGGACGAACCGCAGATGGTGGAGGAACTGTTCGGCGGCCGCCGCACCGCCCTCGATCGCGACCGAGACCATCCCCCCTCGCCCGCGCATCTGGCGGGACGCGATCTCCTCCTCTTCGGCGCTCGCTCGCCCCGGATAACGGACCTCGCGGACGCGCGGGTGGTTCGCGAGCGCTTCCGACACTCTCCGGCCGTTCTCGTTGTGCCGGGCCATTCGGAGCGCGAGGGTCTTCATGCTCCTTCCGAGCAGATAGGCGGCGAACGGGTCGAGGACGGACCCGTAGTCGCCTCGCGGGTCGATCCGGGAGAGCAGGTCCTGTGGGCCGACCACCGCGCCCGCGGTGAGGTCCGAGTGGCCCCCGAGGTACTTCGTCGCACTGTGGTAGACCACGTCGGCGCCGAGCGCGAGCGGGTTCTGATTGATCGGAGTCGCGAACGTGTTGTCGACGGCGAGCAGGCATCCGACGGCGTCCGCCGCTTTCGCCCAGCGGGCGATGTCGTGCACGGTGAGCAGCGGGTTCGTCGGGCTTTCGATCACCGCGAGCCGGGTCTTCTCGGAGAGGAGCTTCTCGGGTTCCCGGGCGTCCCGCTCGTTCACGAACCGCACGGTGACGCCGAAGCGGGGCAACAGGTCGGCGAGAACGCCCATCGTTCCCCCGTAGATCATGTCGAGCGCAACGACCTCATCACCCGTCCGGACGAGCGAGAGAAGAAGGCTCGTGAACGCTCCCATCCCCGAGGCGAAGAGGCGGGCGGATTCGCCTCCCTCGAGGTCGCGCAGAAGCTCCGCGGGGACCTCGGTCGTGGGGTTCGCGAGCCGCGTGTACTCGTAGAGCGACTCCCGGTCGGTCACCTCGGAGAACCCGGACGGGAAATGGAAGGTCGTCGACCGGTAGACCGGGGGGACGACCGCGCCGGCGTTGTAGTCGGGCCGCTGGGCGCCGTGGACGAGACGGGTCGAAACGCCGGCCCACTCGGGAAGGACCGTGAACCGCGGACGGGGACGGCGACCGGGGTCCTGGAGCTCGTCGAGGTCGGTCACGAGAGACCCCGACCGAGGCGGCTCGGGACCTCCTTCAGAACCCCGAGACGGGCGGGAGCTCCGATCTCCTCGAGATACTTCGCGACCGCCGGCGGGACGGCGTCCTTCCAGGGACCCCCGTCCGCGAGCTGTTCGCGGATCCGCAGGCCCTCGAACCGGGACCGGTCGAACAGCGGGGGACTCTCGACGAGATACCCGGCCCTCTCGAACAGGAGCCGGGTGAGCGGGTTGTTCGTGTAGACTCGGTCGAACGGGGGAAGCAGCGATTCAAGATATCCGACCCAGAGGGCGTGGCGGTGGATGTCCGAGATCGGGACGAGGTAGGTGTTCTCGACCTTCCCCTCCTGAAGGGCCCGCTCGATCATCTCGATCCGCTCCCCTGCGGTGAACGGGTTCTCCCACGTGTAGGACTCATCCGCCGTGCCGACCCCGATCAGAAGGGGGGCCGAGGGCCGGTCCGCCCGCACCTTCCGAACCACCTCGAGGTGG
>DAEB01000008.1:595-71045 GCA_002495185.1 Thermoplasmata archaeon UBA184 | reverse complement strand
GGTAAAAAAGCGGTTCTATTTGAATCTATCTAATCGGTCCGATAGCGAACCGCGCTTCGCCGGTACTCCCCGCGCGATAGATAACCGTCCTCGGGTTCCTCTCGTGCCCTCATGCCGTCGACCCTGGCTCCCGACTCCGGCGCCTACCGTCAGCTCCTCGCTTCGGGCGCCTACGTACGCGTCCTTACCGCCGGTCTCGGTTCGACCCTCGGCTCGGCCCTGGCGAGCATCTGCCTTGTGTGGGTCGTCTACACGTCCACGGGGTCGGCCCTCGACGTCGCGCTCGTCGGAACCGCCTGGCTCGTCGCGGGGATCCTGTTTAGCGTGTTCGGGGGGGCGCTCGTTGACCGGTACGACCGCCGCCGCCTCATGATCGTCTCCGACATCGCGCGCGCCATCGCGATGGCCACCGTCGTCGGGGTCCTTTCGTTCCACGGCTTCGACCTTGCGACGGTGCTCGCGGCCTACTTCGTGGTCGGCGCGTTCTCGACCGTGTTCAGCCCCGCGGAACAGGCGATCGTCCCGGCCCTCGTCGAGGCACCGCTCGTCGCGGACGCGAACGGACTCGTCCGCTCGAGCCGGTCCGCGGCGTCGTTCGTAGGTACGTCCCTCGGGGGCGTCCTGATCGTGACGGTCGGCCCCGTCTCGGGGATCGCCGTCAACGCGGCCACGTTCGCGCTGTCGGCCCTGTTGCTCTTCGGGATGGTCGTGCCCAGCTCGGGCCGTTCCGCTTCGCCGCGTCGGGGAAGCTACCTCGCGGAGATCCGGGAGGGGTTCCGCTGGCTCGGGAAGGCTCGCGGGTTCCTCGAACTCACCCTGTCGGCGACCTTCTTCAACTTCTGTTACTCGGTCGTGGCGACCTTCATCGTCATCTTCGTCACCCTCGTTCTTCACGGTTCGGCCCTCGTCTTCGCGATCCTCCTCGCTCTCGAGGTGGCGGGCACCGGCCTCGGCTCGCTCCTCGTCAGTCGAACGAACGCGGTCCGCAAGGCGGGCCGGTCTTGGACGGTTGGTGCGGGAGTCGCATCCGGGGCCGCCGCCGCGGCCCTCGCGCTGTTCCCCGGCGTCCCGGTCGCGGCCGCCTGCCTCTTCGCAATCGGGCTCTTCGAAGGGTTCGCGGGGACGGCCTGGCTCTCGGCGGCCCAGCTCCTCGTCCCGACCGAGATGCAGGGACGGTACTTCGGGATCGACGCCCTCGGGAGCATCGCGATCATCCCGGCCGCCCAGATCGGCGGGGCGTTCCTCATCGACGCGTACGGGGTGCAATGGACCTATCTCGGGACCGCGATCATCTGGGTGATCGCGGGCGTAGCGTTCCTATTCCCTCGCGCGCTCGCGACGCTCGGGTACCCGCCGCCCGAAGCCCCGCCCGTCACTCCCCGTAGCGACGCCGCCGCATCTGGAACGAGCGGATCGCCCGGAGGAACTCGAGCCGAGTGAGCCCGGGCCAGAGGACGTCCGAGAAGTAGAGCTCGCTGTAGGCGGCCTGCCAGAGGAGGAAATTCGAGATCCGTTCCTCCCCGCTCGTCCGGAAGATGAGGTCGGGGTCGGGGAGGTCCCGCGTGTACAGGTGACGTGAGACCGCGTCGGAGTCAATCTGCTCGGGCGCGAGGGTCCCGTCCCGGACCTCTCGAGCCAGGGCGCGGATCGCTTGGACGATTTCGTCCCGGCCGCCGTACGCGAGGGCGACGTTGAACCGGTACCGGGAGTATCCCTGCGTCGCCTTCTCGGCGACCTCGATCGCTTCCTGGACCCGCGCCGGCAGAAGCGACCGGTTCCCGATGACCTGCACCCGGATCTGGTGGCGATGGACCCGCTCGTCGACGGCGATGTCTCGGAGCGCTCGCTCGTAGAGGTCCATCAGGCCCTCGAGCTCGTCCGAGGAGCGGGAGAAGTTCTCCGTCGATAGCGCGTAGATCGTGAGGGTCCGGATCCCGACCTCGAGGCACCAGTCGAGAAGGAGCTCCGCGACGTCCCGCCCCTTCGCATGCCCCTTGGACACGTCGAGTCCATGGGCCGCCGCGAAACGACGGTTCCCGTCCATGATGATCGCGAGATGGTTGGGGACGGGCTCCGATTTCACGAGGTCGAGGAGCCTCTTCTCGGTCAGGTCGCGAAGTGCATCGCCGACCGCATGCGAGAGGTAGGGGGACCCTCGTTCTCGCTTCGTTGACTCGCGCTCGGCCACGGCCGAGCGAGACCGCCGTGGAGGATAAGTGGATGGGGGGCCGCCGAGCGCCAAAGGCCCCGGGCCCGTGGTCGGCCCGGGGCAGGGAGCGCCCTGGTCGGGAGTTCCGGCCCAGGGGCGTCCGACCCCCGGCGCCTTCGAACCCGAGTCGCAGGCTCGACAGACCTACATCCTAGACCACTAGACTACCAGGGCAACCCCGAGGCGCTAACCGTAGCCCGCTATGAACGTTGCGCGCGTTGCGCCGGACGGAGTCGTCGGGCGCGGTCGACCATGCCGGAGTAATACGACCCGCTTCGCGCGCGCGGGAGCGCGGGCGCGCGCGCGCGGGTCCTTAGGCCCCGGAGGATCGCCGGGAAGACCCTTCTTGCCAGTCGAGGCCTCGGTTTATCTACCGTGCTCCGGCATCGAGTCTCTTCACCGACGAGGCGGACCCATGACCGCGATGACGAGCTGGGCGCTATCGATCCTCGGGCTTCTGTTGCTCGTCCTCTTCCTTCACCATCTCGGGGTCGACGTCACGGCCACGATCGGCTCGACGCTCCGGAACACGGCACACATCCTCTCGCAGCCGCTCATGGCGGCTCGGTGAACTGCGGAGTCGCCCCGCTAGGGCGTGGCCCGCCGGGCGAGGACGGACGCGAGCTTCCCGGGGGCGACCGCGCCGGACGGAGTGATGAACGCCGTCACGTACCGTGACGGGGTCACATCGAAGGCGGGATTCCGCGCCGGGCTCGTCCGTGGAGCGACCCGGTGGCCGGCCCAGGAGAGAACCTCCTCGGGGTCGCGTTCTTCGACCGGAATGGAGCGGCCGTTCGCGCGGCCCGGCTCGAAGGTGCTCCACGGGGCCGCGACGTAGAATGGAATCCGATTCTCTCGGGCCACGACCGCCTTCTCGTAGGTCCCGATCTTGTTCGCGAAGTCACCGTTCCGAGCGATTCGGTCGGCCCCGACGATCACCGCGTCGACCTGGCCGGACCGCATGAACGCGCCGGCGGCGTTGTCGACGATCACCGCATGAGGGACCCCTTCGCGCGCGAGCTCCCAGGCGGTGAGCCGTGAACCCTGGAGCAACGGCCGGGTCTCGTCGACCCACACGAAGAGGTCCGCCCCGCGCGCGCGAGCGACCCGGATCGGAGCGAGAGCGGTGCCCCATTCCACGGTCGCGAGCGCCCCCGCGTTGCAGTGCGTGAGGACCCGGTGCGCGTGGAGGAGGAGGGGGGCGCCCGCGACCCCGATCTGGTGGCACTCTTCCACGATTCGACGCCGAAACCGGTCGGCGGCCGCGAGTGGGTTTCCCCCCATCGCCCACGGCACGCGGACGGTCTCGACCCCGACGGCGAGGTCGTGGGCCGTCGGCCGGGTAGCGACCAGGAGCTTCGCGGCGCGATCCGGGGAGAACGACCCCTCCCGTTCCGCGAGCACCATCCCGTAGGCACCCGCGACCCCGATCGCGGGGGCGCCGCGGACCACCATCGTGCGGATCGCTTCCGCCACCTCTCGAACGTGGCGGAGACGACGGACGACCATCCGCTGGGGGAGCTCTCGTTGGTCGACCAGATGGAGGACGCCGTCTCGGTACCAGAGCGCTCGGACCCGCATCGCTCCCCCTACGCTTCGAGAGTGTGCAAGAGGTCGAGCCAGTCTGCGGTCACGGTCTTGGGCTGACCCAGCGCTTCGTCGAGCGGGATTCCCAGCACGACCGGGCCCCGGAGGACCGCCACTTCGCCGAAGCGGCCGGCGATCGCGAGGTCGACCGCGCACGCGCCGAGCCGGGTCGCGAGGATCCGGTCGAAGAGCTCGGGCGGTCCGCCCCTCTGGATGTGTCCGATCTGAGCGCTTCGGGTCTCGACCCCGGTCGCCTCCTGGATCCTTCGAGCGAGCTCGGCCCCGACATCCCGCTCCCGGAGGAGCTCGTGGCCGAACTCGTCCTTCGCTCCGGTCGACCCCCGGCGGGCGCCGAGGTCGATGCCTTCGCTGGCTACGACCAGGGCATACCCCCGCGCGCTCACGGCCGCCCGCACGTGTTCGAGCATCGCGGCTTCGTCGTACTTCTCCTCGGGAACGAGGGTGACGTCGGCCCCTCCCGCGATCCCGGTCGCGAGCGCGACCCAGCCGGCGTGACGACCCATCACCTCGAGGATGATGGCACGGTGGTGGCTCCCAGCGGTATCCCGAAGTCGTTCGAGGGCATCGACCGCGACGGCGGTCGCAGAGTGGAATCCGAAGGTCCAGTCGGTTCCCGAGACGTCGTTGTCCATCGTTTTCGGCACGCCGACCACGCGACCGCCCCTCCGGTAGAGCTCTCGGGCGGCGGACAGCGTGTCGTCCCCCCCGATCGCCACGAGCGCGTCCAGGTGGTGACGGGCGATCGTCGCGAGGACCTGAGCCGCATCTTCCTCCTTCGCGAACGGGTTGGTCCTCGAGCTTCCGAGGATCGTCCCGCCCTTCGAGATGAGGTCGGTGACGTCGGTCGGCCGGAGGGGGCGGCTCTGGTCGTCCCGCAGCCCCTTCCAGCCGTCGAGAAAACCGACCGTCTCGTGCCCGAACCGGGCGGCGCGGAGGACGACCGCGCGGATGGCGGGATTGAGGCCGGGGCAGTCCCCTCCGCCGGTCAGGACGCCGAACTTCACGCCGGGACCTCGAGGTAGGACCGCGGCGCGGTGGTCAGGAACTCGAATCCGGACTTCGTGACCACGACGTCATCCTCGATCCGGACTCCGCCCTTCCCGGGAAGGTAGATCCCGGGCTCGACCGTGAAGACCATTCCCTCCTCGACAGTGTCGTCGGCCTTCGCTCCGTACCCCCAGCCGTCGTGCACGGCGAGCCCGATAGAGTGCCCGACGCCGTGCGTGAGCCGTCCCTTCCACGGGGAGGCGTCGATCACGGCCGCGGCCGCGAGGTGAATATCGCGGGCGGGGGCGCCCGGTCGGATCACCTCGAGCGCCGCCGTCTGCGCCTTCTCGACGGTGTCGTGGACCGCCTTCAACTCGTCATTTCGAGGACCGAAGTGGAACGACCGCGTGATGTCGCTGACGTACCGGCGGTGGATCGCACCGAAGTCGCAGACGATCGATTGCCCCGGCTGGAGGCGAGATTCGGTCGGCTCGAAGTGCGGCTCCGCCCCGTGGGGGCCGAACGCCACGATGGTCGCGAACGACCGTCCGCTCGCTCCATGGAGGTTCATCCGGTGCTCCATCTCGGCCGCGAGCTCGAGCTCGGTCATCCCCGTCCGAAGCAGCGATGGGATCTCGAGCGCGACCTCCGAGCCGAACTGGGCGGCCTTGCGGAGGAGCTCGACCTCGGCCGGCTCCTTGACAGAGCGGGCGGACCGGATCGCCGCGGACGCGTCCGTCCACTTCGTGTCCGGGAAGAGGCTGCTCAATCGAACAAACCAGGAATGGGTCAGCTCATGGAAGTTGAGGCCGACGGTCCCCGCCCCTTGGAGCAGCTTTTGGATGGTCGCATCCGACGAATCCCGCTCGACCACATGGACCTTGAGGTGGGGGTCGGATTTCGCCGTCTCGCGCGCGGTCTCCTCCTCGAGGCGGATCGTGATGAGGTCGACCTCTCCGTCGGGGTGGGCGATCGCGAGCGAGTCCTCGAAGAGACCGTGGGGGACGTTCGTCAGGTAGAAGAACGACTGGTCGAGATGCGGCTCCGTCGAGTTCGCCACGACGACCGCGTCTGGCGCGGGGTCAAGATGCTGAAAGACCTTCTGGGCGCGAGAGCGCATGGCGCTGCCTAGGGCCTAGGGGGTTTCAGCTTTTTGCACTCGCGACCCTCAGGTCCTTCCAGGAGAGAAGGGGCTCGCGCGCGGCACGGACCTCATCGACCCGGGTCACCGAAAGGGAGCGGGGCGCGGCGCGGAGGTTCTCCGGGGTGTCCGTGACCGCTCGCTCGAACGCCGCGATGTAACCGTCCAGCTCCCGCTTGCTCTCCGTCTCGGGGAGCTCGACCATGAGCGACTCCTCGACCATCGCGGGGAAGTAGACGGTCGGCGCGTGTACCCCTTCGTCCAGGAGGCGCTTCGCGAGGTCGAGCGTCCGGACACCCTTCTCCTTGAGCGGGGCCCCCGACAGGACGAACTCGTGCTTCACGAGGGTCCGGAACGGTCGCGGCAGGAGCTTCCCGAGCCGGGAGGCAGCGTAGTTCGAGTTGAGGACCGCTCGACGAGCGACGTGCCTCAACCCCTCCTCCCCGAGCGAGAGGATGTAGGCGTAGGCTCGAAGGTCGAGACCGAAGTTGCCGTAGGCGGTCTTGATCTTCCCGATCGACTTCGGGCGCTCGTAGTCCAGCCGGAACTTCCGGCCTTCCTTGACGACCCGCGGGACCGGGAGGTACGGCCCGAGCTTTTCCGCCGCGGCCAGCACACCGGCGCCCGGCCCGCCCCCTCCGTGCGGCGTCGAGAACGTCTTGTGAAGGTTGAGGTGCGCAACGTCGAAACCCATCCGGCCGGGATGGGTGACGCCGAGGATCGCGTTCAGGTTCGCCCCGTCGTAGTAGAGGAGCGCGCCCGCGCCGTGGACCGCCTCCGCGATCTCGAGGATCTCGCTCTCGAAGAGGCCGGCGGTGTTCGGGTTCGTGAGCATGAAGCACGCCGTCTTGGCCGACAGGGCCCGCCGGAGTTCCTCTAGGTCGACGCTCCCGTCCTTGTCCCGGATCTCCCGCGTCGTGAACCCGGCCATCGCAGCCGATGCAGGGTTCGTACCGTGGGCGGTGTCCGGCAGCAGGACCTCCGAGCGCTCGGAGAGTTCCCCGCGGTCCCGGAAGTACGCCCGGACCATCAGCATCGCCGCATACTCCCCGTGCGCCCCGGCCGCCGGCTGGAGCGAGACCTCGGGAAGCCCGGTAATCCGAGAGAGAAGTCGCTCGAGTCGCCACGTCAACTCGAGCGAGCCTTGGACGGTCGATTCGGGCTGGTAGGGGTGGACGTTCGAGGCTCCCGGTCGTCGGGCCAGGAGTTCGGTGACCTTCGGGTTGTACTTCATCGTGCACGACCCGAGCGGATAGGTCCCAGTGTCGATTCCGAAGTTCATCTGAGAGAGTCGCGTGTAGTGGCGCACCACCTCGAGCTCGGACAGCTCGGGCCACCGGACGGCCGCCTTCCGGCGAAGCTTCTCCGGTAGCGCTGGAATGACCGGGGGAGCTTCGGGGCTTGAGGAGGTCGAAAGCTCCCAGACGGGGGGCTCGTCCCAGCGCGCTTGGTGGAACGTCATGCGGACCTCCCGGACACCGCGAGCGCGGCGCGGGCCGCCTCAACGTACTTCTGGATTCCCTTCTCGGTGGCGGACTCGGGTACTCCGACGAGGATGCGCTCTCCGTCCGACGTCGCCCCGGGCCGCCGGTCTTTGAGCGGGAATCCTCCGAGGACCTTGCGTCGTCGCAGGCGGTCGAGGAACTCCTCCGCCGTCCCGCGAGAGAGCTCGACCGTGAAGTCGGCGAGGTACGGCGCGTCAAACCGAGGAGCTCGCAGACCCTCGATGCCCCCGAGGCCGCTCGCGAGCGTACGAGCCTTCTCGGCGAGGCTCGCCTGAAGGCGCGCGAGCCCCCGCGGGCCTACGAGCGTCGCGTACACGACGAACGCAAGAGCCATCAGCGATTCGTTCGTGCAAATGTTCGAGGTCGCCTTCGACCGGCGAATGTGTTGCTCCCTCGTGACGAGGGTGAGCGCGTAGGCGCGCCGACCGTCGGCGTCGAGCGTGGCGCCGACGATCCGACCGGGAGCGGAGCGGACGTGCTCCTTGCGGCACGCGAACAGTCCGAGCAGGGGCCCTCCGAAGGACGGCGCGATTCCAAACCCTTGGCCCTCTCCTACGACGACGTCGGCGCCGTAATTCCCCGGCGCCTCGAGGACCGACAGCGAGAGCGGGTCGGCGGCCACCACGAGCGGGACATCGCCGAGGATCGACTTGAGCTCCGGGACGCCCTCGTCGATGTGACCAAAGCCGTTCGGTACATCGGCGAGGACGCCAAAGACATCCCTCCTTCCGACCGCTTCCCGGACGAAGTGGAGGTCGAGTCGGCCCGTCCGGTCGTCGTACGGGATCGTATCGACTCTGAGCCCGGGCCCGGTCGCGTAGTTCTCGAGGACGCTGCGTTCCTCCCACGGGAGGCTCGCAGGGACAAGGAATCGGGCTCCCTCGTGAAGCCTCCGGCAGAAGAGCAGGGCCTCTCCCGCCGCGCTCGCTCCGTCGTAGAGCGACGCGTTCGCGACGTCCAGGCCGGTCATCTCGACCCAGAGGCTCTGGAACTCGAACAGCGTCCGAAGCATTCCTTGGCTTGCCTCGGCCTGGTAGGGCGTGTACGCCGAGTAGAACTCGCTCCGAGAGACGATCGCGTCGACCGCGGCCGGCGCGTAACGCGAGGAGATTCTCCCACCGAGGAAGCTCGCGAACTTGGACATCGGTCGATTCCGCTCGAGGAGGCGGTCGACCTCGGCGACGACCTCCGGCTCCTCTCGCGCCGGTCCGACCCCCATGCGGCCGATCCGGGCCTTCTTCGGGACGTCGGCGAACAGAGCGTCCGTGGAGTTGATGCCGAGCGCGTCGAGAAGGGCCGCCTCTTCTCCGGGCTCATCCGGTATCCAACGCGCCACGGAAGCTCACCCGGGCCGGGGAGCGACGCGGGCCATAAATCGTTCTCGTCTCGCCGGGCAAACGTAACGAACGCGCGCGTCGCCCCTCCCACCGACGGAGGGGCAAAGGTATTCGGCGGAACGGACTCCGCGGGGGCGGATGGTCCAGCATCGCGAGTCCGGCCCGAAGCGGGGCCGGCGACCGGAACGACCGCCCCCCTCGGTCGAAATCCTCGACGTCGCCTTCCGCCGCGCATCGCTCGCCACTCCGCGCGGTGAGACGAAAGTGGCCCGAGACCGAATGCGGGCCGAGCTCAAGATCGTCCGCAGCTCGGCGACCGTCCTCCGTCACCTGAGGCTCGAGACACGACGGTTCGGGCGGACCCCATTGACGTCCTTCGAGGCGACCCTCGTCGCCCGCGCCTTTGGCCCGGGGACCTTCGAGCGCTCCCTCACGCGAGTGCGGCGCGCAGAGGAACGGATCCGCGGGCTGGCCCGCGCCGCCGAGCGTGGGACTCGTGGGGCCCCCGGTTCGGAGGTCCTGGGAGAGCAGGTGCGAGCGTTCTACGGCCGACTCTCGAGCTTCGTGCGGGAGATCGACCCGGACCTCGAGAAGCTCCGGGAGATCGGGCGGTACCTGGACGACCGACCTCAGCTCGAGCCGGGCGCGCCGACTCTCGTGGTGGCCGGCTTCCCGAATGTCGGGAAATCATCCCTCGTCGCGCGCCTCTCGAGCGCGCATCCGAAGGTCGCGGACTATCCGTTCACGACCCTCTCGATCTCCGTCGGGCACGCCGACCTTGGGTTCGACCGCCTCCAAGTGCTCGACACTCCGGGAGTGCTCGGACGTACGGGCCGATCGAACCCGGCCGAGGCGGAGGCCCAGGCAGCGGTCGGTTCGGTCGCGACCGTCGTCTTGTTCGTGATCGACCCGTCGGAGAAATGCGGGTACTCGGTCGAGGATCAGGAGCGTCTCCTCGCCCGCTGGACGGAAGAGTTTCCCCAGATCCCGATTCTCGCGGTGGAGACAAAGTCCGACATCGTCCGGCGGCAGAACGAGCGCCCGAAGGTCTCGGCCCTCACGGGAGAAGGGATTCCCTCGCTCGAGGCACGGGTCCGCGAGCTCGTTCGACCGAAGGGCGAACTCCCTCCCATCCAGGAAGCCCTCGTCGAAGACGAGGTGGTTCCTCTTGACGCGCCGATTCCGCCCGTCACGGAAGAGGAGTCCGCCGGCCCCGGTCGCAGCGGCCGGAGTTCGTCGCGGAAGCGACGCTCCTGAGTCGGAGACGGCCGGCCGTCTCGCTTGCAGCCTCAGCCCCGGGCGGGACGCGCGGGGCAGCCCGTCTCGCCCCGGGGGCCCCCGACTCGGCCCTCCGAGGGAGGGTGTGAGGAAGACCTCGGGACGAAGGAGCTCAGCTAGAGCGCGAACGCCTTCCCGTTCTCGGGGAGGACCACCCGGCACGTTGGCTCGAGAGCGGCTCGGAGCGCGTCTCGCTGGTCCCCGTGCATCAGGACGACCGTCTCGGCGCGGCTTTCCTTGGCCACGCGCACGAGGTCGGAGTGGCCGGCGTGCGCGGAGAAGTCGAACTTCTCCACCTCGCAGGACGGATGGATCACCGTATCGTCGATCGTGAGAGTCCCGTGGTCGAGGAGCTGGCGCCCGTTCGACCCCTCGACCTGGAAGCCGGTCAGATAGATCGAGCTGTTCGCGTCCCGGTAGAGCTCTCCGACATAGTAGAGGACGGGGCCCCCGTCCAGCATTCCACCGGTGGTCACGATCACCTCCGCCTCGCGAAGCGCCTTTCGGCGGTCCCCCGGATGCTCGACGACGTGAACTCCATCGAGAGCGCGACGGAAGCGTCGCGCGTCCGCGAGATACTCTGGCGCCGCCTCGTAGATCTCGTTCACCGACCGTGCCATCCCGTCGAGGTAGACCTCGAACCCGGTCGATGCGAGCGTCATCAGAACCTCCTGTGCCCGGCCGACCGCGAACGCCGGGACGATCGCCTTCCCTCCTCGTTCGATCGTCGCCTCGATCTTGTCGCGAAACCTTCGCTCGGTCTCGCGACGGTCGGGGTGTTCGCGACCGGAGTAGGTCGATTCCATCACGAGGACGTCGCACTCGAGCGGCTCCGCTCCCCCGACCAGGTGGGTCGGGATCGTCTGAAGGTCACCGGTGAAGAGGACGTCCTTCTCCCCCCGGTAGAGGACCATGGAGGCTCCGGGGATGTGACCCGCCGGAGTGAACTCGACCTCGATCCCGCGATGACGGAACGTGTCGTGACGTCCGACCGCGGTGAACTTCGCGTGGAGCGAATGAATGTCGCTCGGGGTGTACGGCGCGAGGTATCCTTCGAGGCGCGCGACCTTGAGCGCATCCTTCGTGAGCAGGTCCGCGACCGCGATCGTCACCGGGGTTGCGATGAGACGGGCCTTCGGAAGCCGGCTCAGCAGCGGGGTCATTCCCGAGTGGTCGAGGTGGGCGTGCGAGAGGAAGGCGACGTCGACGTTCGTCGGGGCCGGCCGAGGATACGTCGGAGGGTCGGTCGGGGTCAATCCGTAGTCGAAGAGGAGGGTCCTCCCTTGATCCCGAATCACGAGGCCGAGCGACCCGACCTCGGAAGCTCCTCCGAGGAACTGAAGATCCATCGGCGGGCGGAACGACTGACCCACTTAAGGTACCGCGGACGTCACGGCAGGGAAGTCCCCTTAAGGGCCGCCCCCGTGCCGGAACCGTGACCGGCCCGGCCCGCGCCGAACTCGAGGTGCTGTACCGGATCAGCGTCGCGGTGCAACAGGTCGTCCGAGAGGCCGAGGGGTCGCCCCATCGAGGAGACGTCGTGGCGATGGGCGCCGACGGAACCCCGACGGAAGAGCTCGACCGGCTCGCGGAGACCGAGATCCTGAAAGTGCTCGACGCAGAAGGCGTCGACTGGAACCTCCTCTCCGAGGAGATCGGCCACGTCTCGCGCGGCGGGCAGAACACCCTCGTCGTCGACCCGATCGACGGAACGTCGAACGCCCTGCGAAACCTCCCGTTCTCGACGGTCTCGCTCGCGCTCGGACGACGGGACCTTTCGGGGATCGAGGTCGGCCTGGTCCGCGACCTTCACCGGGGCACGACCTACTGGGCGGCCCGGGGCCAGGGAGCGTTCCGCGACGGCCGAAGGATTCGGACCCGGAAGTGGGCCCCCCGGAGCGAGATCTTCTTCGTCAATCTTGGCCGCCCCGCGACCGAGCGAGCGGCGCGCCTTGCGACCCGGTCGCGACGGATCCGCTCGCTGGGGTGCGCCTCGCTCGAAATCCTGATGGTGGCCCAGGGGAGCGCCGACGGGTACTTCTTCGAGAACACCCCCGAGACTCGGAACCTCCGGGCGACGGACGTCGCGGCGGCCTACCGGATCCTGCTCGAGGCGGGAGGGGGGGTCGGCGACGCGATCGGCCAGCCGATCGACTCGTTCCCGTTGACCGTCGACCGGCGCACGAGCATCTTTGCCTGGGGCGACCCCGCCCTCCGCGAGCGGGCGAAAGAGGAAGGGTACCTGTGAAGATCGGACTCACCGCCCACCCGCGCAAGCCGGCGGCGGTCGAGCTCGCGCGCCGCGCCGTCCGCCTGATCGGCGACCGGGCCGAGGTCGTGATGAGCGACGAATCAGCGGCGGTCGCTCCCGAGCTCCCGCACCGAGCGCTCGAGGACCTGGACCCGGACGTGCTGATCGCGATCGGGGGGGACGGGACGTTCCTTTACGCCCTCCGACGGTCGGACGTGCCGTTGCTCCCGATCAACGCCGGCACGGTCGGGGTCCTCGCCGAGGTCGAGGCGAATCGTCCCAACGAGTTCGAGGGGGCGATCGAGCGCCTCCTGAAGGGGTTCTACTTCCTCGAGGAGCGGATGAAGCTCGCGGCCCTGGTGGACGCGAAACCGGTCCCGGACGCGACCAACGACTTCGTCCTCCACTCGGCCCAGGTCGGGAAGATGGGCCTGTTCGAGATCGCGTTTGACGGGCACGTCGCGGGCCAGATCCGGGCGGATGGTCTCATCGTCGCAACCCCCACCGGCTCGACCGCGTACTCCCTTAGCTCGCTCGGCCCGATCGTCGACCCGGGTCTCGATGCCATCGTCCTCACCTCGATCGCTCCGTTCCGCGTCGAGGCCCGGGCGCTCGTCGTCGAGCCGCTCCGCACGATCCGTCTCCGCCCGATCGAGGCCGGACGGGGCGCGCTCGTCATCGGGGACGGCCAGGACGAGTACGCGCTCCCCTCCGACGCGCCGCTGACGGTGTACCGGTCGCCCCGGCGAGCGACCTTGGTGCGGTTCGGTTCTCGCTTCTACCAGCGCTTGCGGGGGAAGAGGATCCTTCCGTGGTCGGAGGATGGGCCCGAGGGAGGAGCGCCGAATGCCGATCTTCCGCCCCGCTCGTAAACGACCCCCGGGCTCGGCCCGCCTGGGCGATACCCCGGACACGATCACCCGGCACGCCCTTTCGAGCGCGCTCGCCAGCGCTCGCTCGGCCTTCCCGAACGAGTTCGGGGGGGTGCTGCGCGCCGACCCTCCGGGAGTGATCAGCGAGCTGCTCCTCGTCCCAGGAACGACCGCGGGACGACGTCACGCGAACTTCCTTCTGTACATGCTCCCGGCCGACCTCACCGTCGTCGGGACGGTCCATTCGCACCCGTCCGGCGCTCTCCATCCCTCGGACGCCGACGTCCGCCTGTTCCGAAGCTGGGGACGCCGCCACATCATCGTCGGTGCACCGTTCTCCCCGGGCTCGTGGCGAGCGTACGACGGGAACGGGGAGGAAGTCCATCTCAACGTTCGGGCATCGCCGGGGGCGCGGATGGGGGCCGAGGGTCTTGACGAGTACCGTCCCCGGGCGGTCCACCGACCCCTCTCGTCGGAAGCGGACGGATTTCCGGACGACGAAGCCTAGCCCGCCCCGTACTCATTCACGAACCGGGATCGTTGGGACCGGCAGGTGGTCCGGGGAACGGTTCGGGTCGACGATCGCCCGGCTCGGGCGCTTCGGCGAGCTCGTGAGTCCGTGGAGCTTCGCGATCATCTCGAGAAAGCCGACGAACCCTCGGAACGCCCCGCGGTAGAGCTGGGTATGGTTCCCCTCCCAGTCGAAGAAGTCGTCCATCATCGTCTTCGACTGCCGCAGGCCGTGCGTCAACGCTCGCTTGAGGAGCTCCTGCTGGAGCGGGCTCAGCCGGTCGCGCCGGAACCAGTCCCGCGACTTGAGGTGGCCGAGCGGGACGAAGAACATCGGCACGAGGAGCGCCTTGAAGTCCCAGAGGTCGTCAATGAGGTCGATCGTCCGTTGGACGTCTTCCTCGGTTTCCTGCGGCAGCCCAACGATGAACGTGCAGGCCGGGTAGACGTGGTTGTCGTTCATCAGGCCCGCCGATTGGACCACGAGCTCCGGCCACTGGGACGCCTTGAACGGCGCGACCTTCCCCGGCATCGCGGCGGTGATCATCCGGGGAGACCCGGTCTCGACACCGACCTCGACGCCCCACCACTTCTGCTTATCGTCGATCAGGACCTCGGCGCACTTCGAGAGAAGCTTCGGCTTCGTCATCAGCGAGGCGACCGCGACGTGGCTCCAGCCGACCTGCTCGTAGTAGCGCTTCGCGAGCTTGAGGAGGGGGATGAGCTTCTCCTCGTGCGGCATGATGTTCGGGCTGCCGTAGAAGTAGACGTCGTCCGAATGGAGGATCCCCTTGCGGACGCCGATCTTGGCGTTGATCTTGAGCTCCTCCTCGATCTTCTCGAGGGGGTACCATCGCGTCGGGCGGGTGGTGACCGAGCAGAACGAGCAGCCCCGGCAGCANNCCGCGGCCGATCTCGACCAGCCCGTTGACGCTGGGGTAGCGGATGGTCGAGATCTGCTCGACCTTGGGAGCTTCCTTCGCGGTGAGGACGACGTGGGGCGGGAGGAACTCGTCGCGCAGCGCCTTCTGCACGATCTCCTTGACGAAGATGTCCCCCTCGCCCTCGACGACCGTGTCGATGCCGCCGAACGAGTCGACGAACTCCTGGATCCAGGGAAGCTTCATCCGGGTCGCGGGGGAAAGTTGCCACGCGCACGGCCCGCCGGCGATGATCTTGAGGCCCCGCTTCCGCGCCTCCACGACCGCGGGTTGCGTGAGCATTCGCTTGAAGTTCACGCAGTTGAGGGTATCCTTGTGCATGACCCCACCGAACGTTGAGCTCGGCGGGTTCAGGCCGAAGTAATCGTGGCCGGAGATGAGGAGCACTTTTGCCTCGCCCGGCATGTATCGGTCGAGCGAGCCCGGGTGGACGATGCGCGCATCGATTCCGCCGTCGATCAGGGCGGCCTCGATCTTCCGCATGCCGTACGGTGCCTGGCGGGGGAATCCGTTCTCGTCGACCGGCATTTCGGGGTAGAAGAGACGCTTGTAGGCCTGCTCCGGAAGAATGTACGCGGGGGTCGTCGTGCCGAAACCGAGGAACTCCTTCCCGTGGTGGTTGCTCATCATCGTCCAATCGCACGTGATGACGACCTCGGGCATTGACGCACCTCGTCCCGAAACCCGGAACGTGGCGAAGACGAAAAACCCCTTCTTATGCGTATCGAAGCCCTCGTAGCGACAACCGGAGGGCGCCGGGGGGGCTTCCGGAGGTCCCGGTCGTCAGTCGAGGTCGCTCTCGTCGTCGTCGCGCGGCAGGATGTCGTCGAGGGGGTCGCTGGTCTCCTCGAGCGGTTCCTCTCCCTCCCCCGCCTCGTGGAACGCGGGGTCCCGTTGAAGGAGGTGGACTCGAACACAGTCCCGATGCGCGGGGTTACCGTTCCAGGAACTCGTTTCGGCCGGGTCCTCGAGCGGTTCCTTGCAGAGCCAACAGACCTCGGGGGGAGGACTAATCCAGGAGATTCGCCGGGGCGGGGAATCCATCGACCTGCCGTCCTAAGGGGCTGAGGTCCGCTTTACCTTTCCGGACGGCCGGGCGCCGGCCGTGGGGGGTCCGGCAAACCCCAATAACCTCGGAGGACCGTCCGACCCCCGTGGACACTCTCACGGAGATCCGCCGCAGGAGGGTCGCGCTCGGCATCTCGCTGGGAGAGCTGGCGCGGGCGATTGGGAGGAGCGACGCGACGCTGTCCCGGATCGAACGCGGTCAGATCCGACCCTCGTACGAGCTCGTGCAGCGGATCTTCCAGTACCTCGAAGCCCAGGAGGGCCTCACCGCCCCCCGGCTGACGGTGGGGGAGCTGATGCATCGCCCTCTCGTGACCGTCGAATCGAAGACCACGCTCGCCGTCGCGGCGCAGAGGATGGAGAGCGGGGCCTATTCCCAGCTTCCGGTCGTCGATGGCAGCCTGGTGGTCGGCGCTCTTTCGGAATCCGCGCTCTTGAGAGTCCTTGCGCAAGCGAACGCACGTCGCACGCGCGTGGAAGAGGTGCTCGAGCCACCGTATCCGGTCCTGGACGAGGGGTTCCCCGCCGACCTCTTGCCGCCCCTGCTCGGACGCTACCCCGCCGTCCTGGTGGCCCACCGCGGGCAGCTCCAGGGGATCGTGACCAAGGCCGACCTGATCCGGGGTCTTCGGGGAGCGTCCCTCCGGAGGTCAGGTCCGACCGGCTAGGGCTCGGCGTTCGCGGTACGGACCGCCGCCAAGGCCGCACGGACCGCGAGCTCCGCCGCCTCGCGCCCGAGTTCGTCCGCAAGCCCACCGGGGCGACGCTCGGGGGCAGGGTCACCCGACGTGCCGGTAGCGACGCCGAACAGGACGTCTCCGTCGGTCGACGTATGGTAGGGCGTGACGACCGAGCCCAGACCTGCATGGGCCATCGCGACCACCCGCGACAGGGTGGTCCGGTCGACGGGGAGGTCCGTGACGACCGCGCCGATCGTCGTCCCGGTTTCCGACCGGAGCGGTCGCTGGTTCGATGAGGGGGGGACAAGCCGACCGCGGGAATCCCGAGCCCCGGCCACCCACCGTCCGTCCATTGGGTCTCGCACGGCTCCAAAGGCGTTCACGACGAGTAGGACCCCGAGCGCACCCCGGCGGTCGAGGCGCGTGGCCGAAGCGCCGACACCGCCGTGCATCGCCCGGGCCCGGCCGAGATACTTCCCTACGCTGGCACCAGCCCCCGCGCCGACGCGTCCGATCGGGACCTCGCCCCGGGTCGCCCTCCGCGCCGCTTCGTACCCCAGAGGAAGATAGTCCGGGATCGCCGCTCTCTCCGTCGGGAGGTCAAAGAGAGCGGCCCCCGAGACCGGCGCGACCACGTTGGGGTTGCGAAACGCGCGGTGTCCACCGCCCCGTTCGAGAACCCTCAGACGCACCCCTCGAGCCGCGTCGAGCCCGAAGAGACTTCCGCCGGCGAAGAAGAGCGCCCAACGCCGGCCGAAGGTCGAGTCGAGGGAGAGCGACGCGGTGTCGTAGGTCGCCGATGCCCCTCCCCGAACCTCGACGACCGTCGGGGACGCGCCGTCGAAGAGAACCGCGGTCACGCCGGTGACTCCCTCCGGGTCCTCGGCATGGCCGACCGACACGCCCCCGACTCTCCCGAGGTCGAATCCCCGGACCATATCGAATCGACCAACCGTTGGGTGGAGTTAGGGATTCCGCCGGGTACCGCGATGGATTCTTGTATCCGTCCGGGGTGAGACCGCCGAATGGCCACGCACCAGAAATCCCGGTCCTCGGCTCAGCCGCCCAAAGGATTCCAAGTGACTCGGGACCTTCCGGTGGGACGCCATCCCCTCCTCGTCGCGTTTCCGGGGGCCGACAAGCTCCTGGTCGCCGAGCGCCTCCAGCCTGACCCCGTGGCCCGCGCGAAGCTGTTCGACGAGACCTGCGTCCAGGTCGTCGACCAGGATCTATGGATGTACGTGGCCCCCTGGGACATGCCTCCCGGTGCCCGACGCCAGTGGAATCCGGTCCTCTCCCCCGGGTCCGACTGCATCGTCATCGGGAAGGCGCACCTTTCGGAAAGTCCGCCGATCGTGCTCTTCATGGACATCTTCCACGAGCTCTGCCACGTCATCCAGCGGCACGGGGGCGCGAACCTCTGGGCGCCGGGCGTGAGCTACGTGAAGCGGTGGACGGAGCTCGAGGCATACCGCTTCGTCATCGAGGAGGCGCGGCGGCTCGGGGTAACGGATGAGTTTCTCCGGGACTACCTTCGCGTCGAATGGATCAGCGAGGACGAGCACCGCCAGCTTCTCGAGGCTCTCGAAGTACCGGTGGCATAACGGTCGGCCTTCCCGAAACCCCTCCTACGGCCGGGCCGGCGGGACCGCTGCGCGACGAACCGATTCTTTATCCCCCCCGACCTCGAATCGAACTGTTTACCGGGGGCTCGCCACACGGCAATGGACATCAAAGCACGCCCGGTGCTCCGACCGTCGACGAACGACCTGTGGTTCCTCTCCTACCTTCCGCTCGCGGTCTCCGATGGCATCGCCACGCCCCTCATTCCGCTCCTTGCCCTCCAGCATTTCGGAGCGAGCGCGTTCGTCGTCACGATCATCATCGCCGCGAGCGCGATGAGCCAAGTTCCGTTCACGATCCTCTGGGGAAACCTCTCCGACCGGGTGGCCCACCGCAAGTTCTTCTTGGTCGGCTCGTTCCTCGCCACGGGCGTCAGCGTCATCCTGATCGCCCTCGCCTCCGACCTGATCACGTTCTTCTGGCTCAACGTCGTCGAGGGATTGGCCTCGGCCGCCAGCGCCCCGATCGGGACGATGCTCCTCCTCGAGACCCGCCACAAGCGCTGGTGGCCGCAGGACATCGGGTTGTTCGGCCTCATCTCGGGCCTCGGAACGACGGCCGGCCTCGGGATCGGGTTCGTCTGGCTGTTCGTGATCGGTTACTCCCAGCCTGCGATCGCGACCATGACGGCGCTCCTCGTCGCCTCGGGAGTTCTCGCGCTCGTCTCGGCGGTCATCGCCTGGGCATGGATCGAAGAGCCGTCGGCCCGGGTCGAACGGAAGTCGGTCGCCGGGCTCCTCAGTCTCAACCGCGGGGTCGTGGAGAGGATCCGTCACGTGCGGCAGAGAATCCTCGGGCTCGTCGACCTCACCCGGTCCACGGCCGAGAAGCTCCCGGCGCGCGAGTATCTGTTTCTGGCGGCCCTCGGGGTGATGAGCGTCGGGTTCGACATCTTCTACGGTCCGTTCCCGGTCTTTCTCTGGCAGAACGCTCGCTTCACGGACGCCGGCGTCTTCATCGTCTACCTCGGCTCGTCAGCGGCGTCGACCGCGCTCTTCTTCCACTCGGGGAAGGCGGTCGATACGCACTCCCCGAAGACGGTCTTCCTCGAGTCGCTCGGGGGACGCGTCCTTCTGATGCTCCTCTTTCTCTGGGGTCCTCTCTACGTCCTCTTCGGCCTCGGCTCTCCGGCGCTGCTCGCCTGGTTGACGCTCCTGAACGCGCTCCTCGGCGTCACCTGGGCCTTCATCAGCACGGCGAGCACGCTCTTTCTCGTCCGGCTCGTGGGACGGTCGGCCCGCGGCCGGGCCCTCGGACTGTACAACGCGGTGGCGGGGGCCGGGAGCCTCATCGGGACGCTCCTCGGGGGCTGGCTCTATGCCTCCTACGGAGTCGACTTCGCCTACCTCACGGCGGCGCTCACGGTCGTTCTGGGCGGAGCCCTCCTGCTTCCGATTCCCTACCACCTGTTTCAGCTCGCCCACTCGCCGAGCCACCGCCACCAGTTCGCCCAGAGCTCGCGCGCTGTGACCGGCCCCTCCCGTCGCTCCGGCGCATCGCGAAGAAGGTAGGCGCGGTCGGCTAGCCGAACATCTCCCACGTGAGAGTTCGGATGACATAGCCCAGGGCCAGATGGGCGAGGAACACCTCGAGGGCGGGGGGATACTCGGTGATCTCGCACGACCGGAACCCGAGGCGACCGACGCCCACCAGCTCCGCCCCGCGGAGGACCGCGAACCGTCCGGTCAGCTTCTCGTTGATCGTGTACTCGACCCCGCCGTACACGATCGTGAGCGGTCCGAAGGTCGACGACCGGGTCTTCCATTGGTCCTCGCCGACCTGAATCCGGATTTCGTCCGATTTCGCGCGGTACGAGACCGTCGAGCGGCCATCCCGAGTGAGCGTCGGTCGGTCGAGAACGTACTCCGTCGAGAAGAGGGCGGCGATCTTCGGTCCGAGGCCCGGGCTCTCGGACTCGACCGGTCGGCCGGTCCAGACCTCCGGACCGACATCGATCTCGATGACGTTCTTGAGGACCCGAGCCGTCGCCCGAATCATCGGCCGCTCGAGGACGCTACCGGCCGTCAGGTATTAACGGCGTCACCGGTCCGGGGCGCGTGCCTTCGACCGAGTACCTACCGCCCGTCGAAGAGCGGGCGCTCGGGATGGAGTTTTACGTCACGCATACCCCGGGTGTCCCGGGCCGGACGAAGGCGAGCCCGGACGATTTTCGGGTGAACGAGATCTCCGACTACCCGGTCCCGGACCCGGACGGAGCGTTCACGGTCCTGCGGGTCGAGAGCCGCGACTGGGAGCAGCATGAACTCGGGTCCGCGATCGCCCGGACGCTCGGGCTCTCCCCGTCCTCGATCCGATGGGCCGGGACGAAGGACCGCCGAGCGGTGACCGAGCGGCTGCTGTCGTACCGGGGTCCGCCCCCTTCCCAAGAGCTCGGGCTTCCCCGGGTGCGCGTCGTGGAGGCGTACCGGGCCCGCGACGGCCTGGTCCTCGGTCATCACTTCGGGAACCTGTTCGACATCCGCGTTCGCGAACTCGGGTCCCCGGTCGTCGGAGCGCTCGAGACATTCCGGGCGACCGAGCGCGAGCTCCGGTCGGTCGGATCCTGGCCCAACTTCTTCGGGCCCCAGCGCTTCGGAGAAGTGCGACCGGTCACCCACGGGGTTGGCCGAGAGCTCGTTCGGGGAGAAATCTCCTCGGCCGTCGAGCTGTATCTCACCGCCCGGCCACCCGGGACGCCGGACTTAGTCGGGGACGCCGCGCGCGAAGCGTTCGCGACGACCCACGACGTGGGGCGCGCCCTCCGCGAGTTCCCGGTCCACTATCGCTTTGAGAGGTCGCTCCTCGAACGTCTCGCTCGGGGCGATCCGCCCGACCGAGCCTTCCGGGCGCTCTCCCGGGAGCTCCGGTTGCTCTTCGTCCACGCCTTCCAAGCGTTGCTCTTCAACCGGTGGTTGAGTGCGCGGAAGGCGGCCGGGGTGGAACTCGACCGACCCGTCCCGGGAGACCATGTGCTCCGGGTCGGCCGGGATGGCACCGTCCGGGGGCAGGAAGGGATTCCCGTTACCTCGGACAATCTGGCCGAATGCTCCGACCTCGTGGCTCGCGGAGGTGCGCTGCTCGCGGGCCCCCTGGTAGGGTACGAAACCCCCGCGGTCGAGGGCGAGCCCGGGAGGGTCCTCGAAGAGGTGCTGCGAGCGGAGGGCGTGGATCGCGCGATGTTTCGGGTCCCCGCGGCGCCCGAGGTCGCGAGCCGTGGTGCCTGGCGTCCGGCCGTGCTCCCCGTCCCTCCGATCGGGATCGTCGGAGAAGACGACGGCGTTCGGTTCCGCTTCGCCCTGCCCAAGGGGGCGTATGCGACCGTCCTACTGCGCGAGTTCCTGAAGAAAGGTTCCGCGTAGCCGCGCGGAAGACGAGTCCAAACGAGCCTACTAATAGTCGAGAACCGGCTCGGAACACCACATCGCACCTACCATGCCCGTCGACGCTCCCCGACCGTTCTTGGTCCCGCTCCGAACGCCGGGCCCCGCACTCGAGTCGCCCGGACCGGAGGGCGTCTCCCGCGTGCCGACCGGCGTTCCGGATTTTGACTACCTCACGGGCGGGGTCCCGACCGGTTCGGTTCTCCTCCTGTTCGGCGAGGCGGGCGCCGGCCACCAGGAATTCGCCCTCACCTCCGCAGTCCACCTGATGCTGCACTACGACGACCCCCGTCTCCATCAGTTCTACCTCGGCAACGCGAAGGGGCCGTTCGTCTACCCCGAGGGGATCGCCTACGTCAGCACCAGCCGCTCTCGCGAGCAGGTGATCGCCGAACTCCACGGCGCGTTCGACGCCACGTACGCCGAGGTGCTCTCCCGCCACCTCAACTTCCACGACCTCTCGCCGGCGTACTTCCAGGACACAGTGGTGCCGTCGTCGTGGGCGTCCCTCTCGAGTCCCCTTCTCTCGAGCGCGCCCGTCACCGCGGCCCCGGATGACGGCGGTCCTCTTCGAACGCTCGCAGAAGCGGTCGACCAGGACGGCCGCAAGAACCTCGTGATCGTCGATTCGCTCACCGACCTCGTAGTTCGTCGCGGGATCGAAGCGTCCGACCTCGTCACGCTGTTGAAGGGGTTGCGGCGCCGGGCGAAGGAGTGGAACGGCATCGTCTATCTCCTGCTGTCGAAGGGGGTGGCTCCCGAGGCCGTCGAACAGGCGGTCATCGACTCGGTCGACGGCGTCCTTCACTTCTCCTGGGTCGCGAGCCCGAGCCAGTCGCATCGGCAGCGGGCGATGGTGATCGACAAGTTCATGCCGGTGCTCGCGCGCCTTCCGGCGGAGTACCACGGACGGTTCGTGATCCGAGTGAGTTCGGCGAGCGGGCTGGTGACCACGCAGTATGAGCGAGTCTGAGAAGCCCCGTCCTCGCGTACCGACCGGGGTCCCCGGGCTCGATGAGATGCTCGGTGGTGGTTTCCCGGCGGGTCACGTCGTCCTGGTCACGGGACTTCCCGGGACCGGAAAGACCTGCCTTGGGCTCCAGTTCCTGTTCGCCGGGGCCGCCGCCGGAGAGAAGGGGGTGTTCCTCTCGCTCGAAGAGGACGTCGCCCCGCTTCTCGAGAGCGCTCGCCAGTTCCGCTGGCCGGTCGACACAGCGGTGAGCGGAGGAACGCTCAAGGTCCTTCGGATCGACCCGAAGGAGGCCCGTCAGAGCCTCCACCGGATCCAGGGGGAGCTTGGAAAGGAGCTCACGGCCCTCGGAGCCCGCCGGATCGTGGTCGACTCGGTCTCCCTCCTCAACATGCTCAGCGACGACGAGTCCGGCCGTCGGGCCACGCTCTTCGCCCTCGCGGCCGCATGTCGCGAGACCGGAGGGACGACGATCCTGACCGCGGAAGCTGACCCGATCCATCCCGAGGTCAGCCGGGATGGGCTGAGCGAGTACGTCGCGGACGGGGTCCTCCTGCTCGGCTACCGGACCGCCGCGGATGGACACCGTGTGGGGCTCTCACTCCGGGTCCTCAAGATGCGCCGAACGGCCCATCTCCGCACCGTCCAGCCGTACACGATCGGACCGAACGGGATCTCGGTGGACTCGAAGGCGGTCGACTTCGGCGGTCCGTGACCGGACCCCGTTGCATGACCTCCGCCCGGGGAACTTAGTAGCGCCGGGACCTTCGAGCATACCACTTGGTCCCATGCCCCCCTCCTCTCCCCGCGGTTCGAGCTCCCCCCTCGGCACCCTGCCCGGCGTCCCCCCGGTGGAGAGCTCGCGACCTCGCTGGGTCCTCTACGTCGACCTGGACGCCTTCTATGTTTCATGCGAGCTCAGGGACCGACCCGAGCTGCGGGGCAAACCCGTGGTGGTCGGTCCCCCCCCGTCCGAGGGGCCGACCCGCGGGGTCGTGCTGTCGGCGAGCTACGAGGCGCGGCCGACCGGCGTTCGCAGCGCGATGCCGGTCGGCGTCGCGGCGCGACTCTGCCCGGAAGCGATCTGGATCCCTCCCGACTTCACGAAGTACGAGCGAGCCTCCCGCGAGGTGCGCTCTGTCCTCCGGCGGCACTCCCCGACGGTCCTCCCCTTCAGCATCGACGAGGCGGCGGTCATCCTCCACGACGCGAGCATGGACGAAGCGCAGAGAACGGCCGAGACCATTCAGCGGGAGCTCGCGAGCGAGCTCTCCCTACCGGCGTCGATCGGGGTCGCGACCTCCCGCGTGATCGCGAAGATCGCCACCGACCGAGCCAAGCCGGCGGGAATCCGGCTCGTCGCCCCGGACGAAGCGGCCGCGTTCCTTGCCCCGCTTCCCGTCCGGGCGATTCCGGGGGTCGGACCCAAGACCGAGGGCCTTCTGCGGGGGCTCGGGATCCAGACCATCGGTGACCTCGCGGCGCGCCGACCCTCCGAGCTCGTCCGCCCGCTCGGCACTTTTGCCTCGGAGCTCGTGTCGCTCGCCCGGGGCGAACCCCGGCCCGACCCCGATACCTCGGAAGAACCCCGCAGCCGTTCCACCGACCACACGTTCGCCCGGGATGTCGAGCAGTGGGAGGAGCTCGAGCGAGCGGTCCGCGAGCTCGCGGGGGAGCTCGCGACGTCGCTCGACCACGAGGGCCTCCGGTTCGGGACGGTCGGCGTCGCGCTCCGCTGGGCGGACTTCACGCGAACCCAGCGGAGCCGTTCCCTCGGGGCGGCGAGAGAGGGAACCGTTCCCCTCACCGAGGCGGCCGTTCGCCTCGCCCGGGAACTGTGGGAGACCGAGCGCTCATCCCGCCGTCGGCCGGTGCGCACGCTCTCCGTACGGACCGAGCGGCTCGTCCCGCGGACCCAGAAGCAGGTCTTCCTGGACGAGTTCCGCTGACAGTCGCGCGGCCGGTCTTAAGTACGGAGCGCCGGCTGCGAGAACCGGGTGCGTGGTACGATGGCCCTGCCTCCGACCGGCCCGCCGGAACGGAGGGGCGACGTGGAGGCGGACCAGCTCGTGCGACCGGATTCTCGCTTTGGACTTCCGGTGCCCGCGTACGACGGGAGGTCGCTCCCCAACATCGCCTCCTCCCTCGTTCAGCGGCTCGGGGGCTCGGTTCGTCCGGGCCGGCCCCCCTTGCCCGGGCTGAGCGACGACCTCGATCCGTTCCACGGTCGTCGCCCCGAAGCACCCGTCGTCGTCCTTCTGGTCGACGGTCTCGGGTGGAACGCCCTCCGGGCGTCGGCCACGCGTTGGCCGGGCGGGCCGGCGGCGCGCTGGCTCACCCAGGCACGACCGATCACGTCAGTGTTCCCGACCACGACCACGGTCGCGCTGACGAGCCTGTCGACCGGCGCGGCTCCCGGCCAGCACGGCGTGGTCGGGCACCGGCTCTACCTCCCTCACTTTGGGGCGGTGGTCGAGGTCCTCCGAATGTCCCCCCTCGGCGTTCGGTCCCCGGAAACGCTCGTCGGGCCGGAGTGGTCGCCCGCCCTGGTCTCGGGAGTCCCCAGCATCTTTCGAGACGGAATCCGAGGGGTCGCGCTCTCCCGGGACCGATTCGAGGGAACGGGATTCACCCGGCTCATCTACGACGGCGCCACGTTCGTCCCGTTCGCGACATCGAGCGACCTCGCGCTCAGCCTGGTCGACGTCCTGACGGGGCCGAATCCCCCGTCCCTCGTCTTCGCCTACGCCGACGATATGGACGTGGCGATGCACCTGCGAGGTCCCCATCCGGGTCTCGTCGATCTAGAGCTAGAGCGGCTCGACTTGGTCCTCTCCTTCGTTCGCGACCACCTTCCCCCTCCGCTCGCCGACACGGTCACGCTCCTCGTGACCGGTGACCACGGACAGGTGCCGATGGAGGATTCGCGTCAACTGGTCGCCGACCGGGACCAGCAACTCCTCTCGTTGCTCTCCCGTCCTCCGTCCGGGGACCGTCGCGCAACGTTCTTCGCCGCCCGAAGGGGTGAGCTCTCGACGTTGCGCGAAGCGCTGGACGAGCGCCTGCCGCCGGGGGGCCGCGTCCTCGAGGTCCCCGAGGCGATCGAAGGAGGACTGTTCGGCCCACCCCCCTTCCATCCCGAGCTCTCCGAGCGGCTCGGCGACCTCCTTGTTCTGCTGCCGAGCCCCGGAGGGGTGAACTACACGGTGCCGGGCAGCCGACCTCGGACTCATGCGATGCGGGGAGCGCACGGGGGCCTCGAGGCGGACGAACTGCTGGTCCCGCTCGTCGCAGGCACGTTCTCCTCTGTGTCGAAACCGGCCGACGAGCCGGGTCGTCCAGTCCCTGCAACGTCGTCCCGAGGTCGAACGTGACCGAGCTTCGCCGTGACCCGATCACTGGCCGCGCGGTCCTGATCGTCCCGGGCCGGAACGCGAGACCGAGCGAGCACTCGACCGTCGCCCCCTCCGCGTCCCGAGAACCGGACTGCCCGTTCTGCGAGGGGTGCGAATCGAAGACGCCGGCCGAGCTCGCGGTCATCGCACCTCCGGGACGGGAGCCGAACTCTCCCGGTTGGCAGGTCCGAACGATCCCGAACCGGTTCCCGACGGTCGAGACGGAGGTGGTGGGGTCCGGGAAACTCTCCCCTGTTCCGTTCCCCTTCGACGCGGAGGTTGTTTCCGGCCATCACGAGGTTGTCATCGAGACCCCTCGGCACTCCCCGCAGCTCCCGTACTTGCCGCTCGAACAAGCCGTACGGGTGCTCCGGATGTGCCGCGACCGGACCCGACACCTCCTCGGGCTGGAGGGGGTCGGCTCGGTCACACTGTTCGAGAACTCGGGCCCCGAATCCGGGGGTTCGCTCTGGCATCCGCACGCGCAGCTCGTGACGCTGCCGTCCCTGACCCCAGCGATCGAGGAGGAGGTACGGGGCGCCGCACGATTCCGCGAACAGTCCTCGGTCTCGTGCGCGTTCGAAGAGGTCTCCCGAGCGGAGGCATCGGACGGTCGGCGCGTTGTGGTCACGACAAGACGTTTCCTCGCGTTCGCGCCATTCGCCTCGGCCGTTCCGTACGAGCTTCGGGTTGTCCCGATGGCCCACGCCCCCTCGTTCGCGAACGCGACCGACCCCGAGGTCGAAGAACTCGCCGCGCTCCTCCCTTCCCTGCTTCGAGCCCTTCTCGCGGTTGTTCCGGGAGCCTCGTACAACCTCGTCGTCCGATCGCCGGCCGCGAAGCAGGTCGACCCCGACCGGTACCACTGGCACCTCGACCTCTACCCTCGACTGGTGCGGCCGGACGGGTTCGACCTCGGCTCGGGGCTGAACGTGAACACCGTGCCCCCCGAAGTAGCTGCCGAGCTGCTTCGAGCGGAGCGCGGCGCAAAACGCTAATGGCCGTCGGCCGGTCCGACCCGTCGTGAGCGAGCTGAGGGAGCCGATCGTCTCGCTTCTCGGGCACGTCGACCACGGCAAGACGACGTTGCTCGACCGGATCGCGGGAAGCGTCCGGGCGTCGAAGGAGCCGGGGGGGATCACGCAGCACATCGGCGCGATCGAGGTGCCGGGCCCTACCGTCCGCCGGCTTTGCGAGGGGGTCATGAGGACCGACCAGTTCCGCCTCCCCGGGCTTCTCTTCGTCGATACTCCCGGACACCGGTCGTTCGAAACGCTGAGGCGTCGGGGAGGGGCGCTCGCCGACCTCGCGATCCTCGTTATCGACGTTCGGGAGGGGGTCATGCCGCAGACCCGCGAGTCGGTCCAGATCCTCCGACGCGAAAAGACACCGTTTGCCGTCGCGCTCACGAAGATCGACCTGCTCGCCGGATGGAGGAAGCCGGCCGGTCCAACCCCGCTCGCCGAGGCGATCCGGAAGTCGACCCCCGATTTCCAGAAGCTCCTGGACCAGCGGGTCTATTCGGTCGCCGAGGAGCTCGACCAGCTCGGATTCTCGGCCGAGCGGTACGACCGCGTGAGCGACTTCACTCGCAACGTGGGGATCGTCCCCGTGTCGGCGAAGTCCGGGATTGGGGTCCCCGAACTCCTCGCGCTCCTGGTCGGCCTCTCCCAGAGATTCCTCGAACAGGACCTGAAGCTCATCACCGAGGGAGGCGAGGCGACGATCCTCGAGCGAAGCGACCAGAAAGGAGTCGGACCGGTGGGAGACGTGATCATTTACCGGGGGCGGCTCAAGGTCGGGGACGAGATTGTAGCGACCGGTCGCGAGGAGCCGTTCGCCACCCGGATCCGCGGGATCTACCGTCCCGTCCCGCTCAAGGAGGGGCGACCGTCGAAGCAAGTGCGGCTCGAATCGCTGCCGGAGGTCCAGGCGGCCGCCGGCGTTTACCTCGCTGCCCCCGGGATCGAGGACGCAATGCCGGGCGGCCTTCTCAAGGTCGTCCATTCCGAAGAGGAGAAGGGCCGGGTTCGGGAGGAGCTCGCTCGCGAAAGCCAGCCGGTGACGGACGTCGCGCTCACCGGCGTCGCGATCTACGCCGATACCCTCGGCGGTCTCGAAGCGCTCGCCTTCGAGTGCCGTGAACGGAGCATCCCGGTCCACGAGGCCGGCGTCGGCCCGGTGGGCCGGGCGACGGTGATGCGGATGGCGAACGTGAAGGACCCGACTCATCGGGCGGTGCTCGCCTTCGCGGTTCCGGTCCTTCCCGACGCGGTTCCCGAAGGGGAGGCGTCGATCGTCCGGATCTTCCGGGCGGATGTGATGTACCGCCTCATCGAAGAGTACGAAGCCTGGCGGGCAGAGCGAAAGCGCCAGCTCGAAGTCCAACGCCGGCTCGAGCACGTCCACCCCTCGAAGCTCGAGGTCCTGCCCGGATTCGTCTTCCGCGCCTCCAAACCCGCGATCGTCGGGGTCCGGGTCCAGGGGGGAACGCTACGACCGGGGGTTCGACTGATGCATACGGACGGCACCGAGGTGGGGGTCCTCAAGTCGCTCCAGAAGGAGGGGGAGTCGGTGACCGAGGCCCCCGAAGGGACCGAGCTCGCCGCTTCGATCGAAGGAGCGGTCGTGGGACGGAATCTCAAGGAGGGGGACGTCCTTCTGGTCGCGCTCTCGGAGGGCGCGGCCCGGGCCCTCCGGGGTCAACCCTTGACCGTGTCCGAACAGTCGATCCTCGACGAAGTCGTCAAGCTCCACCGGGCCGCCCAGCCGTTCTGGGGTCAGTGACCGGGCCATGGAGTTCGGCCGAGGTCAGGAGCGGTCCCGCTCCGTCACGTCGGAGTCCTCGGGAGGGGGGACGTAGTCCAACGGTGCCCGGCCGGCGGAAGACCGCGGGCCCTGAGAGTACACTCCCCCGGGGAGGAAGAGGCCGAGAAAGATGGCGATCCCCCCGATCCCAAGAAGGACCACACCGCCGCCCGCGATCAGCCACCAGCCCCAGAGGGGGACGAGAGACGCCGGCTGGTAGGAGAGCGAGACCCCGGCGGAGAACTTGAGGACAGCCGACCCACCGTTCACGACCTCCAGGATGTACGCCGAGGTGTTGGTGTGCGATGTCGTCGCTTTCCCGGACGTCGCGAGCGAGAAGTTCAGGATCGGGGGACCGCTGGGACACCAGCCGGCGGTGCTGAGGCACGGTACCGCCGGGGTCAGGGTCACGTTGGCAGGAGCGGTGGACGTCCACGAGACCGTGATCGACGAGGGCACGGTCCCGGACGGATAGATGACCGAGCTCGAGTTCGTGGCCGGCAACAGCTCGAGATTCTGGATGCTCACCTGGCTCGTCAATGCCGGGCTTCCCGAGAGGAAGAAGAGCGTCACGATCAAGCCGCCGCCGAGAATCGCGACGACGCTTCCGAGCACCACGAGGCCCGTTCGCACGGGGGCCGGGAGGGGGCTCCCCCCCATAGGCTTGTGGGGACGCAGGGGATTCGGCGACTCTCCGGGAGTAATTCCGTATATACTTCCACTGCGTTCGTGTCACACCGTGACAGGGGACGGAAGAACCCTCCCACCCGCGGAGGGCGCGCCACCCGCCTGCCCGATGTGCGGCAGCACGCACCGCATCGCGGACCCCGTCCTCGCCGAGACGCACTGCGCGGAGTGCGGACTCGTCTTCGACGCGACCCCGATCGTGGCCACTCCTCCTCCGATGACCCAGGATTCGACCTCCGAAGGGAGCGGTCGAGGGATCGGGCCGTTCGTTCGCCCCGGGGGCACGAAGCGCGCACTGGGCTCCACGCTCTCCCTCGCGCGCGACGGTCAGGGCCGGCGACTGGGCTGGCACCGCCGCTACGAGTTCCAGCATCTCAAGCGGGTCATGCAGCGACAGACCTCGCGGGCCGTGGATGGCCCCCTCGACCGGAGCGCCGCCCGAGGGGAGATCCAGACGGCCGGCGAGGCGATGGGACTCCCCCCGGTCGTGCTGGCGGAATCGGAGCACATCTTCCGCGAGTCAAAGGTACGGGGACTGTTCCGCGGGCGCAGTCTTCCCGCCAGCGTCGGTGCATGCCTCTACGCCGCGTGCCGCCGGTTCTCCATCCCCCGGACTCTCGGGGAAGTGGCGAACGCGGTCGGGGCCCGACGATCGGATGTCGGCCGGACATTCAAGGTGGTCGCCCGCGGTTCTGGACTTTCCATACCGGGCGTGGGTACGAAGGCGTTTCTCACGCGATACGCCGAGGAGCTCGCGCTCTCCCCCCGGGTGCGCTCGACGGTGGAAGGGATGCTCGAACAGGCGCGCGAGGACCCCGAGCTCTCCGGCCTGAGCCCGCACGGCCTCGTCGCGGCGCTGATCTACATCGCCGCCGAACAGAACGGCGAGCACCGCTCGCGCGCCCAGGTCGCGCGCGTGAGTTCCGTGACAGAGGTCACTTTGCGATCGACGAGCCGGCTCGTCGAGAAGATCTGGGGGCAGGCCCGCGGTTCCCACGAACCGTAGGCCGGTTCACTTGAGAAGGTAGTACCCCGCCGCCTTCTCGCGAACCTTACGGCGGCACCAGCCCTTCGTCTGGAGTTCCTGGAGCGCGTTCATCACCATCGTCTTNNTCCTTCATCGCCTTGTAGACCTTCACCGCATTGGGAGAAACCTCATCCTCGATCGCCATGGGAACGCCCCGTCCCCTCGGACTCCAGCGCGCACATAATGGTGGCGGCCGCGTGTCGCGCCGGCCCCGCGCACTTATTTCGCGCCCCCGCCTTCGAGCGGCTCGATGCGAGCCCGCTGCACGGAACCGCCCCCGAGAGCGGACGCCGGCTCGCGCGAGCGGGGGGACGATACGTGACGGTGCCCCGGTCGCGGGTCGTCTGGTCGGACCGATTCCTCGACTACGACTTCGGCCCGCACCATCCGTTCAGCGAGGTCAGCCGGGGTCTCGCGGCTCGCCTTCTCGACCTCGCGACCCGGGATTCTGCCCCCGACCGGATCGAGTGGAGCCGGTCGGTCCCGGTCGCGGGAAGGGCGACGCTCGAGCTGTTCCACCGACCCGAGTACCTCGATTTCGTGGAGAACGCGGGCGAGCTGGCAAAGCAAGTGCTTCTCGACACGGGCGACACGCCGTCGTTCCCCGGCTGCTACGAGGCGTCGGCCCGGCTCGTCGAGGGGGCGGTCCAGGCGTTCGACTACACCGTCGAGCTCCGGCGGCCCGCATACCACCCGGCGGGCGGCCTCCATCATGCCCACACCAATCGAGCGAGCGGGTTCTGCATCTTCAACGACGCCGCCGTCGCGATCGCGCACGGCGTGAAGCGAGGGCTGCGGATCGCCTACATCGACATCGACGCCCATCACGGCGACGGCGTGATGTACGGGTTCTACGACTCGGGCAAGGTCCTCGACATCGACTTCCATCAGGACGGACGCACGATCTTTCCGGGTACCGGGTTTCCCCACGAAGTCGGTCGCGGGGATGGAGCGGGATTGAAAGCGAACCTGCCGCTCCCGCCCGGTGCGGGTGACGAGGCGTTGGTCCCGCTCTTCCGCCGGGTCGTGCCCCCTCTCGTCCGGAGCTTCCTGCCCGACGTGATCGTGCTGCAGCACGGGGTCGACGGCCACTACGGGGACGAGATCGCCCATCTGCAATTCTCCCCCGCGGGGTATGCGGAAGTCGACCGGGTCGTGCTCGCCCTCGCCCACGAACTCACCCACGACCGTTTACTCGTCACGGGCGGGGGAGGGTACCGGGCCGAGTCGGTCGGGCGGGTGCTCGCCCGTACCGGCCTCTTGCTGGCCGGCCTTGATCTGCCGGACGACGCCGCCGTCCTTCCTCAGGAGTGGCGAAAGGAGTTCCACCGCGCGTTCGGACGAGAGGCCCCTGCCACCTGGGGCGAGGTCCCGGACCTCGACCCGTCGCCCTGGATTCCCGACGACGAATCGAAGCTCGTCCGGACGCTCGAGTCCCAGCTCGGAGCGCGATTCCCCGCTCCCTAGAGCCGACTTCCCCACGTCGGTCGGTCGAGCCAGTCGAGGTCCGTCGCTCGGATCCCTCGTTCGACATCCTCCTTCCCCAGGAGGGCGCCGCTCGCGCCGCGCAGCTTCGCGCGAACGGACCCGCGGGCCAGGACGAGCGAGCCGACCGTCCGAAGATCTTCGCGGGCCGCGTCGGTCACGTTTCCTTCGCGGCCCCGGCTCAGCTCGAGGTGGACCGCCGCGAGGAAGGAGTCGCGGGCCAGGACGTAGTGTAGGTACCCTTCCAGGAGCCCCGTCGCCTCTTCGTCCATGGTCGGCCGCCGGACCGGCGGCGCGGCGAGGCCCAGAGCCCGGAACCCCCCGTCGGCCGACAGCTCTCTCGCCTCCCATCCCCCGAGCCCGAGGGCAAGAGCGACCGGCCCTACTCGACCGTCAAAGTACATGGGCAGAAGTTCCAGTTCGTCATTTCCGGACGGCGGATCTTCGACGTCATACTGTTCTTCCGAAGGAGCCAGCGCCGACCGCCCGAGCTGCTCGCGAACGCGATCTTCGTCCACCCACCGACCCTCGGCATCCAGCGACCGAAGGATCCGTCGCCGTCGGCGAAGTGATTCCGCGAGCTTGCGACTCGTGTCCTTCGCGACTCGCGCGCGCACCGATTCCAGCTCCGTGCGAAAGTTCAGCACCTGGCCCGCCGGGGCGCGAGCGGACCAGCGGGTCAGCGGATGAATCGGAACCCCTGGGCAAGTGAGCACCACGGTCGCTTGCAAACGGGTCCCGACGTGCACCGAGACCGGAAACTCCCGGCACGGAGCCGGCCGCGCATCGTGAACGAGGCACTTCGTTTCTCGGAGGAACTGGCAGGCTCCTCCTTGGGGGCGGGCCGCGATGCACCTTTCTCCGGCTCGACTCACGACCTTCGCCTCGGGCGCCCGAGCGAGGAGGCGAGCTTCGTCCCCCGGCGAAAGGCGCGGCGACGTGAAGCAGCACAGCCCGCAGTTCGGCAGACAGTTGAAATCGAACCCCGAAAGGAGTTCCACGTCGAGGGTCGGGCTGGCCCGGGAGAGTGACCCTTCGAGCCCTTCCGACTCGCTTTCCCCCCGTTCGGGCTGTCGGTCGGTCACCCCTGCGACACGCGGCCGCGCCCTCATAACCTTCCCTCGATTGCGGAGACCATGGTCCTGCTGGCCAAGAACATCATGGACTCCGAGTTCCTCTCGATGGACGACGGAACGGACGCGCTCACCTGCGCCCGCGAAATGGTGTCCAAGCGGAAGGGCTACGCCATTCTCACGCACGGGGGGCCGAAGACGGTGACCGGCATCGTCACCGAATGGGACTTCCTCGAGAAGATCCTGGCTCCCGGGAAGGACCCGTCGCAGATCCGGCTCCGGGAGATCGCCTCGCCCCATCTCCAGTCGTGCTCTCCCGACACCCCGACCGATGAGGTCGTGACGATGATGGCGAAGCTCGGCATCCGTCGCCTGGTGGTCCGGTCGCATGACGAGGTCGTCGGCGTCATCACGACCCGCCACATCCTCGCCACCTTCCGTCAGTACGTCGACAAGCTGAGCTCGGAGATCGCCGGCTACCAGTCATCCAGCACGCCGCTCGGGTGAGTCGCGACCGACCGTGACCGGTTTGCGCGGCGGGGCCGCTCGAAGGTGTCCTTGTTGACCCGTTCCGCGCGACCCGGCCGGCGGGACAGGGAGCGTGCCTGGGCCCCTCGGAAGGACCGCTAGCCATGCAGTACAAGTGGCTGGTCCTTTCGAACACCACCGTCGCGACCCTGATGTCGGCGATCGACTCCAACATCGTGCTGATCTCCCTGCCGACGATCGGACGCGAGCTGCCCGGCACGAACGCCACGCTGCTCCTTTGGATCCTGATCGGGTATTCCCTTCTGACTTCCGTCGTCCTGGTCAACTTCGGTCGCCTCTCCGACCTCTTCGGCCGCGTTCGCCTCTACGTTCTCGGCTTCGCGATCTTCACGTTCGGGTCCCTCCTCTGCGGCTTCGCGGCGACGGGTCTCGAGCTCGTCATCTTCCGTCTCGTCCAGGCCGTCGGCGCGGGATTCCTCTTCTCGAACTCTGCGGCGATCATCACGGACGCGTTCCCTCCCAACGAGCGAGGTCGCGCGCTCGGCGTGAATCAGGTCTCGATCGTCTTCGGAGCGGTCTCGGGGCTCGTTCTCGGGGGGATCATCACCTCGACGATCGGATGGCGATGGATCTTCTTCGTCAACGTCCCGATCGGGCTCATCGCAACGCTGCGCGCGCGGACCGACCTCAAGGAGCTCGCGAAGCCACCCGAACGCCCCCAGATCGACTGGGTGGGGAACATCCTGTTCGCGGGAGGACTCACCGCGCTCCTGCTCGGGATCACGCTCGGAGCCTTGGGACAGGTCTCGACGACCGACGCGGTCGTCGCACTGCTCGCCGGGATCGCGATGCTCGTGGTCTTCCTCTGGGTCGAGAGGCGCGAAGCGCACCCGATGCTCGACCTCTCCCTTTTCCGGATCCGGGAGTTCGCGGCATCGGCATTGGCGATGCTGCTAAACTCGCTCGCCCGCGGGGCGTTCACGTTCGTCCTCGTCTTCTATCTTCAGGGGCCCCCCCGGTTCCTCTCCCCGTTCACGGCCGGGCTCTACCTGATTCCGACCTCGGCGTCCCTCGCGGTGACGGGTCCGATCTCGGGCTGGCTGTCGGACCGCTACGGTCCTCGAGCGTTCCTCGTGGCCGGCCTCGTCGTGTCGGCGGCCGGGTTCCTGTGGCTCTCGAACATCGGCCCCGACGATTCGTTCGCGCAGCTCGCCCCGCCCCTCGTGCTGGTCGGCGCCGGCATGGGGTTGTTCGCCTCCCCGAACCGGGCCGCGATGATGACCGCCGTTCCCCCGAAACGTCGCGGGGTCGCCTCCGCGATCGGATCGACGCTGCTCAACTCGGGCGCAACGATCAGTCTTGGGATCACACTGCTCGTGATGAGCTCGGTCCTTCCTCTCTCCGCGATCCAGGCGATCTTCCTGGGAGTGGCGAACGCCTCCCAACCGTTCACGGCGGGGGCGGGGTTCCTCACCGCGATCCACCTGATCTTCCTCATTTCCGCCGGCCTTCTCCTCGTGGCGTTGATCCCCTCGGTTCTCCGGGGTTCCACGGCACCGTCCCCGGTCGTGCCGGCCCCCGAGGCCGGCGACTAGGGTCGTGGGTCCGCCCCCACCAACGGCTTATCTAAGCCGGGACGGTCGGACGGCCATGGTTCCTCAGAAGGTGGTCATCGTAGGTGCGGCCGGCCGGGATTTCCACAACTTCAACACGCTCTACCGAGGCCACCCTGAGTACCAGGTGGTGGCGTTCACCGCCGCCCAGATCCCGAACATCTCGGGACGAGTCTACCCTCCCGGCCTCGCCGGGCCCGGCTATCCGAAGGGGATCCCGATCCTGCCGGAGAGCGAGCTCGCCGGTCTCGTGCGAAAGGAAGCGGTCGACGTCGTCGTCCTCTCCTACTCCGACCTCGCGAACGCCGAGGTGATGCACAAGGCATCGATCGCTCTCGCGGCGGGCGCGAGCTTTCTCCTCGCCGGTCCCAAGGCGACCATGCTGCCGTCCACGAAGCCGGTCGTCGCGGTGTGCGCGGTCCGGACCGGGGCGGGGAAGAGCCCCCTCACGCGCTATGTGTCGAAGTACTTCCGGGACCACGGAAGAAAGGTCGCGATCGTGCGCCATCCGATGCCGTACGGCGACCTGATGGCGCAGGCCGTCCAGCGGTTCGCCACGCTTGAGGACCTGGACCGTGCCCATTGCACGATCGAGGAACGCGAGGAATACGAGCCGCACATCCGGGACGGGGCCGTCGTGTTCGCGGGCGTCGACTACGAGCCGATCCTCCGTCGGGCCGAAGCCGAGGCCGATATCGTCCTCTGGGACGGGGGCAACAACGACATGTCGTTCTACGTCCCGAACCTGACGTTCGTGGTCGCGGACCCGTACCGCGCCGGGCACGAGCTCAGCTACTATCCGGGGGAAGCGAACTTCCGTCTCGCCGACGTGATCGTGATCAGCAAGACCGACTCGGCCCCGGCAGAGGGAGTCCGGACGATCGAGGAGAACGCCGCGAAGGTCAACCCTCGGGCCAAAGTCTTCCGGGCCGGGCTCAAGTTGACGGCCCCCGAAGCCGATCGCCTACGGGGACATCGGACGATCGTGATCGAGGACGGCCCGACCGTCACGCACGGGGGTCTCGGGACCGGGGCCGGGAGCCTGGTCGCCGCGCGGCACGGCGCCGAGGTCATCGACCCGCGGCCGTTCGCCGCCGGCAGCATCGCCGGCGTCTACCGGGAGTACCCCCACCTCCAGAGGATCCTTCCCGCGATGGGTTACGGCGATAGCCAGGTGAAGGACCTCGAGGAGACGATCCGGCGCTCGAACGCCGAGTTCGTCGTGGACGGGAGCCCGGTCGACCTCGCCCACCTGATCCACGTACCGCAACCCATCATCACGGTGCGCTACGAGTTCGACGACCTGGGCGGGAAGGTCGCCGGCACGCTCGCGGAGTTCCTGAAGACGCACGCGAAGTAGGGTCGGATGGCCCGCCGCGTGCCCCTATCGTGCCGTGGCGGGGCTCGGGCCGGCTTCAACCCCCGTGAGATGGGTCAACGCGGAGACGAGCGCCGCTCCGTCGAGCGGGAGGCCGAGCGAACGGACGTTCGACGGCCAGATGCGGGGCCCCTGGAGAGCTCGCTGCCCCACCACGAGAAGAGGCACCGCCCGCGACTCCGCCGGGAACGACTGGGGGTACCCCCGGAGGGTTTCGCTGTAGGCCTGGTTGCAGGCCACGACGATCGCGCGGATCGGCTCCGCGCTTCGGTCGCCGATCCGGTCGAGGGCGGAGGCGACCGAGCCGAAGGAGACCACCCGAAAGCCGACCGTCTCGAGGAGGATCTGGACCGAGTCGGCGAGGCTCGGAGTCTCCCGAACCACGAGGACGAGAGGGCGCACCATCGAGCAAACAACTTCGTCGCCCGTATTGCTCTCCCCGTGGAGCCGGGTTGACAACCCCTCTCACGGGACCGGAAACTCCATAGGCCGAGGAAGGCGTGCCCGCGTGCGCGGATGCCCGATCGCGATTGGTTCGAAGCCACCTTTGAGCGGGGCCCGATGGGAGCCGCGCTCCTCGACGCGGACGGTCGCATCGAACGCGCGAATCCGGTGTTCCGCACGCTCCTCGAGCTCCCCGAGGATCCCGCGGGTCGTACGCTCGGAGAGTTCCTCGCGACCGGCGCCGACCGCTTGGAGGACGCCCGCCGGCGAGCGTTCGGCGAGGAGAGGTCTCGCTCCCTCCGCGGGATCTCCCTCGAAGCCGTGGGCCGCAAACGACGCCACGTGGTCGACGTCGACCTCTACCCTCAGTCGGACGCCACCGGGCTCCCGACCGGAGTGCTCCTCGTCCTGCACGACCGCACGGGCGCTCACCAGGACCCGGAGTCGTCCGCCCGGCTGTTCTACGAGGCGTTTCTGCACTCCACGAACGCGATGGAGCTCACGGACCGGGACGGCTACCTGATCGACGTGAACCCCGCCTTCGAACGGATCTACGGGTACCGCCGGGACGAGGTGGTCGGGCGACGGCCGAACCTTGTGGCGAGCGGAAGGACCGAGCGCGCGACCTACACGGAGATGTGGAAGGCTCTTCTCGACCCCTCCGTCGGAGCTTGGTCCGGAGAGCTCATCAACCGGGACCGGAGCGGAACGGAGCACCCGGTCCTGATTACGATCACGGCGATCCGCGGCGGGGACGGGGTGATCACCCACTTCCTCGGGGTCGCGGTCGACCTCACGGACCTGCGCCGCCTCGAGCGGGAGGCTCGCCATTCCGACCGGCTGGTCTCGCTCGGCCAGCTCGCGGCCGGCGTCGCCCATGAGATCAACACCCCTCTCGCCAACATCACCCTCATCGCGGAATCGATCCGCCGCCGCAGCAACGACGCCTGGACCCGGGGACGGGTGGATTCCCTCCTCCACCAGACGGAGTCGGCGGCCCGGATCGTGCGCGGCCTGCTCGACTTCTCCCGACGCCCCGAGCCGAGGACTGGCGAGGTCGACCTCGCGGAGTCGGTCCGCAACGCCGTCGGGTTCCTGACGGGGAAGCAGTCGGCCGAGGTCGAGGTCGTCGTCTCCACGCCGAAGGAACCGGTGAAGGTCCGCGGCGACCGGGACCAGATGACCCAAGTGATCACGAACCTCCTCAACAACGCCTACGACGCGATCAACGGGCCGGGCCGCATCGAGGTGACGCTCACCGCCGATTCCCAGTTCGCCCACCTGACGATCTCCGACAATGGCGTAGGAATCCCGCCGGACGTTCGGGCCCATCTCTTCGAACCGTTCTTCACCACGAAACCCGAGGGCAAAGGAACGGGGCTCGGCCTCGCGATCTGCATCGGGATCGTCGAATCCCACGGGGGCACGATCGATGTGGAGTCCGAGGTGGGAAAGGGCTCCCGGTTTACCGTCCAGCTCCCACTCTCCGGCGACATCCCGGTCCCCTCGGAGACATCCGGGGGAGGGTCGATGGGTTAGCCCCGGCAAGGGATGGCCGGACTCGGAAAAGGCAAGGTTATGATGGGGGCGCGGGATTCGCCCTCCATGCGACTCCTGGTGGTCGACGACGATGCGGTGTTCCGCGAGGAGCTTTCCACGCTCCTCTCGGACTGGGGCCACCAGGTCGAGGCCGTCTCGTCCGGCGCCAAGGCGATCGAGGCGCTCGAGAACTCCGAGTTCGATGTGATCTTCTCGGACGTCCGAATGCCCCGGATGAACGGGATCGAGCTCCTCCGACAGGTCCGGGAACGCTGGCCGCGGGTCTACGTGGTCATGATCACCGGATTCGCCACCGTCGAGGCGGCGGTCGAAGCGATGAAGCTCGGGGCGTTCGACTACGTCCGAAAGCCGTTCCGCTCCGAGGCCGTCCAGCGGATCATCACCCTCATCCAGGACCAGCGAGCGTTCTCAGTTCCCAGCGGGGGGGAGAAGGATCCGGTCCGCCTCGCCGAGAAGTGGTCGAAGGCTGGCCACGAGGTCCTACTGCTTGGCGCGACCCCGAAGAAACCCATCCCGGGCGTCACCGTCGCGGACCTTCCGATGGTCGACTCCCCGGCCGGCCTTCAGGATACGGTCCTCCGGTTCGTCGAGGAGCATCCTCGGCCCGCCGTGGTCATCACGGGCGTGGAGCGCTTGTTCGCCACCCATCGGACGGAGGACGTGGCGCATGCGTTGAGCGAGACCGTCCAGCGCACCGAGGGGAAGGGTCCCATCGCCGTCGGGTTCGACCCGAGCGTCCTACCCGATGCTGCCGTCCTCCAGGTCCGAGCGGCGATCTCGGCGCTGAGAGTCCAGGGAACGCTCGGGGCGCTCGCGAACCCGCTCCGCCGACACATCCTGCGTCGCCTCGCGGACGGCCCGACCTCGTTCACGGAGGTGATGCGGGCCGCCGGGATTGACGACTCACCCAAGCTCTCGTTCCACCTGAGGACTCTCCAGGAGGAGGGACTTATCACCCACTCGTCCGAGGCCTACCACCTCACTCCGACCGGGAAGGAGGCCGTCCGCGTCCTGCAAGAGGTGGACGAGCTCGGGTCGGAAGAGGAAGGCCGGGTTCTCGTCTTCCCGACCCGGCGACCCGCGCTCCCGCGCGGACGGACCGGCGAGTAGTCGCGCTCAAGACGGCGCGGCGGGTCCGAGCCCGCCCGCGGCAGCTCCGACACGGGAGAATCGCCGCCGGTCGGCCGGGAGCGGGGGTGGGGCCCCTCCGAGCGGATTCAAGAACCCCTAAGCGTTGGCCGCGGACCAGAGGAAAGGACCCGTGCCCGCACGTAAGGCGACATCTGAGAAGGCCGAATCCGCAGCCCCGACCCCCAGCGACTTCCTGGCCGTCACCGATGAACGCACCGGGTCGCACTACCGGATCACGATCCAGAACGACGCCATCCGTGCGACCGACCTCCATCAGATCCGGGACGGGCCGGAAGGAACGGGGCTTCTGAGCTACGACCCGTCGTTCGCCAACACCGCTTCCTGCCGAAGTGCCATCACGTTCATCGACGGCGACAAGGGGATCCTGCGCTACCGGGGATATCCGATCGAGGAGCTCGCGGCGTCCAAGAGCTTCCTCGAGGTCGCGTACCTGCTCATCTACGGAAACCTACCGACGAAGAGTCAGCTCGGCGACTGGCTCCACCACATCACGTTCCACACGATGCTCCACGAGAACGTCCAGAAGTTCATGGACGGGTTCCATCACGATGCGCACCCGATGGGGATGATGGTGAGCACGCTCGCCGCGCTCTCCACGTTCTATCCGGACGCTAAGAACATCTCGGACGAGCAAGTGCGCTACCAGCAGGCGTACCGACTCATCGCCAAGGTTCCGACCGTCGCTGCGTTCGCCCACCGCCACTCGGTCGGCATGCCGTACATCCATCCGAGCAACGACCTCTCCTACACCGAGAACTTCCTCTCGATGATGTACCGCCCGTCGTGGACGACGCAGTACAATCCGGACCCGGTCCTTGCGAAAGCCCTCGACACGCTGTTCGTCCTGCACGCCGACCACGAGCAGAACTGCAGCAGCAACGCGATGCGAGCCGTGGGGAGCTCGCACGCGGACCCGTACAGCTGTGCGGCCGCGGCGGCGGCCGCTCTCTACGGTCCCCTGCACGGGGGGGCCAACGAGCAAGTGGTGCGGATGCTCCAGGAAGTCGGCTCGAAAGAGAGGGTCCCGCAGCTGATCCGTCAGGTGAAAGAAGGTCGTCGCCTCTTGATGGGGTTCGGGCACCGGATCTACAAGAACTACGACCCTCGGGCCCGATTGATCCAACAGGTGGCGGAGGAGGTCTTCGCGGTCACCGGACGGAACCCGCTCATCGACGTGGCGCTCGCGCTCGAGAACGTCGCGCTCTCGGACGACTACTTCATCTCCCGCCGCCTCTACCCGAACGTCGACTTCTACTCGGGGATCATCTACCAAGCGATGGGATTCCCCACCGACATGTTCCCGGTCCTGTTTGCGATCCCCCGGATGGCGGGGTGGCTGGCCCAGTGGATCGAGATGGTGCAGGACCCCGAGCAGAAGATCGCACGTCCCCGACAGATCTACATCGGTCATCCCGAGCGGCATCTCGAGCTCTCGGGAGTCCGGGCTCCGGTCCGACGACCCTCGAGGACGAAGGACACCAGGATGAAGCCGGCGGAGTAGTCCGCGACTCGGCCTCCCCGAGTCCGCTTCCAGCCTGTCCGCGCCGTCCCGGTTTTGCGTGCGGCCCGAAAACAGATTCGTTCCTAGGGGTCGAGCGTCGCACCTCAGCTGCCGGACGCCGGTAGGCGACCGCTTCGGATCGCACGAACGAGGGCCGCGCGGTCGCGTTCCACCTGGTCCGCGTATCGCTCCGCGAACGTGACGATCGCTTCGTCGAACTGGGGGCCCCCGCCGAGATACCCCGCGATCGCCGCCGGGTCCCCCGTGCGAGCGTGGGCCCGTGCCAACGATGCGCCGCAAAGCTCCGCCTGGTCGAGGAACTCACGGGGACCGAGCGCGGAGAGGTCGAAGGAGAACTTCATGTCGCGGAGCTGGCGAACGTAGAAGTCGCGCCCTCGGAGCCGACTCCACCCGAGCAGAACATCGCTCGCTTCCTGGATGAGGCGCTGACCTTCCACGACCCGCTCCGCATGGTTGCGGAACGGGCTCGGACCGAGAAACGGTTCCAGCGCGGACGAGGTCGCCTGCTTCACCTGGAGAATCAGCGGGTCTTTGACGTCCCGATCCCCGAGGAGCAGAAGCACCGAGCAATCGAGTCCCACGCTCCCGACCCCGACCACCTTCTGCGCCACGTCCACCACATGGTATCGGTCGAGGAGCATCCGCCTCTCGGGGGCCAGCGTCGAGAGATACCGGTCGTACATCAACCGCGAAAGCTCCGCCTTCGTGGAGTCGGAGAAGTGGCGGATCAGCGGGGGGTCGTCGCGGATCGTGGGGTGTCCCCGGCTCGTCTTCGTCATCTGAGGGAACGCCTGGAGGCTCGAGTTTCGCCGAGCCCGGCTCGCGGCGCGTCCGAACACGCGCCGGAGCTGACGGTCTCCGGGAAGCGCATGGCTCGTCAAGTCCAGATGGAAGTACCACGTGTCGACGTAGCGCATGCCGGCGAACATTGCCATCATCTTCCGATACTCTCGGACGGTCGCCCGGGCGGTGTCTCGGATCTTGCGACCGGAGTAGTCGTTGCCACGACCGCTGACGACGACGCTGGTCGCGAGCCGCTTGACGTCCCACTCCCAAACTCCCGAGAGGGTCTCGTCGAAATCGCTGACGTCGAAAACCCGGTTTCGCTCCGGAGTGCCGAACACACCGAAATTGCTGAGGTGGGCGTCCCCGCACAGCTGGACGCGAAGACCCGTCGTCGGCGTCCGCGACAGGTCCCACGACATGATGGCCGCAGCCCCTCGAAAGAAGCCGAACGGGGACGCTGCCATCCGGGCGTAACGGATCGGCAGCAGGCTCGGATTCCGAGCTCGGTCCTGCGCGATCAGAAGGTCGATGGGGTCCGGTCGGTCGCGCGGGGCGGACCACAGCGCATGGTTCGAGCGCGGAACACGCTTTCGGAGCGCCTTGCCTTTGTTCCTTCTCGCCGAGCGGGATTCGAGCCGAGGGTCGAACGCTTCGGAGTCAGTGCGTGTCGGCATGACCGTCTCACACCCGGCGCTCGGACCCGAGTCGGTTGCTCTCTCCGTAGCTCATTGGGTCCCAACACCGTACCCGACTACGGGTGTCTAAGCCTTTCTTCGTGCGTTCCGAACGCTACTTCCTCCCTCGAGTCCTGCGGGACCGCCGAAGACGACTCGGGCCCGGGGGCGCCCCCGGCCCCTCGACCTGAGTCCCGGCCTCCCCGTGGATCGCGGCGCTGAGGGACGGAATGTCCGAGATCACCGCCCGGCGCCCCCCGTGGCGAACGAAATCGAGAATCGCCTCGACCTTCGGGCCCATGCTGCCGGCGGCGAACTCGCCCTTACGGAGATACGCCCCCAACTCCTGCGCGGTCACTCGGCCCAACCATCGTTCGTGAGGCGTGCCGAACCCGACTGCCGCCCCCGGCACGTCGGTTACGATAATCAGGTCGGACGCGTTCAGCTGCCGGGCGGCCAGCGCAGCGGCGAGGTCCTTGTCGATCACCGCGTCCACCCCGACCCAGTGACCGCCGCTCCCCGGAACGACCGGAACACCGCCGCCTCCCGTGACGACGAACACGCACTGGGAGCCGAGACCGGCATCGAGGGCGGCCCGAATCGCCTCTCCCTCAAGCCACCGGAGGGGAATCGGGGAAGGGACGACCCTTCGCCAGCCGCCCCGCTCCTTGTCCTCCTGCATGGTCCATCCGTTCTCGGAATGGAGCCGTTGGGCCGCTTGAGCGGAGTAGAAGCTGCCCACAGGTTTCGAGGGCGAGCGGAACGCAGGGTCCCGTCGCGACACCTCGGTGCGGGACACCACGGGAATCACGGCCCGCCGCCGACCGACCCGTGACAAGGCGGACGAGAGCTCCTGCGCGACCAGGAACCCGATCTGGCCCTCGGTCTCGGCGCCCGCCACGTACATCGGCAAGACCGGTATCTTCGAGGCGGCGAGTTCCTCCTCCTGGAGGAGGACTCCGACCTGCGGCCCGTTCCCATGGGTGACGACCAGTTCGTGGCCCTCCCGAACGACGCTCGCGAGCGAACCGGCCGTCCGGCGCATCTGCCGGGTCGCCTCCTCCCAGGTTCCGGAATCGTGGGCGCGCTGGATCGCGTTTCCCCCGAGGGCCACCACCACTCGGCTCATGCGACCCTCCCTTCAGCTCGTTGAGGACGGTCGTGGGGGAACAAAGAACTCGAGGATCGCCTTCTGGGCGTGAAGGCGGTTCTCGGCCTGGTCCCAGATCGCCTGTCGCGTTCCGTCCATGACCGCGTCGGTGATCTCGAGGCCGCGGTGGGCCGGCAGGTCATGCATCGCGAACGCCCCGGGATTCGCGAGGTCGAGCAGGGAGTCGGTGACGGAGTACCCTTGGAACGCGACCTGCCGGCGCGCCGTCTCCGCCTCCTCTCCCATCGAGACCCAAACGTCGGTGTAGACCGCGTCCGCGCCTTGGACGGCCTCCTTCGGGTCGAGAACGATCCGGGTCGCCACCCCGGCACGTTGAGCGAACGGGGCGGCGGTCGCGAGAATGTCGGGCGGAGGCCGGAATCCCTCGGGGATGGCGGCGGCAAAATCGATGCCGACGATCGCGCATCCGAGAATCAGGGAGTTGCAGACGTTGTCCCCGTCACCGATGTAGGCAAGTCGGTGACCCGCAAACCGACGGTTCCATCGCTCTCGAAGCGTCAAGAGGTCCGCCACGACCTGGCACGGGTGCTCCCGATCGTCGAGCGCATTGATGACGGGCACGCTCGCCCATCGGGCGAGCTCGGCCTCGTCCTGCCATCGGAAGGAACGATAGACGATCGCGTCATAGTACCGCGAGAGCACCCGCGCGGTGTCCGCGATCGTCTCCCCCCGACCCAGCTGCATCTCGGACGGTGATAGGTAGACCGCATGCCCGCCCAGGTCCTGCGTCCCGATCTCGAACGAACTGCGAGTCCGTGTCGATGGTTTCTCGAAGATCATCGCGACCGAACGATTCCGAAGGGGCGTCGGAAACTGCCCGGCCGCCCGGAGGCGCTTCAGCTCCTCCGCGCGGGCGAGGAGTCCCGGCAATTCCGTCGCGATGGCGGCGATCGACAGTAGGTCGCGCTTCTTGGCCGGCGTTCCGGCTCCCGTGGATGTCCCCATCATGGTCCCTCGAACTCAGTTCCCCTTTCGGCGGATCACGCACGTCATGCAGTGGGCGCCTCCGTATCCTCCGGTGATCTCCTGGAGACTCAGGGGCGTGACTTCGACCCCCCGGTCCCTCACGGTAGAGGTGTGGGGGAAGTACCCTCGTCCCGCCCGGAGCTCTTCCTGCTCCTTCCGAACGAGCGACAAGAGCTTCCCGTACCGGTGAGGATCTTTCCGCGCGCTGGACGCGAGTCCGCCGAGGACCCGGTCCACTTCCTTCTCCACCTCGACCGCGATGATCTTGCGGTCCCGGATGCAGAGGAAGTTCGTCGCGTAGCACATTTGCTCGAGCGAGGAGAGGGGAATCACGTCAAACTTCTTCTCCGACAGGAAGTCCCGGAGCGTTCGGGTCTTGGGGTCCCGAACGAGGCGGCCGCCAGCCTTTCTACGGAAGACCTCCACCCGTGCCACCCGGAGGAGCGCTTCGCAGCCGACCGCGAGACGTTCGCCGGGGACGTTGAAGTAGGTGTCCAAGTGCATGTCGATCATCGGGTCGGGCGAGTCGTCCGGTAGGGCGGGATGGGCCGGCTGATGGACGACCCCCACCTCGTCGAATCCGAGCGGCATCGCGAGAATCTGACGGACACCGCTCGGGTTCGTCCGGTCGCCTGTCCCGAGCAGCGCGAACTCGCCCATCGGCATGAAATCGCCTCCCTCGAACGTGCCCGGTGTGCGGACCTCACCGGCGATCCGAGCGCCGGCACGCTTCAGGAGCGCACCGGTGACGTACGGCTCGTCCTGGCGTTGCGGTTTCGACATCCGACCCAGGATGAACCCCTCGGCCGAGAGCGCCTGTTGGTCGCGCATGAAGTACAGGTTCGCGAGCGGGCAATCGAGCTCGACCGTGGGGAGAACCCCCCGAGCGCCCGGCCGCCTTTCCAACCGGACCGAAGGGCGCAGGAGCAGGATGTTGAAGAGCGTCTCGGCATCGAACGACGCGAGATTCTGGCGCAGCGCCGCACGCGACCGGTCGACCATCTCTTTCGGCCCCGAGTACCGCACGGTCTTCTCCGCCACTTCGCGGACCCGCTCGACGAGCCCCGGACGGCGAGCCTCCAACTCGACCGCGAGCCGCTTCAACCGCCGCACCGTCACTCCAGCCTCGGCGAGGGCGTGCTCGAGCTCGGTGTGCTCGAAGACCGCGTTGTCGATGCTGAAGACCCGCTCGTAGAGGAACGAGTAGGGTTCCATCAGCCCGAAGAACATCTCGATTCCCGGGCGATGGATCAGCACTTCCTCGAGCGGTTCCCATTCGGCGCGGGCGTGAGTGCGGCCTTCGTAGTTCAACGGGCCGGGCGCAAGGTCCTCCGGAGCGGGGCCGGTCAGCTTCTGTCGAAGGCGCAAGTTCTCTATGTTCTCCTTGGGAGTCATGATTCCACCGTTTCCTTGCGTTCGATTCTGGTCCGTTTCGACAGACTACGGAGCCTGCGGTTCGGCCGCGGTCGAGGGCGCCGGCGTGGCAGGCAGGGGGAGGGCGACCTTTCTGGCCCGGCGCAGCGCCGAGTAGTATCCCCAGGCGAACATCCCGAGGCCCCACGCAATCAGCACGACCAGGTCGTAGGGCATGTTCAGCCAGCCGAGCGGCTGGATCGTGATGGGATAGGTCGGCGGGGAGAGGAAATTCTCGTAGATGAAGAACTGGTCACCGATGTACGAGATCGCGCCGAGACCGCTCACGAAGGCAACGATCCAGAGAATCTCCTTCGACTCCTGGAAGGTCGATTTCCGGAACAGGAGGCTCGCAAAGTAGAGAGGGAGGCCGAGGAATACCACCATCGTTCCGATGAGGGGCCACGCGGGAAGGCCGTCCAGAGTTCCTCCTGACGGGAACAGATAGACCATCGAGAACCCGACCGCGATCAGGAGAACCACGGCCGCGCATACCTCCACCCACTTCTTGCGTGTCTGGAAGCCGGGATGGGTGAAGACGAAGTACTGCGGAACCCCGGCGAGGATGAGGAGGACCCCGACGAGCGTCCACGGCCAGGACGCCCAGTAGATGAGGATCGTCGCGGCCACGAACGCAATCGGGGTCAGAATCAGCGCGGCCGGGAGCTTGAAGGGCCGGGGGGCGGCCGCTTCCGTTTGCCGCAGCACGACGAGGGAGAGCGCGGCGGCGGCGTACGGCACGAGAGTAGTGATCGATGCGATCAGTGCGACCGGCGGGAAGCTCGGGAGCATGACCAGGATGATCCCCGTCAGCGCGCTCGCGAAGATCAGCGAAACCGCCGGTGTGCCAAACCGGGGACTTACCTTCGCCATCGACTTGAGGAAGAGGTTGTCCCGGGCCATCGCGAACGGCATGCGGCCCTGCAGGAGGACCCAGTCTCCGCCCGCTCCGAAGGTCGAAATCAGAGCGCCGGCCACGACGATTCCTCCGAGGATGGGGAGGCCCCAGCCATTCGCGACGTTGTTCAGGAGCAGGCTTCCGGTCGAGCCCCAGTCCCCGGGAGAGATTCCGAGGGCGTACCATCGGATGCCACCGATGAAGGCGACCGTGACGAGCATGTAGACGGCGACGACGATGAGGACGCTGTAGATGGTGGCCCGAGGGATCGTGCGTCCGGGGTCTTTGACCTCCTCAGCCGGGATGGACGTCGCCTCGAACCCGGTCATCGCGAAGAACGTGAGCGCCATCGCGAACGCGACGCCGGACCATCCGAACGGGGCGAACCCATAGGCCGTGAAGTTCCCGACGCGCAGATAGAGAAGCCCGATCAGACCGAACAGGATGAGGGGGATCATCTTCGCCCACGTGGTCACCGTGGCGAAGATCGACCCCCACTTGATCCCGGCAATGTTGATCAGCGTGAAGGCGACGAGGAACACTTCGGCGATGGCCACCCCGAGGTAGCTCACCGTGATCCCGAAGGTCGTCGAAATCGTGAGTCCATTCACGTAGGTTCCCAGATAGTAGATGAAGACGTCAATGATCGCGGCGGTCCCGATGAAGGCGTAGAGGAAGTACCCCCACCCCATCAGGAACCCGCCGAAGTTCCCCAGTGCCTTGCGGGGCAGGGAGTACGGGCCGCCCGTGGTAGGGAAGGCGGCGCCCAGCTCGGCGTACGGGAGGGCGAGGAGAATCGTGATCACGGCGAGGAACGCAAGAGCCACGATCGCCGCGGGACCGGCCACCGAGCCCATCGTGGCGGCGAGCGCAAAGATACCGGAGCCGATCATCCCGCCAACGGTGATCGCAGTCAGTCCCCGCGTCGTGACCACACGTTTGAGCCCGCTTTGCTCGGCGGCCGGCTGCGCCATCGGCGAAGGGAGCACCTCCAGCCTCATGGCTTGGCTAGCGAACCGGTTTGGTCTCCCAGCGGGCCCGGACGCGGACCGCGCTTTCGCCGCGGGTCTTCCGCAAGGGTCGGGGCAGGTCCCGAAGGGCGGGACGAGGCATTTCCTTGGCCCGCTCCCGAGCGGGCTCAGGTCCTATGGAGTGCGAGGACCGTTTCGCGGGCCCGCGGCTTGGCGGCCGCTCCGTTGTGCGACAACAAACCCAGCCGTTCGGCGCTCTCGAGGAGCTTCCCCTCAGCGACGGCAAGCGTTCGAGACAACGTGGATTTCGAAAGACTGACGCGGCCAGCCAGGTTGGTGAGCGAGATCCTACGCGGGACCTCGAAATAGCCCTCATCGACCGCCGTTCGGAACAGTTGTAGCTGTCGTTCCGTGAGCCACACTAGGTCGGGGTCCGGCTCCTCGGTCGCGACGGCCTCGATCCGCACTGAGAAGACCAAGTTGGAAAGACCGGCCGCGAACTGGCGCAGGGACCGGGGGGCTCCCAGCACTTCCCAGGTCGTGGTGCCGTGGGCCACCCAGTACGGACGACGCGGCAGGACGCCGAGCTCGCGGCAGAGGTCGGTCACGACAGAGATCTTGTGGGTGACCCACAGGAGCGCCCTCGAAGGCTCGCACGTCCACACTTCCACGTGGTCAACGCCGGAGATGCGACCGACCTCCTGGACGCAGCGCTCGACGTCCGTCCCATAGACGACCGCCTCGAGCAACATGCGTCGATTCTTCAGCACCAAACTGTCCGTGACCTCAACTTGGCACTCAGGGTATTTCCGGGTGAGAGCGGAGAGCCAATGGGATCGAGGCAACGCGAACTTGATGCGGAGCATCCGGGGCCCGAGCGTGGCCGGCGCGGGAGACTTTCCCGCGGAAGGAAGCCAACCTGGGGCGCCGTCCAGCCGGGCGATTGCCAGACAGGGAAGTCCGGCGCGCAGCGCCATAGTCCCAGCCCAGAGTCGTGGCAAGCTAAATGATACCTTGGGAAGGCGGACTACCGAGCTCCGCGGCGAGCGCCGGCAAAGACGGTCGCGCCTTTCCGCGATTGGTCTCTGGGGAGGATGCCGACGGCGGCCTCACCGTACCTGCGGGTGGAGAGGGGCCTCGCGGGAGCCAACCGATGTGGAATGTGAATGAAGGTTCAGGAGCGTCGCGTCACCCGGACATTCTTGCCGGTGCGAATCCCGACCTTAGCGACGATTGTTTCCTGCTCCCGGAGGAGTTCGAGCGCCAGCGATTCGTTGCGCCGCGTCGCCGACGTGAAGCCAACCACGTCGGTGAACATGATTGCGACGAGCTTTCGGCTGCCTACGGCTACGCGGACGGACTTCCGCACGGGGAGTTAAGGCCACTGCGACTGCGCTGAATCCTTCACGTTACGGGCTTTCGCGGGCAGCAGGGTATCGCTGGTCTCAGAATAGCCCCGAGCGGGGTTCCTCCGGTGTTGCGACCAAGCGCGCATCGCTACCGAGAGGGATATGGCGAGTCTTCGCCCGGGCCCGTCGCTCACCAAGGTCGCGGCACGCTCCCTCCCTGGTTCCCTCGCGTTCTTCGGTCGTCGGCGACCATGAATGTGACACTGGCCCGCGACTCGCTCGTTATGTAATCTCGTCACATCACGAACACCTCGCCGTGAGGGCGGGGAGAAGGACATGCAGGCACGAATGGAAAAGTGGAAGGTCGAGTGCGAGGACGGGTTTGCCGTGATGAGCACGAAGGAGCACGAGCTCGTGGCACACGTTCAGCAGCATCTGAGGGACGTTCACCAGAAGCTAGTGAGCCACGCTGACGTCATGAAAATGGCCAAGAAGACGACCTGATCGAAATCACGTCGTCGGTGCTCCAACAGTTGTTTCGCGAGACGAGCATCACGATCGGGTGAGGTGTCGAGGAACCCACGGTCTCTCACCAGGTGTGGCGGGGGCATCTTTCGAGAACCTCCATGGAGCGCACCAAGCCAGGTCGATTGGCGACCCGTTCAGGACCAGGAGGATCGCAGCGAGACTAGAACTGCAACCGCGGCGCGATTACCCATCGGACCGCCTCCGATCCCCACCGGATCGCGACCGCTACCGACGCGGCGAGCAGTGCTTTATGAAGACCGATCCCGTCACACGAACGAGGGCGTCGGGACCGAGGTAGTAGCCCCGGGCGGATTCGAACCGCCGTCGCCGGCTCCAAAGGCCAGCATGCTTGGCCGCTACACCACGGGGCTGCGGCGTATCCACGGGGGCCGCCTACTAAAGAATACTCGGCGCAGAGGCCAGTCCGCCCCGGACGGTTTTAGATGGGAAGCTCATCGGGGGTCGATGCGCCGGACGAAGATCCTCGCCACGGTCGGACCAGCCACGGACCGCGCAGACCGCCTCGCGCGACTGCTCGAGTCGGGGACGGACGCCTTTCGCCTCAATGTCTCGCACGGTTCGGACGAGGAGCACGCGGCGACGCTTCGACGGTTGCATGAGGTCTCCCGAAAGGCCCGCAAAGAGGTCGCTCTCGTCGTCGACGTCCAGGGTCCGAAGCTCCGGATCGGCGAGATCGCCGGGGGCGCCGTTCGCCTGGCCCGAGGGGACCGGTGGACCCTCGACCAGGACCCAGCGCTCGGGAGCGGCTACCGGACTTTCGTGGAGATCCCCTCCTTTGAGCGGGCCGCCCGCCGGGGGGACCCCGTGCTCCTCGGCGACGGGGACGTTCAGCTGCGAGTCGAGAGCGCGACCCCGACCGCGATCGAGACCCGGGTCGTGAGCGGAGGGGTCGTCTCGTCGCACGCAGGGATCTTTCTCCCGAGGGCACACCTTCGCACCGCGGCGTTCGGTGCCAAGGACCGCGCGGACGCCGCGCTCGCGCTCAAGGAGGGGTTCGACTACTTGGCCCTCTCCTTCGTGCGCAACGAGGCGGACGTGCTCGTCGCTCGTCACTGGTTGGACGAACAAGCCGGGGGTCGCGAGGTCGGCATCATCGCGAAGATCGAGCGCGCCGAAGCGCTCGGCGCGATCGATGGGATCCTCAGGACGGCGGACGGGATCATGGTCGCCCGGGGCGATCTCGGCATCGAAGTTCCGTTGGAACGGCTCGCGCTCGAGCAGAAGATGCTGGTCCGAAAGGCGAACGCCGCCGGTCGGTTCTCGATCGTCGCGACGCAGATGCTGCGGAGCATGTTGACGTCTCCTCGTCCGACCCGGGCCGAGGCGACCGACGTCGCGAACGCGGTCCTCGACGGTGCCGATGCGGTGATGCTGAGCGAGGAGAGCGCGATCGGTCAGTATCCTTTCGAGGCGGTGGTCTGGCTCGACCGGATCGCCCGGGCGACGGAGGCGCGATTCGACCCGAAGCCGTGGCGGGACCTCGTGCGTCCCCAACAGAAAGGGGGCTCCGAGCTTCCGGTGGCGCGCGCGGCGGTCGACCTGGCCGAGAACGTCCACGCGCGGGCGATCGTCACCCCGACCCACTCGGGGCGGACAGCCCGCCTGATCGCCGCGCTGCGTCCGACGTGCCCCGTCCTGGCGCTCTCGAGCTCAGAGTCCGTGCGTCGCCGGCTCGCTTTGGTGCGGGCGGTCCAGTCGTTCCCCGCGGCCGCGCACAGCGACCTACAGTCGCTCCGTACCCGTTCGCTCGAGCTGCACGGCGTTGAGGGGCTCGCGCCCGCCGGCCCGATCGTGCTCACGGCGGGATACCCCGTCGAGGGTCGACCGACGAATCTCGTCACCGTGGTGGAGGACGACCGCGCGCGCTCACGCGGTCGTCGGTTCCGTCGACGTCGGTTCCGCCCCCGAACGCGGAACGTTCAACAGCAGCAGTAGCGGAAGGAAGGCGGCCAGGATCGCGCCGGTGGCCAGCCAGCCGACCGTGTAGCCTTCGTCGCTCACGATCACGGCGAAGAGGATTGCGAAGAGGCTCCCGAACGCGAGCTGGACCGAATTCAGGAATCCGATCGCGAGCGCCGTGTTCTCTCCGCCCCCCTCGAGAAGATAGGTCGGCACCAGGTACTGGACCGCGAACAGCACGCCGTCCGCGAAGCCGAGGAAGGCGAACAGCGGCCAGAGGGCCGCGAGCGGGAGGAACGGAATGGCCCCGACCCCGACGGCGGACGCAACCCCCCAGAGGAGAAGGATCCGTCGCATGTCGGCCCGCCGCTCCGCGAACCACCCTCCGATCGGGCCGCCGAACACCTCGGCCGCCAGCAGAAGGGTGGGGATTCCGGCCGCGATCGCGACCGGCCAGTTCGAATGTACGGTGTGCGCGAACTGGACGAAGTACTGGGCGACGATGTAGAACGCGGCCCACATGCCGCTGAGACCGAGAGCGAGCGCCCAAAGGTTCCGAGAGAAGAGGAGCGGCCGTCCGACCTTCCAGGCTGCCGTCCAGCTTTCCGGGGGCCCGGGACGGTCGAGCGGCGGGATCACGATCGCCGCGACGACCCCGACCGCGAGGAGGCCGACCCCGCCGTAGGCAAGGGCCCAGGGCCATCCTTGCACCGCCCCGACCAGAGCCCCGACGAAGAGACCGATGGCCGAACCGATGGCGAACCCGGCATTGTAGACCCCGATCACCGGTCCCCGCGAGCCGACCGGATAGTAGGACGTGACGAGTCCGAGCGCGGGGGCGAAGAAGAACGCCGCACCCGCGCCCGCTCCGAACCTGAGGGCCGCGAGCCAGACCCACGTGGGTGCGAAGGCCGAGCCGAGGCACGAGGCCCCCATCAGGGCGAGAGCGAAGAGCGAGGTCCTTCGGTACCCCCAGCGGATCGCGACGAACCCCGCCGGGACCTGGAAGATCGCCGCCCCGACGAGGAACGCCCCGATCACGACCCCGAGTTGGTTCGTGTTCGCTCCGAGGCCACTTCCGAGGAGCGGAAGGACGGCGCCGACGTTGTACCAGTTGAACGCGTAAACGACGCGGCCGAGCACGAGGATGCCGGCCGCCGCCTTCCGGTGAGCGGGCGGGGCGTCGCTCACGTCGCGTCCCGTCCAAGGAGTCCCCGGGTTTCGAAGTAGCGGAGGAAGCCTTGCGCGGCGAGCCGGTAGCTCGAGATGATCGATTCCCCTTCCGACGGGCGGTCTCCGGCTGGTCCCGCTTCGTCGAACGACTTCAGACGGGAGGTGATGAAGTCAACGTCCGGCCTCTCGCGCGCGGCCGCCAGAGCGACGTCCCGCCACTGCTCCACGATCGTTCGATATCGGCGAAGGTCGTCCGCGCCGTCCGGGCTCGGGCCGAAGTGGCTGAACAGCACGAGCTTAGGTTCGGTCTTCCGCATCGCCTCCAGGCTCGTGAACAGGGCCTCGAGGTCGAGGTCGGGAGGAGGGACTGCTGGGCGAAGGTGGCTCGAGTGCTCCAGCCGGACACCGGCCCCGTCCCCGGTGAACAGGCCCCGCGTGGCGGTGTCGAAGTAGGCGAGATGGTGGCGCGCGTGTCCCGGTGTGGCAATCACTTCCAGCTCCCCGCGGTCGAGCGGAAACCTCTCCCCGCCGTGCAGCGCGACGATCCGAGCGGCGGGAACCGGGGGGATGGCCCCCCATAGCTGGTCCGAGGCCGCTTCTCCCCAGGCCCGACGGGCGCTCGCCACGAGACGAGTCGGGTCGACCAGGTGCGGGACCCCCAACTCGTGCGCATAGAACGTCGCGTGAGGGAAAGCCTCCACGACCGCGCCCATCCCTCCGGCGTGGTCGAGGTGGACATGGGTGACAAAGACACGGCGGACGTCCTTGGGTGCCACCCCCGCCCGCGACACACCTTCGAGGAGGGCCTCGCGACACGTGGATGGTCCCGTTTCCACGAGGGTCCAGCCTTCGGGTCCCGGGAGCAGGTACGATGCGACCAAGCCCTCCGTGTCCCGGAAGTCGAGGTCGACGACCTGGCGTCCCATCCCGATGTCCAGGACCCGAGGGGCGGTCAATCGTTCACCTTCGGCCGTGCGAAGCGCACCGACGCGCGGCGACAGTACACGGTGTTTGTAAGGACGAGGAGCCCGAACGCAGCGCGGGGGGCGGTCGTCGCGGCGGTAGGTGCCGACCGGTGCGTCCCGCGAAGAGAGGACGGTCCCGAGGGAGGAGTCGAAACTGCCCGGAACCCACTTCGGCGCTCACCGTTCATCTTGTACAAGGTGGGCCGAGAGCAGCTCTGCCGGCATCGGACCCGTGGGGGGTTCGTGGTCGAGTATTCGCCGGAGGAGCCGTGCCCCGTCCGCGAGCCTCGGGCCCGGACGACTGAAGTACGCCTCGTCGGCGATGAACGTTCCCGCTCGAGGGCGGACGGAGTGGATCTCTCGGAGGAGCGTTGGATTCCCTGCGAGCTCTTGTTTCGTCCGCGCGACGGAGAAGCTGCACGGGCTGAGCAGGAGCACGTCGGGGGCCCTCTCCGCGAGCTCGGACCAGCTCGTTCCGAATCCCGGCTCGCCCCTCACCGGCCCGACGGGAACTCCGCCGGCCGCGGAAATGAGGTCCGGAGTCCAGAGGCCCGCCAGGATCGGCGGGTCGAGCCATTCGACGACCGCTATCGTGCGCCCGGTCGAGGGGCGCGGAGGTGTGGACTCTCGCGCACGTCGCGCGAGCGAGGCTCCCGCCTCCCGGTCCCCGAGCGCAGCCCCGACGGTCTCGAAAGAATCCCAGACTTCGGCGAGGTCCGTGGGAGTGAGAGAGGTGATCCGAGGACTGACCCCCGCCCGCTTGCAGGCGGTCGTGACCTCCTCCTCCGTGACCGAGCAGACGCCGCAGAGGTTCTGGGTCAGGAGAAGGTCCGGTCGCAGGGCCCGCAACTGTTCGAGGTCGAGGTCGTACAGGCTTTCGTTTCTCGAACGGGCCCCACGCACCCGGTCGTCGATCGCTCTCGAGGAACGATCCATATCCCTCACCTTCGGGCGCATGACTTCCGGAAGGGCTTTCACCTCGGGGGGAAAGTCGCACTCCGAACTCCGGCCGACGAGCTCCTTACCGTGGCCGAGGGCGTAAACGATCTCGGTCGCGCTCGGAAGGAGCGAGATGACGCGCATGCGGTCTTCTGAATCGCCCCGAGTCGGCGGGCGACTACTTACGTTTGCGGGACGCGGTGGACTTCGTACCTTCGGGGCGCGGGACCTTCGTCGGAAGGTGAGCCCGGGGTCGGCTCGGCTTCGACGGAGCGGTAGAACGTGCACTACGACCCTTGCGGACGGGGGCGGTCGGTGCCTTGACCGGCGCTTCCGAAGGAACCTCCTCGGCCGTCGGAGCCGAGACCGGCGGCTCGGGGGGCGGCATCCCGAGATGCTTACAGAGCGCTACCTCACGTTCGTAGGTGAGCCCGAGGCGTCGGGCTTCCGCCCGCTCCTCGAACCCCTTCGCTTTGTCGCCGGTGCGAACGAGAGCTTCGGAATGGAGGAAACGGAGCTGAGGCTCTTCCGGTGTGCTCGCGAGGAGGGCCTCGATCTCCTTCCGCGCCCCGGCCCAATCCCCGACGTCGATGAGCGCCGCGAGAAGGTGGGCGCGCACGTCGGCCCGACGGTCGTCCTCGGCGAGGAGCTTCCGGTACGTCGCGATCTCTTCCTTCGGCTGCGCGCGGGCTCCAAGGACCGCTGCCTTACCGAGCCGCGCCTCGACATCTTCGGGACGGGCGGAGAGAACCTCATCGAACAACCGGTCGGCATCGTCCAGAAGTCCGAGGGCGAGGAGCGACCGGCCCATTCCGACCTTGGCGGGGAGGAAACCGGGTTTCAGCTCGACGGCCTGGCGGTAGAACCGAAGTGCGAGAGCGGGGACCCCCCAGTCGAGCCAGGTTCGGGCCCGGTGGACGACTCCGTCCAGTTGCTGCGCGCTCGGGAGGAGCCGACGGGCCTCCTTCGGCGGCGGCCGGGGCTCTTCGCCGAGGTAGGTTTCGAGCCCGAGCTGGCGAGCCAGCTCGGCGAAGCGGGATCCCTCCACCACGGTGCCGCCGTGCTTCGAGATCTCTTCCGAAAAGGCAAGCGGAAGGTGGCCCGGGGTGAGGACAACGAGCCGGACGAGCACGTTCCCTTCCACGCCGATGAGGTGACGGATCGTATCGAGAGAGATCGTGTTCGGGTCTTCGAGGAACGCGTACAGGAACCCGTCGCTCGTCCGGAGCGTGAGGCCCTCGTCGGTCGGTCTGGCCGCGTCGAGCTTCTGGCCCATCGATTCGACCAGCGCGCTCGCGAGCGTGACGAACGTAGCGGACGCCATCGTGTCCGCGAACGCCCGGTCCGTTAAATAGGATGGACGTCCAAACGCACCTGCCGTGGACCTCTCCGCGCTCTCTCGTTTTCTGCCGTCCCTCGAGAAGGAGCTGGAAGCGTCCTACAGTCGGGCGCTCCGGACGGCGCCGGCAGGGGTGCGGCCGTACCTCGAGGTGAACGACGAGTTCACATTGCGGGGAGGCAAGCGGTTCCGGGCGATTCTCCTTCTGGCCGGGTACCATATTGCGACCGGCCGGAACCCTCGACCCGTACTCAGCGCAGCGGCCGCGATGGAGCACTTCCAGAGCTGGATGCTGATCCACGATGACATCATCGACCACGCCGAAGAGCGTCGCGGCGGTCCGACCGTCCATCGGGAGGTTGCCCAAGCCCACCGGAAGGATCGACGCGAAGGGTCGAGTGAGGACTACGGAGTGGGGATCGGAATCACCCTCGGGGACCTCGAGGAGCCGTTCACGGTCGAAGCGATCCTATCGACCCGCACCCCCCCATCCGCCCGTCTCGCTGCCCTCACGGAGTACGTTCGGATGACCCGGTGCACCGCCTACGGTCAGCTCCTCGACATCCGGAGCGGCTCGCTCGACCCGGCGAGCGTCAGCGAGGACGACGTCCTGGCAGTCCACCGGTTCAAGTCGGCGATCTACACGGTCGCCTCGCCCCTCAAGATCGGGGCGATCCTGGGAGGGAGTCGACCGTCCCGTCTCCAGGATCTCGAGAGATTCGGTACGGACATCGGGATCGCCTTCCAGCTCCGGGATGACGTTCTGGGCGCGGGGTTCGACGCCGGAGCGACCGGGAAGAGCGCGAACGACCTGGTCGAGGGAAAGCGGACCCTCCTCGTCGTGAAAGCGTGGGCCAACGGGTCCGAGCTCGACCGGTCCCGGCTCGCGCGAGTTCTGGGCAACGCCCAGGCGACCCCGGAGGACGTGGAGCGGGCTCGCAGCGTGATCCGGGAGTCCGGGAGCCTCGACTACTCCGAGCAGCGCATCGCGGAGCTCACGCGCTCGGCGCTCCGATGCGTCGACCGCAGTCGGACCATCCCGGCCCGGGCCAAGCCACTCCTGCGAGAAGTCGCCGACCGGCTCGTCCGCCGGAAAGCGTAACGGACGGCTAGCTCTCGGGTTCGGCCGGCGGGGAAGACCCCGACGTCGGACCTGTCGCGCTCACGGTCTGCAGGGCCGCGGAGAGGTCCTGCTGCATCGTCGTGTACCGTTCCTTGAGGTGGTTCTCCTGGCGCTCGACCGCCTTTAGCCTCACCTCGGTCGTCTCCTTGTCCTCGGTGAGAAGGTCCTCGACCTCCTTCCGGTTCTTCGCACGAACGAGAAGACCTCCGATCGGCCGGTAGACGACCACGTCCTCGGGGAGCGCTTTGAGCTCGTCCAGGGTGTGCGACACCTCCCGGAGCTTGAGGTCGACCTGCATCCTCTGCTGCTGGACGGCTGCCAGCTCTTGCTGGAGCCGTTGGAACTGGCGGATGTCGTTTTGGAGCTTCGCAGGCAGCGCCACGGCCGGGTGACGGACCGTCCAAGATAAGCGCTTCGGGGAACGCTCGCTCCTCGGAACTCACTCAGAATGCCCGGCGGCGAGGGCGGTCGCGAGAGAGAGGTGGATCCAGCCGAGGTAGGTGTTCAGGGCGGCTCGCATCGCTCCGGAATCCCGCGCCGAGATGGTCAGCTCGACGGTCCGGTCCGAGCTCCTTCGAAGGTCGGCGTTCGCCCGCGGGACCTCCCGGGAAGCCTCAGGTCGGAGGGCCTGCTCCACCCAGGCGGCGACTCGGGGGTCATCAACCCGGACACGGATCGACGCGGTCCACGCAAAGGCCCCATCGCTCATCGCGCGAGACGTCGGTCGAGCTCCGCGAGGATCCGGTCCGTCTTGGCCGCCGCAGCGCGAACATACGCGGCCGGGTCGAGGAGCTCCTCCACTTCGGAGGAGGAGAGGTGGGAGTGGACGACCGGGTTCGCGTTCGCGCGGTCGACGAGTGGCGGTCCCTTGGAAAGATCGCTCGTCAGCGCGCGGAGCAGCTCGTGCGCCTCGGACCGGGCGAGGCCCTTGGAGGTGAGGGCGAGCACCAGGTTCTCGGTCATCGCGCCCCCTCCCGAGCGAGCGAGCTCCTGGGACATCCGGCCCACGTCCACGCGAAGCCCCCGAAAGACCTCGGTCAGCTTCGCCAGGATATCGTCCGTGAGGACGATCGAGTGAGGGAGAACGATCCGCTCGTTCGCGGAATTCGCGAGGTCGCGCTCGTGCCACTGCACCATGTTCTCGAGCGGGGGAAGCGCGAACGCGCGAACGAGCCTCGCAAGGCTCGTGACGTTCTCGGAGACCATCGGGTTTCGCTTCTGGGCCATCGTCGAGCTTCCCACCTGACGCGACTCATCGAACGGTTCCGAGACCTCAGCGATCTCGGTGCGTTGGAGATTCCGGACCTCGGTCGAAAGCCGCTCGGCCGTCGAGGCGATCAACGCGAGGAGGTTGGTGAATTCGGCGATTCGGTCCCGTCCGACAATCTGAGTCGGCGCCTCATCGGCGGTGAGTCCGAGCCGGGACATCACGGCCGCCTCGAGCTCCACCGAATGGGACCCGAAGCCCGCGCCCGTCCCCACCGCGCCCGCCATCTTGCCGACCGCGAGGCGGGGGACGAGCTCGTCGAGCCGGTCCCGGTGGCGTGCGACCTCCGCGGCCGCGACGGCCATCTTGTACCCGAAGCTGATGGGAACTCCGTGCTGGCCGTGGGTCCGGCCGACTTCGGGTGTGGCGCGATGGGTCCGGGCTAGCTGGACGAGCACCCGCGCGAGGTCGGTGAGGTCGACGCGCAGGATCTCCGCGCACTCCTTCAGCTCGAGAGCGAGGGCAGTGTCGGTGATGTCGGCGCTCGTGGCCCCGAAGTGCACCCACCGACCGGACGGCCCCGCAGCCTCCGCCAGGGCCCGGGTGATCGCCATTACGTCGTGGCGCAGGGACCGCTCGAGGTCATCGACCCGGTCCAGCGAAACGTGCTCCAGCGTAGCGGCGGCGTCGATCGCCGCCCCAGCATCGGCCGGGATCATCCCGAGCTCGGCTTCGGCCAGCGCGAGCGCGGCCTCGACGCGAAGCGCGCGAGCGAGCCGAGCGCCTCGCGAGAACAGCTCCCGGACGGGGGCGCGTCCGTATCGAAACTCGAGGGGACAAAAGAGGGACTCCGCCTCGTCGGTCACGGCCCGAGAACGGAGGGGGGCACATTATATAGCCATATTCCGGCGCGAGCCATCGGCCCCGCGTGGAGTCGGCTCCACCGCCGAGCTATTCATCTTCGCCTGAGTTGCTCCGGATGAGGACGGATGCCCGGGATTCTGGTCGCCCTTGGGGGGAACGCTCTCCACCGTGCGGGGGGGAACGGATCGTGGGGGGAGGCCCGCGGACAGATGCGGCTCGCCGTTTCCGTCCTCGCCGAGGTCGCAGCGGCGGGGGAAGTCCTGGTTCTCTCGCATGGGAACGGTCCGCAGGTCGGGGCGCTCCTCCGACAGAACGAGCTCGCGGCGCGCGAGATTCCTCCCCGGCCGATGGACGTCCTCGGCGCCGAGACCCAGGGTCAGATCGGCTATCTCATCCAGACCGAACTCACACCGGCCCTCGTGCGGCGGGGGGTTCGTCGCACGGTCCTCACCGTGATCAGCCGGACCGAAGTGTCCGCGACGGACGCTGCGTTCTCTCATCCGTCGAAGCCGGTGGGCCGATACTACCCCGAGGACGACGCCCGCGTTCTCCGGAAACAGTACGGGTGGTCGATGGTCTATGACGGCGCTCGCGGAGGATGGCGACGCGTGGTTCCGTCCCCGAGACCCGTCCGGTGGATCGAGGGAGACGCCGTGCGTTCGCTTCTCGAGTCGTCCGGCGGGTCGAACTGGATCCCGATCGTCGCGGGCGGCGGCGGGATTCCGGTCGTCCGCCGGCCGGACGGGACGTTCGAAGGCGTCGAGGCGGTGATTGACAAGGATCTGGCGGCGTCCATGGTCGCCCGCGAGCTCGGGATCCGCACGCTCGCCATCGTGACGGACGTCCCGGGGGCTGCGGTCTCCTTCGGGAAGCGGGGAGAGCGTTGGCTCACCCAGGTGTCAAAGCAGGAGCTCGCGGACTTCTACAAGCGCGGTGAGTTCGGCGACGGGTCGATGGGGCCGAAGGTCGTCGCGGGCCTCGAGTTCTTGGAGGGCGGAGGGCGACGATTCATCATCACCGACATCCCGTCCCTCGCCCGAGCACTCCGGGGCGAAGCGGGGACGCGCGTCGACGCTTAGGAGTGAGAGCGCCGGACACCCCGGAGAAGTGCATCGACCCCGCTTCCGTACTGCATGGCCTTTTTCGGTCGGAGGGCGAGGTCGGCCGGAAGGCCCCGCGAGACCGCCCACTCTCGGAAGAACCGTTTCGGCTGGTCCCGAGGGATGCGCAGGGAGATCGGGATGCGCAGGGACGCGGCCACGAAGCCCGGGCTCAGGTAAGGCGCGTGGAGTTTCGTCCCCACGCTCTGGGCCACCCCGAGGGTTCGTGGCCAGTCGGAATCCTGGAGACGAGCGAGGTCGTCGTGGCTGCGCTGCTCGCTAGTGGCTTCGCTCAGAGATCGGAAGTGGGCGTAGCCTAGGAACAGTTCATCGACCCCCTGGCCGCAGACGAGCTCGGTGGGTTCGGCCCGCTCGATCGCGAGGGCGAGGGAAAGCAGTACCGCCCGCACGACGGGGGTCGACCCCTCGAGCGGCTCGCGAAACCGTTCGTCGGCCGCCCGGACGTCCTCGGCGCCGATCGGCATCCCATGCCAGGCGAGACCCAAACGGGTCGCACGGCTCTTGCCGGCGAGCAGATCGTCGCTCCCTTCCCGCCCCAACGTCCAGAGGGAGACCCCTTGACGGTCGCGGAGCTCCCAAGCGAGGAGCGCCGAATCCACGCCCCCCGAGAAGAGGATCCCGAGCGGGGTTGTGGCTCCGCGAAGAGGCGCCAGCGCCTTCGCGATGGCGTCGTCGAGTCCCGCGCGAAGGCTCAAGACATCGAGGGGAACGGCGACCATCCACGGCCGCCAACCTTCGGGGGATGAACCCTTATCCTGTGCGATGCCTCGCAGCGTCGGATGCCGGCGGTCTCCTTTCCCAAAGCGTTGGGCCGCCCGATCCGGAGGGCCCTGTTCGTCGACCGGGACGGAACGCTGAACCCGGATCTCCGGTATCTCCGCGAAGCGGACCGACTAGAAGTCTTTCGGGGAGTCGGAAACGCGCTCTCATTGGCCCACGACCATGGATACCTCGTGATCTGTGTGACCAATCAGTCGGGAGTGGAGCGCGGGTACTACACCCGCGAGGACGTCGACCGCATCCACCGACGGTTGAACGAACTGCTGCTTCCCCACCGGGCGCACGTCGACGCCTTCTACTACTGTCCCCACGCGCCCGAGACGCACTGTGAGTGCCGTAAGCCGGGAACCCTCCTCTTTCGGCAGGCCCGGGACGACTGGAACATCGATTTCGCGTCGAGTGCCGTGGTCGGCGACCGAGACCTTGACGTCCAGGCAGGACGGGAACTCGGGCTCCTCACCGCCGTCGTGACGACGCCGGCCCACGAACGGGACCCGTCCCTCGAGCATCTCGCGGAGAGCGATGCGGTCGACGTGAGCGCCGGCTCGTTCTCCACCGCGGTCCTGCGGATCCTCGCCTGCGGCTGACGCCCGGTGCGCTCCCGGCGCGCCGCCGCCGCCTCGAAGGGGTTAAACCCACCGCCTGCTCGCGGCCGCGGGAGACCGTTTCGTGTTGACCGGGTGGTTTGCCCTCATTGGGGTCGTGGCCACGATTCTGCTCGCTCTCGGGGCGGTCGCGGCCCGGGCCCTGACCCCTTGGGCCGGCGTGGTCTCGGCCGTGTTCGGCGTGGTCATCGTCCTCCTCGTGGGATTCCCGTATCTCGCGCTCCTGGTCCTGTTCGTCGCCTCGAGTTCGCTCGCGACCCGCTACCGGATCCAGGAGAAGAAACAGAAGCACGTCCAGGAGGGACGCTCGGGAGAGCGGGGGGTCTCGAACGTGGTCGCCCACATCTTGATCCCGACCGCGATCGCCGTCGCGGGGGGCGTCCCCTCTGCGCCTCTCCATTCCCCCGCGACCTCCCTCCTCTTCGCGAGCGCCCTCGCCTTTGGTGCCTCGGATACGATGGCGAGCGAGTTCGGCGTTCTCGCGGGCCGGGCCCGCAGTATCCTCTCCGGCGCGGAGGTCCCTCCCGGCACGAACGGCGGCGTCTCCCGAGTGGGGCAGCTCTTCGCGTGGGTCGGTTCGGTCACGACGGCGGTCGTGGGCCTCGCCCTCTTCCAGGCGTTCGGCACGGCGACCATCAACCCCGTGGCCTTCGTCCTCACGGTCTCCGTCGTCGGGTTCATCGGCTGCCAGGTCGACTCCGTCCTCGGCGAACTCTTCGAGAACCGCGGGCTCCTCTCGAAAGGGAGCACGAACTTCCTCGGGATGCTGAGTGCGGTCGGGCTGTCCCTGCTCGTCCTGAAGGCGATCGGAGTGGGGTTGTGACGACCGCGCGCAAGGTGAGGACGGGAAGCGTAGTCCTGCTGTCCGGAGGGATGGATTCAGCCACGTGTCTCGCGCTGGCGAGCCGTGACCATCGCCCGGTGCACGCTCTAACGGTCGTCTACGGGCAGAGGCACGAACGCGAGGTCCGCTCCGCGCGCGCTTTGGCCCATCGCTTCGAGGCGACCCACCATACGGTCGTCCGCCTCCCCCTCGGTGGTCTGCTCGCTTCCTCGCTCACGGACCGGAGTCGTTCCCTGCCGCACCGGACGAGCGGGGGGAGGTCGATCCCCTCGACGTACGTCCCGGCACGGAACACGATCCTGCTCTCCATCGCGCTCGGGTACGCCGAGAGCCATCGGCTCGGCACGATCTACCTCGGGGCGAACGCGATCGATTACTCGGGGTACCCCGACTGTCGCCCCGAGTACTTCCGGGCATTCGGTCGCCTGGCGCGTCTCGCGACCCGCGCGGGCGTTGAGCGAGGGGAGCGGATCCGCATCGCGACTCCACTCCTTCGGATGTCCAAAGCCGACATTGTTCGGGCCGGCGATCGCCTCGGAGTCCCCTGGGAGCTCACCTGGAGCTGCTACGCCGGGGGCCGGTCCCCCTGTGGTCGATGCGATGCTTGTCGCCTACGGAAGAAGGGGTTTGACGAGGCGGGCCGGGTCGACCCGGGGCTTCTAGCTCGGTAGCGCCGTCCCCGCGACGGGCGGAACGACCGACGTGCAGAACGAGCAGCGCTTCGCGCCGATCGGGATGGTCGAGAGGCATTCAGGGCACGTGCGCGTGGTCGGCGCCGCCGCCTTCGCCCTGGCCGCCTTGCGGTCGAGATACCTCTGGTACGGTAGAGCGATGAGGAAGAAGACGACGAGCGCGATCGTGATGAAGCTGATCAGGGCGTTGAGGAAGAGCCCCTGCTGAAAGACGCTGCCGTTGACGCTCGTGTTCCACGCCGAGAAGTTGAACTTCCCGGCGACCCCGATCAACGGCGTGATGATGTCGGCCACGAGCGCGGTGACGAGCGCCGAGAAGGCGGCGCCCATCACGAACGCGGTGGCGAGCTGAATCAGGTTCCCCTGCGCGATGAACTTCGCGAACTCCTCTCGTATCGTCGCCATAGCTCGTCCTGAGCCCCCGACGTGGCTCCTTCCTTAAGTGAATTTCGAGGGCCGAAGTTACATCGCTTCGAGCGGCACGACCCCGAGAAGGTCGAGCGCGTTGCCGAGGGTCTGGCGGACGGCTGCGACGAGCGCGATTCGGCTCGCTCGCTCGTCCCCCGAGCGCAGGACCGGGACGGCGTGGTAGAAGCGATTGAACTGGTCCGCGAGCTCGTGGGCATACCCCGCGAGGGAGTGAACGTGCCCCGTCCGGGCCACATAGGCAACCGTCCGGGGGAACCGAGCAAGGATCCGCACGAGGGCGGCCTCCTCCGGGTCGGTCAGCCGTCCCGCATCGAAAGGGTACGGCGGCATCTCGGCCCCCCCCTTTCGTAGCACGCTCGAGGCACGAGCGTACGAGTACTGGAGGAACGGGCCGCTTCGTCCCTCGAACGAGAGGGCGTCGGCCCAGCGAAAGACCACCGGCTTATCGGGAGCGGCCCGGACAACGTGGAACCGGATCGCGCCGGTCGCGACCGCCTCAGCGATCTTGTCGACGTCCGCTTCCGCGAGGTCCTCGCGGCGCTTGAGCACCTCGGCTCGGGCGCGGTCGACGGCCTCGCTGAGGAGTTCATCGAGCCAGACAGCGGAGCCGCCCCGGGTGGACATTCGACCGCCTTCGGGCACGGTGATGTCCTGGTAGATCACGAACATCGGCCGCTGAGTCTCGCCGAGCTCCTCGAGAAGAGCGTCCAGGCACCGGGCGTGCAACTGGTGGTCCTGCCCGAGAACGTCGATCGAACGAGCGAATCGAGCGAACTTGGAGAGATGGTACGCGACGTCCCTCGTGATGTAGAGGCTGGTCCCGTCCGCCCGCTGGAACACGAGGTGCGTCGACTCCTTCGGGAGCCCGTAGCGGCTCGCGTCGATCGCCCAGGCACCGTTTTCTTCCCGCACGGCGGTCGGACAGGCCCGAAGCCGCTCGAGGACTCGGTCGACCGACCCGTCGCGCACGAGGTCCGACTCCCAGACGAACTCGTCGAATGAGATTCGCAGCCGGGCAAGCGACTGGAGCATGCCGGTCAGGATCGCTTGGGCCAGCGTCCGATGCTCGGGGGGGGCGTCGCCGGCCTCGATCCGCTGGACGAGGCGGGCCACCTCCTCCCGCGCCCCCTCGTTCTCTTTGAGGTAAGTGCTCACGGCGGGGTACGGGCGGCCGCGGTGGAGGTCCGTCTTCTCCCCCGGAGTTTCCGCGCCGTCCACGGTCTTCCGGATCGCCTCGGGCCACTCGTCCCGAGGTTTCGTCCAGATCCAGGTGATCATGGCCGCTTGGCGGCCCATGTCGTCCACGTAGTACTGGGTCGTCACCGGGACCCCGGCGGCCCGTAACACGCGCGCGAAGGTGTCCCCAATGATGCCGTTGCGGACCCGACCGATGTGGAACGGTCCGGTGGGATTCGCGCTCGTATGTTCCACGACCACTGGGGGCCCGCTCGGCTCGGCGTGCCCGAACCGGTTTCCGCGCGTCAGCGCAAGCTCGAGGGTCGCTTGGGTAAGCCGCGCCGGGTCCACCCGGAAGTTGACGTACGCGCCCTTCGAGGAGACCGAACGGACCAGGTCCGAGGGCGGGACAGCGAGGGCGATCTCGGAGGCGAGCTCATCGGCCTTCCGGCCGGCCGACTGTCCGACCCTGTGGCACGGAAAGGCGACCTCGCCTTCGGGGCCGCCGTCCAGATTCAGGGACGCGAGAACGGCGTCGGGGGGAAGAGAGACGCCCCGGGATTCCGCGGCGACGACCAAGCCGTCTACGATTGCGCCCAGGAACGGCGCCCACGGGTCCGTGGCGGATGACGGGAGAGAATCTGTCGGTGCCACGAACCCATCCGAGCGAGAAGCGCTTTAGCGGTCCCGTCATCTTAACGTTCTCGATGGCGGAGCTCCTCCTGGTCCGCTACGGCGAGCTCGCGCTCAAGTCGGCGCCGGTGCGCCGTGAGTTCGAGCACGCCCTGCGCCGGAACATCCTCGACCTGTTTGTTCGCGAGGGCGTGGAGGGCCGGATCCGCTCCGACCGCGGGCACCTCTACGTAGAGACGGACGACGCGGAGAAGGGAGCCCGGATCGTCCGTCGCGTTTTCGGGGTAACGTCAGTGAGCCGCGTCGAGGAGGTGCCGAGCGAGCCCGACGCCATCCGGACCCGTCTCCTCGAGCTCGCCTCTCCCCGCCTCCTCCCCGGTCGAAGCTTCGCGGTCCGAGCCCGACGTACGGGTCAACACCCCTTCACGAGCCAGCAGCTGGCCGGAGACCTCGGTGCCGCCGTTCTCTCGGCGTTCTCCGACCGGAGCCTGACGGTCGACCTTCAGCATCCCGAGGTCGAGCTGTTCGTGGAGGTCCGGGGCCCCCGAACCTACCTATCGTTCGATCGGTTCGATGGCCCCGGGGGGCTTCCCCTCGGAGTCGCGGGCCATCTCGTGGCGCTCGTGGACGGACCCCGGGGGGCGCTGGGAGCGTTCGTCATGATGAAGCGAGGATGTCGCGTCGGACTCGTCGTTCTGCCGGCCGGCGAGCCGTACGCCTACTCCACTCTGGTCCGCTTCGACCCGTCGATTCGGACCCGGCCCGCACCACCCACGGTCGAGGGATGGGTCCCTGTCATCGCGGACCTCGCGGAAGATGCGCGGGCGGACGGGGTCGTCCTCCCCATCCCGGTCGAAGAGCATTCTCAGTTCCTCGGCCAGTGGGGGAGCCGTGTGCTGTTCTCCCCGACGGTCGGGATGAGCGACCAGGAGGTTGAGGATCGGTGGAAGAGCGTGACCGCTCTGGTCGCATGACGCAGCGGAAGTTCGACGTCGACGCGCGGCCGCCGGTGGCCCCGGCTTCGAAGGAACCCCCGGCCGCCGCGCCTCCTCCCCCACCGAAAGAAGCGACCCGACCTTCGGTTCCCTCCAACCAAGCGCTCCTCGAGCGTCAGCTCAAGTGGCTGCGGGAGCGCTCGCGGTTCAATTCCCGGCGGACCGAGGATGGAGAACCGAAATAGGGAGCCCGCCCTCCGGGGTTCGTGACACGGCCGGTTCCCGCGGCGGTCGCCGCGCTCGCGGATGCTTTCTGCCCCGAGTTCCCTCCGGACTCATCGGGCCCCGCCTACCCCCGCGCGAGCAGCGTCGGCGTGGACCGAGAGATGGTCGAGCTGATTTCGACTCTCCCCGCACGTCAGCGGGCGGAGTTCGACTCCCTCCTCCGGGCGCTCGAAAGCCCGGTGGCGAACTTTCTCCTCAGCGGACGGGCCGTCCGCTTCTCCGGGCTCGACCCGGCGGCCCGGGAGCGGTACCTTCGTAGCTGGTCGTCGAGCCGTCTCGGGGCGAAGCGACGCGGGTTCCAGGCGGCGAAGCGGCTTGCCACGGGGCTCTATTTCTCCCGGCCCACGCGGGACGGCCACCACCCCCTCTGGGAACGAATCCACTACGCCCCGCCCTCCCCCTCTCCCACGGCTCGGGAGCCACTCGAAGGATTGCACCCCACGGTACCCGAGGTGAACGCTCAGGTGAACGCGGACGTCTGCGTCGTCGGCAGCGGCGCGGGGGGAGGCGTCATCGCCGCGCGGGCCGCAGCGGCCGGTCTCCGTGTCGTCATCTTGGAGGCGGGACCCTGGATCTCCCCGCCCTCCTATCCCCGAGAGGAGAAGGAGGCGCACGACCGCCTATTCCTCGGACGCGGGGTCGTGACCTCCTCCGACACCGCGATCGGGTTTCTCGCGGGCGAAGCGGTCGGGGGAAGCACGGCAATCAACTGGATGACCTGCCTTCCTCCGCGAGCCGAGGCACGGAGGGAATGGGCGGAGCTCGGCGGAATGACGGATGTCGTGGGACCCGATTTCGACGCGACCCTCGCGGAGGTCCAGCGACGGTTCCACGTCTCGACCGACGAGAGCACCGTCAACCCGTCGAACGACGCGCTTCGACGGGGATGCATCGCGCTGGGGTACCGGCAGGGCGCGGATTGGGATCTCATCCCGCGCAACGCGGTCGGCTGCGCTTCGCGCTGCGGATTCTGCACGTTTGGTTGTCCGTACTCGGCGCGTCAGTCAATCCGAGAGACCTACCTCGCGGACGCGATGCGCGGCGGGGCAGCTCTTTACTCTTCGACTCGGGCCGACACGATCGATATAGAAGGTGGCCGGGCTCGCGGGGTTCAGGCGACCTATCACGCGCCCGCCGGTGATCGTCCGTTCACGATTCGGGCGCGCGCCGTCGTGGTGGCGTCGGGCGCTCTGCAGACTCCCGTCCTCTTGCTTCGAAGTGGTATCCGATCTCCGGGCGTCGGGGCGGGGCTCCGAATCGACCCCACGACCGCGGTCGCGGGCGAGTTCCCGAGCCCTGTCCGAACCTGGGAGGGCCCCCACCAGACGATCGGGGTCTACCGGTTTCAATCGGTCGACCCCGTGGCTCACGGCCCGTGGATCGAGGTGGCCCCGGCGCATCCGGGACTTACGGCGATCGCCCTTCCCTGGGACGGTGCCTTGGACTACCGACGGCGAATGGAGCGGATCGAGTACACGGCCACGCCGATCGTCCTCGTCCGCGACGTGGGCGAGGGACGGGTGCGTGCCGACGCGGACGGCCGGCCTGTGATCGACTATCGCCTCACCCGCCGGGACCGCGAGAACCTTCTCCGCGGCATCGAGGAGACCGCCCGGATCCTCCAGGCCGCCGGAGCGAGCCGCCTTCTTTCGCTCCACACTCCCCCGATCGAGGTCGGGGATGGGAGCTCTCCGATCCGTCCCGCCGAGCTGGACGAGTTCGTGGCGAGGACCCGGTCGGCGGGAGTGCGCGAAAGCTCGATCGCGCTCTTCTCGGCGCATCCGATGGGCTCCGCCCGGGCCGGACCCGACCCCCGGACCAGCGCGGCCCGGCCCACGGGCGAGGTCCACGGGGTCGAGGGAGTGTGGGTCGGCGATGGAAGCCTCTTCCCGACCGCCCCCGGGGTGAACCCGATGGTCTCGATCCTCGCGCTCTCCTGGCGGACCGCGGGAAACCTCCTCGCCTCCGTCCGGAGCGGCTAAGCCACCCGGCCGGCCGCGAGTCAGGTTTAAAAAGGCCCCCCCGGTGGCGCCGCCGCGTATCGGGGTCGTCACGATGGCTCACTTCAAGGTCGAGGGCTCGTTCTACGCCCGCCGGGACTACTGGCAGCCGTTCACCAAGGTTCACGACGCGGAGTCGGCCGAACTTGCCCGAGAATGGGCGCTCTCGGAGATCGGCGGCTGCCATCACGTGAAGCGGTCCCAGATCCGGATCGCGTCGGTCGCCGAGGTGCCCTCCGCATGAGCGCCGGCAGGGCTCCCGTTACCGAGCAGGAGGTCCAGGAGGACCTGCTTCGGCTGGACGCGTACCGAAACCAGCTGAACGCGCTCCTCCAACAGCATCAGATCCTGAGCGCTTCTCGCCAGGACCACGTCCGAGCCCGGGAGAGCCTCGAAGGAATCGACCGGGCACCTCCGTCCGCGGAGCTCCTCCTCCCGCTGGGAGGCGAAACGTTCGTGCGCGGGTCGGTCGACCGAGACGCGCCGGTGCTGGTCGGAGTCGGCTCGGGAATCGTCGTCGAGATGGAGCGACCCAAGGTCGTCGAGCTCGTCGCGCAGCGGACCACCCGCATCGAACAGGCGCTTCATGACCTCGAGGGACAGATGACGGCGCTCGACGAGCGAATCCAGGCCCTCTCGCAACGACTCGATTCGATCGCCCGGGAGAGCGGCGCGTCGTCCGATGTGGGCAGCGATTAAAGCCCGGCTTCGGCGTCGCGAAGAGCCCGCTGTATCCGCGGCCGCCGCTCCGGCTTCGGCAGGGGTGAACACCTCGCCGGCCACGCCCCAGCCCGCGGCACCGCCACCATCCTCGCCCGGGTCCGCGCCTCGTTCCCCCGGCGAGCCCGAGCTCTTCTCCGAGGGGTTCCTCGGGCGTCGCTTGAAGGAAGGGACGATCGATGATGTCCTTGACGACCTCGAGATCGTTCTCCTCGAGTCGGACGTCGCTCTCCCCGTGATCGAGCGGCTCCGCAAGGACCTTCGGAAGGAGCTGGCCGGCCGAAAGCTGCGATTCGGTGTCGACGCCGAGACCGCGATTCGCGCGTGCCTTGAGCGCTCGTGCCGCGTGATCCTCGCCCCTCCGCCGGTCGACCTCGCCAAAGCCGCGCGAGAGCGCGTTCCGAAGCCGTACGTGATTCTCTTCGTGGGTGTGAATGGCACCGGCAAGACCACCACGATCGCGAAGCTCGCCGGCTGGTTCCGCCGTCAGGGGCTCACGAGCGTCATCGCGGCGGGAGATACGTTCCGCGCGGGCGCGATCGAACAGTTGCTCGTCCATGGCGAGCGGATCGGAGTGCGCGTCGTCCGCCAGCAGGAGGGGAGCGACCCCGCGGCGGTCGCCTACGATGCGGTCGAACACGCGCGAGCCAAGGGGGTGGACGTCGTGCTCGTCGACACCGCAGGTCGGCAGCACACCAACGAGAACCTGATCGAGGAGGCGAAGAAGATCCGTCGCGTCGTGGCGCCCTTGCTCACGGTCTTTGTCGGCGACGCCCTGAGCGGGAACGACGTGATCGAGCAGGCCAAGCTCTTCGACCAAGCGATCGGGATCGACGGGTTGATCCTCACGAAGCTCGACGCGGACGCGAAGGGCGGCGCCGCCCTGAGCGCAACGTTCGTTACGAAGAAGCCGATCCTGTTCGTCGGTACGGGCCAGGGGTACGACGACCT
>DAEB01000008.1:0-509 GCA_002495185.1 Thermoplasmata archaeon UBA184 | reverse complement strand
CGTCGGGACGGAGGCACGCCGTCGCGCCATGGGAGGGCTTGCGATCCTGCGGACCGCCGTTCGGCTCCCGACGTTCGAAAAGGCGGTGGCGGAAGCCGACTATGTCGTAGGGACGACCGACATGTCGACCGGTCGCTCGAATGCGTACCTGCGCCGGTCAGTGAGTCCCGAGCGTCTCGGCGAGATGCTTCGGACCCTGGACGGTAGGGTCGCCCTCGCCTTCGGCCCGGAGGACAACGGGCTCTCGCGGGAGGAGCTCCATCGCTGCGACCTGATCGTCCACATTCCCTCACGGCGTGAGTTCCCGACCTTGAACCTCTCGCACGCCGCTGCGATCGTCCTCTACTCCGTCCACCGGGCCCGGGGACCGGACGACCCCGAGACGACTCCCGCTCCCGAGGCGGTCGAGCTCAACGGACCGGAAAAGGAGCTGTTCCTCGAGCGTTTGGGCGAGCTCCTGACCCGGACGGGATACCCGGCGCACAAACGACGGGGTTTAATCCTCCTGT
>DAEB01000016.1:85141-106193 GCA_002495185.1 Thermoplasmata archaeon UBA184 | reverse complement strand
ATGTCGACCGCGCCGACGCCTGCCGTGGACGCCGAGGGCTTCGTCGAGGTCCCGGTCCGTCTGCGGCCCGAGGAGTACGCCACCCTCGAGACCTACGCCCACCACGTCGCGAACCGAAACTCGGTGAAGGACATCCTCGCCGAGATCGTCCGTCGCGGCGAGATGGAGATGAAGGTCCACGAGCTCGTTCAACGGACTCGTGCTACGGTGCGCGAGGCGGTGGAAACCCGGACTCAGGTCGGAGCGCTCGAAGAGAGCGCGAAGGACCTGGAACGAAAGGGGGTCGTCGGGCGGTAGATGTGCGAGGGTCGTTGGAGCGCTCGGTCGGGGGGAGCTTGTGGGGAGCTACGAGGCCGGGCGAGAGAGTGACGACCGAGACCTGACGGACGGGCCCGCGGAGACGATCGGCGGGGGGTGGGAGAACTCCCTGCGCCTCGGCCAGGAGGTCCGGGTCGTTCTGGCGGCGGTCGGAGGAGGTGCGATCCGTGTCACGCGGGAGGTCGCACGACATCATGTTCGTCATCTCGAGACGGTCGCGATCAACTGCGACCCGAGGGTCCAAGGGTTCGACGAGTTCGACCGCCGGGTCTACCTCGGTCCCGACTCCGGATCCGAGACCGACACGGGCGGCTCGCCGTTCGTGGGAGGCGTCCTCGCCCGCGCCGCCGAGCCCGCGCTCCAGCGGATCTTTCATGGCGTTACGTTCGTCATCGTCGTCGGGAGCCTCGGCGGCGGTGCCGGGAGCGGTGCGTTCCCGTACGTCCTGGACGTCGCATCCCGGAATGCGGAGGTCGTGAGCGCGTTCGTGATCAAGCCGTTCCGCTGCGAAGGCGACCGGCGGGGTCTCGCGGAGCGCTCGATCGGGCGCCTCCACTTCGTGGAGTCGTTCGTCGAGAAGCGGCAGCGCGGGGTCGCGACCCTCCAGGTCCTGGACAACGAGAGCCTGGTCGCCAAGTGCGGGTCTCTCGCGTTCACCCGGATCGCCGACCATTGGGCGTCGGTGATCGAGGCGCACATCGTGCGGTCGTTTCTGATCCCCACCGAGGCGATCCTGAGCGCAGTCGAGACGGCGCCGGAGGCGCTCGCCCCGACCCTCGGGTCCTCGGAGGTCGAGAACACCCCGCTCGCGGTGGTGCCGCCCGCCCCGTCTCCGGGACCGCTCGCGCCCCCGCCGATCCCTGCCCTCCAGAGCGCGGTCGGTGACGTGGAACTGACGTTCGAAGTGGAGGGAAAGGTTCGCCCTCCCACGGCCCAGTAGTCGTTCGCTGAGACGATTTCCGGCGGAGAGCCGATCCCCCTTGGCTCTCCGCCCATGCAATATCTTATGAGAGGACCGGGCTCGGGGAATCTCGATGGACGGTCGACTGCTCACGGTCCTTCTGTTCCTCGTGCTGCCCGCGGCGCTGATCGCGCTCACGGTCGCGGAGTTCAGCTCGAATCCCGTCTCGATCTTTGCCTTGATCGCGGTGATGCTCGTCGGGACGTTCTACCTGCTCTCGTACACCGAATCGTTCGCGTGAGCCGCGCCGAGCCCGTCGGTCAGGAGTCTACCCGTACATCCCGGGCGTCGGAACCGCCGGTTCGGCAGCGGCGGGGGCGGTCGCGGGGTGAGACTTCATCACCGCGCGGAGCACTTTCTCGATCTGCTCCGCCTGCGCACGAAGCGGTCCGGTATCGATTTTGACCTCGGGAAGCACGCGGTCGAGCGTTTCGATCAGCGCAGCCCCCGCCCGGTGGTCGGGAACTCCCTCGGCGACGCGCGCGCTCACGAGCAGGACCGCCACCGGGACCGAACGACCGATCCCCTGGACCAGGAGCGCTCCCGAGACTCCACCGATCACCCCGTCCTCGAGAAGACGGGCCTTGGCCGGCTCGAACGACTTTAGGATCCCGGGCTCCTTCTTCGAAAAGACCACCCAGACCTGTTCGGGCGAGAGCGCCTCAGCGACCGCGCTCTCCTCTTCCTCGTCGTCGTCCGACGGTTCGTCCCCGGGCGGATGCGGGACGACCCCCTCGAACCCGACGATCATCCGGACGTTGTGGCGTTCGGCCGCATCCAGGATCGTGCGGGCGATCGCGTTCGCCTGGGACGGCAAGGGGGGGAACTCGGACAGTACGAGCCCGAGGTCGGGGCGCCCGTAGACTCGGACCGCGGGATTGACCTCCCCGCCCTGCACGACCGCGATCGGCGCGATGTCGGCAGACTCGAACCTACCAACGCGGGGAAGTCCGAGAGCCCGGATCATGTAATGGCCGGCGACGGTCGTCGCGAGCCCGGCGCTTGGGAACGCGGAGACGAGGACCGAGCCCTCACCGAAGGTCGCCGAAGGGGGCGCTTCATCTTTCCACACGAACTCCATGGTCAGGTCTCCGCAACCGGGAAACACCGGGGCCTATAGAGCCTGACGCCGTTTTCCTCGCGCTAATCCCAAGTACTCGCCCCGGCTCGGAGCGCTCCGTGGGGCTTCCCCTCAGGGACCTGGTCGTCGCGCAGGAGCTCCCGTGGGACGCCCTCTCGGGCCGGACGCTGGCGGTCGACGGGTACAACGCGGTCTACCAGTTCTTGGCGACCCTCCGTCAGCAGGACGGTCAGCTGTTCTCGGACGCAGAGGGTCGGGTAACGAGCCACTTGATGGGGGTCTTCTACCGCACCACGTCGCTCCTGCACGAGGGGGTCCTCCCGATCTGGGTGTTCGACGGGAAGCCTCCCGAGCGCAAGACCGGCACGATCCGACAGAGGATCGTCGCGAAGGAGAAGGCCGAGGGGGAGTGGCAGGAGGCGCTGGCTGCCGGAGACCTCGAGACCGCGCGCAAGAAGGCGGCCCAGACGTCCCGCCTCACGCGGCCGATGGTGGACGAGCTGAAGAAGCTCCTCGACGCGCTCGGGGTCCCGTCGGTGCAGGCGCCGAGCGAGGGGGAAGCCCAGGCGGCCGTAATGGCCGCCCGAGGGACCGTCTGGGCGACCGCCTCCGAGGATTACGATACCATGCTCTTCGGAGCTCCCCGGCTGGTTCGGGGCCTTGCGGCTCGGGGTCGGGCCGGGTCGAGCCCCGGCGCTCAGCTGGTCGACCGGGCGGAGACGCTCTCGAGCCTCGGCATCAACGACGAGGAGCTCATCGTTCTCGGGATCGTCGTCGGCACCGACTTCAACGAGGGGGTCCGGGGGTACGGTCCGAAGAAGGCGCTGAAGCTCGTGCAGGAACACCTCGGGTTTCGGGCCACCGTCGAGAAGGTCGGGCTCGACCCGGCCGAGGCGAAGGAGGTCCTCGAGATCTTCCGGCATCCTCAGGCGGTCGACGTCCCCACGCCCGCTTTCGGTCCCGTAGATGATGCGGCGGTCCGCGCGCTTCTCGTCGAAGAGCACGGCTTTTCCGAGGAGCGAGTCCGAGCCGCGATCGCACGGGCTCGCCAGCGTCCGAGGGCGAGCTCCTCGCCGCAGGAGGCCCACGGGCATCAGACGCTCCTCGAGACATTCGGGGGGACGAACCCACCATGACTCAGTTTGAGTGCGTGCCGAACTTCTCCGAAGGACGAGACGCCGAGAAGATCGAACGGATCGTCGAGCCGGCCCGACAGGTCCCGGGCGTCACCGTGCTCGACGTCGAGCGGAACGCCGACCACAACCGATGCGTCGTCAGCCTCGTGGGGGAGGGCGACGCGCTCCTGGACGCCGTCTTCGGCATGATGAAGGTCGCCACCGCGCTCATCGACCTCACCGTCCATCGTGGCGAACACCCCCGCATGGGAGCGACCGACGTCGTCCCCTTCGTTCCGTTGGGCTCGTCGACGATGCCGGACGCGGTCAAGCTCGCCGAGCGGCTCGGGGCTCGAGTTTCGAAGGAGCTCGGGATTCCGGTCTATCTGTATGCCGCCGCCGCCCGCCGGCCCGAGCGGGCGGATCTCGCCAAGGTGCGAGAGGGCCAGTTCGAGGGGCTGCGCGATGCGATCCAGACCGATGCGGCCCGCGCGCCGGACTTCGGGGAGCCGAGGCTCCACCCGACGGCCGGCGCGGTCGCGATCGGCGCGCGGCCCGTCCTGATCGCCTACAACGTCTACCTCACGACGCCCGACGTCGCGGTCGCGAAGCGGATCGCGAAGGCCGTGCGGGCCCGAGACGGCGGTCTTCCCGAGGTGAAAGCGCTCGGGTTCGAGATCCGGGAACGCAACCGGGCCCAAGTGTCGATGAACCTGACGGACTATCACGTCACGCCGGTCCACCGCGCTTTCGAAGCGGTCCGCCGCGAGGCGCAACGGTACGGGGTCGGGGTCGAGGAGTCCGAGATCGTCGGCCTCGTGCCCGAGGACGCGCTGTTCGACGCGGCCGAGTACTATCTTCAGCTCCACTCGTTCGACCGGAGCGCCGTCCTGGAGCGGAAGGTCCGAGCGGCGGAGAACACCGTCCCCGGCCACGAATCGATCGCCTCCTTCGCCTCCCGCCTCGCGGCCCGCACGCCGACCCCGGGCGGGGGAAGCGCGGCGGCGGTGGTCGGCGGGCTGGCGGCGGCCCTCGGAGAGATGGTCCTCGCGTACTCGATCGACCCCGCGAACCCGGCGGAGGACCTGGTCGCCGTCCGTTCCGTCCTCACCGAGGGCCGCCGGAGGTTCCTCGAACTCGCGGACGAGGACTCCCGGTCCTACGACGCCGTCCGTTCGGCGAAGAAGGCACGCAAGGAGCGGCCGGGCGACCCCGCCGCCCAAGAGGCCTACGTCCGTGCGGTGAAGGGCGCCGCCGAGGTCCCTCTCGAGACCGCGACGCGCTCGGTCGAGCTCGCGTCCCGACTCCGGGCCGTCGGGAGCCGAACGCGGGCGGCCCTGGGGAGCGATCTCGTGACCTCCCTCGCGCTCTTTCACGCGGCGGCCGAAGGAGCTCTCGCCAACGTGTCGATCAACCTCGAGGACTTGAAGGCCGCGGGCCAACCGACGGACGAGTACGAAGCGACCGTGACGCGCCTGCGGTCCGCCCTGTGAACGGGAGCGAGGACCGAATGGGATCACCGGTTCCCTCGGGCCCTCGCCGACCCTTGGTCTGGGTCAACTGTGCGGCGTCGCTCGACGGACGGCTGGCTTTCGCGGGAGGCAAGCGGGCCGCTCTCTCCGGACCCGAAGACCTCGCTCGGGTGCAGCGACTGCGGGCCCGCGCGGACGCCATCCTGGTCGGCGTAGGAACCGTCGTGAAAGACGACCCTTCCCTGCGGGTCCACTGGGAGCTCCTCGGGGAGCCGAAGGGGCCCAACCCGACCCGCGTCATCGTCGACGCGAGCGGGCGTACGCCGACGAACGCGAAGGTCCTGGACGGGTCGGCCCCCACGATCGTCGCGACGTCGGAGCGGTCGACGCGCACGTTCCCGCGGCACGTTCGCACGATCGTCTGCGGGACGACCCGGGTCGACCTCCCGAGGTTGTTCGCCACCCTGCGTTCAGGGGGCGTGGGCCGGCTGATGGTGGAGGGGGGAGCCGAGGTCCTCTCGAGCGTCCTGCGGGATCGGTTGTTCGACCGCTTCACGATCTACTACGCGCCCGTGGTGGTCGGCGGCTCGACCGCCCCTCCCGTCGTGAGCGGTCCGGAGACGCACGGCCCGGAGGACCTCACGATCTTCGAGCTCCTCTCCGTCGAGCGGCTCGGAACCGGCTCGCTCGCGACCTACGCCCCCGAAGGACGAAGAGGACCCCTCCCCGAACCCTGGTGAACCCGCTGCCGAGCGGACCGTACCTTCATTATACGGGTGCGAAGTTACCGAGGCGGGAGGAGCACCCGCTCGGAAGAGAACATGGCCGCGCAGCCCGCATCCTCGTACCCGGAGCTCGAGCGACCGCTGGGGGTCGCGATCCTCGCGGTCCTGGTGGGAATCTTCGGCGCGATCCTCATTGTGGCCGGCATTCTCTTTCTCATCAACGTCGCCGTGGTCGCCGTCGTGGGGATCCCGGGGTCGATCGGCGGGGCGGGCCTCTTCGTCACCTCGGTGGTCCTGATCATCGTCGGGGCCATCATCTTAGGGCTCGCGGCCGGCCTCTGGAACCTTAGGATGTGGGCGCTCGTCCTCACGCTCCTCTTCGTGATCTTCGAACTGATCAGCTTCGCCCTGGCGAGGGACTTCCTCTCCCTGGGGTTCATCCTCGCGCTGGTCATCTTCGTCTACCTGCTCGCCATCCACCGCGACTTCCGATAGACGTCGGGCGAACCATCGGCCGCCGAACCCGTCGGGGTGCCCCCGTCCACGCATCCGTTATCTCCCCGAGTGGCTCCCCGGCGNNTTCGGGATGATCACGGACGCGAACGAGTTCGTCGACCTCGACACCGCCGTCCGCGACTACTACGGCGTGAACCCGGTCAAGGGGGCCGACCCGAGCCGGTTCCGCGACATGCAGGCGTTCTTCGCGGGAGGGGCGGACTCGGTCGAGCTCACGAAGAAGATCCTGCAGTACGTCGACCGCCGCCGCCAGGCCGGATGGACCCCGCGCGCCGCCACGGGCGCCCGCTATCTGTTCAAGGCCGAGGAGGGCGTGAAGCTCCTCGCGCCGGTGGTCCGAGGGAGCAAGGTCTACTGCCTGGCGTCCAACTCAAAGTCCCACCTCGCCGAGCAGAAGAAGCCGCTCCCAAAGCAGCCGTACGCCTTCGCTCGGTACTTCAACAGCCTCGTCGGGCCGAGCGAGAGCCTCGTTCTGAGTCCGGCGGGCACGTTTCCCGACGTCGAGCTCGAGCTGGCGGTCGTGGTCGGACAGCGAGCGAAGCACATCCCCGCGGAAAAGGCGATGGAGTACGTCGCCGGCTACACGATCGCGCTCGACATGGGCTACCGGGACCTTCAGTATCCGCCCGAGAGTCCCGTCGACTGGGTGATGGGAAAGGGGTTCGACGCGACGATGGCGGTCGGCCCTTGGATCGTCCCGAAGGAGGAGGTCGGCGAGCCGTACCCGCTCCAGATGGAGCTCAAGGTCGGCGGGACCGTCCGTCAGCGCGGCGACACGACCGACTACGTGTTCCGGATCCCGGAGGTCCTCGCGCACTTCTCGAAGGGGATCACCCTCGAGCCCGGAGACATCGTCTCCCTCGGAAGCCTCGGCGGCCTGCCGGGCTACGAATTCGGCAACGAGTCGCGGAAACTGAAGGCGGGAGACCAGGTGGAGGGCTCGATCGAGAAGATCGGTCGGATCGTCATCCCGGTGAGGGCCGAAGCGCCGCCTCCCCCCGCAGGACCAGGAAAAGCGCCAGCGGCGTAGGGAGCTCGTCCGTTCCGCCCGGGAGGCCGTGCAGCCCGCCCCCGGGAAACGGATACCGTACCTCGTCCTGGTACTCAATCCGAGCGCGCCCGTCGCCCGCCCCCGTCAGCTGGGCATCGCGGAACGGGTCAAAGCCTGCGATCTCGTCCCGGGTCAACGGCACCACCCGAAACCCGGTGCCGCCGTGGAGAGAGTTGGGAAGGCGGATGAGACGGTGGACGTCGGTCGTTACCGGCGCGTCCGTCTCTCCCTGCACCTCGATCGCGGCGCGCGGCACGACGGCTTCGAGAAAATCGGCGGGAAGCCCGGTGCGGAAGACATCGAGGGAGAGGCGCGTTCGGATCTTCTCCGCGCCGCCCTGATCGATGAGCAACCTCGCATACTGGCGGGCCTTCGCCGGGCGGATCCCGAGCGAGGTCATCTCCTCGACGGCGGTGTCCGCCCCGAGATCCTCCCAGCGCCGCAGGACCTCGAAGAGCGACCGGGTCACCCGTCCGGGCCAACCGGGGGCATCCGGTGGCGCGAGCGTCCGGGTCCGGGGCGCACGGCCCGGGGACTCCCCCGCGTCCGCCTCCCCCTCGACGTTCGCGACGGTCGCCCCCGTGCGAACGTCGGTCCTTCGACCCTCGATGACGAGCATCGGGTCGAAGCCGGTCCCCAGGACGTAGTCGACAAGCTCGCGACGTTCGGGGCTCGAGAGCGGTAGGAATCGCTCGTCCCGCACGTGGACGTGGTAGCCTCGACCACCGGAAAAGACGAACGAGGTGGACGTGGGGTCGATCCCGAAATCGCCGAAGAGGAAGTCGTCGACCAGGGCGACCAGACGCGTCTTGACGAGGGCGAGCTGGGCGGCGTAGTCGAGCGCCTCCGCTCCGCGCAGGTGGTCCGAGTCGAGGTCGAAGATCAGGTCGGCGCCGAGCCACTCCTTCGCCGCCATGGTCGGCTCGGCCGGCTTGCGGTAGTACGCGGACGAGTAGTAGACGTGGCGCGGAGTCTCGCGGTGGAGGAAGAGCCGGAACTCTTCCGGGGTCCGCAGCGTCGCATGCCGCCGCATCAGCGTCTCGGTCGTAAAGGGGAACGCCGCGAACTCGCGACGCGCGAGCCGGTGCGGCGGCGGGATCTCGGCCGTCCGATAGTAGGAGCGGAACTGCTCGCGGGCCCATTCGAGCCCGGCTCCTTCGAGCGAGACCGTCTTGCCCACGACGCTACCCTCCGAGGTCTCCGGGGTCGACCTCGCCCGTCGCTTCCTTTACGGCGTCGTCCCGTTTCAGGCGAGCGAGGAGATGGAAGACGGTCGAGTGTTCGCTCCCGCGCACGAGCAGCTCGACGGCGCGAGTGGCTCGCTCGAGCTGCTCTTCCTCCCCGATCAGCGCGACGGTCGACCCGTAGACGCTCATCGAGCATCCCGACAGCTCCTCGATCCTCGCGCGGGCGCGCCCGTTCGTGCCGATCACGCGCGAGCGGATGCGTCGCAGAGCGGACTTCTCGCGGTGGCCGGTCGCGAGCTTGATGTCGAGAATCCCGAGGAAGGTGTTCTCCTTGAGCAGGCGCATCGCCCGTTCGGGGGAGAAGCCGCGACCGATGGCGAGGACGATGTCCCGCGCTTTGAGGACCCCCATCGGGTCGGTCTCCGGACCCTCGACCCGGACTTCGCCCTCCTCCGCCTCGACGTCGATGGTGGTCGAGGTGGCCGTCGCGATCTGCCGCTTCGTCCTCCCGGCGGGTCCGATCACGACCGCGACGCGGTCCTCGGGGATGCGGGCGTAGAGGGTCGGCATCGCTACGCCTCCGCCGGTCGCGGTCCGAGCATGTCGGCTCCCACGGCCTTGAGGAACTCCTCGGGGGGGACCGAGTAGCCGAGGCGGCCGAGGAACTTCGCGAAGTTCCGGACGTCCCGCTCCATGAGACGAGGCGCCTCCGGATGCTCGATGGGGATCGCCTGCGCCACGTCGATGAGGACCGTGTGGCCGTCCTGGTACAGAACGTTGTAGGGCGAGAGGTCCCCGTGCACCAGCTTCGCTTCGCGCGCCATTCGGCCGATCTGCTGGACCACGTCTTCGTAGAGCGCCGCAGGGTCGTCGATGGGAACGTCCTGAAGCCGCGGGGCGGCGTTCCCCTGCGCGTCGCCAATAAACTCCATGACCAGCACGTTCCGATAGTGCCCGAACGGGTGAGGGGCTCGCACGCCCGCCTCCGCGAGACGTCCGAGGATCGTGTGCTCTCGCCGCGTCCAGGCGAACACGAGGCCCCCGAAGTTCTTCACGCTCGATTCCCGCCGAAGCGAATCGAGCGCGTACACCGGAAGATGCCGGAACACCGTGTTGCTCACCCGATAGATCTTGATCGCCCGGAACTCCGACCCGAGGGTCGCCCGGAACACTCCGCCTTCCTTCCCCGTCGAAATCGGGAAGTCGACCGAGTCGAAGAGACCCCGATTCACGAGCCGGGAGACCGCGAGGAGCGTGGAGTGGTCGAAGAACTCGTCGAGCAGCTTACGGTGCTGTCCTTCCTTGCGACGATCCTCCTGACGCTCGCGTCGCCGTGGAAACACCACGTCCTCGGGTCGAGGCATCCGGCGAGAATGGGGTCGTTGGCTCATAGGTTCTCGGGGCCGGGGGGCGACTCCTGCCACCGGTGGGCCGGGGGAGGTAGGTTCGTTTCCTTTCGGTAAGCGACCCTATATCTTCCGTCGGACCGTCCATAGGAGCATGCGACTTCCGTTCGAAGCGGCGACGGCGGTCGGAGCGATCCCTTCGCGGACCGACCCCGGGACCGACCCGCACCGACGCTCCGGGTTCGAACATGCGTTGGATGGCCCCGCCGACTACGACGCGGTGTTCCGCGTCGTCCGGGAAGCGGTCCGCCATGTGCTCGGGATCGAGCGACCCGGCCTCGGGCTCGGGCTCTCGAACCTTCCCCCCCAGCTGGGGGCGTACTGGCAGGTCACCGGGAACCTCATTGTACTCAATGAGGGCCTGGTCGAGTCGATGCGGGTGCACGCGCGCTCCCCGACCGAGCTCAACTCCTTCCTCTACGTCGTCCTCGCGCACGAGTACCTGCACTCGCTCGGCTACCTCGACGAACGGTCTGTTCGGGAAGTGACCGCCCGGGTGACCCGCACGGCGTTCGGTCCGGAGCATGTCGCCACCCGGATGGCCGAAGGGGACCTTTGGCGGATGTACCCCTTCCTCGCGTACGCCTCCGGCGGGAACGGCGGGCGTCTCAAGGTGGTTACCAAGTTCGACCTCGACACAACCGACCGCTACATCCGGTAGCGGCTTCCCCCCTGAACCTTAATCCCCGCGGCGGGATTCCCCGGGAGAGGTCGCCGTGAGCGCAATCGACCCGACCATCGGGATCTCCCTCGTCATCGTCGGCGTGATCCTCTTCGCGTTCGAACTCGTCCACCCGGGGGCGCTGCTCCTCATCCCGGGCTCAATCCTGCTCGTGGCGGGATTCCTGTACCTCTTCCTGCCGAACGTCCTTCTCGATAGCTACGTCGGACCGATCGCGATCATCGTCGTGGCGATCGTGGCCGCGCTGGTCGAGATTCCGTACTACCGCTGGATCGCTCCGACCCATTGGCCGTTGAGTACGACGAGCGGCGGTCTCGTCGGAGCCGAGGGAATCGTCATCGCCCCCATCGTGCCGAACACCCTGAAAGGGAAGGTTCGGGTCCGCTCCGAGGTCTGGTCGGCGAAGGCGGACGCGGAGATCCCGGTCGGAACCCACGTCCGCGTGGTCCACGGGGAAGGCGTTTCGGTGACGGTCGTCTCGGTGGAACCCGCCAAGCCCTCCTAGGCACGGCGAAGGCCCCACGGAAACGGTTTACCCTCTCGCGCGGTCGGGGAGCGGGCGTCGCGGGGAGCGGCGCGCATCGGAGAGGGAACGATGGATTACACATTCGTCATCGTCGGAATCGTCCTCGCGTTCGTGGTCATCCTCGTCCTGCTGACCCGGATGATCTACACGATCCAGCCGTATCAGCAGGGGATCGTCACGCTGCTCGGTTCGTACAAGCGCATGATCAACCCCGGGTTCAACATCGTGAGCCCGCTCGCGAGCGTCCTCAAGATCGACCTGCGGACGCAGGTGCTCGAGGTCCCCCGCCAGGAAGTGATCACGAAGGACAACTCGCCGACGAACGTCGACGCGATCATCTACATCAAGGTCGTCGACGCGCCGAAGGCGATCTTCCAGGTCCAGAACTATCAGGTCGCCACTCTCGCCCTCGCCCAGACGACGCTCNNGACGAGGCGACCGACAAGTGGGGCGTTCGGGTCGACGCGGTCGAGATCAAAGAGGTCGACCCGGTCGGACCGGTCAAGAGCGCGATGGAGGAGCAAACCTCCGCCGAGCGGCAGCGGCGCGCCGCGGTCCTGCGCGCGGACGGGGAGAAGCGGAGCGCGATCCTGGTCGCCGAGGGTCAGAAGCGGTCCCGCATCCTTCAGGCCGAAGGGGTTCGGCAGTCCCAGATCCTCGAGGCCGAGGGAGCCCGGGTCGCCACGATCCTCGAGGCGCAGGGAGAGGCCCAGCGGCTGCGCATCCTCTCGCTCGGTGCGACCGTCCTCGACTCGAAGGCCCTCACCGTCCTCTCGCTCGACACCGTCTCGAACGTCGGGAACGGCCAGGCCACGAAGATCCTCTTCCCGTTCGAGTTCTCTCGCCTGATGGAGGGAGCGTCCGAGTACCTGGGAACGAGTCGCCAGGTACCCGACCGCAGCCTGAACACGCTCACCGACCTCGAGAAGCAGGTCGGCACGATGGACGACATCCTCGGCCCCATCCCGCGGCAGGAGGAGCTCCTGACGGAGATCAAGACGATCGAGGACGAGATCAAGGCGGAGTCGGACGAGTCGACGTCGCTCGTCTCGCCGTTCGGACCCAAGAGCTCGCGAGCCGGAACGGCTCCCGAGCTCCCGCCGGCGGACGTGATCGCCCCGCCCCCGCCCTCCCGGGCCGAGCCGCCCGAATCTCCTGCCTCTCCGGGAGCCGCCCAGGCGGTCGGACCTGCGACTCCCCCCGGACCGAGCCCGGACGACGGCCGTATCGCCGCCCGTCGGCGACCGCCGCCGACCGGCTCAACGTAGCCGGGCGCGACGTCGTTCCGGGCGGGGTCCGACGTCCCGCCCCGTATCGATGCGTTCCTTAATGTGACCCGGCCCCTGACCCGCCGGGTCTCCCATGCCCAACGTTCGCACCGAGCTTAGCGGGTCCGTCCTGACGATCACGATCGACCGGCCGGACCGACGGAACGCGCTCGACATCCCGACGATGATGGAACTGAGGGCCGCGCTCCAAACAGCGACGGTCACGAAAGAGGCTCGGGCGGTCCTATTGACGGGCGCCGGGACCGCCTTCTGCGCGGGCGGCGATGTTTCGGTGATGGAGGAGTACCGGGAGCGCGGGTCGCTTCCCGACCTTTTTCATCGCCTGACCGCAGAGCAAGAGAACATCGTCCGAGAGGTGCTCGCGATGCCGAAACCGGTCGTTGCCGCGCTCCCCGGGGTGGCCGCCGGAGGGGGCCTCTCGCTGGCGCTCGCCGCCGATTGGCGGGTCGCGAGCGACACGGCCGTGCTCGTCCCGGCGTTCCTTCAGCTCGGAACGGTTCCCGACGGGGGCCTTTCCTATTTCCTTCCCCACTTCCTCGGGATCGGGGGCGCCCAGGAGCTCATCTTCTCGAACGCACGCGTTCCGGCGGCCCGCGCCCGGGAGATGGGATTGCTCCACGAGGTCGTGCCGGCCTCCGAGCTCGCGGGACGGGCCCGGGCCCGGGCCGAGGAGCTCGCGGCGGGTCCGACCCTCGCCTACGCGTGGGCGAAGCGACTGCTCGTCTCCGCGTTCGACTCGAGCGTCGAGACGCAGATGGCGCTCGAGCGCCGGGGCGCCGTCGAGGCGGCGCGCGGCGGGGAGCTCCCCGAGGGGATCCGGGCGTTCCGGGAGAAGCGACCACCGAGATTCCCTCCGCCGTGAGGATCCGCGACCCGACCCTCATCCCGAGGGCCGGCCGTCCCACGGCCGCTCGAGCCGTTCCTCGAGCCGGGCCCTGACCGCCGGCCACTCGGGGGACAGGATGCTGTAATACAGCGAGGTTCGGAAGTAGTCGCCCTGAACCCGGTGCGCTTCCCGGAGGGCGCCCTCGTAGACCGCCCCCAGCCGTTCGATCGCGACCTTCGAGCGAGTGTTGCGATCGTCCGTCTTGAACTGGAGCCGGTGCACCCCTTCCTCCTCGAAGGCGTACCGGAGCATCAGAAGCTTCGCCTCCGTGTTGAGCGGAGTCCGCCAGTACCGGGAATCGATCCAGGTTCCGACCTCCACCTTCCGGTCCTCCCGGTCGATGTCGAGGAACCGGATGATGCCGACCGGAGTTCCTCGGGGGAGGAATCGCATCGTCATCGGCATCACCTCGCCTTTCGCCTGGAGGGCGAGCAGCTGGTCGATGAAGGTCTCCATCTCGGGGAGGGACGGAGGATGGCCCGGACCGATCCGCAGGAGCTTCCAGACCTCCGGGTCCTGTCCGGCCTCGGCCAGCCCCGGGGCGTCGGAACGGTGGAGCGAGGTCAGCTCGAGGTACCGGCCCCGAAGGGTGAGGGGCGGGTGGAATCCGTTCCCGGTCATCAGTCCCTTGCCGGCGGAACGACGGCGGCCGCGGACCGGGGCTCGTGGGGGATGCGTGCGTTCCACTCTCGTGCCAGCAGCTCCTCGAGTCCCCCTTTGACCCGGGCCCACTCGGAGACGAGGATGCCGTAGAAGACCGACGTGCGGTAACCGCCGTCCGGGAGCACCCGGTCGTCCCGCATCACGGCCTCCCGGACCGCCCCGAGGCGCGCGATCGCTCGCTGGGACCGCTCGTTCCTAAGGTCGGTCTGCAGGCTCACCCGGTGCACCTTTCCGGTTTCGAAGGCGTGGCGGAACAGCAGGAACTTGCACTCCGTATTGACCGGGGTCCTCCAATAGGCAGAGTCGAGCCAAGTGCCCCCGACCTCGACCGACTCGTTGTACGGGTCAATCCTCAGGAAGCCGGTCATACCGATCGGTCGGTCGTCTTCTCGAAGCAGGATCGTGAACGGGAGCTCCACGCCAGCCGTCTGACGCGCGAGCCGGTACGCGATGAGCGCTTCCATCTCGGCGAGCGTCTCGCCCGGGGTGTGCAGGAGGAACCGGCGCACCTCCGGGTCGCGAGCGGCGGTCCGGAGGGCGGGCGCGTGCTCCTTTTCGAGCGGGATTAGGCGCACCCAGCGCCCGGTCAGGGTCACCGGCCCCCGGAAGCCCTCCATGGGAACCGGCGGCGTTCGAGCCGCCGGACCGCATAACCCCGTCGTGCTCGAGCCGTGCGAAACTGGCCCACGGGACGGTCGGAGTTCCCGTCAGCCGGTTGAGGTTAAATAACGACAGAGGGTCCGACGAGCTGTCGTCCCAAGCGGGGGGATGCGATGGACGCTGGAGTCACCACGTTCCTCGTCTTTGCCGTCATCGCGGCGGCGTTCACCGTCGGGTCCCTCGCGGCGAATTACGTCATCGGCGCCAAACGCCGGAGCTCGTACCTGCAGCTCACGACGTACGAGTGCGGAGAGGAGCCCGAAGGGGAGGCCCAGATCGACTTCCCCACGCAGCACTACACGTTCGCGATCGTCTTCGTGGCGGTCGACGTGCTCGGCTTCCTCCTCGCGCTCTGGGGGCTCACGTTCCGGGGCGCGAACTCCGCCTGGCTCCCGGTGTTCATCGCCGTCGCGTTCACCGGTCTCGCCGTGACCGGGATCTACTACGCCTTGAGCGGAGAGAAGAGGTGGGTGGTGTGACGACCCCCGCGGCCCGCACGGCGACGCCGGCCCCCTCGGAGTCTCCCGCCGGCGACCTGGCCCTCGGGAAGGAGCTTCCGATGGCCGACCAGCCCGCCGTTCCGTTCGTCGAGATCGAGACCCTTCGCGTGAAGGAGTTCATTCCCGCGGCCAAGGAGGCGCTCTCGTCCCTCGTCGCCGAGCAGGGGCAGGCCCGGGTCATCCGCCCCGTGTTCAATTGGGCCGGCCGGAACTCACTGTTCCCCCTTCACTGGGGCCTCGCGTGCTGCGCGATCGAGTTCGCGGCCGGGTTCGGGGCGCGCTGGGATGCGGAGAGGTTCGGCGTCGTTCCTCGCTCCTCGCCCCGGCAGGCCGACCTGATGATCGTCAACGGGACGGTCACCTGGAAGGTCGCGCACAAGCTGATCACGCTCTACGAGCAGATGGCCGAACCGAAGTGGGTCATTGCGATGGGGAACTGCGCCACGGGCGGCGGTCCGTTCCGGACCGCGTACTCGGTCGTTCCGGGCGTCGACAAGCTGGTTCCCGTCGACGTCTACATCGCCGGCTGCCCGCCGCGACCCGAGGCGATGCTGGACGGGATTCTGAAACTGGAACAGCTCATTCGGGAGCGCAAGGAATAGGCGGTCGTACCGCCGGGGCATCCAGGAGCGACCACCGATGCAACCGGACGACCTCGCTCGGACCCTTTCCCCGAAGCTCGGAGACCTCCTCCTCGGGGTCGAGCCGTTCGAGGGGATGGCCGGCCGGGTCCGATTCCGTCGCGAGGGCGCCCTCGACCTCTTCCGCGTGGTGCGGGACGACCTCTCCTTCACCCACCTATCGATGGTCGGGGGCGTCGACTGGGTCGACCACCGCGAGGTCTTCTACGTCGCGTGGTCGGACTCGCTCCGCCAGTACCTCCTGCTCTCCACCGACGTCCCCGCCGAGGACCCGCGGGTGGAGTCCGCGAGCTCGGTCTGGCCGAGCGCGAACTGGCACGAACGCGAGACGTGGGAGCTCGTGGGCGTGTCGTTCGACCACCACCCGGACCTCCGGCACCTCCTGACGCCGGATGGCTACGCGTTCCACCCGCTCTTGCGCTCGTTCAAGCTCCACGAGCCCGAGGAGCTCGAGGTGAAGTCCCGCCATGTCTGAGATGTGGATCAACATGGGGCCTCAACACCCCATGACGCACGGCCTCTGGAACCTCCGGGTGAAGATCGACGGCGAGCGGATCCTCGACGTCGACCCCGAGATGGGCTACCTCCACCGGGGGATCGAGAAGATCAGCGAAGACCGGCACTACAACGAGGTCGTCACCCTGATGGACCGCAGCTGCTACGTCGCGGGGCTCAACTGGGAGCACCTTTACATCCTCGCGTCCGAGCAGGCGCTCCACATCTCACCGCCCGAGCGGGCCGAGTACATCCGGATGATGTGCGCCGAGTTCCAGCGGATCGGCTCGCACATCATGTGGTACGCCGCGTTCGTCCAGGACATCGGGCTCATGACCCCGTTCCTCTACGGAATGCGGGACCGGGACCTCGTCCTCGACCTGTTCCAGAGCTTCACCGGCGCGCGGATGACCTACGAGTACATGCGGGTCGGCGGCGTCCGCAACGACCTCCCGCCGCCGTTCCTCGCCCAGGCCCGGAAGGTCCTCGATTGGCTGGTCCCCCGGTTCAAGGAGTACGACGAACTGTGCATCGGCTCCGACATCTTCCATAAGCGCTGCGACAACCTCGGAGTCCTCTCGGCGAGCGAGTGCGTCCGCCACGGCGTCACGGGGCCGATGCTCCGCTCGGCGGGCCTGAAGCGGGACCTCCGCAAGGACCGTCCCTACTCGATGTACCGCGACGTCGATTTCGATGTCGCGCTCGCGGACGGCGCGGACGTCACCGGCCGCTATCTCGTCCGGATGGAAGAGATGCGCCAGTCGATCCGGATCCTCCGTCAAGTGCTGGATTGGCTCGAGCACCACCCCGGACCGGTGATGGCCGACCAGCTTCCCCGATGGCTCGGGGCTCCGTACGCCCCGGTCGGGAAGGAGGGCTATGTCCTGAAGCGGAACTACGCGAAGGGCGTCGGGTTCTCCTCGATCGAAGAACCTCACGGGGAGGCCCAGGCGTATGTCGTCAACGAGGGCTCCGAGCGGCCGTACCGGGTGAAGTTCCGGTCCCCGGTCTTCGCGAACATCAGCGCGGCCCGCCAGTACCTCGTGGGCTACCGCGTCGCCGACATTCCCCCGATCATGGGGAGCGTCGACCCGTGCATCGGCGAGGTGGACCGGTAGGAGGTTCGGACGATGGACTCACTCTACTCGGTCTCGTACGGCATCTCCCACGCGATCGCGTTCGCTCTCGGCTCGATCCTCCCCTCGGGCGCTCGGGCCGCGATCGAAAGCTCGGACGTCGTGGTCGCGTTTGCGGTCCTGATCTTCGGGGTCATCATCCTCGCCGCGACCATGATCAACACGATCATGCTCATCTGGTGGGAACGTAAGCTCCTCGGCCGGTTCATGGACCGACGCGCCGCGATGCACGTCGGCTTCGCCGGACTGCTCCAGAACTTCGCGGACGGGTTCAAGCTGTTCCGTAAGGACACGGTCAAGCCGCGGGACGCGGACCGGCTCGGCTTCTATTTCGGCCCGACGGCCTACATGATCACGTCGCTGATGATCTTCGGGATCCTCCCGATCTCCTCCGGGTGGGACACGGGCGCCCTCCCGCTCACGCTCCTCCTCGCGCTCGCGATCTTCGCGTTCGCGCCGCTCTTCATCTTCGTGAGCGCGTGGTCGAGCAACAACAAGTACTCCCTGATGGGCGGGATGCGGTCGGCCGCCCAGATGATCGCCTACGAGGTGCCGCTGCTCCTCGCGGTCGTCGCGGTCGTCCTGGTCGCGGGGAGCTTCGACCTCAACACGATCGTCTACGAGCAGCAGAACTACTGGTTCTGGGGTCCGCTGTGCGTTGCGCTGGTCGTCTTCGTCGCCGCGATGCTCGCGGAGATGGAGCGGATCCCGTTCGACCTTCCCGAAGCCGAGGCGGAGCTGGTGGAGGGATGGAACACCGAGTACGGCGGGATGTTCTTCGCGTTCTTCATGTTCACCGACTACCTGCGCGCGCTCGTCGGGAGCGTCCTGGTCGTCCTGCTCTTCCTCGGAGGCTGGACCCTGCCGACCTGGGTCCCGAGCGCGGCGACCTCGTTCCCCCTCGCGGGGATCGTCTGGTTCATGGTGAAGACGTACATCGTCTTCGGGCTCTTTGTCTGGGTCCGTGCATCTCTTCCGCGGGTGCGGACCGACCAGCTGCTTCGGGTCGGGTGGAACCGGATGATCCCGCTCAGCCTGCTGTCCGTCTTCCTGGCAGCGCTCGTCGTGATGGCGAAGTGCCTCCCGGTCTTCGGCTGTCTCCCCTCGGTGGGGACGTAGAGGAAGGAGGAAGGATCGCTCCCATGTCCGCGTCCGATGCGAACAACCCCGACAAGCCCGCGGAGGGCCAGAACCCGATCCTCTGGGTCGCCCGTCCGATGGCGACCGCGGCGCGGCAGTTCGCGAAGAGCCTCCTCCATCCGTCGACGGTCGTCTATCCGTACGAACGGCTCGAGGACCCGACGTTCCGGGAGAAGGTCGCGGTCGCCCCCGGGAAGCCGATCGGCCTCGGCGAGGTCTGGGACAACTACCGCGGGGTCCACGCGCTCAACATCGCGACGTGCATCAGCTGCAACCTCTGCGCGTTCTCCTGCCCGGACCTCTGCATCGACATGGTGACGGTGCCGGGCGGGGACCCGAAGCACCCGAAGAAGTGCCCCGAGATCGACTACGGGAAATGCAGCTACTGCGGGTTCTGTTCGGATGCCTGCCCCGAGGGTTGTCTCACGATGACGACCCGGTACGAGCTCTCCGTCACGAAGCGCAAGGACATGGTCTACTCGCCCGAGAGGCTCCAGGAAGTGTTTGAGACCAAGCTCCCGATGAACCCGATCCGGCTCGCGCGGCCGGCGAACGAGGATTCGATCCTCCTCGACCCTCCTCTGTGCATCGGATGCAACGCGTGCGCGCGGGACTGCCCGACGCAATGCATCACGATGCTCGACATCCCGAAGCCGGAGGCGAAGCCCGGCGAGAAGCTCCCGAAGCGGATCTGGAAGGAGCCGGTCGTCAACGACTCCGACTGCGTCCGCTGCGGNNAAGGAGTGCCTGTTCTGGGGGACTCGAAAGTGAGCCTAGAGGAACTGGCGTTCCTCGCCCTCGCGGTGGTCGCCCTGGTCACGGCCGTCGGAGCGCTCCTCGTCCGGGAGCTGGTCCACACGATCCTCTGGATCGCCGTCTTCTTCGTCGACATCTCGGCGATCTACTTCCTCCTCGACGCCCCGTTCCTCGGCGTCCTCCAGCTCGGGGTCTACGCCGGTGCGGTGACGGTGCTCCTCCTCTTCGGCGTGATGCTGACGCGCAAGCGGATCTTCTCGCGGGAAGCGGCGACCGGGATCGGTCCCGTCCCGCTCGCGCTCGCGCTCGTGACGTTCATCTTCGCCATCACCGCGGTCGGCGAGCTCCCGCATTCGGAGACGCCCGTGCGCGCCTACGACCCGGCGCTCCTCTCGCAGAACCTGTTCGCGACGAACGGCCCCTGGCTCCTCCTCCTCGGCCTCATCATGATGGGGGCCGTCGCGGGGTCGATCTACCTCGTGCGGGAGGGTCGCGAATGACCTCGCTCCCCCTGGTCGGCTTCCTCGCGCTCTCCTCCGCGCTCTTCGTGGTCGGCGTCTTCGGGATCCTCACCCGTCGCAACTTCATCCTCCTCTTGATCGCGATCGAGATCGCGATGAACGCCGCGATCCTGAACTTCGTCTACTTCGCGGCCTTCTCGGGCGGGCCCGGCGGCCTCACCGGCCAGGCGATCGCGGTCGTGCTGATCGGGTTCGCCGCGACCGAGGTCGCGGTCGGGCTCGCGATCGTGCTCGCCCTCAACCGTCTCAAGGGGACGATCAACGTCGCCCAGGCAACGGAGCTGAGATTCTAGGAGGGGACCAACCACGGGAGCGTTCGACGGGCTCTACGGATGGGCCTTCTTGGTCCCGCTGTTCACCGCGGTCGGGTTCGTGGTGGTCGGGCTCGCCGGGACCCGGATGCGCCGTCTCGAGTGGGGCGGCTGGGTCGCGGTCGCCCTCTCGGGCGCGTCGATGGTGGTCGGCGTGCTGATCGGCGTCGGAGAGATCCTCGGCCCGACGACCTACACGGACACGAAGTACACCTGGATCCACGTCGCCCCCGCCCCGGGCACCTTCCCGAACGGGTTCTCGCTCGTCGTCGGCACTCTGGTCGACCCGGTCTCGGCGTTGATGCTGATCGTCGTGACGGTGGTCGGCTTCCTCGTGATGCTCTACTCGATCGGGTACATGCACGAGGACCGGGGCCTCCCGCGGTACTACGCCGAGCTCTCGCTGTTCCTGACCTCGATGACGGGGCTCGTCCTCGCCGACAATCTGCTCGAGTTCTTCCTCTTCTGGGAGCTCGTCGGCGTCTGTTCCTACTTCCTGATCGGCTTCTACTACGAGCGGCCGAGCGCGGCGAGCGCCGCGAAAGAGGCGTTCATCGTCACCCGGGTGGGGGACGTCATGTTCCTGCTCGGGGTGTTCATCTACTTCTGGTTCTTCGCGACCCACGGCCCCGCCGGGAGCGGCGGCTGGGCCGCGAGCGGGTTCGTCTTCACGAACGGGAACGTCCCGTTCCTTCAAGGATACGGCCTCGGAGGGAACTCGATCTACCTCACGGTCGCCGGCATCATGATGCTCGGCGGAGCGGCGGGGAAGAGCGCCCAGTTCCCGCTCCACGTCTGGCTGCCGGACGCGATGGAGGGCCCGACGACCGTGAGCGCCCTCATCCACGCCGCGACGATGGTCGCCGCGGGAGTCTACCTCCTCGCCGTCACGAGCCTCTTCCTCGGGTTCACGTCCATCGACCAGCTCGCGATCGTCGGGATCGGCGGGTTCACCGCGTTCTTCGCGGCGACCATGGCCGTCGTCCATCCCGACATCAAGCGGGTGATCGCCTA
>DAEB01000016.1:7963-85067 GCA_002495185.1 Thermoplasmata archaeon UBA184 | reverse complement strand
GGGCGGGCTCGGGAAGTCGATGCGGCTCACCGCGGCCGCGTTCGCGATCGGCGGCCTCGCGCTCGCCGGGATCCCTCCGTTCGCCGGCTTCTGGAGCAAGGACGACATCCTCTCGTCGGTCTACTCCCAGCTCGGGAGCCATCCGGCGTACTGGCCGTTCTTCCTCCTCGCCTTCGCCGCGGTCTTCCTGACGGCCTACTACATCTTCCGGGCCTGGTTCCTCGCGTTCTCGGGCGAGCGCACCCGCGACTCGACCCTGAAGCACGCGCATGAGGGACCGTGGGTGATGCAGGTCCCGCTCGTCCTGCTCTCCGCGCTCGCGGTCGGCGGCGGGCTTTTCGTCTTCTTCCCCGGCTTCCAGTCGCTCCTCCTCTCGGGGGCGGGCGCGTCGGGGATCCCTCCGTCCTACGGAACGACCGACCTTTTGCTCTCGGGGGCGAGCGTGGCGCTCGGCGTCGGAGGGATCGCCCTCGCCTGGTCCCTGTGGGGGAACGGCCGGGTCTTCGCGCTCCCCTTGGCGAGCCCGCTCCAGTCGGTCCGCCGCCTCCTCCTGAACCGCTACTACTTCAAGGTCGCCTACGACTGGATCGGTTTGAAGGGCGTCTACACGATCTCCCGGGTCGCCGACTTCTTCGACCGGTACGTGATCGACGGAGCCGTCCACGGGTTCGAGCGGGCGTTCGCCCTCGCGAGCGACCGCCTCCGGAGGATCCAGTCGGGGGTCGTCTCCGATTACGCGGCGTACGTGGTCGCGGGCCTCATCGCGCTGTTCGTCCTCCTGCTGATCATCGCCCCGTTCCTCGTCGCCCGGATCGGAGGGGGGTAGCCGGATGACCGTCCCCCTGCTCTCGCTGATCGTCGTCTCCCTGGCGGTGGGGACGGTCGGCACGTTCCTCGCGGGGAAGTGGGCGCGTTGGGTGGCGCTCGGCGCCACGGTCGTCTTCCTGCTCGAGGTCGCGGTCCTCTTTGTGGCGTATCCGGGCTGGCCGGGGTACGATAGCGCGCTCGTGCCGGGGTTCGCGAACGGGGAGACGTACAGCTGGATCTCCGTCACCTGGCTCCACATCAACTACTCGGTCGGGGTGGACGGGATCTCCCTCGTACTGATCCTCCTCACCGCCATCCTCCAGCTCGCGACCGTCGTCTACTCGTGGGAGGAGTCGAAGCGACCGGCCGCGTACTTCGGCCTCGTCCAGCTGACCTGCCTCGGCTGCTTCGGCGTCTTCGTCGCGCTCGATGTCCTCCTCTTCTTCCTCTTCTGGGAGGCCGTCCTCGTCCCGATGTTCTTCCTCGTCGGCTACTGGGGAGGCCCCCAGCGCCGCTACGCGGCGCTGAAGTTCTTCATCTACACGCACGTCGCCTCGATCGTGATGCTGGTCGGCCTCCTCGCGATGGCGTTCTACTCGGGAGCGAGCTCGTTCGACTTCTCCGCGATCTACGCCTCCGCGCGCGGGCTGTCGACGGTCGTCCAGACGTTCCTGTTCCTCGCCCTCTTCTTCGGCTTCGGGGTCAAGTTCCCGATCGTCCCGTTCCATACGTGGCTTCCCGACGCCCACGTGGAGGCGCCCACCGGGGGGAGCGTCCTGCTCGCGGGGCTTCTCCTCAAGCTGGGGGGCTACGGTCTCATCCGCTGGGCGGTCGAGACCTTGCCGAGCGGGTTCCACACCCTCCAGCCGCTCCTCTACCTCGTCGCGTTCGTGTCGATCATCTGGGGGTCGGTCCTTTCCCTTGCTCAGAGGGACATGAAGCGGCTGGTGGCGTACTCCTCGATCAACCACATGGGGATCGTCCTCCTGGGGATCGCCCTCGGCACGTCGCTCGGGCTCACGGCGGCGGTCCTCCTGATGTTCGCCCACGGGGTCGTGAGCGCGCTTCTCTTCATGGCCTCGGGAAGCGTCCACCACACGTTCGGCACCCGGGACATCCCCGAAGTGGGCGGGATCACTCCCACCACACCGACCCTCTCGACCCTCATCATGGTCGGTTCGCTCGCGTCGCTCGGCCTCCCAGCGCTCATCAGCTTCCCGGCGGAGTTCCTCGCCTTGCTCGCGACGTGGAATTCTCTCGCCTACTGGGTCGCGATCCCGCTCGCTATCCTGGTCGTGACCGCCGGCTTCTACATCTGGATGATGCAGCGGATGCTGTTCGGACCCCCGAAAGGGATCCCGGCGGAGGCGCACGACGTGCCGTGGTACGAGGGAGCGAGCATGGCGATGCTCGTCGTCCTCATCGTCCTCTTCGGAATCCTTCCGGGCCTTCTTGTGAACGTGATCCTGAGCTCGCCGATCCACGGCTTCCCGGGGACCTAGGACGATGGTCGACCTCGCCTCCTTCGCCGGGCCGTTCCTCCCCGAGATCCTCCTGCTCGCGGGGACCCTCCTCGTCTTCCTCCTGGACGTGGTGGGAGTCCGGCGGATCGAGATCACCGGCGGCGTCGCGGTCGGTGCGGTCGCGCTCGCGCTCTTCTTCGTTCTCGCGGACCTCGGGTTCGCCCCGATCGCTTTCCTCGCGACCGTCCCGTCGGGCCAGGTCGACCAGTTCGTTCCCGGCGCGACGCCCCTCTACTCGTTCGCGTCGCTCGGGTTCGTCTTCCAGGCGATCTTCCTCCTCGCGGCGCTGCTCGTCTCGCTCGCCTCAATCAGCCGGCCGACCGGCGAGCGGGGAGCCCCGATCTTCTACGGCCTCCTCCTCCTCGCCACCCTCGGGATGCTTCTGGTCGCGATCGCCTCCGACCTGATCTTCCTGCTCCTCTCGATCGAGCTCACGAGCATCTCGACCTACCTGCTGGTCGGCTACACGCGAAAGGACGTCCGCTCGCTCGAGGCCGCGATGAAGTTCTACATCATCGGGGCGCTCTCGACCACGCTGTCGTTCTTCGGGGCGTCCCTCCTCTACGGGGCCTACGGGACGACCAACCTCCTCGCGATCCGGGCCGTGGCGGGAGCGGTCGGGTCCCCCGTCATCGTCCTGCTCGGCTACGCCTTCCTCATCTCGGGGCTCTCGTTCAAGGCGACGCTCGTGCCGTTCCACGCGTGGGCGGTCGACGTCTACGACGGGGCTCCGAGCGACGTCACCGCCTTCCTCACGGGCGCCTCGAAGAAGGTGGGACTGTTCGCGTTCTACCTCGTCTTCCTCGGGCCGGTCCTCTTCGTCGCCCCGGGCGCGGGGGGAAGCCCGTTCTCGGGGGGCGTCCTCAACCTCGGACCGGTCGTCCAGCTGACCCTCTCGGTGCTCGCGGTCGTGACGATGAGCGTCGGGAACATCCTCGCGCTCCTCCAGAAGGAGATGAAGCGAATGCTCGCCTACTCCTCGATCAGCCAGGCGGGGTACATGCTGATCGGGATCGCCGTCGGGACGTCCCCGGCGATCGCGGGCGCGACGCTCCAGATGTTCGCCCACGCCTTCATGAAGACCGGGGCCTTCCTCGTGGTCGCCGGCGTGACCGCCCTCGGCGTCGGTCCGCTCATCGACGACTGGAAGGGGCTCGGGACCCGCCGTCCCCTCCTCGGGGTCGCCTTCGGCCTCATGCTCCTCTCGCTCGCGGGCGTCCCGCTCACGGTCGGATTCGTCTCGAAGTTCGTCCTGTTCAGCGCCGCCGTCGAGGCGCAGGGCTACTTCGTCTGGCTCGCGGTCGCCGGCCTTCTCAACAGCGCGCTCTCCGTCTTCTACTACGCCCGGGTCCTCAAGGTGATCTTCTTCGACCAGCCGGCGCCGACGGCGCTCCCGAGCAGGGCGGTGGTCGGAGGGTCCGGCCCGCCCGCGCTCCCCGCCGGGGGACTCGGCTACGCGCGCGCGACGGCGATCGCGCTCGTCGCGGTCGCGATCGTCGTCTTCGGAATCTATCCGCAGCCGGTCCTCTCGGCGATCCAGAGCGCCGCTCAGCATTTCGTCGCGGTCGGGGCCTAGAAAGGAGGAGGGCCGGTGGAGGAGTTCGACGTCGTCGTGGTCGGCGCCGGTCCGGCCGGCTCGCTTGCCGCCCGCGCGGCGGCGGAAGGCGGCGCGACCACGCTCCTCCTCGACCATCGTCCCGAGCTCGGTCATCCGGTGCAGTGCGGAGAGTTCGTGCCGGCGGCGCACGAGCTCGTGGACCTCTTTGGCTGCCGCGACCTGATCGAACGCGCGTACCAGGTCCCCGATGCGACCGTCCTGCGGGAGACCCGGACGATGGCCTGCGTCTCCCCGTTCGGCCACGAGTTCCGGTTCCCGCTCGCCGGCCGGACGGTGTCGCGCCGCGCGTTCGACAAGGCCCTCGCCGTGCGCGCGGAAGGCTCCGGCGCCGAACTCCGGTTCCCGGTCGGCGTGACGGGGGTCCGGGACGACGTGGTCGAGACCGCCGGACACGAGCGCGTGCGAGCGAAGGTCGTCATCGGCGCGGACGGGCCGCTCTCCACGGTGGGCCGGTCGGTCGGCTTCTCGCCGCGACGCGAGATGTTCCGGATGATCACCGCCACCGTGGACGGTCCTCTCGACGACGAGATCGACGTCTACTTCGGCCGCGTCGCCCCCGGCGGGTACGCCTGGCGGTTCCCCCGGGCCCACGACGCGAACGTGGGTCTCGGTGTCGCCGAGCTACGGTCGGGCGCCACCCTCGGGGCCCTGCTCGACCGGTTCGTGCGGCGCGAGGGGCTCGGCCCCGTGCGCGCGAGGACGACCTGGTGGGTCCCTCTCGGTCCGCCGCCCGCGAGCCTCGTCCGGGGGCGGGCGCTCTTCGCGGGGGACGCGGCCAACCTCGTGATGGCAACGAACGGTGGAGGGATCCCAACGGCGATGCTGAGCGGCTGGCTCGCGGGCGAGGCGGCCGCGCACCACGTCCGCCACGGCGTGCCCCTCGCCGAGTACGACCGGGCCTGGCGGGAGGCGCTCTTCGGCCCTCTCGCCCGAGCGGCGCGGATCCAGTGGTGGGGGGAGCGTTTCTCGCGGCCGGACGTTCTTTTGGCCTTAGGGATGCGATATATCGGAGTGTCGGGTTTGGATGCGATGATGCGGCTCCGCTGGCCTCCCCGCCTCCCGAGAGGAGGGTCGTCCTCGTGACGAGCGGCGGACCTTCGGACCCGCTCGAGCCGTCCCTCGAGGCGCTCGTCACGCAGACGCTCGGCACGGCGACCGCCCTCGAGCTCTCGCCGCTCCTCCCGGTCCTCGTCCGGGACTTGACGGACATCGACTGGAGGCTGAACCAGGTCCTCGGGTCCCGCTACGCCCAGCTCACCGAGGCCGCGCGCTACGCGGTCTCGATGGGAGGGAAGCGCGTCCGGCCGCTCCTGATGGCCGCGGTCTTCCGGTCGCTCGGAAGGACGACGACCGTTCCGATCCACTCGCTCGCGGCCGCCTTCCAGCTCATCCACACCGCCACGCTCGCGCACGACGACGTCATCGACCACGCGGAGACGCGCCGCGGCCGTCCGTCGATGCCGCGGACGTTCGGAGTGCCGCTCGCGATCGTCGGAGGCGACTACCTGTTCGTCCGGGCGTTCGAGCTCGCCGCGGAGTATCCGAAGTCGATCATCCTGCGCTGCGGGGAGGCCTGCGCCGACCTGGTCGAGGGCGAGGTCCTCCAGGACGCGAGCCGGTTCGAGCTGTCGACGGGACGGGAGCACTACTTCCGGGTCATCGAGCGGAAGACGGCCGCGATCATCGCGGCGGCGCTCGCCTCGACGGCCGAGATCGCCGAAGTTCCCCCGTCCACCGTGGACGCCCTCGCGACCTACGGCAAGGCGGTCGGGATCGCCTTCCAGATCCGGGACGACCTGCTCGACGTCTACGGCGACCCCGACCTGCTCGGAAAACCGCTCTACACCGACCTGCGCGAAGGCAACCCGACGCTCGTGTCGCTCGAGACCTACGGCCGCCTCGACCCCCGCCACCAGGCCGAGTTCGAGGAGCTGTTCCAGCACCGGCGCAAGCGGACGAAGCATCTTCTTCGCCTGCGGGAGCTGACCGACCTCGCCGGAACCGACCAGGTCGTGGCCCGCGAATCGATGGAGTGGGCCGACCGGGCGATCCGGGCCCTCGAGCCGGTGCCGATGGGGCCGTACCGGGACCTCCTCGAGCGGCTCGCCTACGGGGCGGTCGAGCGGCGGTTCTAGCCCCGCGTTTCGAGCGAAAGGTACATCTTCCCTTCCCGGACTCGACCGCTCGTAGGTCGAGGACCGTGACGAGCTCCTCCACGGTGAGCGCGGGAGCGACGGCGGGCCCGGTCGAGTTCGACCACCTGCCTCCGGCCTGGGAACCGACCCCCGAACGGCCGCGTCTCCCGCTCGGCGTCGCGGTCGTGTCGGTCCTCACGGCCGCCTTCGGCGTCGTGATGCTGCTCGCGGCGCTCCTGTTCATCCTTGCGAGCGCGAGCCAAGGGGTCGTCCCGACCTCCCTCGAGATCTTCCAGTCGATCGACCTCTACGGAGCGGTGGTCCTCGCGGTGCTCGGCGCCGCGCTGATCGGGATCGCCACCGCCCTCTGGCGACAGGAGACGTGGGCGCTCTGGACGACGCTCGCCCTGGTCTTCGCGACATCCGCGTACCTGTTCTTCACCGGGTCGATCACGGTCCTGTTCCTCATCTTCGTCGTCCTCTTCGTCTACCTCATCTCCGTCCGACGCTACTTCTACTGATGCGGATCCTGCTCGCGCAGCTCGCCCCCGCGCCGGGCGACCTCGCGCGGAACGTCGACCGGGTCGGGTCGGTCGTCCGGTCCGCCCCCTGTGACCTTGCGGTCTTCCCCGAGCTGTTCCTGTCGGGCTATCGCGTCGGCGACCGGCTCCATCGGATGGCGTTGCATGACGGCGACCGGAGCCTGAGCGCCCTCTCCTCGGTCGCCCGCGAGACGCGCACGACGATCGTGGTCGGAGCCCCGATGGCGTCGCGCGAGCGCGCGGGGGAGGTCCACAACGCTGCTCTAGCCGTGATTCCCGACGGAGAGTACCGCGTCCAGGTGAAGCGCTACTTACCCACGTTCGGTCCGTTCGAGGAGGGCGTCCCGTTCACTCCCACCGACCAGAGCTCCCCCGTCCGTCTTGCCGGGGCGACCGCCGGCCTCGAGGTCTGCTACGACGTCTTCTTCCCCGAGGTCTCCCGCGAGCTCGCGCTCGGCGGCGCCGAGCTTCTGGTCGCGATCTCGGCGGCCCCGGTCACGAGCCGACGCCTTTTTGACCGTCTCCTTCCGGCCCGCGCGATTGAGAACGCGGTCCCGGTCGTCTACGTGAACCGGGTTGGCGTGGAGGATGGGGTCGTGTTTGGCGGCGGCTCGGGCGCCTGGAACGCCCGTGGGGACCCGATCCCGTCCGTCCCTGCGGCGCTCTCTTCCGCCATCCCGGAGGAATCGCTCGCGACGGTCGAGGTCGACACGACCGAGGCGTCCCGATGGCGACCGTTCCGTCCCGTGCTGCGCGACGTCGCCGGCCGCCCCACCCCGCACGAACCGGGGGGTCCACGTTCCACGCCGGGTTCGCCTCCAGCGCGTCCCTTATAGGGTCCGGGACCCCCGGTGCGTCGGTGCCGCCCCCGCAGACGATCGCCCAGCAGCTGGCCGCGAAACAGCGGGAGATTTCGGTCGCGGAATTCTTCGAGCGCAACCGCCAGATCCTCGGGTTCGACAACCCGCAACGCGCGCTCCTAACTACCGTCAAAGAGGCGGTGGACAATTCAGTCGAATGGTCGGAGCCGGTCCTGGTGCGTCAGTCGGGTGAGATTCGGCTTGTACGCATCGGCGAGTTCATCGACAGTAGGTTCGAAGGGCCGCCCGGACGAGAAAGCGAAACGACCCCTGTTGAGGATTGTGAGGTGCTTGCCTTCGACGATAGCACCTTCCGGATCGGATGGCAACCGGCGACCCAAGTACACCGCCACCCTCTCCGCGGAGACCTCTTCGAGATCACGCTAGTTGGTGGCCGGCGCGTGACCGTAACCGGCTCGCACTCAGTATTCGGCCTTTCCCATGGCCGGGTTCAACCCCGACAGGTCCAGGAATTGCGACCGGGTGATCTCGTGGTTGTGCCCCGTAAACAGGTTCCGCTGGGCGGTGGCTTATCCCGACTCGACCTGAGAGACATCCTCCCCCGGCTCCCGCGCAAAGTTCGCAAAACGCTGATGGTTCGCGGCGTCGCGGAGTCGATGCAAGTGCCGCGAGATTGGAAACGGTTCGACTATGTGCCCTACACGTACTTCGAGCGGCTGGGCCTTCCTCTACCGGACACGGCTCGGATTGCGGTCCGAAACGGAACCAGCAGCCTCCCGGTGGTGATCTCCATCACCGGAGAGATTGCGCGCTTCCTGGGGTACTACGCGGCCGAGGGGACCTGCTACCCGCATCATGTGACTCTCAGTTTCGGTTCCCATGAAGCCGGTCTGATCGCGGATGCACAGCGATGCGCGCGGGCGTGGTCGGATCAAATGACCGTGAGCGTCGTGCGGGCGCACGCGACCGCCGTCGTGGTGAAGGTCTATTCGACAGTCCTCTCAATTCTGCTGAGCCAGTACCTTCGAGCCGGGAGGCGAGCGACCGAGAAGCGAGTACCGGACGTCGTATGGAATCTCGAGCCAGATCTCATCGCCGAGTTCCTCGAGGGATACGCGGCAGGCGATGGATATCGAAAGGGCGGCCGGGTCATCCTCACCACCGTGAGCGAAGCTCTGGCTACGGGTCTTCAATTCTTGTTGGGGCTCTCGGGTCAATCATACTCGGTCTCCAAGGGTCATGGCTCGTTTCAGGTATTCCCCGGCGGCTACTCTTCCTACCGCCGTCCTCCCTACACGTTGACGTACTACACCGGAAATCATCGCGGGATGGCTCCTGTCGACCGTCTGCCACTCAGCGAGAGTGGATTGCGATTGGCCTATTCAGTCGGCTCGATGCTCCTCCCCTATACGGACAAATGTCGATACTCATGGGACCAAACCAGTTCGTTCACCTTCGAGGGAGCCCGATCGAGTCTGGTTCATATGAGAGACTCCGGCGGGACCGCCCTCTACCGGCAGGCCTCTGCCCTTCTGGAGTACGTGGACGGCGACGTCTCGACGTTGGCTGTCGTGTCAATCCGCAGAGTAAAGTCACGCCGGACCCATGTGTATGACTTCTCTGTTCCTGGCACCGAGAAGTTTCTGGGCGGCCACGGCCCGGTTTTCCTTCACAACTCGCTCGACGCATCCGATGAGGCAAGAACGCTCCCGGATGTTCTGGTCGAGATATCGAAAGAAACCGACGAACGTGTCCGGGTCGCGGTCACCGATACGGGGCCGGGGATTCTTCGCAAGGAGATTCCGAACGTTTTTGCGCGGCTGCTCTACGGATCTCGATTCCACTCGAATCGGCAAGCGCGGGGGCAGCAGGGGATTGGGATTTCAGCCGCGGTCCTCTACGCGACGCTCACCACCGGAAAGCCTGCCCACGTAGTTTCAAAGGTGGAAGAAGAGGAGGCGGCGCACGTCCTCGACCTTGTCATCGACACCCAGAAGAACCAGCCACGGGTCGTCTCGGACGACCTCACCCTCTGGGACTCCCCGCACGGGACTCGCGTCGAACTCGTCCTTAAGGCGCGGTACGTTCGGGGTCGTCAGTCCCCGTACGAATACCTCCGCGGCACGGCGATCGTGAACCCGCACGCCCGCATTGTCCTCGTCGAACCGGACGGCACGCGTGTGACGTTCGAGCGGGCTTCCTCGGACCTTCCCCCGGTCGCGAAGGAGACCCTCCCGCACCCGTACGGGCTCGAGCTCGGCGAGCTCAGCTACCTCCTCAAAGCATCGAAGCGAAACGGACTCGCCGAATTCCTCACGAAGGACCTTCAGGGGGTGAGCGCCCGCGCCGCCCGAGAGCTCCTCACGAACGCGGCCTTGAAACCGAACGTACCGCCCACTTCCGTGTCGGGGGACGACCAGGACCGGCTCCTTCAGGCCCTTCACGACACACCGTTGATCGCTCCCTCCCCCGAGGGTCTATCGCCCATTGGGTCGATGCTCATCAAGCGAGGGCTCCGGAACGTCCTCGGGGAAATGCGGCCCGAGTTCTACGCTCCGCCGGTGAGCCGACCCCCCAAGGTCCACGCCGGCTTTCCGTTCATGGTCGAGGTCGGCCTCGTCTACGGAGGAGCGCTCCCGGCCGACCAGCCGGTCCAGATCCTGCGGTTCGCGAACCGCGTGCCGCTCCTCTTCCAGCAGGGAGCCTGCGCGATCACGAGCGCGATCGCGAACCTCGACTGGCGCCGCTACGGCCTCGAGCAGAAGGGCGGCTCCGGGATCCCCACCGGCCCTGCGTTGATCCTCGTCCACGTCGCCTCCACCAAGGTGCCGTTCACGAGCGAGGCGAAGGAGGCGGTCGCGGAGGACCCCGAGATCGACAAGGAGCTCACTCTCGCGCTCCAGGCCGCCGCGCGACACCTACGGACGCACATCTCCCGCGTGAGCCGCCGGGATTTCGCGAGCGAGAAGTTCGAGATCATCCAGCGGATCCTCCCGAAGCTCGCCGAGAAGACCAGCCACCTCGTGGGGAAGGATGTCCCCGACCTCACTCCGGTCGTCACCCGGATCATGGACATCGTCCACCTCGACCCCCGATTCGAGACCGTCGAGGAGGGGGTCCGCGCCCGGGTCGAGGTCACGAACTACACACCGCGGCCCCGGGTCCTCGAACTGTTCGTCGAGGTCCCGCCGGAGGTCTTCTCCCTCGCGCGGTTCGACCCCTCGCCGGACGGCGTCGAGGCCGAGCTCGGACGCGCATGGTGGACGCTCCCCAAGCTCTCCCCGAACGGTCGCACCACCCTTTTGCTCACGTTTCCGCCGAAGACGGAGGTCGACGCGAACGACCTCGACTGGTACGTCGCGGGGATCGACGAGGCCCACATCCTGGGCGCCGACCCGCTGCCCGGCGATTGGGACGTCCGGCTCCCGCGGACGATCGTCGAGGCGGCCGAGATGTCGGCCGCGGATGCCGCGGCGGACGCCGGTGCCACGACCGAGGAGGAGGTGGATTACGATGCCGCCGAAGCGAGCGCGCACACCAGCGAAGACGACTGACGACGAACCGACATCCGTCCGCGCGGACGCTCTCGCGCCGACCCTCGGGATGGCCGGTCAGATCTACGACCAGCTCGACCGCGGCGAGATCCCCCGGATGCGACTTCCTCTGCGCACGAAGCAGAACATCCAGTTCCAGGCGCGCGAGGGCGTCTGGAAGCTCGGCCGGGCGATGGGGACGAGGAGCGCCCGGAAGCTGGACGGGGCGCTGATGCTCCTTCGGACGTTCTACCTGGTCGACTTCATCAACGAGATGGCCCGCGACAAGAAGACGTCGACCTTGCGGGAGCTCTACTACATCAGCGAGGCGTGGCAGGACGCCAAGTTCCACAGCGAGGACGAGTCGAACCTCCTGATCGAGGACCTCGAGGTGATGTGCGAGCGCTTGCGCGAGGACTTCCGGCTCCATCCCGAAGAGAACGGAGCCTCGGTGATCGGCGACCTGACGATCAAGGAGAGGAACCGCAAGGGGCTCGTCAAGAAGATCAACTGCCGGGACGATGTCGGGGACGGAGGGTACTCCCTCCCGTTCAACGTCGAGAAGGAGAAGATCGAGTTCGTCGGCACGGGCGCGAAGTTCGTCATCGCGATCGAGTGCGGCGGCATGGTCGACCGGCTCGCCGAGAACGGGTTCGACGAACAGCACGACGCGATCCTCCTTCACCTCAAGGGCCAGCCGGCGCGCTCGACCCGCCGGTTCCTGCGACGCCTCTCGGAGGAGCTCAAGCTGCCGGTCGTCGTCTTCACCGACGGCGACCCGTGGTCGTTCCGCATCTTCGCGTCGGTCGCCTACGGGGCGATCAAGACGGCCCACCTCTCGAGCTACCTCACGACCCCGAGCGCGGAGTTCCTCGGGGTCACCGCCTCCGACATCGAGAACTACGACCTCCCGTCGGACAAGCTCTCCGAGCAGGACGTCCGCGCGCTCGAGGCCGAGCTCACCGACCCGCGCTTCGGCACCGCCGAGTGGCGAGCCGAGATCGAGCTGATGCTGAAGAACGGGAAGAAGGCGGAGCAGCAGTCGCTCGCGAAGTACGGCCTCAACTACGTGACCGAGCACTACCTTCCCGAGAAACTGACGGAGATGGGTGTCCTCTGACGCTCCTACCGCGAGATATACGACCTCGTCGATAGTTTTTAGACCCACTTCGCAGGTCGCCAGCGCATGGCATACAGCACGGCGCAGAAGTACCTCGCCGAGTTCGTCGGGACGTTCGGACTGTTGCTGGCGGTGGGCGGTGCCGCGGTCTTCACGGTCATCTGGAGCGCCAGCGGCCTGACCTCACTTACTCGGGTCGTTCTGGTGAGCGTCTCGGTCGGCGTCGGCCTCATCGGGCTCATCTACGCCTTCGGGGACATCTCGGGGGGACACTTCAACCCCGCCGTCACGATCGGCGCCTGGGTCGCGGGCAAGTTCCCGGCCCGGGATGTCGTTCCGTACATTCTCTCGCAGGTCGCCGGCGGAGTGACCGGGATGGGGGTCATCGCTGCCATCGCCTACGGGAATCCCGTCAGCTTCCCCGCGGTTCAATCGTCCGGACTCGCCTCGCAGTGCTATGCGGCGGGCTCGACGACCTGCGGCGGGTTCAACTGGGAAGCGGTCTTCTTGATCGAGGTCGCTTTCACGATGTTCCTCGTGATGGTCATCCTGTTCTCGACCCGGGCCTCGGGTTCGGCGAAGAACCTCGCGCCGGTGGGGATCGGCCTCACGCTCCTCATGGCGAACCTCGTCGCCATCCCCGTGGACGGTGCCTCGATCAACCCGGCCCGCAGCTTCGCGCCGGCGGTCCTCTCGTCCCTCTGGTCGAGCGGGAACTGGGCCATCGGACAGGATTGGATCTTCTGGGTGGCGCCGATCGTCGGCGGTGTTCTCGCCGCGGTGCTCGACCGGTCGCTGCGGCCGTCCGGTCCCACGTAGGGGCCGGACGGCGCCGGCATCAGGGTCCCACGAGTCCCGGGAGCACGTCCCCCGCGAGGAGCTCCTTCGCGAGCTCCTCGGGCGCGTAAACGAGGAGTCCGCCGGGTCCCGGGGCCCGCCGCCACTCGATCCCCTGCTCCGTGAACTCGGTCGGGTCGGCCCCGACCTCCGTGACCGATTCCGTGAGCCGCAGGGGGACGGTCGTCCCGTCGCGGGAGAGGAGGAGGATGTCGTTCGGTTCGTCGTACACGACCCAGGCGCGCGGCACGATCACCCGTAGGTGGACGAGTCGGGGCCGGAACTGGCTCTCGCTCTCCGTTTCGGTCCGCGAGAAGACCGCGAGCTCACTCCCCGCGTGCTCGACCAGCCGGTCGAGCTGGAACGACCTCTGGCGGAACTCGAGGACGTTCATTTCGAGGTCGCTCTCGTCGAGCACGGCGGGCCGACACTCCGACCCCACATAACGGTGGGGACCCGGAGAATCCCTCGGTAACGGAAGAAGCCCGCCGCGGGTAACGCTTATGAACGGTCACCCGTACCGCCGCGCGTTTGGACTGAGAGGGAATGAAACGTTCCTCGCGCGTCTGGAAGAAACGCGGCCACATGCGGTGGAAGTGGCGCAAGAAGCGGATGCGCCGCCGCATGCGGGCTCAGAAGATGCGGAAGCAGTAAGGCAGGGCCCCCGACCGGCGGGGCCGAACCCGTTCCCGAAGCCGACGGACGCTACCAGGTCGCTCGCTCGAGCTGGCGCGCTTCCTTGGTCGCCTTCTTCCACTCCCGGTAGTGCTCCCGACAGAGGGGGGCCCTCCGCCCTGTCTCGGGCAGGTTCGTGAACGCCTTCCTCGCCTCGGCGAGCGACAAGTGCCGGACCGCGACCTCGCCGCATCCGGGCAAGAGACACGGCTCGTCCGTCGCCGCCCGGCGATGCCGCTCGTCGGCCGGGGTCATCGCCGAGCGCTCCGGACGGCCTCCACGACCAGCTGCGGGATGTCGTACGGGAACCGCGCCACGCGCGCGCCGGCCGCCTCGAGCGCCGCGACCTTGCTCTCGGCCGTCCCCTTCCCCCGGGTGATGATCGCACCGGCATGCCCCATCCGTTTTCCGGGCGGAGCCGAGCGCCCGGCGATGTAGGCGATCACGGGCTTCGTGAACTGGTGGCGGACGTACTCGGCGGCATCCTCCTCGGCGGTCCCGCCGATTTCCCCGACGAGCACGAGCGCGTCCGTGTCCGGGTCCGACTCGAACATCGGGAGGGCGTCCACGAACGTCGTCCCGATCACGGGATCCCCCCCGAGGCCGATGCACGTCGATTGCCCCAGGCCAATCTCCTTGATCCCATTCACGATCTCGTACGTCAGCGTCCCGCTCCGCGAGATCACGCCCACGCGCCCGGGGCGGAACACGACGTTCGGGATGATCCCGACCTTGGCCTTCCCGGGGGCTCCGATCCCGGGGCAGTTCGGGCCGATAATCCGGGTCCCTTTCGAGCGCGCGTAGGGGTACATCACCAGCATGTCGTGGAACGGGACGTGCTCGGTCACGACAACGCAGAGCCGAACGCCGGCGTCGACCGATTCGAGGACCGCGTCCTTCGCTCCCGGCGCGGGGACGAAGATGCAGGAGGTGTTCGCCCCCGTCTTCGCGACCGCGTCCCGGACCGAGTCGAACACCGGGACTCCTTCGACCACGCTGCCCCCCTTCCCCGGGGTGACGCCGGCCACGACGGCCGTTCCGAACTGCTTCATCTGGATGGTGTGGACCGTTCCCTGGTGACCGGTGATTCCCTGGACGAGGACCCGCGTGTCGCGGTCTACCAGGACGCTCATGGGCGCCTCCGGGCGGCCTCGACGGCCGCCTGCGCGGCCTCGCGAAGGTCGGAGATCGCCGTCACGCCCGCCGCCCGAAGGATCTGGATCCCTTCGGCCTCGTTGTTGCCGCGGATCCGCGCCACGAGCGGGAACCTCTCGCTCGTCGGCACCTGACCCATCGCCTCGACGAGGCCCTTCGCCACCGTGTCGCACCGGGTGATCCCGCCAAAGATGTTGAGGAAGACCGCCGCGGGCTCCGCCCGGGCCATCAGCAGGAACGCTTCGGACACCTTCTTCGGGTCGTCGGTCCCACCCAGGTCGAGAAAGACGCCGGGCGCTCCCCCGAACTCCTTGAGGACATCGAGGGTCGCCATCGTGAGCCCCGCCCCGTTCGCGATGACCCCGATGTTTCCGTCCAGCTGAACGAACGCGATCTCCTTCTCCCGCGCGATCTCCTCGAGCTCGGTCCGGTCGTCCCGGACCTCGGCGAACTCGGGGTGGCGGAACGCCGCGTCGTCCTCAATGATCACTTTCGCGTCGAGTGCCACTACGCCGTCCCCGACGATCGCGAGGGGATTGACCTCGACCAGCTCGGCGTCCTCCTGGACGAAGATCTTCCAGAGCGCGTCGAGGACGCCACCGACCGACCGGGCCTGGAGCGGTGTCAGACCGAATTGCTTCGAGACGCTGCGCTTCTCGTACCCGGTCAGGCCAGGGAACGGGTCGACTACCTGTCGGTCGATCGAGCCGTCCGGTACGGATTCGATCTCCATCCCGCCCTGAGCGCTCGAGATGAGGACCGGGAGCCGCTGCGACCGGTCGAGCGTCATCGATACGTAGAGCTCGCGAACGATGGGAAGCTTCTCTTCCAGGAGGACCTCGCGGACTTTCTCCCCCTTGAACTCGAGCCCGAGAATGTCCGCCGTGGCCTCCCGCACCTCGTCGGGCGTGTTCGGGAAGCGGACCGCACCGCCTTTCCCCCGTCCGCCCGAAAGGACCTGGGCCTTCACGACGCAGGGGAGGGGAACCTTCCCCTCGCGCGCGAGCCGCTCTGCTTCGGCGGGCGAGCGCGCGACCTCGCCTCGCGGAACGGGTATTCCGTACGAGCGAAAGACCTTCTTCCCTTGCCACTCGGCAAGCTTGACCATGCGAATCCTCGGCGCGGCCATAGGGCCGGCGTATTAAGGGCGGCGGTGACGGCGACCGAAGAGCGTCGGGGTCAGCGGCACTGTGACCTGGGACCAGCGGGCACCGGCCGTCCGGCCGGACCTAGGGGCGCCGATGTCGAGGTCGTGCCTTCCGCCGTCGTCCGCGGGGCGTCGGAGTGACATCGCCCGAGACGTTCACGAGGTCACGGCCGATGTCATCGAGGAGCTTGCCGGCGAACTCGACTTTCGGTCCCCGGATCCAATGTCGGCCGCCGGACGGCGGGAGAACGAGGGCGTTCGTCTCGATGGCACCCATCGAACTCACGTCGTTGGCGATCACCCAATCGGCACCGGTCTCCGCCGCGAGCTTCCTCGCCGCGGCCTCGAGCGCGGCGGGGGTGAGTCCCGGCTCGAGCTTGAACGCGACAAGTCGCGCCGGGGGAGGGGCGGCCCGGCGGAGCTCGGGAAGGAGCTTCGGGGCTCGGCGGAGGGTGAGCGTCAGGCTCTCGTGGTCGGCTGAGGAGATCTTTCCCGCCCGACGCTCGAGAGTGAAGTCGGAGAGCGCCGCGGGGACGAACACTGCGGACGCTCTGGAGAGATTCGAACGCTCGCGCCGGGCGAGCGACGTGAGGTCGTCGACGCTCCGCCAGCGCACGGTCGGGATCCACGGAGGGACGGCCACCTGAAGCGCTCCGGCCCAGAGTTCGACGTCCGCGCCCCGATAGTACGCCTGGTTCGCGAGGGCGACCGCGGTCACGCCCGAGCTCTCGTTGGTCACCGACCGGACCGCATCGATTGATTCCCGGGCGGCTCCCCCGACAACGATGACCTTTCGTCCGACCCAGGCGCCCAAGGCCAATCGATGAAGGACCGCCGCCGTCACTTCCTCCGGGGACGCGATCTTCTCCTCCCCCTCCGCGGAGGCCCCCGCGACGATTCCCACGCCCCAGTGGCGAAGCTTGTCGAGATTCTCGAGCACGGCTGGGTTCACTCCCATGTGGCTGTGCATCGCGGGGGCGAGGATCATCGGGACGCCGCCTCCGAGGGCCACAGAAGCGCAGGAGGTCACGGCGGTGTCGTCGATTCCATGGGCGATCTTGGAGATCGTGTTCGCTGTCGCGGGAGCGATGAGGAGGAGGTCGGCCCGACCGGGGCCGGGACCGAGCAGCGTCACGTGCTCGACGTTTCCGGTGAGCTGGGTGATCGGCGGGTGACCGGTCGCGAATTCGAGCGTCTCCGGAGTGATGAGGCGCATCGCCTCCGGGCTCATGACGGCCCGAACGTCCGCCCCGTGGCGGATCAGCTCGCGGATCATCTTCGGGACCTCGACCACCGCGATCGACCCCGTCACCCCGAGGACGATCCGACGCCCGGCCAAGAGCTGGCTCGACCGACCTCGAATCACATGGCTTGGATGCATGGCCCCGAGCGCCCGACGCCGCCGGGGCGGACGCCGCTCACGCTCTTATCCCGACCGGCCGCCCACCGACTTAAAGAGGACGGCCGGCTCGCCGACGCGACCATGCCCGACACCGGCTCCTCACCGACCGGTCGATCCATGAACCTCGGGAAGGAGAACGACGGCCATCTTCCGATGGTCCCCGCGCGGAGCCAGTTCGCCGAGGTGGCGCGGCCGCCCCGGGGTCTCCGCGCCGAGGAGGCGCCCCGCACTGTGGAGCGGGGAGTGGTCGTCTTTGACCTCGACGGAACGATTCTCGACGACCTTCCCGCGATCAGCGCCGTGGCGGCCGACGTGCTCGCGAAGTCGTTCGGGACCCCGACCGAGGAGGCCCGGCTCCACTATCTCGCGACGACCGGCATGCCCTTCGAAGCGCAACTGGCTCAGCTGTACCCCGATGCTCCGGTGGAACTCCGCGCCACGACCGCCCGGACGTTTCACACCCGGAAGGTGGCGGAAGCGTACGCGCACGCCCATCCGTTCCCGGAGATCCCCAAGCTCCTGAAGACCCTGCACCGAGAGCGGTGGACGACGACGCTCGCCACCGGCGCCGAGACGGAGATGGCGGACCTTCTTCTCGAAAGGGAAGGGCTTCGCTACTGGTTCGAGGACGTCCTCGGCTCGGGGAACGGCACCAAGCGCGAGCATCTCGCGGAGTACCGCCGACGCTATCCGGGGGCGGCCATGTTCCTGGTGGGGGACTCCCGGTTCGACATGGAAGCGGCCCTGTCGGTGCCCGGCGTCATCCCGATCGCGCGGGCGTCCCGGTTCGTGGGGTGGACGTTGACTCCGAATGACCTTACGAAGTGGGGGGCCGCCTGGTCCGACTACTCGCTCTCCGACCTTCCCGTCGCGCTCGCGAGACTGACCCGCGGAACTCCGAAGATTCGCCGGCCGAAGGGACGCGGGGCGGCCCGAAAGGCGTAGGGCCGGGACCGAGAGTCTCACAGCGCGGGGGTCGTCCCCGCTCTGCTTTGAACCCGGGTCGAGGGATCCACAGTCCCCCAGGATAGGCCAAACTACCCCATCCCGGCCACGAACGTTGGACACCGCGGCCGTAGGAAAAGGTTTCCCCGCTCGGCCGACGCTAGGGGCCCGACGAACCGGGAGCCTCCGGCGGTTCTCCTTCCGAGCTCCGGAGGAACTCGAGCCGGGTCCGATGCTCGTCCCGGGCCACGTAGATGAAGAACCCTCCCAGCCCGACCGCGATTCCGCTCGCGAGCCATGCGTTGAAGTACTCCGGCCCCGCCCCCGCGAGGAACAGCGCCCCACCCAATAGCACGCCGAGAGCGATCGTAAGGAGTCCCCCGATCAGGAAGGTCGTCTCCCGGAGCATGGGTCCGACCGGCGGAGGCGGCCGTAACGATAAAGGGTCAGGTCCGCGTGAGCGGTCGGGGGCGCGCGGCGTTGGCGGGGACCGACTTCCGGAACCTCGCCATGGTATTTGGACTCCTGAGCGCTCTCCTCCTCATCCTCGCCGCGCTGGTCGACTTCGTGGGCGGGTTCGTGTTCCTCGCCCTGGGGTCGGGCGGGCACGCGTTGAGCTCTTGGGCCCGTTCCGTCGTGTACGTCGTGATCGGGCTTCTCTTTGGGCTCTTCGCGGCCATCGGCCGCTCGGGAGGCAGGGACCGGCGGCTGGGGGCGGGAGTCATCCTCGTGGTCCTCTCGGTGCTCTGCTGGTTCGCCCTCGGATTCGGGGGAGAACTTCTCGCACTGCTGGCCGTCGTGTTCGCCCTCGTCTCGGGGATCCTCTTCCTGATCGCGGCGCGGTGAGACGCCTACGGGGGCCCGCCCCGTCGGGTCCGGCTTAAATCCCGGCGAGAGGCTGGGTGAGCCGTGACGCTCGCACCTATCTCGGGAGTCGACCGCTCGACCTTTCGGTGGTTGCGCGAGCGGGACCACCCCGCCGCCTTCTCGCTCTCTTCCGGCGAGACGACGGTCGCGACCCTCGAGTGGGCCCGTACGGGAGGGTCGCTCGCGACGCTCCGGAGCGCGACGGGGGAGTGGACGGTCAAGCGAGGCGGGTTCCTGAACCCGCTCATCACCGCCCGCGTCGGCCCCGTGGTCGAAGCTCGGCTCACGGTGCATCTGAACTACCACGAGATCGATGTCGCCGGCGGCCGGTCGTATCGATTCCATCGGGCCGGGGTCCTCATCCCCGCCTGGAAGGTGACCACCCCGTCGGGAACCGAGCTCGTCCACGTCGAGCCCGTGCGAGAAGGACGGCATCTGGCCGCCGGCGCCGTCATCGTGTCGGACGACGGGAAGGACTCCCCCGACCTACTGCTGCTCATCGCCCTCGCCTGGTACTTCATCGTCCAGGCTTGGTTCGAGGACGAGACCGTCGAGGCGCTCGCGCCGCTCGAGGGGCCCGACGCGCCGGTCCGCTACGAGATCTCGCGCCCGTAGGCCCTACGTGGGTCGCGGGACCGCTTGCTTCTTGAGGTCAGTGAAGCAGGCGGAACAGAGGTTGTGCATCCTCGGCCAGCCTTCCGCGGGAACCTCGGTGACCCGCGTGATCGGCTTCTGGCAGACGTCACAGACCATCGTGCCTTCCCGGATCATCGTCGTTCCTCGTCGCGCTCTCGATCGGCCCGGTGCCGGCGAAAAGGGCGGGGTACAAAACGGGTGCTCATCCTCGTTCCGGGGGAGGGACGCCGAGCGCCGAGAGAAGTCGGGGGATGATGACCTCGTAGCGCGGGGTCGCGTCGAAGTGTGCCCCCTCGAACAGCTCGAGGTCCACGCGAGCGCCGGCCCGCCGCGCCGCGTCGGCGAAGATGCGGGCGCCCAGGTCGAGCGCGTACTCGTCCTTCGCGCCGCCGTCCACGTACCAGTAGGGGACGGAACGAGCGGCCTCCTGGTATCGAGGGTCGGCGACCATGCGGACCGGGTCCCACGAAAGCCAGCGGGCCCACACGTCCGGCCGGATCGCCCCGGTGACGAGGTCGAACGGAAGGTCGAACCGGCCCGGCTCGCCCTCGATCGGCGAGTAGCTCGAAGAGTACGCCATCACCTCGAGCGCCTGGGCCCGGGGTTCCCTCGGGCCGAAGCCGGGGGTCGGCTCGGAAAGCATCTTCTCGAGGAGCTTCTCCGGGCCGCCGGCCTTTTGGAATTCGCGGAACGCGATGGGGAAGTCGGGCGTGTAGCAGTACTCGAAGAACGCGTCCCCCGCGTTGGACCCGGCGGCGCGGAACACCTCAGGGTGCCGCAGCGTCAGCATCAGGGACCCGTACCCCCCGCTCGAGGTCCCCATCACGGCGACCGGCCCCGTGCGATACCGCTGCCGGACGAATGGGATCACCTCCTCGACGACGTAGTCCTCGTACCGGCCCGTGGCGGAGGAGTTGAGGTACTGACTTCCTCCGAGGGTCGTGAGACAGTCCGGTCCCACCATCACCGCCTCCGGAACGAGTCGAAGCCGAATCAGGCGGTCGAGAACACCGACGATCGAGTCTCGCAGATAGAGGGGCCGCTCGTACTCCACCCAGCCGGCGCCCGTGTACCCGCTCAGCAGCACGAGGACCGGTCGTTCCCGAGTCTCTCCCGAGGGTGGGACGTAGACGGGGAGGTCCCTTTCGCTGGGGTCGCCCCACGGGTTTCCGCGGAGCACTCGACTCTCGAGACGATGGTTCTCGACCGTCCCCGCGAGCGGGAGCGGGAACACTCGGTCACTTCTCGCCTCGACCGGGACGCGCCACGACATGAAGACCGACCTCTCGCACGACCACGCTCCCGATGTTCAAGAGGAGTAGGGTCGCCGCCGAAGCACCCCCCGCTCGCTCGAGGTCCCGAGGAGCGGACTCCGCCTCTTCCGCCGGCGTGACCTGGTTTCGGGGACAGGGCGGAGTATCGTCCTCCCGGGGCGGCCGGTTAATTTCTTACGCGAGGCGGAACTCGGCCCGGCTGTGACGGCGAGCACGACGCACCGGGCGGAGGCGAAACCCGTGGCCCTCGTCACCGGGGGGGGCACGGGCCTCGGGAGAGCGATCGGAGTGGCCCTCGCTGATGACGGGTTCAATCTCGCGATCGCGAGCCGGTCCGCCGAGCACCTCGCGTCCGGCGCCGGAGAGCTTCGAGGTCACGGAGCGAGGGTGGTCGAAGTGCCGACCGATGTCCGCCTGCCGGAGCAGGTCGACCACCTGATGGAGGTCGTGCGCTCGGAGTACGGTCGCCTGGACCTGCTCGTGAACAACGCCGCGGGCAATTTCGTCGCCCCGGCGGAGAAGATCACGCCTAACGGCTGGCGCGCGGTCGTGGGAATCGTGCTGGATGGGACGTTCTTCTGCTCGAGGGCGGCATTGCCCCTCCTGCGACGCTCACCGACGCCGGCGATTGTCAACATCGTCGCCTCGTACGCCTGGATGGCGGGTCCCGGGACCGCGCATTCGGCCTCCGCCAAGGCCGGGGTTCTCGCTCTCACGAGGACGCTTGCGGTCGAGTGGGCCCAGTACGGGATCCGCGTCAACGCGGTCGCGCCGGGGCCCGTGCATACCGAGGGTACGGACGAACGCATGTGGGTCTCCGAGGCCGTCGAACAGTCCGTCACTCGGGCCGTACCTCTCGGCCGGTTCGGGACCCCTCAGGAGATCGCGGAGGCCGTTCGGTTTCTCGCGAGTCCTCGGGCGAGCTACATCACCGGCCAGGTCCTCGCGGTCGATGGCGGCCAGTGGCTCGGCAAGGGTGTCATGGAGCTCCTGGAGCCGTTCTTTTCCTCCGATGACCACCCCACGCGCTAGCGCATCCGGTGGAGGGAGACGGCAAACGGCGTTGCGACGGGGCGCGGTCGGTCGATCCCCCCGAGGACCCGGACTTGAGGGCGGTCGCCTACGTGAACGGAACGGACCGTTCGACCAGGAACCCGTGGATCAATGCGATGAATCGGTCGGGGTCGCTGACCTGCGGTGCGTGCCCGGCGCCCACGACCGTCCGCACCGTGACGTTTCGTAGCGCGTTTGCGAGGTGGTTCGTGATTCGGAGAAGGAACGGCGGACTTCTCTCGCCGGTGGTCAGGAGCACCGGGACGAGAAGATCGCTTGCCGCCCCGGTGTCGGGACGGATAGCCTCCGGGTCCGAGATCTCCTCTCCCCATCGGTACGCGTAGCGGAGCATGGATTGCTGCACGGCGTGGCCCATCCGGTCCCAGGCCCCTTCCTCCGGTGCCAGCGAGTTCACGACCTCGCGCACTGCCCCCTCTCGGTCGCCCGAGCGCAGCCGCTCGACCATCTCACGGGTCGCGGACTCGAGACGCTCCGCTTCCGGCACCGTGGCGGGGTCCTCTTCGAGGAGACCGAGGAACGGTGGCTCGTGGAGTGCGAGGCTGCGGACCATCTCCGGGTGGTCGGCCGCGATGCGGAGAGCGACGGCACCCCCGTACGAATGGGCGATGATGTGGACGGGATAGAGGTCGAGGGTGGCGAGCAGCGCGGAAAGGTCGCTCGCGTCATCCCGGACCGGCCGCGCTCGCGGAGGTCCGCTGCTGTCTCCATGTCCCCGCCGGTCATACGTCAGGACCGTGAGCGAGGGGGCCAGGCCCGTTCGAACGCGTTCCCACGTGCTCCGATCGACCAGGGAGCCGTGGATGAGGACCGTCGGGTCCCCGGTTCCTGTGATCTCGTAGGCGATCTTCGCGTTCCGAAGTTCGGCGGTGGGCATCGTTTCCTCGGACCGGTGCGGTTCCAGCCGCGGGCAAGGTCATAGCATTCGCGGTCGGGATCTCCGCTGCCGCTCGCGAACGGTTTTGTAGGGGTCCCCGTGTCCGGTCCGCGAGGGATTAGATGCCGTCGTACGTAGTGCTCGTGAACTGGACCGCCGAGGGGATCCGCGCCGTGAAGCAGTCGCCGGAACGAACGGAAGCATTCCGAAAGTCCGTGGAGAAGGCCGGAGGGAAGGTCCTCTCGCTCCTCCACACGATGGGAGCCTACGACCTCGTGGCGATGATGGAGCTCCCCTCGGACGAGGTCGCGAACCAGCTCGCCCTGCGCGCGGGGATGCAGGGGTTCGTGCGGACGACCACCCTCAAGGGCTGGACCACGAGCGAATTCGGCCAGCTCGTCCAGAAGCTCTGAACGGGGCGGGCGGGCCGTCGGGTCGAGGTCGACCGGCTCGAAGTCAGGGTACTCCCATGAGCCACCTGTTTCAACGCCCCCTCTGCGAGATGGGGCGAGCGTACGATTTTGCGTTCCGGCCTCTCACCGGTGAGCCCTCGCCCGAGGACGGCGGTCCGTGCGACGACCGACCCCACCGGGTCGAATTGACCGGGGGTACGCAGGACCGGTCTTCCCCCTCCGCCGCATGGCGGGCGTTCTCCGTCTGCCCGGAGCACGAAGCCCAGCTCCGCCGCTACGACGAGCGGCTCCGAGAGCGGGGGATCACGCCCCGGTTCCGCACCGCCGTCTCAGGCTCCGCGGCCGCGGCCCGCGCAGGATAAGCGTCCGGGGGCGTTCGCGAGCGGCATGCCCCTTCCCCCCGGCACGACCATCGCGTCGCGGGTCCGGCTCAACCAGGGTCCTGAGATCCCGTGGCTCGGGCTCGGGGTCTTCCAGACCGAGCCTGGGACGGTGACACGGAACGCCGTCGCCTACGCCCTCGAGGCCGGCTATCATGCGGTGGACACCGCGGCGATGTACCGGAACGAGGCCGATGTCGGCGAGGCGATCCGGGCGAGCGGCATCGCGCGGAACGACGTCTTCGTCACGACCAAGCTGTGGTTCACCGACCAGGGGTATGAGTCGGCGCTGCGCGCCGGCCGCGAGAGCGCACAGCGACTCGGTCTCGGTCCGATCGACCTCTACCTCATCCACTGGCCGCGGGCGAATTCACCAGAAGACCGACTCGACTCCTGGCGCGCCCTCCTCCGGCTGAGGGAGGAGGGGGTGGTCCGAGCGGTCGGAGTGAGCAACTACACGGTTCGGCACCTCGAAGAGCTGCGAGCGCACTCGGAGGTCGTTCCGGCCGTCAACCAGATCGAGTTCCACCCGTTCGTCTACGACCCCGAGCTCCTACGGTACTGCGAGTCCCGCGGGATCCGCCTCGAAGCGTGGGCGCCGCTCACTCGCGCTCGAAAGTTCGACGACCCCCGCGTTGCGGCGGTGGCGGCGGCCCATCACCGGACGCCGGCCCAGGTGCTCCTGCGCTGGGGTCTCGAGCACGGCGTGATCGTCATCCCGAAATCGGTCCATCGCGAACGGATCCGGGAGAATGCCCAGGTGTTCGACTTCTCGCTTTCCGGAGCCGAGATGGCCTCGCTCGACGCCTTGCGCGGCGGAGCGCGGATCGGGATGACGAACCCGGCCGACATCCCGTGAACCGCGGCCGCGTCGCAAGTTAGCACGGCCGCCGGCGGGTCGTCGCGACGTTTCACGGAACGACTTAATATACGGCGCTCGAGTGGCACGACGGGTCGCCCATGGTCAGCGTTGAAGTTGCTCACGAGAAGTGCACCGGCTGCAGCCACTGCCGGGACGTCTGCCCCGTGACCGTGTTCGAAATGCAGCCGCGGGAGAATTGGCCGAACGTGGTGGACGACCCAGCGGTCGCCGCGAAGTTCCAGTTCCGCGCGGAGAAGTCGGCCGTCATCCACGGGCCGGACTGCATCATGTGCGAGGCGTGCCTCTTCGAGTGCGAAGGGGAATGCATCACGATCGTCGACGACGAAGGGACGACGCACCAGTCGACCTACAAGTAGACGGCCGCGCGGTGCCGTCTCGCCGCCCCCTCGGGGTCGGCCCTGCCTTCTCTCGAGGGCGTCGGGTCAGAGCGCGTGCTGCACCGGCCGGTAGAACAGAGAGCGGACCTCGGGGCCTCCCCCGTCGGAGGGGAACCGGACCCGGACGCCGGGAGACCGCCCGAACATCGTGAACTCGAGGGAGTACCAGACCGCGACCCAGCTTCCGCCGGCGTCCCGGTACGCCTCGCCGAAGTGGTACGTGGCCGGGATCGTGCGGCTCGCATGCCGCGCGAGCGGGTACGACCAGTCGAGCGCTTGCTCGGCGGACGCCGGCGCTCCGGTATGCGCGGTCGGCTCGAGCGGGCCGTCGACGCTCACCGGCCCTTCGGTAATCCCGCGGCCCAGGACGTAGCGGGCCCACGTGGTCCGGAGGCGGCCGTCGTGGGGCGTCTCCGAGACGAGCATCCACGAGAACGGGTTCCCGGTCGGTACAAGCTCGGCCCGCTCGCCGAGGAGCGTGCGGTGCCGCTGGATCCCCGCGCGGCCCGCGAGGCGGATCCCGAAGTACGCGACGAAGAAGGCAGCGAGGACCCACAGCGTGTCGAGGTAGACGCTGAACGCCACGTGGTTGCGCTCGACGACCAGGAGCACGTAGAATCCGACCACCGAGACGACCAGCGTGACAAGGCTGATCGCCCGGTCGGCGTCGAGATGAAGCCGCTTCATCGAGAACGGCGCGAGCGGGGGAACGGAGAACTGGGTGAACCCGTCCTGGAGGATGTGCGCGATCCCGCCGAGCTCCATCACGACGAAGTAGACGAGCGCCGACCCCGGGAGCACGAGCGGAGCGAGGAACGCTCCCGCGACCGCCACGACGCTGACGCCGAGGAGCGAGTGCGTGACCCCGTGGTGCTGGAAGATCGGGTAACGTCGGGCGAGCGGAAAGAGGAGGATGTCGGCGTCCGGGAGCCCACCGGCGAGCGCCCCCGCCGCGAGGTACTGCGGCTGGGCCCCGACGAGCGCGTAGGTGAGGAGGTACGCAACCAGGACGTGCGAGAAGAGGTCCACGGCCGCCGTCCGGGCGCGGGAGCGCCTAGAGGAGCCCCTGCTCCATCACTTCGACGGATTCGACGTGCGGCACCTTCGCGAGCGCCCGCTCGGTCATCTCGAGAAGGCCCCCCGCGTCGTTCATCACGACCGCGACAAGGAGCGACTTCAGTCCGTACGCGATGTCCTTGACCTGCATCCCGCGGATCGTGACGCCTTCGGGAAGGCTCGCGCGGACCCCTTTCGCGACCTGGTCGAGGTCGGTCTCGACCCCTTGGGGCATCACCCGGAGCACCACTGCGACCTGGCCCATCGAGCTCGCCTCCTCCTTACGGACCCTCGAACCCGCACTTCACGCACCGGTAGAGGACGCTCTGGTCCCGGCACCGGGCGCACCGACCGATCACGGTCTCACCGCAGTTCGGGCAGAGGAACTGGGTCGCCCCTTTGGCCGGGACCGTGCGTCCGCACGAAGAGCAGTGGAGGTCGGACTGTCCGGACATGAACTGGGAGGGCTCCTTCGCCGTCAGCGGCGCGCCGCGCCCCGCCGGCGCGCGGCCACCCGGGTGAGGAATATAAAGATGGCCCCGAAGAACGCCACGATTCCGGCGACGTACCAGAGCGTGTAGTTCGGCGGCGGCCCGGTCACGTAGACGGTCTCGCTATAGACCAGCTGCCCGTTCGCGAACGTCACGAGGCCGTGCTCCTCCGCGAGCGAGATTGCGAACGTGTGGTCCCCGCTCGCGAGGCCGAGGGTCGGGTAGCGGAACGTGAGCTCGTACTTCGCTCCCGCGAGGAGGCTCGAGACGTTCACCTCCCCGACAACGGCCCCGTCGAGCGTGACGTAGACCGGGAACCCCGAAACGGTCGCCGAGGTCGGGTTCACGATCGTCGCCGAGATGACGTACGGTGTCACGACGTTCACGACGTAGGTGAAGTTCGCCGACTCGTTCTTCCCCTGGTACGTCGACGAGATCATGACGTCGAGCGTCAGTGTCTCCGCCGCCGTCCCGACCACGAGGTTGACGGCGATCGAGCGGTTCGACGTGAAGTTCGCGGTCGGCGGGGAGATGGAGACTCCCGTCAGGTTCGTCCCCACCGGGCTCGCGAAGTAGCGAACGTTCCCGATCAGGGACCCGTTCGCCGCCACGCCCGGGCCGCCCCAGCCGGCGACCTTGAACTGCGTCGTCGAATTGACCGAGATCAGCGCCGGCCCTGTCACCGAGCCCGTGACCGGCGGGGAGGAGACGGCGGCGGCCCGCGCCGGGACGGAGGAGACCGTGACCACGGCGAGGAACCCCGAGAGGAGCACGACCAGGAGCAGCGCGAGCGCAGCGGCGGACCGCCCGAGGGGTCGTCGGCTCCTCATCGCCGCGTCCACCTCCGGGTCCGCCACCAGCGGTACGAGAGAATCCCGACGACGAGCGCGATCGCCGGCACGAACGACAGCAACGGGACCAGCCAGTCCGGCGGGGCGTTCGGCGGCGATCCGAGGGACGGCCCCGCGACCGTGACGGGCGGCGCGCCGTTGCCGCTCCCGGCCGCCACCGCGACCGTGGGGACGGAAAGAACGGTCGTCTCCGACACGCTTCCCGAGGCGTTGAGCACCGAGAGCGAGACGGTCACCGTTCCCGGGGGGACGAAGACGTTCGAGGTCGCATTGAGGACGAGGTAGAGCGTGCTGTTCGCACCGGTGCCGAGCGAATCCTTGATCGGACCCGAGCTCACCGCGGTCTGAGAGCTGAGACGGAGTCCGCTCGTCCAACCGAGGCTCGCGAGCCGGGACGCGTCCGCGAGCGCCGCCACCACCGTCTCCGGCTGGTTCCCCGTGTTGAGGACGTAGAACGGCACGAGGGCGCTCGTCGCCCCCACCTCCGCGGGAACGCTCGAGGGACCCGAGGCGACCCCGTAGTACCCGACCACGTTGACCGTCGGGCCGGGACTTACGGAGCCGACCACGGTCCCGTTCGCGGTCTCGAACTCGATCGTGACGGTCGGATGGGAGACGGGGGTTCCGGCGGGCACGAGGAGCCGCACCTCCGCCGAGAGGGAGCCCCCGGCCGGTCCCGGAGAAAGCGTAGCGTTCGAGAAGCTGAAACTGAAGTTCCAGTAGGAGGGGGTGCCGACGGGGTGGACCGTCACCGGAACGTTCCCTGTGTTGCGGAACGTGAAGGAGAAGGCGGCGTGAGCGCCGGCTCCGACGGTCGCGGACGCGGGGCCCACCAAGGTCCCCGAGACGGCGGCCCGGGTCGAGAAGGCAAGGGGCAGGACGGTCCCGACGTTCCCGTTCACGACGGTCACGGTGGACTGGGCGGTCGCGTTCGCGCCGGCGCCGCCGAACGACCCGGGGCTCGACGCCCGCACGACGTACGTGCCGGTCGGCAGCGCGAGCGCAAGCGGCGAGTTGAACGGGACGCTCTCGAACGCGATGCGCGCCCCGAGAGCGTTCGTCACGGAAAGTCCGACGGGACCGTAGGCGGCGCCGGCGGTCGGAGGAACGACCGTGACCGTGTCCGTCCAGGTCGAGCCGAGGACGACCGTCAGGGGGGCGGCTGTCGTGGAGGGGAGCGCGAGGACCTTCGAGAGCACGGCGAGCGTCTGGGAGGGGCCCGCGCCGGTCGCATAGAGTGAGTACGCCCCGGGCCGGAGCTGGGCCGAGAACGCTCCGTTCGTCGTTGCAACGACGGTGGTGTTCACGGAGGGATACGGGCCGAGGAAGGTGAGGGTTCCCGCGAGCGGGCTCTGGGTCCCGCTCGTCACGATCGTTCCGTTCACCCAGACCGACTGGGGGACCCCGACCATCCGGACGTAGCAGCTCGAGGAGGACGAACCGACGGAGCACGTCGCCCCCGGCACCGACCTCCAGGACTCGACGTACGTGCCGTTCGGTCCCGAACCGAGCGTCGTTCCGTTGACGAAGGCGGCGTACGTCGTTCCCGGGGCGAGCGAAAGCGAGAAGCTGCCGTTCGAAGCGGCGGCCGCGGCGACCGCGCCGTCCGGTGCTACGAGGCGGACGGCCGCCGTGAGATGAACGGTCGACCCGGTGGCCGAGGAGGTCAGCGTTCCCGTGAGCGTTACGCCCGCGACCGAGAGGACGATCGACGGGCTGACGACTCCGTCCGAAGCGACCGTGACCCGGCTCAGGCTCGCGTACGTGGTTCCGCCCGAGGTGGCCCTCGCGTAGGCCGAATAGGTTCCGGGCGCGACGTAGAACCCGCTTGCGAACGCGGTCCCGTTCACGCTCACGTTGAGGAGCGGAGACGAGAGCGTCACGGTCACGTTGGTCGCCGGAACGCCAGCGGGGCGCACGAGGGTCCCGCTCGCGTTCACCTGGGGAACGACGAAGAGGGTGAGCCGAGAGGTGGTCGCTCCGAGCGGGATGGTCGTCGAGAGGGTCGTCGTGGGGAGGTAGACGACCGGCCCACCGCCGAGGACGGCGCGCGCGCCGACTCCGTACACGCCCGGCGGCAGGTTGAGCGCGAACGAAGGGCCACCCGTGAGGGAGCGGTCGACCGCGGTCTCGCTCTCGGCGCTGAAGTTCACGGTCACCGTGGTCCCCGAGGGGAGCCCGATGACGGTGAGCGTCACCGCGACCGGCCCAAGCGACGTCGGGACTTGGGTGAGCGCGGCCAGTCCCGTCGGAGAGAGGTCGCACTGAGAGGTTGCCGTGAACCCGAACGCGCTCGTCGCAACGCAGTACGACCCCGCCGAGAGCGGGAGCACGGAGGGCAGGTAGACGGCCACTGTCCCGTTCGCGTCCGCGACGGCGGAAACGCCGGGGCCGCTCGCGCCGGCGCTCACGACGACGTCGGCGCCCGAGGCCGGGTACGTGCCGCCGTTCGGGAGCGGTGCCGCGACCGTGAAGTCGGACCGGAGAGCGCTCACCGGAGTCAGCACGACCGACCGGGCGCCCGGGGTCGTGATCTGAGCGAGCGCGGCCGACACGGAGCCGGATCCCGCCGCCGGTCCCTGGAGCGCGAGGAGGCTGTAGGTCCCGGCGGGCAGGGAGAACGAGAATCCTCCCCCCTTGGCGGCGAACGTGACGACCTGGTCGCCCGTCGACGAGAACGCGAGCACGGCGGTCTGCGCGCTGGCGGCGGAACCACCGGTCGAGGTGACCGTTCCCGTGAACGGCATCGAGGGCGAGAGCGCCAGGGGGACCGGCGTTCCCGACGCGCCGGCGGTGACGGAGGTCGTCGCAACCCCGACCGCCAGCTGGCCGTTCACCATCCCCGAGGCATACACCGAATACTGCCCGGCGGGAAGATACGCGGTGACCGAGCCGCTCGGGGAGCTCACGACGACCGTGCTGTTCCTCGAGTCGTTCGAGAGGACCGAGAGCGGAGAGACCGATGCGTTCGAGAACACCCCGGTGGGAGTGAACCGAACGGCGACCCCGCTCGCGGGGACTCCGTTCGACGTCAGGACGAACGAGGTCGCCCCGGTGGGTCGCAGCGTCAGGTTCTCGCTGAAGTTCGCGGAGTTCGAGGAGACCGGGACCAGCACTCCTTCGGAGCGCAGGTTCGAGTTCGGGAGGTAGGCGGAGAGGGTGTAGTTCCCCGGCCCGAAGCTCGAGAGGCGGAACTTCCCCGTGCTGTTCGTCGTCAGGTTCGAGCTCGTGCCCCCGGGCCCCGCGAGCGTGACGACCGCGTTCGCGAGCGTCTTGCCGGCGAACTCGAACGTCGTCCCGCGAACGACCGCGGAGAGGATCCGCGCGGTCGCGTTCGAGTTCGAGCCCGGCGACACCGTCACCGAGGATTGGGAGTAGTTCCGCCCCCCGTAGAGCACGGAGTACTGGTAGACTCCCGGGGAGACGGACGGGAGGTCGAACGACCCGCTCGCATCCGTGGTGGCGGTGTACCGGGTCAGGTTCGGTCCCGAAAAGACGACCTGTGCGTGGGGGATCAGCGTGTCCACTCCCGACGTGTAGGAGGTCGTGTTCGTGTTCTGCCAGTAGACGAACCCGGAGATCGACCCCGAGCCGAGCGTGAACGTTTCCGCGAGGTTCGGCGCATTCAGGCCCAGCCCGAACGCGTTCGGGACGGGGATCGAGACCGACTTGAGCGGGATGCTCCCGGCCTGGGTGAGCGCGTCCAGGCTTCCCATCGTGAGGTTGACGGTGTCGTTCCCCGGCGGCAGGACGAGGGAGAACGCGCCGTACGGGGACGTGAGCGCCGTCTGGTGAGGGATCCCCCACTGGTCGTAGACGGTCGCACGAACGCCGCCGACCGGCGCCCCGTTCGGCTGCAGAACGGTGCCGACCAGAAGTTGTCCGGGATAGTACTCGAGCATCGACTCCCCGCCGCTGAAGTAGGAGAACGGGCGAGTATCGGCCGAGCGGTTCCCCGTCTTGGCGACCGCTACCGCTTGCGGGACGTTGGTGGCGACGCACGTGCCGGCGTACTGCGGCTGGGAGCAGAGGTACGCCGTCTTGTAGACGACCTGGAAGTGCTGGAGCATCCAGCCCGGTTCGACCGAGGCGTTCAGGGAGAGGCCCGGGATCCCCGGACCGAGTCCCGCGTCCGTCCCGTTGTAGCCGATGTAGATCCGGTAGATCATCGAGTTGTAGAAGGGGGCGTAGTAGTTCACGACCGGCGAGCCGACCGGCGTGACCCCGGACGGGAGGTTCCCGTAGGGGTAGTAATGACCGTCCGAGCCGAGGACGCTCAGGTTGAAGAACGTGGCCGGCTGGCCCGTCCGGTCGATGATCCGCCCGGTGAGGTCGGCCGGGGCGTAGAAGATGCCGGTACTGGTCCCGCTGAACGGGAATAGCCGAGAGTCCGTCATCGCGTAGCGGATCGACCAACCGGTGTACGCCTGGACGTCGTTGTAGACCTTCGCGACGCCACTGAGCGGAAGAGAGGTCGCGAGGAAGTACTCCATCGCGAGGTACATCGCGTTGTCATCGGTGATCGTGCCCGGGTTGACGGGGAGGTAGCGCTCCGGGTGCGCGACGACGAGCGTGTAGTCCGAGCTCGTATTGACGAGAAGGTTGTGGAGCTCGTTCATGTTGAGACCGTCCGCCGCGAGGATCGCGTTCAGCGAGGGCGGAAGGTCGGGGACGCCGGAGGTTCTCTGTTCCGTCTGGAGAAGGGTCGTGATGAGGACGCCGATCGCCTGCGACTCGTTCTGCGAGAGAAGGAACTGCCCCGCCGGGTCGATCCCGTGCTGGAAATTGTCCGCCACGCTCGGGTGCTGCCCCTGGTCGATCGCCTGGAACCCGTAATCCCACCAGCTCACGAACGCCGGACGTTGTGCCGCGGGAAGATTCGTGTCCTGTTGCGCGAGCCAATTATAGCCAGCGCTATCGTACTCGTTCGGGGTATCGAGGGAGCCACCGGCGGCCCCGAAGTAGTAGCTCGCGGGGCTCGAGGTGTTGAGCTGGAACCACGAAGGGAGGGTCGCCCCCACCTGAGCGCCGTACTGCGCTTTCGTGTTGCCGGGGATGCCGGCGTCGATCGCGACCCAGACGTTCGGGAGAACGACCGCGAGGACGAGCGCCATCACGAGGACGTGGCGCGGCTTGAACGCCTTTCGGAACGCGGAGAACTGACTTCGACGGTCGGCGAGCGAGGCGGTCGTTCGGCGGAGCTGGTCGTAGCCGGCGATGTCGAGCGCGCGTCGGAGGGCGAGGGCCGGCAGGAGGGCGAAGATCGGCGAAGCGACCAGGAAGAACTTCGCGGCCGAGATCGGGAGATAGAGCGACAGGAGCGCGAAGACGAGGAAGACGACGTGCTGTCGCTTGAACCGTCCCCGGGCGAACAGATAGACGAAGATGGCGAGTCCCGCGAAGGCGAGGAAGAACGTCACGACCCCGTAGGCGAGAACGAGCTGGTCGATCGACGGCGCCTGCGCTTCGGCGACGGTCGAGTAGATCAGGTTCTTGACGAAGTATCCTTGGCCGGTGACGAGCGAGGAGAAGGCGACCGGGTTCACGAGGTCGAGGAGCCCGACCGCCGCTCCGACGAGGATCGCGAGGAACGGGACGGAGAAGACCCACGGCACATCCCGCATCAGAAGGAACGGGAGGAGCACCGCGAGCGTGCCGAAGAAGAGGAGGAGCGGAAGGTCGAACCAGGTCGTGAACTGACGCTGAACGATGTAGTACGGCATCGCCATGGGAAAGCCGACCAGACCGACGATCGCCGTCGAAACGTAGAGCCCGAAGGAGTCGACGCGACGGATCCGCTCGATCACCATCGCCACGACGAGCGAGATCGAGATCACGACCACCCCGTACGTGTACCCCTGCCACGCGAGCGCGAGCGTGCCGAGCGAGACTCCCGTGAAGACCGCCCATTTGACCGCCGAACGCTCGGTCCGTGCGAACGCCCTCAACGCCGGCAGGTACTCCCGGGGGTGTCGGTAATCCTCGACCCACCGGCGCGTCCCGGCCGCCTTGACCGTGCGGAGGTACGAGTAGACGACGACGAGGATGACGAACGTGTAGAACGAGAGGTAGTTCGCGTAGCCGAAGATCGATGAGTCGATGTTCCCGCTGAGGAACGGGAAGATCGTCGCAGCGATGAGCCCCGTTCGTCGGTCGGACACCTCGCGGCCGATCAAGTACACCGGAAAGACCCCCAGAGCGGCCCAGAGGGGTGCCTGGAGGTCGAGGAACCACGCTCCCGCCGTGACGGCGTTCCCGCCGAAGAACGGGGCGAAGACGATCCCGAGGATCGCGTTCATCCAGTCGAACAGCGGCTCCCGCGGGTTGATCCCTCCAGTCGGGAAGCTGAGCTCGGGGTCGAAGATCAGGTTTCGATGGTTGAGGATCGTATAGGTCATCACGCGCGAGTGATAGTACGAGTCCGAGCCGCCTCCGTACGTGAAGAGGGGGCCCCACTGAGCGATGATCGGATACGCCCAGATCGTCCGGATCGCGAACGAGATCCCGAACGCCGAAAGAAGGATGACGACCGTCCAGCCGTGACGGCGCCACCACCCGGTTTGACTCGATTCCATGTACGGCCGGCGCCCCGCGCCGGCGGCGCGCGAGACCGAGGGGGTGTATAAATAGCCTACTCACTGCATATCGTCAGAAACGCAACTCCGAGGGGTACCTCGACCCGAGGGCCCGGGAGATGAGGCCCGGTCTCAGTCGACGGTTCGGAAACGGTAGAACATCCGGCCGTCCCCGATGTCGTACGCTTCGGGCCGCACCGTCTGCCCGATCCGGAGCTCGGACCACGGTCGGCCCTCGATTCGGCCGAAGACTCGTAGCGGGACTCCGTCGAGGTCGACCAGTCCCACCGCGAATGGGACCTCGTTCTCCATACCGAGGGGGGCGCCGACGAGCACGGCGCTGAAGGCGTAGACGTGGCCGCGCTCGGGCAGGTCGACCCATTCGAGGTCTTCCGACCGGCACGTGGGACACGCGGTCCGGGGCGGCCAGTGGAGTTCGCCATCGCGCCGACACCGGGTCGTGGAGAGCTGACCCTCCCGGAGCCGGTCGTAGAACCGGTACAGTTTGGTGTGCTCGGGCCCCTCGAGCGGAAAGAAGTCGAGCAGGAAGGGCCGCTTCTCCGCAGGCTTGGAACGGGACGCGTTCGAGGGCGGGACCGAGGGTTCGGCGGGCGCGGGCGGCGGTGGCGAAAGCGCAGCCTCGGGCCGGGGGCGCCGGGTCCGTTGCCCCGCGGTCGAGCTCATGCCGCCCTCCCTCTCCCGTAGACCATCACCGAGTGGACGTTCGCGCTCCCCGACAGGTTGTGCACGAGGGCCCACTCGGGGTCCGGTACCTGCCGGGCCGCGGGCACCTGAGCCGAGAACTGTTGGAACACCTCGACCGCTTGAGCCACGCCGGTCGCCCCGAGCGGATGGCCACAGCCGAGGAGGCCCCCGCGCGGGTTCACCACGAGGTCGCCACCGCGGTCCCCCCGGCCGTCGGCCGCAAACTTTCCCCCTTCTCCCTTCGCGCAGAGCCCCAGAGCCTCGTATTCGACGATCTCCGAGATCGAGAAGCAGTCGTGGACCTCGGCGAGGTCAAGGTCCTCGACCCCGATCCCGGCACGTCCGAGCGCTTCCCGCGACGCCCGGGTCAGCCCTCGCCAATCGGTCAGCGACCCCGCGTGAGCGAGGTTGTGGAAGTCGGAGTACTGGCCGCTCCCTCGGATCCACGCGGGCGTGTCGGAGAAACGACGGGCCTGCTCGTCCGAGGTGAGGACGACCGCCGCCGCCCCATCTGTCATGGACGAGCAATCGCCGAGGCGCAGGGGAGGGGCGACCAGGGGAAGCCGCAGCAGCTTCTCCCGGGAGAACGTCTTCTCGTGGAACTGGGCCGTCGGGTTCGTGTTCGCGAACCGGTGGTTCTTCTCGGAGATGGCCGCCATCTGTTCCTCGGTCGTGCCGAACTCGAGCATGTGCCGTTGGGCCACCATCGCGAAGAACGGGGGCGCGGTCGCGCCCGCAGGACCGTCCCACGGGCGGTCCATGACGCATCCCATCGAGGAGTTGGCTTCCGCCATCGAAGGAATGTTCATCTTCTCGACCCCCACGACGACCGCGAGGTCGGAGAGGCCGCTCGAGATCGCGGCGTACGCCGACCGGATCGCCGATTGGCCGGAGGCGCACGCAAGCTCCGTCCGCTGGAGGATGCGGTACGGCTTCAAACCGAGTTGCTCCGCCGCGAGGGGGGCGACGTGCGACTGGAAAGCGAACCGCTCCGGCTCCGCCGCCCCGACGAAGAGCGAGTCGACCTCCTCCGCCCGCAGCTCGGGCACCGCACGAGCGAGCGCCACCCCGACCTCCTGGACCAGCTCTGCCCAGGTCGCGGAGCGGACGCCGAACTTCGTGGTGGCTCCCCCGACGACCGCGACATCCCGGGCGTTCATCGAGGGTCCCCCCGGATCGCCTCCGCGACTCGTTCGCCGGCCTCCCGGGTCGTCACGGTGCCCCCCTGGTCGAACGTCCGCGCGGAGCCGCTCGCGAGCGTCCCGGCGAGCGACCGCTCGAGGCGGTCCGCCTGGCGCGTGAGCCGTGGGTCCGCGTGGCGCGCCCCGAGCCATCGCAGCATCTGCTCGACGGCGAAGAAGGTCGCGAACGGGTTGACCTGGTTCTTGCCCGCGTACTTCGGCGCGCTTCCATGGACCGGCTCGAACATCGCGTGGTCGACCCCGACGTTCGCTCCGCTCGCGAACCCCATTCCGCCCTGGAGGACCGCCGCGAGGTCGGTCAGGATGTCCCCCATCATGTTGGTCGAGACCGCCACGTTGTAGTGCTCGGGATTGCGAACAAGCCATTGCGCGAACGCGTCGACGTAGGCGTAATCCCGCTCGATCTCAGGATACTCGGAGGCGACGCGGTCGAACGTCTCCCGGAAGAAGCGGCACCCTTCCATGACGTTCGACTTGTCGACGCACGTTACCCGGCGGACCCCATCCTCGGGAGCTCCTCGGGCGCGCGCCCGGGCGAGCTCGAATGCGAAGCGGACCACCCGCTCCGAGCCTTTCCGGGTGATGATCCGGGTGTCGATTGCCACCTCCGTCTCCTCCCCGCGGCGCAACCGCCCTCGCGCCGGCGTGTACAGGTCTTCCGTGTTCTCCCGCACGACCACGAGGTCGACGTTCCTCGGGGACCAGACCTCCCGGTACTCCCCGCTGATCCGATGTCGGACGCCCGGGTAGAGCTTACAGGGCCGAACGTTCGCGTACAGGTCGAGTCCCTCCCGGAGCCCGAGGACGAGGGCGCGTCCGGCGAGGTCCCCGTTCGGAAGAGTGGCTCCCGGCCAGCCCACCGCGCCCACGAGGATCGCGTCGGCGCTCCTCGAAGCGGCTTGGGCTTCGGGCTCCCACTCACGACCGGTCTGGAGGAAGTACTGGCCTCCGCCCGGGTACTCGTGGAGATGCCAGGGAGCGGGAGCGCCCTCGGCCAGGGCGTCCAGCACCCGGCGTCCTTCGCGGATCACCTCCGGGCCAGTCCCGTCTCCGGGATAGACCGCGATCTCGTATCCCGTGTCCTTCATCGGGTCCCTCCGGCCGGCGCCTGCGCCTCGAGCTCCCGTCGGACCTTCTCCACGAGCCCACCCGCCTCGAGAAGCTCGAGGAGGTGGCGCGGGAGCGGGGGGAAGGAGACCGACTCTCCGGAGCGGAGGTTCGTGACCTTCCCGGCGGTCATCTCGATGCGCGCCGTGTCCCCGTTCGAGAAGATCGCCCGGACCCCGCGGGCCTCGATCGCCGGGATCCCGAGGTTGATCGCGTTGCGGAAGAAGATCCGTGCGAACGAGTCCGCGACGACCGCTCCCACCCCGATCGCCCGCATCGCCTGGGGGGCATGCTCCCGACTCGAGCCGCACCCGAAGTTCTCGTCCGCGACCAGGATGTCCCCGGCCCGGGCGTCCTTCGCGAAGTCGGGAAGGGCGATCTCGAAGACGTGCTTCTTGAGCTCGTTCGGGTCGATGATCGTGAGGTATTTCCCGGAGATGATCTGGTCGGTGTCGACGTCCGCGCCGAGCGTCCAGACCCGTCCCTCGATGACGTCCTGCATCGACCCGCCTACCGGAGCTCCCGGGGGTCCGCGACCTCGCCTCGGATCGCGGACGCGACGACCGCGGCGGGGGACATCAGGTAGATCCGTGCCTCCTTGGCGCCCATCCGGCCCGGGAAGTTCCGGTTGGAGGACGAGGCACAGACCTCCTCCGGGGCGAGGATCCCCATGTTCCCTCCGAAGCAGGCGGAGCAGCTCGAGTTCGTGAAGACAGCACCCGCCTCCGTGAACGTTTCGATGATCCCTTCCCGAAGGCACTGCTCGTAGATCGGAGTCGAGGCCGGCGAGACGATGAACCGCACGCCGGCCGCCACCTTGTTGCCCTTCATGAGCGCCGCCCCTTCCCGAAGGTCCTCGATCCGCGCGTTCGTGCAGGAGCCGAGGAACGCCTGGTCGATGCGGACATGCTCCCGGGCGACGTCGGGAAGCGGTCGGACGTTGTCGGGCGAGTAGGGGCACGCGACCATCGGAGGCATCCCGTCGACGTCGACCTCGATCGTCCTTTCGTAGCGGGCGTCCGAGTCCGCGGTCATCGGGTGCATCGGATGCTTGGCGATCGGAGCGAGATACTCCTTCGTGGTGGCGTCCGGAGCGACGATCCCGGTCTTCGCCCCCATCTCGGTCGTCATGTTGCAGAGCGTGAATCGTTCGGGCATCGACAGGTGGCGGACGGTCGGGCCGTCGAACTCCACCGCCTTGTAGGTCGCTCCCGTGGTCCGGACCTCTCCGAGAATCCGCAGGACGAGGTCTTTCGCCGTCACTCCTTCGCCGAACGACCCCCGGACGTTCACGCGGACGGTGGGCGGAACCTTGAGCCAGAGCCGGCCCAGGGCGAGGACCGCCGCCATCTCGGTGGGTCCGATCCCGGTCGCCACGGCTCCCATCGCCCCCAGCATGTTGGTGTGCGAATCCGTTCCGACCGCGAGGTCGCCCGGAACGACCCAGCCGTTCTCGGCGAGGATCTGGTGGCAGATTCCGTGGCGTCCGACGTCGTAGAAGTGCGGGAGGCCGGTCTCGGCGGCGAACTTGCGCAGGATCCGATGGAGGACGGCCGCTCCTTCGGTGGATGCCGGGACCCAGTGGTCGATGGCGATCACCACCCGGTCCGGATCCCAGACCTTCGTCGCTCCCATCTGGTGGAACGGGCCGACGGTCTGCGCGCCCTGTTCGTGCATCATCGCTAGGTCGACCGCCCCCTCGACGATCTGCCCGGGAACAACTCGCTCGAGGCCCGCCGAGCGCGCGAGGACCTTCTCGGCGATCGTTGCACCGTGGCCGTTCGACGGGGTCATGGGGCCCTGGGTCGGATCCCGACCGCCTCGACGAGGGCCCAGAACTCTCCGTCGCTCAGGCCGGGCGCCTCGAACATCGACCGGTAGTAGTGGAGGAACTTTCGAAGACCACTCTTCGATTGAGACTCGGTCTCCGTCTTCACGCGCCGAAGGAGCTCCACGAGGAGAGGGTCCGGGACGGAGATCCCTCGCTCCTTGAGCTTCTCGGCGAGCGCGGCCTTCCCCGTGTGCTTTCCCAGGATCATCTTCCGTTGCCGACCGACGGTGCCCGGCTGGAGGGGCTCGTAGGTGAGCGCGTTCGCGAGGACCCCGTGCGTATGGATGCCGGCTTCGTGCGAGAACGCATTGTACCCGACCAACGCCTTGTTCGCCGCGACCGGCACCCCCGAGAGCTCCTCGACCAGACGGGAGAGGTCGTGGAGCTTCTCGGTCCGTATGCCGGTGCGGATCCCGTAGAGCGTCTCGAGGCTCAGGACGACCTCCTCGAGCGCCGCGTTCCCCGCGCGTTCGCCGATCCCGTTCACGCAGACGTGAGGGGCGCGGGCCCCGCACTCGATGGCGGTGAGGGTGTTCGCGGTCGCCATCCCGAAGTCATTGTGACAGTGGACCGAGAGGTCCTTCGGTTTCACCCGTCGCTGGAACTCGGTGAGATACCAGCGGAACGTGAGCGGCGTCATCATTCCCACGGTGTCGGCGACGACCAAGCGGTCGGCGCCTGCCTCCTGGACGTCCCGGTAGAGCTTCTCGACGAAATCGAACGGCGCCCGAACCGTGTCCTCGGTGACGAACGAGACGTGAAGGCCGGCGTCCTTCGCCTGGCGGACGGTGGTGAGGGCCGCCGCGTGGACCTCCGCCTCGCTCATCTTGAGCTTGAACTTGAGGTGAACCCGGCTCGCCGCGACGAAGATCGCGATGTGCGTGGCGCCGCTCCGGATGACCGCGTCCACGTCCGCGGGGACGGTGCGCGCCGCGGCGAGGACGTGGGCCTTGAGTCCGGCGCCCGCCACTTCCCGGACCGCCCGGGCTTCCTCCTCCGAGACCACCGGAATCCCCGCGTTGATCACGCTCACGCCGACCTCCGAGAGGGCGGTCGCGATGCGAACCTTCTCGGCCGGCGAGAAGTGGACCCCCGGCATCTGCTCGCCGTCCCGAAGCGTCTCGTCCCAAACCTCGATCCGGGGCGGAATCCGACGCTCGTGATGGGTCGCGGAGTGGTAGTTCTCGACCAGGCGCGTCGGGGCCATTCGGGGCTTCTACGAGTCAAGGTGAATTAACCTTTCTTAGCACGGATTCCGGATTTTTGGCCGAGCTCCGACCTCGGCGGGCTGATGACTTAAATACGGACCCGACCTGAAACTCCCCACAGGTCGGCGACGGCCTGTTCCTGGAGACCCGAATGTCCCCCGCGGCAGCGCAAATCGCCCCGATCGCCGAACCCGCCGGGCCGGCGGCCCCCCGCCCCCCGTTGGAACTGAGCGACGTCAGCGTGATGATCGGAGGGCAAGGCGGGGACGGTACGCTCACCGTCTCGGACCTGCTCGGCCGGTACTTCCGGAAGAGAGGGCTCTACGTCTACACGTCGCGGAACGTCCTCTCCCGAATTCGCGGGGGACACGCGGACGCCTCGGTGCGAGCGAGCCGCGACCCTCTCCTCGCGGTCAAGTCGCAGGTGGACGTGCTGGTGGCGTTCGACAACGAAGCGGTGGAAATGGGACGGGCGGAGCTCGCCCCTCACGGATTCATCCTCTACGACTCGACGACCTTCCACATCGCGGAGGCGCATTCGGCGGGATTCCCGTTCGCAACCCTCGTGGGGGGGCCGCTGGGCCAACCGATCTTCAAGAACACGGCCGCCTACGGCGCCCTTTCGGTGCTCTTCGGGTTCGACCCGGCCCTGACGCGAAGCGTCATCGAGGAGCGATTCAAGCGTCGCGGGGGGGATGCGCTCGAGAAGAACCTGAAGGCGCTCGAGATCGGCCGCAAGGCCGCGCTGTCGTCGCCGGGCGTCGAGAACCGCTACACCCTCACGAGCGGGGACGCCCACAACCTGATCCTTACCACGGGAAATCAGGCCGTGGCCCTCGGGTTCGTGGTCGGTGGCGGGCGGTTCTTCGCCGGGTATCCGATCACGCCTGCGACCGAGGTGATGGAGTACCTTCAGCGCTACCTTCCGCCGCTCGGCGGCGTCGTCCGCCAGGCGGAGGACGAGCTCGCCGCGATCAACATGGTGATCGGCGCGTCGTACGCGGGGGCGCGAGCGATGACCTCCACGAGCGGTCCGGGACTCTCGCTCATGACCGAGGGACTGTCGCACGCGGGGACCGCGGAGCTCCCGCTCGTTGTCGCGGACTGCCAGCGGGTCGGACCGTCGACCGGTCAACCGACCCGGCACGAACAATCGGACCTATCCCACCTCGCCAATCTCGGCCACGGAGAGTATCCGAGGTTCATCCTCTCCCCCGCCGACCCGGTCGACTGTTTCGAACTCACCATCGAGGCGCTCAACCTCGCCGAACGCTGGCGGGTCCCCGTCATTCTCCTTCTGGACCAGGCGCTTTCCCAGAACACGACGACGAGCCCGAGGTTCGACCTTTCGAAGGTCCATCTCGACCGCGGGAAGCGGCTCACCCACGAAGCCGCGACCAAGCTGGCGCAGTACAAGGTGTATGAGTTCTCGTCGGACGGGGTCAGCGCCTACGCGCCCCCGGGAACTCCGGGCCTCTGGGCCGAGGTGACCGGGAACGAGCACGACGAGTGGGGGCACGTCTCGGTGAACCCCACGAATCGTCTCAAGATGATGCAGAAGCGGATGGAGAAGATGGTCCATGCGCGGGCAGAGCTCCCGTCGTGTCGCTTCTTCGGCCCGCCGAACGCCAAGGTCGGGATCATCGGTTTCGGGAGCACGTCCGGGCCGATCCTCGAATCCCAACGCGTGCTCGAACGAAAAGGGGTCGCGACCCGCTACCTCCAGCTGCGGACCGTCTATCCGGTGCCGACCCACGAGATCGACCCGTTCCTCAAGGAGGTAGAGACGGCCTACGTCGTTGAGCACAACTACACCGGCCAGCTCGCTCGTCTCCTTCGAGAGACGATGCCCTGGCACCACGCGAAGATCCGGTCGATCCTGAAGTACGACGGCTACTCGTTCCGGGCCCCTCAGATCGTCTCGGGGATCAAGGGGGTGTCGTAGGATGGTCCAGTCGGCGAAGCCCGTCCCGCCGATCTGGTGCCCCGGCTGCGGGGACTTTGGCGTGCTCGCCGCCGTCAAGAAGGCCGCGGCGGAGCTCAAGATCCCCGTCCACGACTTCGTCCTCGTCGGCGGCATCGGCTGTTCCGGTTCGATCCACAACTTCCTCGAGGTGAACGGGATCCATGCCCTCCACGGCCGGCTCCTCGCCCAGGCGGTCGGGGTGAAGCTCGCGAACCCGTCCCTNNTTCAAGAAGAACGTCTCGATCCTCTACATCGTGATGAACAACGAGACCTACGGGCTCACGAAGGGGCAGGCGTCTCCGACGAGCCAGCTGGGGTTCGAAGGGAACGTCGAACCACCGTTCCACTCGATCCTGACGGCGCTCTCGATCCCCGCGCCCAACTTCATCGCTCGGTCGTTCTCGGGCGACCCCAAGGGAATGACCGCGATCCTGACGGAGGCGCTCCGGTTCAACCAGGAAGGGCGTGGGTTCGCCTTCGTCGAGGACCTCTCTCCCTGCGTGACCTACAACGACACCTACAAGCTGTGGCGCGAGAAGGTGGTCGACGTCGCGACCCTCCCGGGCTACGACCCCTCCGACCGGAAGGTGATGTTCCGACTGTGTCTCGAGGCAACGGAATCCGGACGGATTCCGATCGGCGTGATGCACCGCCCCAAGGTTTCCGGCCGGGACGGTCTCGAGGTCAAGCTCCTCGCCGACGGTCCGGGGCCCGTGCGTTCCGATATCGGGCTCGAGACCAACCTCGCCGCCTACCAGAAGCTCCTCGCGGGGCTTGCCTAGGCGCGCCGCCTCCCGCGAGGGTGCTGCCCGCACGAACCGGCCCGGGGGTGGGCACCATCTGGATCGGGATCGACGACACGGACAGCCCGCGCGGCGGTTGCACGACCTGGGTCCTGAGCGAGCTCCTGGCCCTCGCTCGGGAGGAAGGAGTCGACCTCATCGGCGAGCCGCAGCTCGTCCGGCTCAACCCGAACATCCCCTGGAAGACGAGGGGCAATGCGGCCCTCGCGGCGCGCTTCGGTCGAGGGAGGGGCGGTCGCCAGAAGGTCGGCGAGATCGCCGGGCGGCCCGTCTGGAGCTGGCAGCGGGGCGCGCCGCTTTCCGGCGCGGACTCCGAACGGTTCCCGGAGCGAGCCTGGGAGCGGGTCCTCGCCGGGTCCCGACGAGGAGAGCTTCGAACGGACCCCGCCTTGGTCGCCGTCCGCCACCGGCTCCCGTCGCGACTCTACTACCGCGCGGTCCGGGAGGTCGTCCCGGTCGAGGAGACCCGGCGCTACCTCGAGTCCGTGGGCGCGACCGTCCGGGCGACGGGAAGCGGTCAAGGGATCGTCGGCGCGAGTGCCGCGATCGCCTGGCCGCTCCGTCCCTTCACCTGGGAGCTGATCGCGTACCGTCCGATCGCTCACGAAGGGGCCCGACGGAGGGTCGACGCGGAGTCCGTTCGCGCCGTGGCCCGCGAATTCCCCCGCCTCTTCCTGTGCCACGACCCGAGCACGCGACGCCTCCTCGTGACGCCCCATACCCCCTGCCCCATCCTCTATGGGTTGCGGGGGACCGATCGGTCCTCTCCCCTCCGTGCGCGCCGCGGAGTGCGCTCGGAACCGGTCGACCGCTGGGTGCTGTTCCGGACGAATCAAGGGACCGGCGACCACCTCGTCCGCCGGGTCGCTCAGGAGCTCGCACCGTACGGCTCGGCCCGGGTCCGCGGACGGGTCGCGACCGCTCCCCGCGTCCTTCGGGGCGGTCACGTCCACTTTGGCCTGCGGGATTCCGAAGGAACGGTCCTCGAGGTGATGGCGTTCGAACCGACGAAGACGCTCCCGCCGGTCGTCCAGAAGCTCGTTCCGGGGGACCGTGTCGAGGTCTGGGGAGGCCGCGGCGCGCGGGCCCCCCTCAAGCTCGAGGGATTGCAGGTCCTGTCGCTCGCGCCCCGATGGGGTTCCCCGGAGGCACCGGAGTGCCCCCGATGCCACCGCCGGGCCCGGTCGCTCGGCACGGCCCGCGGGTACCGGTGCCCCGAATGCCGGGCCCGATTCCCTCCCGAGTCGGCACGTCGGGTCCGTGAGGCGCCGCCGGTCACGGAGGGGGTGTACCACCCCACTCCGTCCGCGCGTCGCCACTTGGCCCCGCTCGGGCCGGAACCGTGAGCCGTCGTGCCACGGTGACCGAGAGCTTTTGAGCGGGACCTCGGTGTACAACACAGGTTCCCCGGCATGGGCGCGCGCACGCGTACGGCGGTTCTGTTCGCCGTCATCATCGCACTCTTCATCGCCGTCGGCGGGCTCGTCAGCGAGTTCGTCTTTCAGTCGTGGCTCGCGGGGCTCATCATCGCGCTCGCGCTCGCCCTCGTCCTGAACCTCGTTTCCTACTTCTTCTGCGAGCGGATCGTCCTCTGGTCGACGAAGGCGAAGGTCGTGAGCCCCTCCGAGGCTCCGCGTCTCGCCCGGATCGTCGACGAGCTCGCCCCGGAGTTCGGCCTCGTCGCACCGCGCCTCGCGATCGTTCCGACCGCGACCCCGAACGCCTTCGCGACCGGACGGGACGAGCGGCACGCGGTGGTCGCCGCGACCGAAGGGCTCCTCCGGATGCTGAACGACCGGGAGCTCAAGGGGGTGCTCGCGCACGAGCTCGCGCACGTCCGGGACCGGGATGTGCTTCTGATGACGTTCGCCGCGACCGTCGCGGGAGCGATCTCGTATGCCGCGCAGATCGCGTTCTACTCGATGTTGTTCGGGGGCTCGGGCAACAACCGGAGCAACGTGAACCCGGTCGTCCTCGTGCTCGCCCTCGTGACGGCACCCATCGCCGCCATGCTCGTCCAGCTCGCGATCTCGCGGTCGCGGGAGTTCCGGGCCGATGAGGTCGGAGCGTACACCCTCGGCGACCCGGAGGCCCTCGCGAGCGCGCTCCAGAAGCTCGAGACGGCGAACGTCCGCCGGCCGATGAACGTCGGCTCGCCGGCCCAGTCGAGCCTGTTCATCGTGAACCCATTCCGCGGAGCCTCGTTCGCCACTCTGTTCTCCACCCACCCTCCCACCGCCGAGCGGGTCCGACGTCTCCTCGCGATGCACGCGGACCCGACGTACCGCGTCCCTGTCCGGGGACCGACGCTGCGGTCCGGCGGGTCGAGCCGACCCTCGGGGAGCTGACCCGGCCGATGCCCGCGTGTCCGGCGTGCGGGTCGGAGGTCGGGGGCGATGCGAAGCAGTGTCCGGAGTGTCAGCTCTCGGTCTCCCTTTTCTCCGCCGTCCGCGAAGCGGCCGGCCCCGCGCCGAACCAAGACCCCACGTACGTCCGGACGATCGGAGAGCTCCTCGCGACGATCGACCTCCAGAAGCCCGTCGCCCCACCCCCGGCCGAGACCCCGAAGAGCCTCCTCAGCCGGCCTCGCCGAGGCGCCTCGGCCGGAGCGCCGGCGCCGAAGGCCGCACGGGTCACCCGCCCGATCGCCCCGTTGCGCGACCTCCCGGGCCTTCCCACGGCGCAGACTGAGGCCGAGCTGCGTCGCCGGATCGCCGAGTACTTCGAGCTCGGCCGTCGTCTCGGGGTGGACTTCACCGACTTCCGGGCCCGGTCGAATGCGGCGGTGACCTCGGTCGACCTCGGCTCGCTCGACGTCCTCGCCCGCGAGATGTTCGTCCATCTCGTGAGCTCGATCGCGGAGGAGTTCGAGGGGACGCTCGCGCAGCGCAACGAGCTCTCGCAGCTCGTGCCGACCCCGAGCGCGGACGTCGAGCTCGATGCGATCCGGGAGTCGATCCGTCTCGGGGACCTCGCGGGCGCCCTTCGACGCTTGAGCCACGTTCGGGACGAGCTTCTCCGCGTGGAGGAGGAGTGGGAGGTCGGTCGGATCCTCGTGAGCGAGTGCGACCTGCTCGTGCAGACGATCCGGGAGCTCGGAGGCGACCCCGGCCCTGCCCAAGGACCCGTCGAGGAGGGGCGGAAGCTCGTGGTCGCCGGCCGACGAGCGGACGCGGAGAAGCTCCTCGCCCGCGCCGCGGTGGCCCTCTGGACGGTCCTCGAGCCGCGGCTGTTCGAAGACCTGCGTCGGATCCGGGACCGGATGACCGAGGCCCGCGGCGCGGGGGTCGACATCACTTCGGGGGTGTCGGACCTGCGGGACGTCGCCATGGAGCTACGCCAACGCAACTTCGCGGGGATGCTGATGGCCTACCGCCGACTGAGGGTGTTCGCCGACCGGCTCGCCGTCCCCGAGGCGAGCGCCCCCGAGGCCGGCGCCCTCGCGGCGCTCCGGACGGGTCCGTCCGCATAGATAAATAACCGGCCCGAGGTCGGCCGACCGTGACGACCGAGCCGCTTCGCGGGTTCCGAGACTACCTCCCGCCCGAAGCGGGGGCCCGCTCCGAAATCCGGCGGCGGATGCGGGCGGCCGCCCGGCTCGCGGGATACCGCGAGCTCGAGACGCCGTGCGTCGAGAGCCTCGAGCTGTTCCAGAAGAAGAGCGGCGAGGAGCTCCTGGGTCAGACCTGGTCGTTCACCGACAAAGGCGGTCGCCCGGTCGCGCTCGTCCCCGAGACGACCCCGTCGGTGGCCCGGGTCCTCGCGGCCCGGGCGAAGTCCGAACCGCTCCCCGTGAAGTGGTTCACGGTCTCGAAGCAATGGCGGTACGAGGAGCCGCAGGCCGGCCGCACGCGCGAGTTCACGCAGTTCAACCTCGACATCTTCGGAGTCCCCGGCGTCGAGGCCGAGACCGACATCCTCGCGACGACCGCGCTCGTCCTGGACGGGATCGGCGCCGAGGGCCTCTATGCCTTCCGCGTCAACGACCGAGCGGTGACGGAAGGGCTCGGACGCCTCGCCGGAGCGAGCGCGACCGCCCCGTTCTTGCGGGCGGTCGACCAGTACCGTAAGGTCGCCGCGAGCGTCTTCGCGGAGGCGCTCTCGAACGCGGGCGTCGCCGCCGAGCGGTCGGACGAGCTCCGCTCCGTCTTCGAGAGCGCGGGGTCCGGGGTCCCGTACGCGAGCCTCGAGCCGTTCCTCGCCGACCTCGCCCGCCGCGAGCTCGACCCGGCGGCGCTCGAAGGCGTCGAACGGCTTCGTCGGCTCTTCTTCCTTCTCGACCGGGCCGGGGTCGCCGACCGGACCGTCTTCGACCCGACGGTGGTCCGGGGCCTCGCGTACTACACGTCGACCGTCTTCGAGGGGTACGCGAAGGGCACCCCCGGTCGGTCGCTCTTCGGCGGGGGACGGTACGACGGCCTCATCGAGCTCTTCGACGGACCTCCGACGCCGGCCGCGGGCGTCGCGATCGGCGACCAGACGCTCGAGCTCTTCCTCAAGGGCGCCGGACGCTGGCCCGAGGGCGAGCCACCCCTCGACACCTTCGTCGCGGTCGCGGACCCCTCGCTCTTCCCCCAGGCGGTCGAGCTCGTCAACGAGCTGCGGCGCTCGGGCGTGAGCGCCGACTCCGACCTGCTCGGCCGGAACCTCTCGCGACAGCTCAAGGAGGCGGCGCGGCGGAAGAGCCGCCGTGCGCTGATCCTGGGGCTCCGTGAGGCGAGCCCGGGTGCGCTGGTCGAGCGTGATCTCGCGACGGGTGCGCAACGTGAGGTCGCTCGGGGTGCGGCGGCACGATCGGGGTGATCCCCTCGAACGTTTCCCCGTCCCAGAGAAGGATCCCGGGCGGCGACTCGGCACCGTCCACGTAGCCGTACCAGTAGACGACCGCGCCCTCCCCGAAGATCTCGGTGTACGGCCCGAGCTGACGCTTCAAGTTCTTCCGGAGCTCGACGTCGTCCCCGAAGTTCGCCTTCGATTCGATCCAGGTGAGCTTCTGTCCGTAGAAGATGATCGGTTCGTCGAGCAGGGCGTCCGGGGTCTTCGCGTACTTACCGCGCAGGTCCTTCTCGGTCCGATAGCCGATCCCGTGCTTCTCGAGCCAGCGCTGGAGCCGCTCCTCGCCCTTGCGTCCCCGCTCCCGCTGGAGCTCCATGCCGCGCGGGGAGTAGATCATGTCGTGGGCGAGGAGCTCGTCCACCTCCTTGCGGATGCGGGCGTCGGGCGCCGTCTCAGGATGGAGAAACGTTCCCCAGACCTTCTTCCGGGGGATCCCGAGCTCTCCGAGCATCTGCTGGCCCATCAGCACCGGCGGGAACTTCCACTCGCGCGCGATCTCGAGCATCGTGCGGCCACGCTTCCACTGGCCGACGAGCTTCGGAATCTGCCGCTTGACCACGTAGAACCGTCGGGTCGCGTCCCGCGTGACGCGATGGGTGTGGATCACGAAGAGGAGCTCCTCGTCCCGGTGCTCCTGGTGGGCGATCCGGTGCACGTCCTCGTAGGTGGCGAGGGAATCGTAGAGGCGCTGGTAGGTGGCTCGGTCCATACGGGGCTACGCGGTCGGTAGACGGGGCCCGGAGCCGTGCCGGGGGATAACGTTGCGCGGAGGTCGCCCGATGACGCCCGGCGCGTCGCGCGCGGTCACTCGCGCCAATCCAGGCCGATCGTCCGGAGACGCACCTTCGGGATGGGCGGCATCCTTCGCTTGTGGCGGGAGGCAATCACTCGCGACGCGATCGACGAGACCCTGTCGAGGGGGATCCCGGTTCGCTCCGAGATCTCCTCCTCGCTGCGGAGCTGCTCGATGCCGTTCAGGATCTGGTCGAGGTGGTCGTACGAGATCCCGAGCTCTCCCTCATCGGTCTGTCCCTCCCAGAGCCCGGCGGTCGGAGGACGATCCCGGATCGCGCGCGGCAGGTCGAGGTCGGCCGCGATCGCCCGAACGTCCGTCTTGTAGAGGTCCCCGAGGGGCAGGATGTCGACCCCTCCGTCCCCGTACTTTGTAAAGTACCCGAGGAGGAGCTCCGACTTGTTCCCGGTTCCGGCGACCAAGCGATGACGTGCGCGGGCGAGCGTGTACAGGACCGTCATCCGGATCCGCGCCTTCACGTTCCCGAGGGCCACCGGGTCTCCGAGCTCGGGCAGGAGCGTTCGGTACGCGCTCTCGACCGGCTCGATGGGGACGGTCCGGGATTCGACCCCGAGGTTCCGGGCGTACTCGACGGTCTCCACGAGGAGGGGCTCCGGGAACGGCGCATCCGGGAGAAGGACTCCGAGGACGTGCTCGGCGCCGAGCGCATCCCGGGCGAGGCGGGCCACGAGCGCACTATCGATCCCGCCCGAGAGGCCGACCACCACGCCGTCGGAGCCGTTTCCGAGCGCATGGGCCCGGAGGAACTGGCCGATCGTATCGACCGCATGCGGCGGGACGCGGGGAACGAGCTCGCCCGTCATGCCTCGACCCCGAGCGGGGCGAGCTCCATGCTCGACTCCCATTCCGCACGACATTCGCACCCGAGGCCACCGAGCGGCCCGAACTGTTGCGACAGGGACGCTTCCTCGACCGCCGCCAGGACGCGGCGGTCGCACTGTCCGCAGTTGTGGGGGCCCCGGGGGAGGCCGCCAGCCGTCGGGAAGGAAACGAGTCGGGCGGAACCGCGGGCCGTGGACCCAACGCGCAGAGCTTCCACGAGCGACCAGAGCCAGGGGGGCCGGTACCGGCCGCGACGGTACAACCACTCGACCACCGTCCCGTTCTGGATATGCACGGGATTCACCGAGAGCGAGTCAAAGTGCGGGGCTGCCTCGCGGACCGACCGGACGACGTCGGCGACCGACTCGGATTCGGTGAGGTAGGGCGGCTTCAGGAGAAGGTACGCCTTCGTCCGCACCTTCTCCGAACGGAGACGGTCGGAGGCGGCGAGATACTCCCCCGGCGAGGACCCCTTGTTCACGAACCGAGAGAGCACCGTCGGGTCAGTCGACTCGAGACCCAGCGCGACCTCGAGCTCGCCCGCGAACGCGTCCCGCAAGAGGCCGACCGAATCGGCGGTCGCGAACTCGGGAAGGGTCTCGAACAGGAACCGTCGGGCCCGACCCGAGAACGCCGAGACGATCGCGCGCCGGCTCGCCGGGTCGACCTCGCGATCGTCGAGGAAGCTCCCCGAGGTGTAGACCTTCACGTACGGCTCGTCCCGATATCGCGCGAGAGCGCGGGAGAGCTGTTCCCCGAGCTCGTCCGGCGTGGCGGACCGTCCGAGCGTGTCCTTCGAGTACCCGCACATCGAGCACCCCTTGAGGTCGGCCCAGTAGCATCCGCGGGTCCGAAGGATCAGGACGAACGCCCGGACCCGCTCGTGCTCGAGAGCCTCGTCCTCGACCCATTGGTTGACGTACCGCCGCGCCTCGCCGGGCGACGCGGGGTCGGGGCGGCGTTCCCGCGCCACCGACCGGCCGACCGACTCAGCGGTCACGATTCCTCGATCGAGATCTCCACCTCATCGTTGTCCTTGAGGTGGAGCGAATCCCGAAGACGGTCCCGCGCGATGAACTCGATCACGTCCTTGTAGTGGCTGCGGTCCGGGTGGATGAGGTGGCATGGGTGCCCGTTCATCCGGGCCGGAAAGCACGTCGCGCCGCCGAACGTGCGTCCGCTCGCATGGAACCCGTCGACCCGGACCCCGGTCCACTCCGAGACGAGCGAAGCACGACGCAACGCCTCATGGCCGACGCGCACGTTCAGGGTTCCCGGGTACGGGGTGTAGCCGAGCCGCTCGGTGAACTGAAGCACGTAGCCGGGCTGGCTGAGGTAATAGCGTCCCTCCCCGAGACCCGAGGCGACCTTCCCGCGGAGGGAGACCTTTGCCGGACCCTCGAAGATGCGGCGGTATCCGTGATACTCCGCCCGCAGCATCTCCATCGCCGCCGGGGTGAGAAGGAGCCGCTGCCGACGCTGCGCGAGCGAGCGGGTGACGAGGCCGTTCGACTCTAAGGAGAGGAGGTATCGGTCGGCCGCCTGCTGACTGACCCCGAGCCGCTCCCCGATCTCTCGGGAGGTCGCAACGACCGCGGTGTGGTCGCCGCCGGCGAGCGCGAGGAGCTTCAGGACCGCGAGCGCCTCCCCCTTCGGTCGGGGGCGTCCCTTGTCCACGGCGGCGCGGGCGGCAGGACCCATCAGGACGACTTGCCCGCCGAGCCCTGGGGGGCGTTCAAGGTGACGACGTTCGACCCGCGCAGCACGACCCGACCCAGGTGTCGGGTGACCTCCGACGTCCGCTCCTCCGCGTCGTCGAGGACCAGGTTCATGTGCTCGTCCATTCCGAGCAGCTTGCCGGTCAGGGTCCGGGTGTCCTTCAGTTCGAGGGTCACTCGCTGCTGGAGCAGCTTTTCGATGACGTGAGGCGGACCTTCCACCATCGGCTCGCCGACCGGGGCGCGGCGTTTAGCGTTTTCCGGGGAGGGCGAACGATATCTTCGGGACCGGGTACGCTGCGCCGTGTCGGCCCCTCGCATGTCGAAGGGACTGGACGACGTCGTCGTGGGGACCTCGGAGGTCTCCTGGGTCGGGGGAACGACCGGCGACCTCGTCTACCGCGGGTTCGACGTTCGGTCGATCGTTCCCGGTGTCCCGTACGAGTCGGTCGTCCATCTCCTCCTGTTCGGAGAACCTCCGGCGCGCGACCCATCCCCCGAGGTCGTGCTCGCGCTCCAGTCGGCGCGCTCCCCGTCGCCTTCCGTCGAGCGTCTCGTCGACGCGCTCCCCCCGGGCCTCCCGCCGCTCGAGGCCCTGCGGACGATCCTCTCCTCCCTCGGGGACGGAAGTTTCGGTTACCCGCCGACCCGGGAGGAGGGCTTCCGCCTCATCGCCCAGGCCCCCGTCCTTCTCGCCCGTTTCGTGCGGAACTCTCAGGGAAAGAGGCCCGTCCCCGCGCGCCGCGAGCTTTCGCACGCCGCGAACTACCTGTGGATGCTCACGGGCGAAGAACCGCCCGTCCCCCGAGTGCGGGCGCTCGAAGGGTACCTCTGTCTGCTCGCCGACCACGGGATGAACGCATCGACGTTTGCTCTGCGGGTGGCCCTCTCGACCCAGTCCGACCTCGCGAGCGCCGCCACCGCCGCGCTCGCGACGCTCAAGGGTCCCCTCCACGGAGGTGCCCCGAGCCGCGTCTCCGACATGCTCGACGCCGTCGCGGCCCCTGAGAACGCCGAACGATGGGTCGAGGAACGGCTCGCCCGACACGAACGGCTCTTCGGATTCGGCCACCGCGCCTACAAGACCGAGGACCCGCGGGGGTTGGTCCTGCATCGGATCGCGAGGTCGGTCGCGGACCCCCGTCGATTCGAGCTTGCCGAGGCCGTCGAGCGGGCGGCGCTCGCCGGCCTGCATCGCACCCGGCCGGACGCCCGACTCTTCACGAACGTCGAGTACTACAGCGCGGTCGTGCTCGAAGCGGTGGGGCTCCCTCGGACGCTGTTCACCCCGACGTTCGCGGTCGCGAGGACGGCGGGATGGACCGCTCACGCTCTCGAGCAGGCCGCCGACAATCGACTCATCCGGCCCGAGGTGGAGTACGTGGGCCCCGCGAAGGGCCGGACGTGGCCCCGGCCGATCACGACGCCCTAGCGGGCGCCCCTACGAGGCGGTCTTCGAGCCGTCGTCGTCGCCATCGACCACTTTGTAGTCGGCGTCCACGGGTCCGCTCGGGCCCCCCCCGCCCGACGGCGGGGACTCTCCACTGGTTTCGCCGGTTGGCGGGGCCTCGCCGGAGGAACCTCCCGAGGGGGCTCCGCCGCCGGCCGACTGGTACAGCTTCTGGCTGACCGCGTGGAGCGCTCGCGTGAGCTCGTCGGTCGCGTCCCGGATCTCGCGCACGGTCGCGTCCTTCTTCTCGAGGACCGCCCGCACTGCCTTGACCTTCTCCCGGACCTGGTCCGCTTCGCTTCCCGCGACCTTCTCCTTCTGTTCGGAGAGGAGTCGTTCGGCCTCGTAGGCGAGCGATTCCCCGGCGTTCCGGGCCTGGATGAGCTCCGCACGCGCCTTGTCCTTGTCGGCGAACTCCTCGGCCTGGTGGACCATCCGCTGGACCTCGTCCTTCGAGAGCTTGTTGGACGCGCTGATCGTGATCCCCTGCTTCCGCCCGGACGCGAGGTCCTTCGCGGAGACGTTCAGGATCCCGTTCGCGTCGATGTCGAACGTGACCTCGACCTGCGGGACCCCCCGAGGCGCGGGGGGGATCCCGGTGAGCAGGAAGCTCCCGAGCGACACGTTGTCCGCGGCGATCGGACGTTCTCCCTGGTAGACCTTGATCTCGACGCTCGACTGGTTGTCCGCCGCCGTCGTGAAGATCTGGCTCTTCCGGGTGGGGATGGTCGTGTTGCGGTCGATCAGGTGGGTCGCCACGCCGCCCAAGGTCTCGACCCCGAGCGACAGCGGCGTCACATCGAGCAGCACGACGTCCTTGACCTCGCCCGCGAGGACACCGCCCTGGATTGCCGCGCCCATCGCGACGCACTCCATCGGGTCCACGCCGTGCTCGATCGGTCGGCCGATCGTCTGTTCGAGGAACTTCTGAACGATCGGCATCCGCGTCGGCCCGCCGACCAGGACGATCCGGTTGATCTGGTCCTTCGAGACCTTCGCATCCCGGATCGCCTGCTCGACCGGAGCCCGGCATCGCTCGACGATCGGGCGGACTAGCTCCTCGAGCTTCGCCCGGGTGAGCGGAAGAGCGAGGTGCTTCGGGCCCTCGTTCGTCGCGGTCAGGAACGGGAGGTTGATCTGCGTCTCCATCGTCGAGGAGAGCTCGATCTTCGCCTTCTCCGCGGCGTCCCGCACCCGCTGCATCGCCATCTTGTCGTTACGGATGTTCACCCCCGACTCCTTCTGGAACTCCGAGGCGACCCACTCGGTCACCGCGTTGTCCATGTCGGTGCCGCCGAGCTGCGTGTCCCCGCTCGTGCTCATGACCTCGAAGACCCCCTCGCCGAAATCCATGATCGTAACATCGAGCGTTCCCCCGCCGAGGTCGAAGACGAGGATCTTCTGGTTCTTCCCGGCCTTGTCGAGCCCGTAGGCGAGCGACGCGGCCGTCGGCTCGTTGATGATCCGGATGACNNTGCCGCTGGTTGTCGTTGAAGTAGGCCGGAACGGTGATGACCGCCTTCTCGACCTTGTCGCCCAGGAACGCCTCGGAGTCTCGCTTGATCTTCTGGAGTAGGAACGCCGAGAGCTGCTGCGGCGTGTACTTCTTGCCGAAGATCGTGTACTGATAGTCCGTCCCCATCTTCCGCTTGAACGCGGTGACGGTCCCGTCGGGGTTGGAGATCGCCTGACGGCGCGCCGGTTCCCCGACGATCAGCTGGCCATCCTTGGTGAACGCGACGTACGACGGGAACGCCTTCCCGCCCCCGACGGTCGTTCCCTCGGAGCTCGGTATGATGACCGGGCGTCCGCCTTCCAGCACGGCCGCCGCGGAGTTGCTCGTCCCCAGGTCAATCCCGATGATCTTGGACATGGTTTTCTCGCCGGGTCCCCCTCACCAATCCGTGGGAGGAGCTCCCGGTTTCCTCGGCATTAGTAAGAAAGGACTCATATAAAAAGACTTGCTTTTCCTCCCTCGAGAGTCGGTCTCCGTTCGGGAGTTCCGGCCCGCCGAAGCCTCCGCCCGTCAGGAAGCGCGATGCCTCCGCGGCCGGGGGCGTGAGTTGACCTCGACGAGATGGCCATCGGGGTCGAGGAAATGGACGGTCCGGAGACCCCACTCGGAGCGGTCGGTCGGCCCGCGAAGAAGGCGGACTCCCCGTCGCCGGAGTCGCGCTGCCTCCCGGTCGGCGTCCGCCACCTCAAGGACGACCGCCGCCCCTCCCACGTTGCGGACGGACGATCGTCCCGGAAGGAGTCCGACGGACCGCGCCATCACCGTTCGGTCGAACACGGCCAGGAGAGGCCGGCCCCGCCAGACGAATTCCCCGTACGGAGGCTCGCCGTGGCCGGGGGCCGGGACGAGCCCGACCCGGTCCCGGTAGAAATGCCAGGTCTTGCGGAAATCGTTCGCGAGCAGCCGGACGCTGTAGAACTCAAGCTCCGCTCGGCGCGCCCTCGCCATGCGCTCGGAAGGGGACGCGCTACAAGAAGGGGAGGGGGGTCCGGATCCTCCCTCGCCGAGAAGGGCGCGCCCCCGTCGTTATCGGACCCGCAGCAGGGAGAGGTTCATCGCCGCGTGCGGGTACCGCAGCTTCATCCCCTGCAGCGCGTCGACGAGGATCGAGGAGATCGCGAGGTTCCGGTACCATTTGTGGTTCGAGGGCAGAAGGTACCACGGCGCCCACGAAGTGTTGGTCCTCCGCAGGACGTCCTGGTAGGCGTCCATGTAGCGGTCCCAGAACCTCCGCTCGTGGAAGTCGGCGATGCTGAGCTTCCAACGCTTCGTCGGGTCCCGGATCCGGTCCTCGAGGCGGCGCGCCTGCTCCTCCCGGCTGATGTGGAGGTAGAACTTCACGACGGTCGTTCCCTCTTCTACCAGCCACTTCTCGAAGGCGTTGATCGCCCCGAACCGCTTCGACCAGACGCGGCGCGGGACGAGGTTGTGGACGCGGGCGACGAGGACGTCCTCGTAGTGGCTCCGGTTGAAGATCACGATCTCGCCCTTCGCCGGCGCATCCTTGTGGACCCTCCACAGGAAGTCGTGGGCGAGCTCCTCGGGCGTCGGTTGCTTGAACGCGCTCACCCGCACGCCTTGGGGGTTGACCCCTTCGAAGACGTGGCGGATCGCCCCGTCCTTTCCGCTCGTATCCATTCCTTGCAGGATGACGAGGATGCTGCGACGCGAATCGGCGTAGAACAGCTCCTGGAGCTGGTCGAGCTCGCCTCGCAACTTTACCAAGGCCGCACCGGCCTTCCGACGGCTGCCGGACCAGCACGACGTATCGGCGGGGTCATGCTTCGAGAGGTCGACTGACTTGCCAACCGGAAGCTGCAGCGACCGGAACGGTTCCGTCACGACGTGCGACCTCGTTCGGGGGGTGTCGAAGGTTCGGCAGGAGGAACGGGCCGGGTCCCCGACTCATAGGACGACGATTCGCGCAGGATCTCGGGAAGTCGGCCCTGCGCCGCCTGGATTGCGGGTTGGTCCCCGCCGGGACCCCTCAGGATGTAAGCGATTCCGACCGCGATCAGTCCCCCGACGATCGGTCCGACGACGTAGATCCAGGTGTAGCCATAGCTCCCCGTCACGATGTCGGGGGCGAGCGAACGGGCCGGGTTCATCGAGGCGCCACTGATCGGGGCCGAGAAGAGGCCGGCGAGCGCGATGTACCCGCCGACGGCGATCGCCGCAAGCGCCCCGATGTTCTGCGCTTTCGACGCCGTCCCGAGGATCGTGCTGACGAGCCCCATCGTGAGGATCACCTCGAACACCAGCGCCTGGTACGGGCTCACCCCGGGACCCGGGTTCGTCGCTCCGAGCGACCCGACGTTCCCGAAGAGCCAGAAGAGGAGGAGGCAGGCGAACAGCGCTCCGACGAGCTGGGAAGCGATGTACCCGGGCACCTTTTTCCAAGGGAAATCCTTCCGAGCGGCGAACGCGATGCTGACGGCCGGGTTGAGGTGGGCGCCCGAGGTCGCCCCCATGAACAGGATGATCGCCATCACCATGAGACCCGGCGAGACCACCTGAGCGGCGAGGCTGACCTTCCCACCGCTGACCGCATTCACGACTCCCGCCCCGGCGGCTACGAAGACGAGGAGGAAGGTGCCGAACATCTCCGCGAAGAGCCGCCGCCACTCGAGCGACGGGTTCCGGAAGTCTCGCTGAACGAGGTCAAGGGGCCGCGTAGCGAACGAAGCGACGGTCACCTCCGAGGGGGACCGTCGTTCGCCTGCGATCACCGGCTCTCCTGGGGCGGGCCCTCGGTTGGCCCCGGCGGCCACGTCGCGCGTCCCGCAGCGTTCGGAGCGGAGAAAGAGCGAGTCGACGCACCCTCTCTTCGAGACTTTCCGCGACAGGTCATCGAATGCAAACTCTCGCCCCGACCGCCCGGTCGAGGTTGTCGCGCGAACGCGAGCCGAGGTAAAGTACGTATCGTGGGCCCGTCCGCCGCGCTTCCCGAGGGCGGGGGGGCCCCTCCGGCAAGGAAGCGACCTATGAAGCCTGGGAAGGGGCTCGAGAAGGTCGGTGCCCATCGCGCCTCATCCCCGGACGGTCGGTCCGCACCCTAGCGCTTTGTAGGAGACCACCGTCGTACGGGTCGTGTCGGCTCCCGTCCGATCCCCCCCCAACCCGTCCCCGGGGCTTCCGAGGGCAGTCTTCTTCGATATGGACGACACGATCTTCGACCATTCCCTGACGTGCCGTCGGGCTCTCGGCCGGCTGCGGGTTTCGGAAACCCGACTGCGCGGGCCTTCGCTCGACTCTCTCTGGCACGAGTACTCCCGTCTCCTGGAGGCCGTGCAGCCGGAGATCTTTGCAGGACGGGTCACGATCCAACAGGCGCGGGCGGAGCGGTTCCGTCGTCTCGCCGGGTTCTGTGGGTCGGAAGTTTCCGAAAGCGAGGCGGCCGAGCTCTCGCAGAAGTACCGCGGATTCTACCAGGCCCTACGGCGCCCGGTCCCGGGGGTGCGGCGTCTCCTCGAGAGGCTCCGGGGACGCACGGTCGTGGGGGTCGTGACGAACAACGAAGTTCCCGAGCAAGAAGAGAAGCTCGACTACCTCGGGTTCCGAGTCCTGGTCGACTTCATGGTCGTCTCCCAGGGAGTGGGGGTCGCGAAACCCGAGCCGGGGATCTTCCGGATCGCGCTCGAACGAGCGGGGACCCGTCCGGAGGAGACGGTGATGATCGGGGACACGTGGATGACGGACGTCGCCGGGGCGAGGCGCGTGGGGATCCAGCCGGTCTGGTTCAACCGATTCCACCTCGACCGGCCGGACCCCTGGCGGGTCCCTGAGATCGATTCCTTCCGGCCCTGCGCGCGGGCCGAGGCGGCGGTCGTCGACGCTCAGGCCGGCCGCGGATAGGCACTCGCGCGCGGTCTCCCTCCGCATTATATCGCTCCTCCCGATGCGCGGCGGCGATGGGCGGAGCCCGAGAGTCGTGGCTCACCGCCGCGCGCCGGACGCTCCCGGCGATGCGAGCGTGGCGGATGGCGTTCCACCAGGAACCCGAGCTTTCGCTCCAGGAGGAGCGGACGCAGGAGAAGCTCGTCGCCGCCCTCCGGGAGCTCGGGGTCCCGTTCCGCACCTTCGAGGACATCCACGGCGTCGTGGGCATGATCGGAGCCGACCGGTCCGGACCCGTGGTCGCGCTCCGGGCGGACATGGACGCCCTTCCGGTAACCGAACGGACCGGTCTTCCCTTCCAGTCTCGCTACCCGGGGAAGATGCACGCCTGCGGGCATGACGTGCACATGTCGGCCCTGCTCGGCGCGGCCGCGATGCTCGTGCGCAGTGGGCGGTCGACCGGTGGACCGGTCAAGCTCATCTTCCAGGCGGCCGAGGAGGAGGGGGACCGAGGCGGAGCTCTTCCGCTGATCGAGCGAGGTTGTCTCGAGAACCCGAAGGTCGACGACATCGTGGGGCAGCACGTCGACCCTGCGCTTCCCCTCGGGACCGTCGGCTGGCGGGTCGGGCCCACGATGGCCGCCGCGGACTTCTTCCGGATCACGGTCTACGGCCGCGGCGGGCACGCATCCACCCCGCAACAGGGTCCGGATGCGATCCTGATGGCGAGCGAGGTCGTGACCGGCCTCCAGAGCCTCGTGAGCCGCGTCCGTGAGCCCACCGACCCGGTCGTCGTGAGCGTTGGCTCAGTCCACGGCGGGACGCGGCACAACATCCTCCCGAGCGAGGTCGTCCTCGAGGGGACGGTCCGGACGCTCCGCGCGAGCACCCGCGACCTGATGGAGCGGACCCTGCGACGACGGGTCCGCTCGATCGCCGCGAGCCACGGCGGTCGCGCCCGGGTCGAGTACCGACGCGGGTACCCGGCGCTCCTCAATCCGGCCGGCCCCACCCGGATCGTCGCCGAGGGGCTGGCCGCCGAACTCGGGCGGAAGAACGTGGTCGAGGTCGACCATCCGCTGATGGGCGCGGAGGATTTCTCTCGGTACCTCGAGCGGGTGCCGGGGACGTTCCTCCGGTTGGGCGTCGGAGTCCCCGACCGGCCGGCGAGCCTCCACAGCGCGACCTTCGCCCCCGACGACCGTGCGCTCGTCGTCGGAGCCGCGGTCCTCGTCACGGCCGCCGAGAGCCTCCAGCGGTCCCACCCATGATGAACGTCGCCGGGGTGCGGGAAGACTTCCCTGCCCTGCGGGAACGGGACGGGCACCCCGCTCCCGCCTACCTCGACTCGGCGTGCATGTCGCTGGTGCCGTCGCCCGTTCTCGCGGCCATGGAGGAGTACTACCGCGATTTTCCGGGATGCGCGGGTCGAAGCCTCCACCGGTTCTCGGAGGAGGTCGGTCGCCGGTTCGAGCTCGCTCGCGGGGCGTTCGCCGGGTTCCTCGGACGGGCGGACCCGAGAGGGGTCGTCTTCCTGCGGAACGCGACCGAAGCCATCAACTTAGTCGGACAGGGGCTTCCGTGGGAGGCCGGCGACCGGGTCCTCATCTCCGACCGCGAGCACAACTCGAACCTGATCGTCTGGCAGCGTCTCGCCACAGAACGCGGGATCCGCCTCGAAGTCCTCCCGCTCTCCGAGGACGGGAGCTTTGACTCCGACGCCCTCGAAGAGCGGCTTCGAGCTCGGGTCCGCCTCGTGAGCCTCTTTCACACCTCGAACCTGGACGGGCGGACGCTGCCGGTCCGTGAGATCACGGAACGGGCGCATGACGCGGGCGCCCTCGTCCTGTTCGACGGCTGCCAGGCCGCTCCGCACCAGAAGGTCGACCTCGACCGGGTCGGCGTCGACTTCTACGCCGTCTCCGCCCACAAGATGCTCGGTCCCACCGGGACCGGGGTCCTCGCCGCCGCGGTCCGCCCGCTTGAAGAGCTGCGCCCTCTGGTGGTCGGCGGAGAGACGGTCGAATGGTCGACGCTCGAAGGTCACTCGCTCCGGCCCGCGCCGTACCGGTACGAGGCCGGTCTCCAGAACTACGCGGGCGTGATCGGGGCCCACGCGGGGATCGAGTATCTCGGGCGCGTCGGCTTCGAGGCCGTCGAGCGACAGCAGCTCGCCCTGAACCTCCGGGTCACCCGGGCCTTCGAGAACGAGCCGAGGATCCATCTCCTCGGCCCACCGAATCCGCGGGACCGCTCGAGCATCTTCGCGTTCACGGTCGACGGGGTCGACCCGAACGACGTCGCCGTCTTCTTGGACGAGGGCCACGACGTCATGGTCCGCTCGGGCATGCACTGCGTCCACTCGTTCTACGCTCGCCGGGGCCTCTCGGGGAGCGTCCGGGCGTCGTTCTACCTTTACAACGACCGGTCGGACGCCGACCGGCTCATCGTCGGCCTCAAGGAGCTCCTGCTCCGGGTTCCCGGGACTCGCCCTACCGGTACATCGGGGGGGACGGCTGGGTCGACGGCTCCGTCCGGCTCCGCTCCGCCGCGTGCTTCTGGATCGAAAGCAGCTGCTGCTCGATCCGCTCGGCCTCGGCGTAGAGCGGGACGGGGTCGAGCGGCGTCCGGAGCAGGATCCGGTTGATCGTCTCGATGACCTTCGCCGCGGCCCGGGCGTCCGGATAATCGGCCTGCGCCTCCGCGAGGAACGTCAGCACGTCGAACCCCCGGCGTCGACCCTCGTTGAGGAGGACGCCCGCGATTCCCGTGATGACACCCTCCGCGAACGGGATCATGTTGGGTTCGATGTAGAGCTCGCGCGCCTTCCGGGTGCTCGCGACGCCGTAGACCTTCACGTCGCTGAGCCGCGGCGGGCGGCTCGTCCGGGACGAGCCGGGAGCGGCCTCGACGACCAGCCCCTCGGGGGAGACGAGGAGAGAGCACCGCTGCTCCTGGATCCAGTCGAGGATCGTGGTCGCGAGCGGGTGGATCACCGTCGGCGCGGGATGAAACTCCGAGACGAACGCGACCAGCTTGTCCGCGCCGCGTCCCGCGCGGTCCGCCGGTGGGCGACCCGCGTAGATCCGGACCGGATGCTGCGGGATCCCGTTGCGGACGAGCGAGACGGTCGGGAAGGCAGGGGACTCGACGATCCCGATCTGCTCCATCTCGAGCGTGTCGATGAGGTAGTTCGCNNCGCTTGATCTCGTAGATCCGGACCTGGTCCGGCGCCATCGGCATGGGGTTACAACGACCTCTCGACGATCTGACCGAGTTCTTTCGAGATCACGTCGACGAGGCTCTTGGTCATCGCCTGGCGCACCTCCGGTGGGAGCGCCGACATCCCCATCCGGGCCACGGCCGTGCCGACCCGCAAGAGGGCGGCGTACTCGCTCGCCCGCGCGGCGAGGAGGTCGCGGACCGAGTCCTTGAGGTCCTGGGCGAGCTCGGGGTCGTCGCGAAGCGTCTTCTCGAGGTGGCGGCGGATCTCGTCCTTGACGATGTCCCGGGTCGCTTCACGAACGAGCTCTTCGGGACGGAGGAGGTCCCGGGTGGTCCGCAGGATAATGTCGAGCGGTTCGCCGGTCGGCGGTTCCTCGGCCATCGCGCGCGGAAGTGGGGAGAGGGGGATAAGGGTTTGGCCCTTCTGACGGCCCGGGCTCGCCGGCGGCGAGCGGGCAGCGTCCGCCCAAGGAAGGGTTTATCCCAACGCGGACCTCGACCCGCCGGCGTGGGCCGGTAGATCAGCGGAAGATCGCTACCTTGGCAAGGTAGAGGTCGCGAGTTCAAAGGGACGGGCCGCGACGAGCGGCTCGGCCGGAGAGTCTCGCCCGGTCCACTCCCTCCGGTCTCTCTCGGGACTTTCGGCAGGTGTCGAGACCGGGGACCGACAGGAAGATTAGCGCTTTATACGGCGCGTCGGATGGACGCTCCCGTGGACGCGGACCTTCGGGAGAAGATCGCGGGCGAAGTCGTCTTGTCCCCGCATCCGGGCCGAACTCTGAGGAAGTGGCGGGAGGACTTCGGGATCTCGCAGAGGGACCTCGCCCGCCGCCTCGTGACCGTCCCCTCGGTGATCAGCGACTACGAATCCGAGCGACGGCTGAGCCCCGGCGCCGGCTTCATCCGGCGGTACGTCGAGGCGCTCATCGCCCTCGACACGGACAAAGGCGGGAAGGTCGGCGAGCGGCTCGGAGTGCGACCCCATTCGGAGGGGATCCTCGGGATGCGGGAGTTCGCGGTCGCGATCCCCCTCAAGACCCTCGGCGACCGGCTCGAGGCGCGCCCCGTGAGCCGGGTCGACCTGCACCGCGACATTCACGGGTTCACGGTTCTGGACGCTCCCCGAGCGATCCTCTCGATCGACGCGTCCCACTTCGTCGAGGTCTACGGCTGGACCACCCAGCGCGCGCTGATCTTCTCGAACGTGAAGTACGGCCGCTCGCCGATGGTCGCGATCCGTGCGCACCCGATGAAGCCCGCCGCCGTCTTCTTCGCGAACCCGGGCCGGGTCGACCCGCTCGCGATCCGCCTCTCCGAGGTCGAGAACATCCCTCTCCTCACGACGGCGCTCAACGCGCCGGCGGTGCTCGAACGGCTCGAGGAGCTGTAGGACGGAAGGTTCGGACGATGGAAGCAGGAATCGTGAGCTACGGAGCGTACGTGCCCCGACACCGGATCACCCCCGCCGAGATCGGACGGGTCTGGGGCGTCGATGGCGAGGCGATGGGCCAGGGACTCAACGTGCGTCGCAAGAGCGTCCCGGACCCCGACGAGGACACGATCACGATCTCGACGGAAGCGCTCCGCACGGCGCTCGTCCGCGGCGGGATCGACCCCCAGCAGATCGGCGCCCTCTATGTCGGGTCCGAATCGCACCCCTACGCGGTCAAGCCGACGGCGACGGTCGTCGCACAGGCGGTCGGAGCGACCCCGAACCTGACCGCGGCCGATTTCGAGTTCGCCTGCAAGGCCGGAACGGCGGCGATCCAGACCTGTCTCGGCCTCGTCGGCGCGGGAATGATCCGCTACGGCGTCGCGATCGGGACCGACACCTCCCAGGGAGCGCCCGGCGATGCGCTCGAGTACTCGGCGAGCGCGGGAGGAGCGGCGTACGTGATCGGCAAGGAGAATGTGATCTGCCGGGTCCATGCCACGGCGTCCTACACGACCGACACTCCGGACTTTTGGCGGCGGGAGGGCCAGAAGTATCCGAGCCACGGGGGTCGATTCACGGGGGAGCCCGCGTACTTCCGCCACGTGACCGAATGCGCGCGGCGGATCATGGAGATCGCGGGCACGACCCCGAAGGACTACGGACACGTCGTGTTCCACCAGCCGAACGGGAAGTTCCCCCTGCGGGCGGGAAAACAGCTCGGCTTCTCCGACGCTCAGATGCGCTACGGCCTCGTCACCCCCTCGATCGGAAACACCTACTCGGCGGCGGCGCTGCTCGGACTCGCGAACGTCCTCGACCACGCCGGTCCCGGTGAGCGGGTCCTGGTCGTCGGGTACGGCTCGGGAGCCGGGTCGGACGCGTTCGACCTCGAAACCACGGACGCCCTCGCGACGTTCGAGCGGGGGTACGGTCGACCGGTCGAGTACTTCCTCGAGCACGGGGACGAGATCTCCTACGCCACGTACGCCAAGGTGCGCGGCAAGATCCAGATGGGAGGAGACTAGCCATGCGCGAGGTCGCGGTCCTCGGCGTTGGCCAGACCCGGTTCGGAGAGCTCTGGGACCGCTCGTTCCGCGAGATCGGGATCGAGGCCGGGCTCCAGGCGCTCGTCGACGCGAAGCTCTCCTCGACCGACCTCGGAGGGCTCTTCCTCGGCAACATGGCGTCCGGCGCTCTCATCGACCAGGAGCACATCGCCCCGCTCATCCTGGACGCGACCGGCCTCGGCCACCGTCATCTCCCGGCGGTCCGGGTCGAAGGAGGGGGTGCCTCGGGCGCCCTCGCGCTCCACCAGGGGTACCTCGCGGTCGCGAGCGGACTCTACGACTACGTGGTGGTCGGCGGCGCGGAGAAGCTCACGGACGTCCCGGACGAGACCGCCGCGCGGATCACGAGCTCGGCGGCCGACCAGGAGTGGGAGGTCGTCTTCGGTGCCACGCTCCCGGCCCTCTGGGCGCTCGTCGCGCGTCGCCACATGTACGACTTCGGAACGACCCGGGAGCAGCTCGCAAAGGTCGCGGTGCATTCCCACGAGATGGGGTCGAAGAACCCGAACGCCCACTTCCGCAACAAGCTCACGGTCCAGCAGGTGATGGACGCCGGGCCGGTCGCCGAGCCGCTCGGCATGCTCGACTGCGCTCCGCTCTCCGACGGCGCGGCCGCGGTCGTGCTCGGACCGATGGAGTCCGCGCGAAAGCACACGGACACGCCGATCCGGATCGCCGCGAGCCAGGTGGCCTGCGACACGATGGCGCTCCATCAGCGACGGGAGATCACCCGGCTGGATTCTACGGTCGTGGCAGCCCGACGCGCCTACGACCAGGCGCGGCGCACGGCCCAGGACGTCCAGGTCGCGGAGATCCACGACGCGTACACGATCAGCGCGCTCGTCTCGCTCGAGGACCTCGGGTTCGTCGAGAAGGGCCGCTCGGGTCCCGAGTTCGCGAGCGGGCGGTTCGGGCCGGGGGGCCGGACCGTCGTCAACACGTCGGGAGGGCTCAAAGCCCAAGGGCGGCCGTTCGGTGCCGTCGGGGTCGCTCAGGTCGTCGAGATCGTTCGCCAGCTGCGCGGCGAGGCGAAGGAGCGGCAGGTCTCCGGCGCGCGGCTCGGGCTCGCCCAGGACGTGGGGGGGACGGGCGCGACGACGGTCGTCCATCTCCTCGAGAGGGAGAACTGAGGGAGGGTCGATGTCGATCGCACGATTCTGGCGCGAAACCCCCCGACGCTACAACCTCGGCGGGTCGAAGTGTACGGTCTGCGGAACGGTCTACTTCCCGCCCCGCGCGGTCTGCCCCGAGTGCACGAGCCACCGACAATCGATCGAACGGATGGTCCCCTTCCAGCTGTCCGGAGAGGGGGAGGTGATCTCCTACACGGTCGTCCACGACGCAGCGGAGGGGTTCGACATGCAGGTCCCGTACGCTCTCGGTCTCGTCCGAACGCCCGAGGGTCCCGTCCTCACCGGCCAGATCGTCGATATCGAACCCGGCGAGGTCCGGATCGGGCTCAAGGTGCGGGCGACGTTCCGGAAGCTCCGGGAGGAGGGAGCGTCCGGCGTGATCCACTACGGGTACAAGTTCACTCCTCTCGACGACTCCGGGGTCCTTCCTCCCGCGCGCGGGCCCGTCGGCCCCGTCCCCGGGAAGGACGCCCCGAGGGCCGAGCGGTCTCCAGCGTGAGCGCGCCGGAGCGACGGAACGGCATCCCGCCGGCTCCGTCCAACGAACCCCCGGCGGACGAGGAGTATGCGCGAGCGTACGCCGCGGGTTACGAGGAAGGCGTCCGAGGCGCCCTCCGAGAGACTCTCGAGCACATCTCCCGGGGGCACACGCCGCAAGAGGTCCGGATGCTGACCGCGAGCCGTCTCGCGCGCCTCTCCGAGGAGGTCGAGCTGAAGCGCAAGAGCCTGCTCGCGCCGCCGCGACGACCGGCGTGGGGCTCCCTCCTCCGCCCGCCGGCGCCCGCGCGGCAGTGGACCGGCCCCATCGCCGGTCGCGCGGCGCCCGCGGCCCGGCTCATCCCGGGCACCACGCTCCTCGTGCGCGAGGAGCGGCCGAGCCGCGCCGTCGAGATCCTGCGGGCCAACGCGCCGTCGTTCGCCCGGGTCGCCCTCGTCTCGATGCGCCCGCCCGAAGTGCCGGGGGTGGCGAAGGAACACCGCCTCGACATCCTGGTCGGCGGTCCCTCCGGCGCGCGGGACCCCGGCCAGGGAGCGGTCACCCCGGGCGAGATCTCCGGTCGGCTCCGGGAACCGACCGAGTCCCCCGGCGGCGCCCTCGTGTACGTCGATGCGCTCGAGTACCTCGCGACCGAGCACACCCTCGAGACAACCCTCAAGTTCGTGAACTGGCTCGTGACGCAGGCCCAGGAGACCGGTTCCGCGCTCCTCGTCTCGTTCGACCCCCGGTCGCTCGACATTCGGGACGTGAGCCGCCTCGAACGAGCGTTCGAGACCGTCCTGTAGCGCCTACCAGACCATTCGTCCCTGAGCCGCCCGGGAGAGCTCGGAGCGGGCGCGTCGTCGCACGACCCGCCACCCCAGGAAGACCGAGCGCACCCGCCCGGACCGGTCCCTCAGGAACCGGACCGCGCTCTTCTCGCCCTTCCGTCGCAGGACGAAGACGTCGTGCCCGGCCGGGCGCAGGAGGAGGTTCTTCCCGATCGACTCGATCCCGCGAAAGTCGAGCCGAAGCGCATCGCGTCGCGCCCGGAACTCGGCCCAGATCCCTTCGCCCGAACAGTACCAGCCCGCGAACTCCTGCGGGGACGCGTGGCTCCGAACCGCCGGCGGAACCTCTTCGAAATCGGCCTCCGTCGGAACTCCGAGCGACAGGTTCACGGCCGTCGCGAGCCATCGGTCCGCCGGTACGCCTTCGGCGTTCGAAAGGAGCGCGCCCGCGATTCCCTTCCTCGGCACGGCCGCGATCATCGAGCTGACGCCTTTCAGCCCGCCGCTGTGCGCGACCAGGAGGTTTCCGTAGTAGTCCGGGCGGACGAGGACTCCGTAGCCGTAGTGGACTCCGGCGGAGATCGGGACGCGCGGGCGGGTCATCTCCGCGACGGAGGCCCGAGAGACGACTCTCCCTCCCCCCACTCGGCCCCCGGTGAGGAAGATCTCGAGATAGCGCAGGAGGTCGGGGACATTGGTCCGCAGGGAACCGGCGGCCCGCATCGAGCTATCCTCCCACCACTCGTCGCTCGGGACGAACCCGTGGCGTCGGCCGTTCCACTTCGGCGAGTAGAGCGTCGTGACCTCGGGCTGCCGGAAGAGGATGCCGGTATCGAAGGTGGTCGCACGCATTCCCGCGGGCCGGAGGATCGCTTCCTCGACGAAGCTCTCGAACGAACGGCCCGAGACTCGTTCCACGATCGCGCCGAGCAGCCCGAACCCCTCGTTCGAGTAGCTGAACTGGGCCCCGGGCGGCCCGAGTAGGGCGTACTTCTCCTTCGAGAGGAACTCGAGCAGGCCCTCGTAGGTGTCGATCGGCGCATGGCCGGGGTCGATTCCGACCCGTCGGGCCCGGCGCGGGTCGTACGGAGGGTCGCGACGGCCGTTTCGCATCGTCGTGTAGTAGATCGTGGGGAGGGGAGGGATCCCCGAGCTGTGCGTCAGGAAGTGCTGGATCCGAATCGGATGGCGAGGATTCGCTCCGGGGAGGCGAAGCTCGGGGAGATGCCGGGTCGCCGGGTCGGAGACCCGAAGCCGTCCTTCTTCGCAGAGGCGAAGGACCGCAAGGGCCGTGAACGACTTCGTGACCGAAGCGATCCCGTACATCGTACGGGGCGTCGCGGGAAGTCGATGCTCCCGGTCCCGGAAACCGTACGCGCGGACGAGAGGGGCATGTCCCGGACGAAGGAGTCCCAGCGTGGCTCCCGGCGTCTTCGCGCGGGCCATTCCCCGGCGGATTTGTGCATCCAGGTCGTCGAGCCGGTCCCTCATCGACCCCTCGAGCCGGGGTGAGGCGTGTGCACCCATAAGCATACGAACCCCATCGACGCAGCGGGACCGCAAGGCGGTGCTCGTGGAGATCGCGTTCTTCACCGATTCGTTCCCTCCGATGCAGGACGGGGTCTCGGCGGTGACCGGGGGACTGGCCCGGACGCTGGCTCGCCTCGGGCATTCGGTCCGCGTCTACGCCCCGAGCGCGACCGCCGGCGCGTCGTGTGAGGAGATGCTCGGCGACGTCCGCGTCCGCCGGATCCGGACGGTACCGGTGCCGCTCTACGGACAGTACCGCTGGCCGGTCTGGCCCTTCGGACTCTTCCGAAGCGCCCGCTCGGTCCGGGACGCCGACGTGATCCACCTCCACACTCCCGCTGCGATCGGGAGCATGGGGCTTCTGCAGGCGCGTCGGTTCGACCGGCCGCTCGTCGGGACGTTCCACACGAACATTCGGGACATGCAGGAGAGCGTTCCGTCGAAGGTCCTGGTCCCGACGTTCTTCCGCCTCGCCTGGTGGTACAACCTCGGCACGTACTGGAGGTGCGATGTGGCGACGGCACCTTCCGAGTCCGCGCGCGACACCCTCATGGTGAGCGCGCGCAAGCCGTTCCGTCGCCCCGTCGAGGTCGTGCCGAACGGCATCGACGTCGACCGGTTCCGCCCGCACGCCGACCTCCCGGATTGGAGGACCCGATGCGGGTTCCCGTCCGTTCCCCTCGTCACCTACCTCGGTCGCCTCACGGTCGACAAGGGGGTCCATCGCTTCCTCGACGCGGTCGAGGCGGCGGTCCCCCACACCGACCTGGTCGCGATCGTGGGGGGCCAGGGTCCCGAGGAAGCGAGGGTGCGCGAGCGGCTCGCGAAGACGCCGCTGCTCGCGTCGCACGTCCGCTACGTCGGACCGGTCGCCGAGACCGAGAAGGCCGCGCTGCTCTCGCAGTCGGACGTCTTCGTCCTTCCGTCGACGAGCGACACGTCGAGCATCGCCCTCCTCGAGGCGATGGCGTGCGGGGTTCCTCCGATCGCGCCGGCGCACGGGGGCGCTTCGGAGATCGTCGAGGAGGGCGTGACCGGCTGGAAGGTCCCGGTCACCGTCCCCGGTGCCCTCGCGGAGACCCTCGCCCATGTCCTGGACGAGCCGGCGGTGCGTCAGACGGTCGGGCACCGTGCGGCGGAGTACGTCCGACGGAACGCTTCGCTCGAAACCATGGCCCGCCGCTTTATCTCCCTCTACCGGCTAGCAGCCGAACGGAGGTCTCGCCATGACTTCGGTATCCCTCTCTGATCTCGACGCGCTCGCCCAGCAGCTCGTCGGGGACCGCCACGACGCCTTCAGCCAGCGGGCGCTGGCCCGCGCCTACGAGGAGTACGTCTCGCGCGTACGCCGTCGAGTGGCGAGCGTCACGGTGACCGGCGACGGGACGGAGTACCCCTCGGTCTATTCGCTTCTCGCGGACCGGAAGAGCTCCCCGGCGGTGATCGAGGTCCGACCGGAGCCGATCCCGCCCCCGAGCGAGTGGGGGTTCCTGCGACCGTTTCAGAGGATCACGCTGAAGTCGGACGGTTCCGCGGAGCTCCATCCGGTCGTACCGGGACCCCCCGAGCGGGGGATCGCTCGGATCCTGCTACGGGAGCACTTCCTTCCGCGGTCCCGGGACGACGAGGACCGGGCCGCCTCGGGAGGCGACCGCGTCGAGCTCGACACGCAGTTCGGGACGCTCGACCGAGGTCTCGCGGTCTACCGGGAGCGGGGCCTGCTGCCGTTCTCGGTCGCGTTCCTTCTCTACTTACCGGACGAGCGGCTTCGCTACGAGTTCGACCTTCTCGAGACGAGCCTGCTCCCGGACCCCCGGTCCGGCCGTCTCCCCCCGGCCCGTCGCGTCCGTCGTACCTCCCGCCTGAGCTTTGCCGTGGACCGGACGATCGGCCGGGGGGACCTCTCGCTGCTCGCCGCCCGGTCGCTCGAGGTGCTGAGCGAGTCGCAGGGCCTGACCTCGGTCGAGCTCGCGCACGTCTTCGGCACCGTTCGGGAGCTCGTCGATTCGGCCCTCCAGGGATTGGTCGCGCGGCAGCTCGTCACCTTCGACCGAAGGACCGGGGTCTACCGGGCGCGGCTCGAGACGTTCGTTCCCAGCGGCGCCGAGACTCCGCCGATCCCCGGCACGGGGGGAAGCGGCTCGGACGCCATGCTGAGGACGAGCGTGCAGGAACTGATCGCGGCCGCGGACGCCCGGGCGTCGTGTCCCTTGTGCGGCGCCGCGCTTCCCCCCGGTCCCCGCGGCATCCTCTGCGACAACTGCGCGGCGAAGGTCAACGCTCCCGCCTAGTCGGGCGGGCCTGTCGGGAGTTTCCGCCCTGGACGTTCGTTCGTCGTCCGGGACCTTTGAACCCGAGTTCACTGGCTTAGAAGGCCAGGACTTTGTCCATGCTAAGCTACAGGCCCGAGCGACGAACGTCGTCCGGGCTCCTTAATGCTTCGTTGGACGACGACTCGGCCGGCGGCCCGCGGACGCCACCAGGTGCGCGAGCCGCACGGGCTCGGGCCAGTACCCCCGGACGGTGGCTCGAGCCAGCAGATGGACCGCGTCGGCTCGCGTGCAGCCGACCGCCGTCGCATAGATCGGCCGGTCGCCCGTCGGCACCGGGAAGAGACGGTGGGCGCGCAAGATCTTCCAGCGAGCACCGGCGGACCGGGGAAACCACTTCGAGAGCGCCGAACGGATGCGCGGGAAATCGGGCGGGCGTCGCGTCACGGCGACCACCGGGAGCGCTAGCTCCCTCGCGATCGCGTCCAGGTCGAGCACGTTGAACCCGCCGACCACCGCTCCATCGAGAAGGACCGCCCGAACGCCCTCGAGGGGGCCGAGGCTCCGGACGAGCGAGACGACCCGACGGGTTCCGTCCGTGCCATCGACGCGCACCTGGCTCACTCGGACCGCCTCGACGTGCTCGGGAAGCGTCAGTGCCACCGCGGCGAGCGGGGCGTACCGGTCCCCGCGGGAAAACGCGCCGTCGTCCACTCCGACCACGCGCGGATGGGGCTTCCCGAGGGACCGCCGCAACGCTATGACCTTGGAAGCGGTCGGCCGCTTGCGATGGGAGCTCCGGCGGTGTCGGTCCGCTGTCCCGCGTGCGGGGCCGCGCTTCGCGTCGTGCTCGCTCCCTCGCCGCCGACGCAATGGTATCCGTGTCCCCAATGCCACACACCGGTCCCCGTGGTCGTTCCCCGGGACCCGCCTCCCCTCTACACCTGGGAAGTCTTCCCCGGCCTATATCCCGCGCTCCCGAACCCTCGCCGGCCCCGCGTTCGCTTGCGGCGGGCCGCCCTGGTCGCCCTCCTCGGAGTCGCGGTCCTCGCGGTGGTGTTCGGAGGGATCCTTGCCGCCCTCGGAGTCGAGGCGCTCGGCTCGGGGAACTACGTGGTCTCGGGAACCGTGACCCTCTCGAAGGTCGCGGGAGCCGTTCCGGCCTCGGGAGCGTCGGTCCGCATGACCACCGACGGAGGGAAGAACTGGAGCACGGTTACGGGCACGGACGGGACGTTCTCCTTCTCCGGGGTCCCGTCGGGCGGCATCACGCTCAATGTTTCGTTCCCGGGCTACGCTCCGGAGTCCGTGGTCACGTTCGCCTCCCCCGTCTACAACGCGGGAACCACCGGCCTTTCCGTCGAGCTCGCTCCCGGGACGGTGGCGAACGGAACGACGGACACCCTCTCGCCGTTCCCCGACCTCGAGACGTTCGTCGCGTCGGTCGGAAGCGGCGCGACGATCCTCGCGATCGTCGCGGTTTTCGGGGGGATGGCGGCGCTCCTGACGGCCCGGTCCGACCGGCCCGCGGTGGGCGTGGTCGGCGGGATGGCGGGACTCCTCTCCCCGCTCGCGCTCTACTTCCTCGCCCTGGGAGGGGCGTTCCCGGTCCTTCTCGCGGGCACGGCAGCGCTCTCGGCGTTCGGGGCCTTCGCGACGGCGATCCGGGTCTTCGACCTGTACCAGACGAGACCCGAAGCCCTCTCCGGGTAGCCGCCCCGGCTAGGGTTGTTCCTGGGTCTGAGGTCGGGCCGACGGGCCGGACGAGGCGCTGCGGATGGGCCGTCGGCTCCGGAAGCCGCCCGTGAGCGTATGGCAGTACTCGATGGAGGCCTCGCCGCGCTGCCAGCAGAGGAAGACGAGTTCCCCGTCCACCATCGCGTAGAAGTCGACGAGCCCCGACGCGAGGTCCTTCACCTCGATCCCTTCGGACCGGAGGGAACCGATCGCCTCGTCCAGCCGATGGCTGAGATGCTTCCACTCCGCGTCCAACCGCGACTTGAGTTCGTGGTCCGGCTGGTCCTCGGCGTCCGCTTCGGATCCCCAGAACGACGCGAGGCGCTCCCGCTCCTCGTGGACCTCGGCGAGCCGGCCCGCCCAGCCCCGGAGACGAGGCAAGAGTTCCTCGAGCTCGGGGATCCGTTGGTTCGCCTCGCTCGCCGTCCAGAGCCGTGGCGGGGCCACGGGCGGGGCGTCGTCGCGCGGACGGTCGGAGCGGGCCATCGGGTTCCTCGCTCCAATAGAGCCCACACCCCCTATAAACGGAGGCGATAGGCTCGAGGTAACCACGGTCTCCGAACGATCTAGATGAGCGAGAGCTCTCGGCCTGCCTTCGCGAACGCGGCGACCGCGGTCGTCACGTCCTCGGGGGTGAGCGCCGCGTTCATGATCGTGCGGATCCGGGCTTTGTCGCGGGCGACCATCGGGAAGACGATCGGCAGCGCGAACACCCCGAGCTCGAAGAGCCGCGAGCTCAGCTTCTGGGCGCGGGAGCTCTCGCCGACGATGACCGGGGTGATCGGCGTCTCGCTGCGGCCGATATCGAACCCGAGGTCGCGCATCTCCTTCTTGAACCGTCGGGTGTGGGCCCACAGCCGCTCGACGTGCTCGGGCTCGGACTCCAGCACGTCGATGGCCGCGAGGCACGCCGCCGCGACCGGTGGCGGATGCGAACCGCTGAGCAGCCATGTCCGCGACTTGTTGAGCGCGAACAGGGCGAGGTCCTTTGACCCCGAAATATGGCCTCCCACGACGCCGAACGCCTTCGAGAACGTTCCCATCTCGACGTGGACCTTGTCCCGACCGAGTCCGAAGTGCGACACGATCCCCCGGCCCCCGGGACCGAGAACCCCCTCCCCGTGGGCGTCGTCGACGTAGACCATCGCGCCGTGGTCGGCGGCGACCTGACTGATCCGGTCGAGGGGCGCGATGTCACCGTCCATCGAGAAGACGCCGTCCGTGATCACGAGGATCCGTCGGTAGCTCGGCGCATGCTCCTCCGCCTTCGACAGCACGCTTCGGAGGTCCTCGACATCGGCGTGACGGTAGACCGCACGCTCCGCCCGGGAGAGGCGCACGCCGTCGATGATGCTGCCGTGGTTCAGCTCGTCCGAGACGATGAGGTCCCCTTCTCCCGCGAGCTGCGGAATCAGCCCCGCATTCGCCGCGAACCCGGTCTGATAGACGAGCGACGCGTCCGCGTGCTTGAACCGGGCGAGGCGGCGCTCGAGCTCGACGTGGAGGTCCATCGTACCGGCGATCGGACGGACCGAACCGGACCCGACGCCCCGCTCATCGATCGCGCGGTGCGCGGCCTCCTTGAGCCGCGGATGGTTGCTGAGGCCGAGATAGTTGTTCGAGCAGAACATCAGCACCCGCTTCCCGTCGATCTCGGACCAGGGCATGCTCGGGCTCTCGAGCACCCGGATGCGCCAATCGAGGTCCTGGTCGACGAGCTGACGGTACTCTTCCCCGAGGAATGCCGTGGGGTTGCGCATCTTACCACCTCGCTTCGAGCGAGACCTTGGCCGCCTGCATCGACTGAATCAGCTCCATGGCATGCGGGAGTTCCCGGATCGGTACCCGATGGGTGATGATCTGGGACATCTTCTCGCGGAATCCGGGGTCGGCCAAGATCCCCTTGACCTGGAACCAGGTCTCGAACATCCGTCGTCCGAAAATCCCGTGGACCTTCGCCGCCTTGAAGATGACCGCGTCGTCGAAGTCGAGGCTCGCCTCGTGGTCGAAGAGTCCGAGGAGCGAGACGCGACCTCCCGGCGTGAGGGCATCAAAGGCGAGCTTGAGCGCCGCCGGATGTCCCGACATCTCGACGGCCACGTCGACTCCGCGACCCTCCGTCTCCTCCCGGATCGTCTTCGCCGCCGGTGCGTTCGGGTCCGTCGGGTCGAGGACGCGGTCGGCGCCCATCTTCATCGCGAGCGCGGCGCGCAGGGGGTTGACCTCGGTCGCGAAGACCTTCTTCGCCCCGAGCCGACGAGCGACGGCGATCGAGAGAAGGCCGATCGGCCCGCAGCCCGTCACGAGCACCGACCCCCCCGCAATGTCCTCGAGGTTCTCCTCGGGGAGGAGGGAGTGGACCGCGTTCCCGAGCGGTTCCTGGATCGAGGCGAGAGCGTGGTCGAGCTTGGGGTCGTTCACCCACGCGTTCCGCTCGGGGAGGACCGCGTACTCGGCAAAGACGCCGTTGCGGTCGACTCCGAGCACCTCGACGTTCTCGCAGATGTGCATCTTCCCCGTGCGACACTGGTAGCACGTCCCGTCCACGATGTGGGTTTCCGCCGAGACGTGGTCCCCGACGCGCACGCTCTTCACGCGTCGTCCGACCTCGATGACCTCACCGCTGACCTCATGGCCGAAGATCATCGGGACATGGCGCACCCTCGACTGGGCCCATTCGTTCCAGACCCAGATGTGGACGTCCGTTCCGCAGATCGAAGAAGCCCGCACGCGGATCAGGACCTCGTCGTCGCCGGGCTTCGGGTCCGGAACTGTTCGAATCTCTCCTCCCGGACCGCGCACCGTCTTCACGAACGCCTGCACGACGACACCTTCGGTCCGTAGGAAGACCCGGGCGGTTTAACGGTTGGGGAGTTCGCGGGCCCGAGCGAGTTTCCTTCGCGGGTCAGTTCCTCTACGCGCGCGTCCGAACACACCCGACCGAGTGCGACGGTTTTCGAGGAGAAACTGCGTCTTCTGACGGTCCCGGCCCCTCGCGCGCGCGAGCGCTTATATAGGGCACCCTACTCCCCCGCCCGCACCGGAGGCAGGACCTCCTATCGACCCATGGCCCGTCGTCATCGTCCGAGGCGAGGATCCCTCGCGTTCTCCCCCCGCTCCCGGGCCGCACGGCCCGTCCCGCGGGTCCGCTCCTGGTCTCCGGCGGTCAAGCCGGTCTCGATCGAGGGGTTCGCGGGGTTCAAGGTCGGGATGACCCACGCGTTCGTGGTCGACTATCGAAAGAGGTCGACGACCGCAGGCCAGGAGGTCGCCGTTCCGGTCACGGTCGTCGAGGTCCCCCCGCTCCGCGTCGCCGCGGCTCGGGTCTACGCACGCTCTCCCTACGGTTCTCGGGTGGTTTCCGAGGTCTGGGCGAACGGCCTATCGGAGGACCTCGCTCGACGGATCCCGAAGCACGCCGCGAGCCCCCCCGAGGCCCTTGAGGCGTTCGGGAAGGCCGCCGGGGAGGAAATCCGTCTGATCGTCCACACGCAGCCCCGGATCTTGACCGGGACCGGGTCGAAGAGCCCGAGCCTCTTCGAGGTCCGGGTCTCGGGCGAGAAGTTCGAGGAACGACGCGCGTTCGCGCTTCAACAGCTGGGCCAGGAAGTTCCGGCCGAGCGCCTCACGAAGGAAGGGGAGTTCGTCGACGTCATCGGCGTGACGAAAGGGTTCGGGTTCCAGGGCCACATCCAGCGCTGGGGCGTGAAGCTCCAGCCGCGGAAGAACTCGAAGCACCGGCGGATGATCGGGACCCTCGGACCGCACAACCCGAGCTTCGTCACGTACCGCATCCCTCAGGCGGGCCAGCAGGGGTACCACCGACGCACGCAGTTCAACATGCGGGTCCTCAAGGTCGTCCGGGACCCCCGGACCGACCCGATCACACCCGCCGGAGGGTTCCCGCATTACGGGGAGGTCCAAAGCTCGTGCATCGTGCTTCACGGCTCGTTGCCCGGCCCCGCGAAGCGCCTCCTTCGGTTCCGGGCGCCCTTGCGGAGTCACATCACCTCGGTCGAGAAGGTCGACCTCCGCTACTTCAGCACCCGTTCGAAGCAGGGAGCATGACGCCGGACGTTCCCCCCGCGGACCGTCCGTCGCCCGCCGAGCGGGCCTCCCCGCACCACCGAGTGCACCTACTCGGGCTCGACGGGAAGCCCGGAATCCAGGTCACGCTCCCGCTCGCGTTCTCGTCGGCGGTCCGCCCCGACCTCATCGAGCGCGCGGTCGTCGCGGCCCAGTCGCACCGCCGGCAACCGTACGGCACCAGTCCGACCGGGGGCCTTCGCCACTCGGTCGAATGGTCCGGCAAGGGCCGAGGGGTCGCGAGGACGCCGCGACTGATGGACTCGATGCGGGGAGCCCAGGCGCCGAACACCGTCGGGGGTCGGCTCACCCATCCCCCGCGCGTCGACCGGATCTGGTCGAAGAAGATCAACCGCAAGGAGCGGGAGCTCGCGTTCTCGTCGGCGCTCGCCGCGACGCGCGATGCGAAGCTCGCGGCCGGCCGCGGGCACCTCGTGCCCCACTCGCTCCACCTCCCGGTCGTTGTCGAGGACCCGGTCGAGGAGATCCAGAAGACCCAGGAGGCGCGACTCCTGCTCGAGCGGCTCAAGCTCTGGGAGGACGTCGAGCGCGCGCGGGCCGGTCAGCATATCCGCGCTTCGGGACGAGCGCGCCGGCGCGGTCGGGTTCGCCGCACCCCGCGCAGTCTCCTTCTCGTGACGAGCGGGCCGGGAAAGGCGCTCGGGTTCCGGAACCTCGCCGGAGTCGAGGTCGTGCCCGCCCGGAGCCTGGCGACCGAGGACCTCGCGCCCGGGGGGGCTGCCGGACGACTCACGCTGTTCTCTCGGGCCGCGGTCGAGTCGCTGCGTGAGCGCCTCGGGGAGCCAGTGCCATGACGACCCTTCGGCACCGGATCATCCTTCACGCGTACGTGACCGAGAAGTCGATGGACGAGATGGAGCGCCAGAACAAGCTCGAGTTCGTCGTCGACCGGCGCGCGAACCGCGCCGACATCCGTAAGGCGGTCGAAGAGACCTACCAGTGCAAGGTCGAGAAGGTCACCGTGAAGATCGTCCGGACGGGGAAGATCGCCACCGTTCGGCTCACGAAGGACTTCTCGGCCGAGGACATCGGCAGCCGGGCGGGGGTGTTCTGATGGGAAAGCGGATCATCTCCCGGCGCCGGGGCGCCGGAACGGGCCGCTACCGCTCTCCGAGCCACCGCCACCACGGGGCGATCTACCATCCGCCTCCGGAAGTGGTCGGCGAAGGCACGGTCGTCGCGATCGTTCCCTCCCCCGGGCGATCCGCACCGGTCGCCGAGGTCGCTGCGCCCCAGGGCTCGACCGTCCGGATTCTCGCGACCGCCGGTCTCGCGACCGGCGACACGGTCTCGTTCCAGGAAGGAAAGGTCGACCGCGGGTCGATCCTCCCGCTCGGGACCATCCCCGATGGGACGCTCGTGTCCAATATCGAGGTGAAGCCGTTCGACGGAGGTCGGCTTGTCCGGGTCGCCGGCGCGAGCGCCCTCGTGGTGGCGCATTCGGGCTCGGACGTCACGGTGCAGCTCCCGTCGGGAGCGTTCAAGCAGCTGCTCGCCACCTGCCG
>DAEB01000016.1:0-7944 GCA_002495185.1 Thermoplasmata archaeon UBA184 | reverse complement strand
TTCAAGGTCCGCGGGGTCGCGATGAACCCCCTCAATCACCCGTTCGGCGGCGGGGCCCATCAGCACGTGGGCCGCCCGAGCACCGTTTCCAGCGGGACGTGGCCGGGCGCCAAGGTCGGACGGTTCTCCCGCTCGGCCCGGAAGAAGCGCCAGCTCCGCGAGGGGAGGGGACGATAGGCATGCCGAAGGCACGTCGCGCGAAGAAGGTCGAGGCCCGCCGCAAGCGGGAGTACACTCTCCGAGGAAAGACCGTTCCCGAGCTCCAGGCGATGAACCTCGAGGAGCTCTCGAAGTTCGTGACCGCGCGCGCTCGCCGCTCGATCCGTCGCGGGTTCACGACCGAGACGACCCTCTTCTTCGAGCAGATGCGCGCCACCGACCCCGCGACGGTCGTCCGGACGCACTGCCGGGACGCGCTCGTCCTGCCGGAGCATGTCGGGCGCCACGTCGCCATCCACAACGGGAAGGAGTTCAAGGAGATCGAGGTCCGCCCGGAGATGATCGGGCACTACTTCGGGGAGTTCTCGCTGACCCGCCGATTCGAGAAGCACTCGGGCCCGGGCGTCGGCGCGACGCGTTCGTCGAAGTTCATGCCCCTGAAGTGAGGAGGGGGTTCGGGCGATGCGGGGGTACACGTATCAGAGCGAGACGGGGGTGAGCGTCGCCCGCGCGCGCGGCGTCGAGGTCCCGATCTCCCCGAAGAAGACCTACGAGGTCCTGAACGCGATTCGGGGCCTTCCGGTCGACCGAGCGACCTCGGTACTCGAGGATGCGATCGCCCTGCGAAAGACGATTCCCTTCCGACGGTACAACCAGGAGACGGCGCACCACGTCGGATCTGGGCCCGGCCGCTACGCGACGAAGGTCGCGAAGAACGTCCTCAAGGTCCTCGAGAATGCGCGCGAGAACGCCGAGTACGAGGGCCTCGACACCGAGCGGCTCTACGTGAAGGTCGCGGCCAGCAGCCGGGGGCGCATCCGGAAGGCGAACATGCCGCGCGCGCACGGCCGGGCGACCGCGTGGCACGAGCAGACCACGTCGATCGAGATCGTCCTCGCCGAGCGAAAGGAGGCGGAATGAGCGCCGAACGGAAGGTGATCCAGGAGCAGATGCGCCGCGTGCTGCTCAAGGACTACCTGGTCCAGGAGAGCGCGCGCGCTGGCTTCGGGGGCCTGGACATCACGCGGACTCCGATGGGCACGCGCGTCACGCTCATCTGCGAGCGGCCCGGGATCCTGATCGGTCACCGGGGGGAGTTGATCAAGCGGCTCACGGAGGACATCCACGCCCGCTTCCAGCTCGACAACCCGCAGATCGAGGTTCAGGAGGAGCGCTCGCCCAGCCTCAACGCGCAGCTGATGAGCGAGAAGCTCGCCTCGACCCTCGAACGGGGCTGGCATTTCCGTCGCGCGGGGCACTCCACCGTCCGTCGCATCATGGAAGCCGGGGCCCGGGGGTGTCAGGTGATCCTTTCGGGCAAGCTCACCGGCGAGCGCCACCGCACCGAGCGGTTCAAGGCCGGAACGATCAAGTACTGCGGTGAGGCGGTCCATCTCTGGATCGACAAGGGATTCTACCAGGCCCGGTTGAAGCCCGGCGCGATCGGCGTCAACGTCTGGATCATGCGCCCGACCGCGAAGCTCCCCGACGAGATCGTCGTGAAGGGCGTGGCCGACCGGCCCCGGCCCGCGCCGGTCGAGATCTCCACGCCCGAAGAAGCCGCGGTCGTCCCCCCGGTCCCTGACGCGGAGGCTCCGGACACATCATGACGCTCCAGAGGATGAAGGACCTGCGCGCGCTCACCGACGAGGAGCTGCGCCGCCGGATCGCGGACGACGAGAACACTCTCCTGCGCGAGCGAGGGGTCGCTGCCATGGGGGGCGCTCCGCCGAGCCCGGGACGGATGCGGGCGCTCCGGACAAACGTCGCCCGGGCCCTCACGGTGCTGAGCGAACGCGCGAACGCCCCCCGGGCGGCCCGCCCGAATCCGGGGGCGCGTAGGTGAGCCGATGCCGAACCACCCGACGGCCGTGGCACCGCTCTCCCGCACCGAACGCGAGGCGCTCGCCGGCGAGATCCTGGGAGCATCGGTCTCGTTCCCTCCGTCCCCGTCGCTCCGCACCGGGGTCGCCGGGACCCTCGTGGACGAATCTCTCTCCACGTTCACCGTCCGCCTCGCGTCCTCCGCGCGGACGGTGCGCGTCCCGAAGGCTGGCCTCGAAGGGACGCTCGTCCTCCCGTCGGGCGAGTTACCGTTAAGAGGCGAGACCCTTCGCGTGCGGCCCGAGGACCGCACCAAGCGGCTGCTGTCGGGCGGCTCTCGGAGGTTCCGATGACACCGACCCGCGCACCATCCGCTCGACGCGCCCGGGACATCGGGCTCGACGTCCGGGCGCCGAAAGCTCGGTGCGATGACCGGCACTGTCCGTTCCACGGGCACCTCCCCGTCCGGGGCCAGGTGCTCGAGGGGACGGTCGTGTCGACCGCGATGCAGCGCACGGCGGTCGTCGAGCGCACGCTCCTCCACTACGTCGCGAAGTTCGAGCGGTACGAGAAGCGCCGGCGTCGCTACCTCGCGCACGCTCCCCCCTGCCTCAACGTTCCGGTCGGCCACCGGGTCCGGATCGCGGAGACCCGGCCGCTCTCCAAGCTCGTCTCGTTCTGCATCGTCGAGGACCTTGGTGAGGCCGCCCGCCGCGTTCGCGGCGAGGAGGCCGTCGTGCCCACCGAGGCGCCCGAGGCCTCCAAGGAGGCGCCGGCATGAAGGGGCTCGCGGGACGCCGGGGTCGCGGACTCCCGAAGGGAGCGCGTCTCGAATGCGTCGACAACACCGGGGCGAAGGTGGTCGAGATCATCGCCGTTCGCAACTGGCACGGGACGCACCGACGCTACCCCCGAGCCGGGGTCGCCGACCTCGTGATCGTCTCCGTGAAGAAGGGGACCCCCGAGATGCGCCGCCAGGTGCTCCACGCCGTGATCGTCCGAGCGCGCTCCCCGATGCGCCGGCCGGACGGCACCCGGGTCCAGTTCGAGGACAACGCCGCCGTCATCACCACCGAGACCGGCGAGATCAAAGGCTCGCAGATCAAGGGCCCCGTCGCGAAGGAAGCGGCCGAGCGCTGGCCGCGGATCGCGGCCGCGTCCTCGATCATCCTGTAGGAGGAAACGTCCGTGTCGTCCGTCTCCCCGCACTCTCCCCGACGCCAACGCAAGGCGTTCTTCACCGCGCCGACGTCGGAACGCAGGGTGCGCATGACGGTCCCGCTCTCGCGCGAGCTTCGGACGCGGTTTCGCCGGCGGTCGGTCCCGCTCCGCAAGGGCGACACCGTGCGGATCCTTTCGGGGAGCTTCGCGGGCCGCGAGGAACGAGTCGCGCGCGTCAATCGGCGCAGCTACTCGGTGACGCTCGACAACGTCACGCTCAAGACCGCGGACGAGAAGATGAAGGCGCTCTCGCTCGGGGTCGGCCACCTCGTGATCACGCGGCTCAATCTCGCCGACCCCTGGCGCCGGCGCTCGATGCGCGTGCGCGACGAGGACGTCACGCCCGAGGAGCGAGGCGAGACGCCGTCGGAGGGCGAGGAGACGACCGAGGTCGCGACCCCGGCGACTCCGACGCCCGAAGGTGAGGCGAAGGCGGAGCCGAAGGAGGAGACGGTCTCGGGAGAGGCTCCCGTGGACGGCGCGGACGATGTCGAGGAGCCGACGACAAAGCGGAAGGCTCCGCGTCGCTCGCGCGCTCCCGAACCGGACGAGGAGGACGACGCATGACGTTCCGTCTGAAGCGCCGGGCGGCCCCCCGGACCTGGACCGTCCCCCGCAAGGGGACGAAGTGGCTGAAGCGCCCCGCCCCGGGCCCGCATGCCCAGGACCAGGCGATCCCTCTCCTGCTCGTCCTGCGCGACCTGCGGCACGTCGTGACGAGCGCGCGCGAGGCGCGCATCCTCCTGCGCTCGGGCGCGGTCAAGGTCGACGGCAAGGTGACCCGGGACCTGTCGCGGGGCCTCGGCCTGATGGATACTCTCTCGTTCGCCGCTCCGCTCGACGCGCACTTCCGCGTGGTCCGGGACCGGCGAGGGAAGCTCGCGCTCGTCGCGATCCCCTCGACCGAGGCCGCGGTCAAGCTCGGTCGGGTCCGGTTCAAGCACACCGTCTCGGGCGGTCGCGTCGAGGTCACGCTCCACGACGGACGGAACCTCCTCGTCCCCGCGGCGACCCCGTACCGGGTCGGAGATTCGGTGAAGATCGCGCTTCCCGGCCAGAAGGTCGTCGAGCATCTTCCTCTCGCGCCGGGCTCTCTCGCGTACGTCTCGGGAGGCACGCATGTCGGGGAGCTCGCCCGGGTCGACCGCGTCGAGGTCCGCAACTCGTCGCAGCCGAACCTCGTACACTTCAAGGAAGGGTTCTCGACCGTCAAGGAGTACGTCTTCGTCGTCGGCCAGCAAGCGCCGGAGGTCACGCTGGCCGAGGGGATGGACCGATGAGCGCCCCGGCGACGAACGCGGGGACCCCGGGCGAGGCGGCCCCCCCGGCCAACCCGTACCGCGCGGTCCGGGTGATCAAGGTCGTCGTGAACGCGGGCGTCGGCGAGTCGGGCGAGCCGCGTACGAAGGCGGAGAAGGTCCTCCAGATGGTGACCCACCAGAAGCCGGTCGCGACCCGGTCCCACTCCACGAACCGGGACTTCGGCATCCGCAAGGGACAGGAGATCGGCGCGAAGGTGACGCTGCGGGGCGACGCGGCCCTCGACTTCCTCAAGCGCGCGTTCGAGGCTCGCGACCGGCAGTTCGACATCGACTCGATCGACCGGAACGGGAACTTCTCCTTCGGGATCGCGGACTACACCGATTTCTCGGGGATGAAGTACGACCCGGCGATCGGGATCCACGGGATGGACATCTCGGTCGAGATGGGACGGGCGGGCCACCGGATCCGCGACCGACGAACGCAGGCGCGACCGCTGCCGAAGGCGCTCCGCTCGACCCGCGACGAGACCCGCCAGTTCCTCGTCTCCCAGCTGGGGGTGACGCTCCTTGAGTAAGCCCAAGAAGAACTTCGGCCGGAAGGTCGGGTGCCTGCGCTGCGACCGCAAGCGGGGGATCGTCCGACGCTACGGCCTCCACCTNNTCCGCAAGTACCAGTGAGGAGGGAGGAACGATGCAGATGGACCTACTCAACGACGCGCTCGTCACCCTCCGGCACGCCGACCGCGATGGAAAACCGCACGTGGAGATCGCGCCGACCTCGAAGCTGATCGCCGAGGTCCTGAGGATCTTCCGCGAGCACCACTACATCGAGGAGTTCACGTTCGTGCCGACCGGCCGCGGCGGGAAGTACGACGTGACGCTCTCGCGGCGGATCAACGACTGCGGAGTCATCAAGCCGCGGCTCGCGGTCTCGTTCGACGGGCTCGAGCGCTTCGAGTCTCGCTTCCTTCCCGCGCAGGACTTCGGGATTCTGGTCCTCTCGACCAACCGAGGGGTCCTCTCCCATCAGCAGGCGCGGGAGCTCAAGATCGGAGGTCGGCTGCTCGCCTATGTCTACTGAGCGCGACCGAGGACAATTGACGGTCGACGTGCCGAAGGGCGTCACCTTCACCGTGACCGGACGACGCCTCCGCGCGAAGGGGCCGCTCGGCACGGTCGATCGACCGTTCCCGTCGGACGCCCTCGAGCTGTCGGTCGATTCGGGGAAAGCGACGCTCACGCTCCGCCTTCCCTCCCACCGCAAGCGCTCGCAGTCGCTCCTGAACACGTGGGGGGCTCATCTCCGGAACCTCGCCGGGTCGCTCACCCTCGGGGTCGAGGCCCGGCTCAAGATCGTTGCCGCGCACTTCCCGATGAAGGTCCAGGTGAAGGAGAATCACATCCTGATCGAGAACTTCCTCGGGGAGAAGCACCCCCGCTCCTCCGACCTCCTGCCCGGCACGACCGCGAAGGTCGACGGGGACTTCGTCATCCTTTCGGGGTACGACGTCGAACAGGTCGGGCAGAGCGCCGCGAACATCGAGCGGGCGAGCAAGATCCGCGAGTACGACCCCCGCGTTTTCCAGGACGGCATCTACCTCATCGAACGTGCCCACCTCAAGGAGGCGAACTGATGGCGGAGGACCCGCCGGCGCCCCCCGAACCGGTGGAGGAGACCTCTCCGAAGGAGGTCCCCCCGGCCGCGCCCGCCCCGCGGCGACGCTCGCGCGCCCGACCGAAGAAGGAGGAGGACGCCGCCGCCAAGGCTGAGGCGACCGAGAAGCCCGAGACGAGCGCGAAGAGCGAGGAGCCTCGCTCTCCCCGACGCGCCACGCTCACGCCCGAGCTTCGCATCCTCCTGCGGAGTCGCGACGAGATCGACCGACGGCGCCCGCGCTTCGGCCGCCAGGCGAGGTACCGGTACTACCGCATCGGTCGCGACCTCTCCTGGCGACGGCCGCGCGGCCTCCAGTCGAAGCAGCGCCGCCACTATGGCTACCGACCGCGCATCGTGCGGATCGGATATCGCTCCCCGGCCCAGGTCCGCGGACTCGTCCCGAGCGGGTTCCGACCCGTGCTCGTGCGCACGGACGCCGACCTGAAGCGACTGGACGCGAAGCTCGAGGCGGCGGTCATCGCCCGGACGGTCGGCACCCGCCGCCGACTGGTCCTCGAAGAATCGGCCCGGCGCCTCGGCATCCGCGTTCTGAACCCGATCGTGACGTCGGAGAGGGAGACATAGGGACGATGCCCGACCTCGCGAACCAACGCCGGCTCGCCGCCTCGCTCCTGAAGTGCGGGGAGGGCCGTGTCTGGATCGACCCCGCGAGCCAGGAGGAGCTCGCGGACGCCGTCACCCGCTCGGACGTGCGCAGCGCGATCAAGGCCGGTGTCATCCGGCGTGCCCCGGTCCAGGGAACCTCCCGCGCTCGCGCGCGTCGCCATGCGATCGAGGTCCGCAAGGGACGCCACTCGGGTCCGGGGTCGCGTCGCGGGACCCCGAGCGCTCGCGTCCCGCGGAAGGAGCGCTGGATGCGGCGGATCCGCGCCCAGCGAAAGCTCCTGGCGGAGCTCCGCGCTTCGAAGCAGATCCCTCCGTCCGTCTACCGGGAGTTCTACCGTCGCGCGAAGGGCGGGATGTTCCGAAGCCGCGCGCACCTTATGGTCAACTTGCGTCTCGCGGGCCACCTTCGCGAGGAGAAGAAGCCATGAGCACGGGTCCGAGATACCGCGTTCACTTCCGGCGACGCCGGGAGGGAAAGACCGACTACCGGGTCCGCCTTCGCCTCCTCCGCTCGGGAGAGCCTCGCGCCGTCGTACGGTTCTCCGGCCGGCGGGTCCGGGTCTCGATCGTCGAGTACAACCCGGCCGGCGACCGGGTCGTGGCCGCCGCGGACAGCGCCGAGTTGGGACCCCTCGGATTCCCCGTCACGAGCCTCTCGTCGACTCCGGCGGCCTACCTCACGGCGTACCTCGCGGGCCTCCGCTCGAAGTCGGCCGGCTCCGAGTCGGCCGTCCTCGACACCGGGATCCGCCACCCGACCACGGGCGGCCGGCTCTCGGCGGCTCTCAAGGGACTGCTCGACGCCGGAGTCGAGGTTCCCCATGGAGAGAAGCGGTTCCCGAGCTCCGAACGCCTGAACGGGGCGCACCTTCCGAAGCCGCTTCCTCAGCCGCTCGAGGCGTACAAGACGAAGCTTCCGGACCTGGTCCCGGCGCGCGCCGGAGGGTCCTCATGAGCGCGGTCGTTCAGGGCCCGCCCCGAGGCGCGATGTCGGCCGGCGGACCTGGGGGACCGGCCGCCCCGCCTCCCTGGGTCCCGAAGACCGAGCTCGGCCGGCGGGTCTACGCGGACGAGATCACCTCGATGAGCGCTGCGCTCGCGAGCGGCCTCCCCTTGCGAGAGCCACAGGTCGTCGACAAGCTCCTCCCCGGTCTTCACGATGAGGTGCTGGACGTGAACATGGTCCAGCGGATG
>DAEB01000054.1 GCA_002495185.1 Thermoplasmata archaeon UBA184 | reverse complement strand
CGAGGTGAGCTTCGTCGCGATCCTCGACGCCGACAAGGAGGGGTATCTTCGCAGCGAGACCTCGATCGTCCAGACGGCCGGTCGAGCGAGTCGTAACGTTGCGGGCAAGGTCGTCCTCTACGCCGACCGGGCCACGGGCTCGATGCAACGGGCCATCGCGGAGATGGCCCGGAGGCGCCAGACGCAGGTCGACTTCAACCGCGAGCACGGAATCATTCCCGAGACGATCCGAAAGGAGGTCCGCTCGCTTCTCGCCCCCGAGGAGGAGGCTCCCTCGGGGGAGCTCTCGACCAGCGGGCTCGGCAAGTACTGGAAGGACAAGTTCCCGCTCCTCCTCACCAACCTCGAGGAAGAGATGCGACTCGCGGCCGAGCGGCTCGACTTCGAGGAAGCGGCCCGAATCCGCGACCGGATCCGGGAGATCCGGCGGGCGAACCCGCCGCGGGCACCGGCCCGCCGGGCCGCCCCCGCTCCCTGAACAAGGGCGCTTGTGCACCGGGGAAAGCTCGTTTTATCTCGCCGCGTCCGTACGGCGTCGGGAGCTTCCGTGGTCCCGGCACGTCCCACCGAACGGACCGGTCTCGCCGCGTTGCGGAAGGGAGGGTCGGTGACCGAGCTCCTGTTCCTCTATGAGTGCACCACTCGGGAGCCGAACCAGCTCCGGCCGATCGCCGAGAGCCTCGGCCTCACGGTCCAGGCGGTCTCCCACTCGTACCGGCAGCTCCGCCGACGCGGCCTCGTGACGGTCCGGGATGGTCGGTACCGACCGACGGTCGAGGGGGTGGCCTGGCTCCACGAGACGCTCCGCCGGCTCGCGGACGACGTCCGGGAGCGGACCGAGCGCGTCCACGTCATTCGTTCGACCCGGGCGGTCGCGCTCGAGGACCTGGCCGCCGGGGCGGAGGTCTCCCTGGAGCTCCAGAACGGGATCCTCTCCGCGCGGCCCGGTGGAGGGGGCCCGTCGCGCGGGAACGTCCCCCGCGGCGGGCGCAAGGGGTCCTTGGTCGAGGTCGTGGACCTGGAAGGGATCGTCCCTCTCGCGCCAGCGCCCATCCGGATTCACACCCTCTCCCCTACGGACCTCGCCGACCCCCGGTTGGGGGAGCGCGTCCGCGCGACCCTTCCGGCCGACCCATCGGCCCTCGTGGCGGCCGAAGGACTCGAGGCGTTCCACGCGCTCTCGCGGGCCGGACGGCGCCAGGTCCTTCGGTTCGCGGCCGGCTCGGCGTGCCTCGAGGCCGCCCGGCTCGGAGTGCCAAGCTACCTTCTCGTCTTGGAATCGGACCTTCCTCATCTTCTCTCGCAGTTCGCCGGGCCAGCCCCTCCCCCCCTCGAGGTCACGCCCCTCCCCGGAGGCACCCGGTCGCGTCGAGCGACTCACTAGGCGATCGGGGTCCCGAAGATCCCGGCGAGCGCGCTCAGGAGGTCCGCCGGGCCTTCTACGACGCGCGCGCCACCGAGGCGGAGCTCCTCGTCGATGGCGGAGGCCCGCCCGCCCGTAAAGTCCCACTCGACTCCCGACGCGCGACGAACGAGGAAGATCGGTGTGTGGCCAAGGGATGAGCGCACTTCCTCGAGGTTCGGGAGGTTCGACGGGCCGACCGGGAAGGGGGCGACCACAATCGCGCGGGCGGCCCCCAAGAGCGCCTTGAGCCGCGCGCGCACCTCGGGCCCGATCGGTGCGAAGGGGACCTCGACCGCGGTGACGGCACCGAGGCTCTCCGCGGTCTCGAGGTCAGAATCGAGAAGGTGGAGAGCGCCGGCCGTGACCCGGAACCCGGCCTCCGAAAGGGCCCGGAGGTACGCCGCTCCCGCTCCTCCTCCCCCGACAACGTGGACCGGACCCTTCTCGAGGAGGGGGGCCGGTCCGCTCGCCGCCGGGGGGAGGAGGTGATGCGGGAGAAGGTACGGGACGCCGGTCCGGGGGTCGCGTCGCAGGTCGGCGACTACGCCCCAGACTCGCGCGAGGAGCTCCTCTGAGAGAACCTCCGTCGGAGGTCCGTCGGCGACCCGCCGGCCTCGAAAGAGCACGACGATCCGGTCGGCGAACCGCGCGGCGAGGTTGAGGTCGTGCAGAGCGGCGACGACCGTCACGCCCCGCTCCCGGGAGAGTTCCCGGACGCGGCCCAGCAGGTCCAGCTGGTGGCCAATGTCGAGGTGGGTGGTCGGCTCGTCCAACAGGAGGAGGGGGGAGTCTTGGACCAGCGCTCGCGCGAGGATCGCGCGCTGACGCTCCCCACCGCTCACCGATAGGATACCGTCCGTTGCCCGGTGAGATAGGCCGACCGCTGCGAGCGCCCGGGTGGCGGCCTCACGGTCGACCGGGGTCTCTCCCTGAAGCCAGCTGAGGTGAGCGTAGCGTCCGTAGAGGACGTACTCTCCGAGAGGAACGTCGTCCCGGGTGTTCTCGTCCTGGGGAACCCAAGCGACGCGGCGAGCGCGCTCGGCGAAGGAGAGGCCCCGGACATCGTCCCCGAACAGCTCGACCGAGCCGTGCGCCGGGGCCAGAAATCCGAGCGCCGCGCGCAGGAGAGTCGACTTCCCCGAGCCGTTCGGGCCGGCGAGCGCGAGGAACTGTCCGCGGGGCACTTCGAGGTCAACGTCCTGGAGGGCGGTCCGACCCCCGTAGCGCACGGTCACGGAGCGGAGCCGTAGCGGGAACGCCTGGGAATCGGTCATCCGGCCCCCATCGTCGAGGCGCTCCGACGTCGGAACAGGAGGTACGCGAAGAACGGCGCGCCGACAAAGGACGTGAAGATCCCGATCGGGAGGAGCGTTCCCGGGAACGCGACCAGGGAGACGTCGCGGGCCGCCAGGAGGAACCCGGCTCCTACGAGCGCGGAGCCAGGAAGGACGACCCGGTAGTCGTTCCCCGCCACTCGACGGACCACGTGCGGAGAGACCAGGCCCACGAATCCGATCACGCCCGTGAACGCCACGGCGGCGGCGGTCGCGACGGACGCCAGGAGAAGGAGACGGACCCGGACCTTCCGGGAGTCGACCCCCAGGCTTTGCGCGACATCGGACCCGAGCTGAAGGAGGTTCACCTCGCGTCCGTACGAGACGAGGAACGTCCCCGCGAGAAGCACCGCTCCGAACACGATTCCGTCCTGGGTCCAGTCGAGCGAGCCGAGGTTCCCGAGGAGCCAGAAGTTGACCTGGAGGCTCCCGGAGGGACTGTACACGAGAAGGAGAGACAGGACGGCGGAGAGGAAGCTCGAGAGCGCGACGCCCGTGAGGAGCAGGGTCTCGACGGAGCCGAAGCGGCTCCGGGCCGCGGCGAGGATCACGAGGCTGGTCGCGATCGCGCCGACAAACGCGAAGAGCGGGAGGAGGAGGTTCTGCTCTCCCACTCCGATCCGGAGCACGACGACGAGGGCCGTCCCGAGGGTCCCGCCGGAGGAGATTCCGAGAAGGAACGGGTCCGCGAGCGGGTTCCGAAAGACTCCTTGGAGCGTCCCGCCCGAGATCCCGAGGCCCGCCCCGACCAGGACCGCGAGCATCACTTCAGAGAGCCGGGCGTCCCAGACGATCTCGATGAGGCCCGTACAGCCGCTCGGAGGGACGGCGGTTCCGGCGCACGGGTTCGGAAACAGCGCCCCGGCGGAGATCTGGTGGAGGAGGATCCTCAGGACCGTTTCCGGCGCGACCGCGACCGTACCGAGGAGAGGCGAGAAGAAGACGCCGAGGGCCAGGGCGAGGACGAAGAGCCCGAGGAACCACGGACGCCGACCCGGGATGCGGTTCGGAGCCGAGGGGCTCCGGGCAGGGTCATCCATGAGGTCGAGTCGACTAGGCGGACCCGGGGTGGAGGACCGTGATCATCGCAGGCAGACCGACCAGCACCATGGTCGGGTCCGGCTCGGTGAAGTAGTTCGAATCGACCCCGTCGGCGTGGCCGTCCTGCGTCGCGGCGAGCTGGGTCCAGAACGGACCGCCCGAGTAGCTCGACTCGTTGAGCCCGAACCCGACCCCATAGACGATGAACTCCGGGTCGCTTGCGAGCACCTGCTCTCCCGAGAGCTCGGGGAAAGAGGACGTCGCGTTGGCCGAGATGCTCGTCCCGCTCGCGAGCTCGATCAGCGATTCGCCGAACGTCCCCGGGCCGTACGTCCAGTACCCGTTCGTGTCGGAATAGTACGTGACGAGGACCGTCGGGAACGGCGTCGCGTTCGCCGTGAGATTCGATTGGAGCGAGGCGGCGCGTTCGAGCTCGCCCTGGAGGGAGGTCGCGAGGGAGGTGGCCGCGGCAGTTACACCGAAAATCTCCCCCAGCAGCTCAACGTCAATCGCGATCCCCGAAAGCGTCGCCGGCTGCAGGAACACGACCGGGACATGGTACGTGTCGCTGAACTGCTCGACCGCCCCGATCGGGACGAGCCCGGCGGCGAGCACGAGCTGCGGTCCGAGGGCGAGCAGCGCTTCCGCGGAGAACGACGGCTCGACCTCGACGCACATCGACGACGTGAGATTCCAGAGCGCGACCTGGTCGGACGAGTAGTCGCTGCTGAGCCCCCCCAGGCTCGGGGCGTAGCAGTCGACCCCGACGACATGGGCCCGCAGGCCGAGGCGGTACATCGAGTCCATGATCGACGGGCCGAGGACCACCGCTCGGGCCGGGTCGTTCGGGATGCTGACCGTCCGGCCGAGGTCGTCCGTGACCGACACCGGTCCCGCCGGGGGGCTCGCCCGGAAAGCGTAGTAGGCGGAGGCGCCGGCGATGGAAACTCCGGCCGCCACGATGATTCCTACCACGAACAGCGAGAGCGAGACCGTGCGTCGAGGGGAGGCCGGGGCCGCGGACGGGGTAGACAAATGCATTAGCCTCGGCACAAACGGTTTTTCAGATAAACGTTTCGAGCCTCGGGGACCATCCCCCGTTCGGCAGGCGGGTCGGCCCGGTCTCCACGACAAAGGCTATCTCGCCCGGGGCTCCCCCGCGGACGGAGGGAGCATAGGCTAACCTGGCAGACCAGCGGGCTCCAGTCAGGGCGACCGAGCGTCGCCCTGGGAAATGGGTCTGCGGAGGGGCGTACCGCCCCCGTGACGATTGACTGGAGCGCGCGGAGAGACCCGCATATCGGGGTTCAAATCCCCGTGCTCCCACCTCTCCTTCTACCCGCGGCTCGCTCCTGGCCCCGTCGGGACACGGGGTCCCAAGGGCGATTTGAGCCCCTGCCCGCGGTCGGCCACTCGAGGGACAAAGCGAAGTACCGGCGCGGCTGAACGACACGCCGCCCCGAGTGGGCGACGAAGTCCTATGCCGCTGGAATACACCGGTGTGCGGGTCCGGAACCTGCCGCGTTCCATTCGGTTCTTCACCGAGGGCCTGGGCCTCAAGGTCGGACCGTCGGGACGGATGGCGGCCGGGGGGCACTGGCAGGAGCTCCACGACCCCGAGACGAAGATGATCCTCGAGCTCAACTACTACCCGGGCGACCCGCCGTTCCGCAACGGAGACGAGCTCGACCACCTCGGGTTCCGGGTGACCGAGCTCGACACCGTGGCCTCCCGGCTGGTGGCGCTCGGCGCCCGTCTCGAGATCCCTCCGTTCGAGGAGGGCGAGACACGGATCGCCTTCCTCTCGGACCCGGACGGGCTCTGGATCGAGCTCTACGAACGACGCTCGAGCGACGAACCCCCCACTTCCCGGCCGGGGAGCTGAAGCGCGCTCTCGGGCGACGGGGATAAGAAGCGGGGGCCGCCATGCCCCCGCCGGTCTTCCGTGACCCCCACGACGCCGCCCACGAACGCGCCCTCCGGGGCCACGCCCGTCCCGACCAAGACGCACTCTCTGACGTTGAGCTCGGGCGCGGTGTTCGCCGTCAGCCTCGCCACCCAGATCATCGGCTTCGGCGGTAACCTCGCCCTCCAGCGCGAGATCGGTAACGCCTCGAACGCGGGACTCGTCCTCCTGAGCACCGCCCAGCTGTTCCTCCTGATCGCCTCCTCCATCAACGGCGTCGGGGACCTTCGGCTCGGGACGGCGTACACCTACTTCCTCGCCCGAGGCAAGCCCGCGACCGACAACACGTCGACCTACCTCTTCCTGCGCATGCTGATGGTGGCGGTGGCCGGAGTCATTCTGTTCGGAATCGCCCCCCTCTCGATCGGGGGAAAGCAGATCGCTTCGGGAGGGACCGAGATGCTCTCCCTCGGCATCTTCCTCGTCCTGCCGCTCCTCTGGTCGCTCTCGACGGTCTACAACTCTCTGTTCATCGGGGTCGGGAACTCGGTGCGGGCACAGTACCCGATCCTGATCGAGTCGATCGCGCGCCTTCCGATGCTGGTGTTCGTCGCGTTCTACCTTCCGACCCTGCTCGGGATCACGGTGGCCTACGCGGTCGGTGCGGCGGTCTCCGCGGGCTTCTGCCTGCCCGCAATCGTCCGGGTGCTCGGCAAGTTCGCGTGGTCGGAAGCCGCGCGGATGTTCCGGTTCTCCTGGCCGCTGATGGGCAGCCTCATCCTGAGCTACCTCGTCACGAACATGGTCCCGCTCCTCATCGCCGCGCTGCTCCCCGGCGGTCAGCTCGCGATCTTCCTCGCCGCCAACGGCTGGCGGATCCTCGTCCTCTCGATCCCGGGCGCGATCGCGACCCCGCTCTTTCCCTACCTGGCCGGCCTCCATCGGAATCAGGACTACGAGGGGATACGTCGCGGCACGTGGCAGGCCCTCCGGTATTCGGCGATGCTGCTCGTCCCCGGGGTGGTCGGCCTCGTGACGTATCGGTCCCCGATCATGAACATCCAGGGCGGACGGTTCGCCGGCCCGGGCGCGATTCCGCTCGCGATCCTCGCGGTGAGCGCGCTGCCTCTCGCCCTCAGCCAGATCATGCAGTCCTCGATCAACGCGATCGGACGTCAGCGGCTCGAGCTGTACATCACGAGCACGCAGGTGGCCGTGCTCATCGCGCTCATCCTCGCGTTGATGCCGCCGTTCGGTATCCTTCCCTCCAGCGACGGGTTGAGCGCGGGCGCGTATGCGGTCCTCGGCTCCTCGGTGGCGGCCCTCGGGCTGAACACGTACTTCATGGAGTCCCTCATCCGGGTCCACATCCAGCCTCGTTCGATTCTCGGAATCACGCTCAGCGCCGCCGGCGGGTTCTTCGCGATGTCGCAGTTCAACCGCTTCCTCCCCGACAACCGGTTCTTCCAGCTCGGGGCGGGACTGATCCTCGGCTTCGCCGCTTATTTCGCGTTCCTTATCCTGGTGGGCGAGCTTACACGAGAAGACGTCCGCCTCCTGAGCGCTTCGATCGGGCTTCCGCGATGGCTCTCCTCGCGGATCGAGCGCCTCTGTTGGCGGGAAAAGACCCCCGGCCTCATGCCGGTCGACCTCTCGCAAGCGCGGGGTCTCCAACCGACGGAGCTCCCGGCAACGTTCGTGGGCGAGACCGAGCTTCCCGAGATCGCGCCGGTTTCGGAGGACTCGTCCGGTCCGGACTCTCCGAAGTGAGACGCTCCGGACCGGCCCGGCCGAACGCTCCAGGCCGGCGACCGGCGTAGACCTTAAGGTCGTCTCGGGGTCCATAGAGCGAGGAATCGCGAGATGGTCCCGTTCGATGGGTCGGGAACCGGGGCCCGGGGGGCCGCCCCGGGTCGTTCCGTTCCGGTGGCGTTCTCTTCCGGGCTGCCCGAGCTGGGGACCGTCCTCGTCGAGGACGGACGATGCGAGCCGGCCAGCGCGTAGTCACTATCTCTACGCCGTTCGGTGCGGGGCCCTCTCCGGGCGCCGGCGCGGGACGGTCGCCGTGACGGAGCTCGCGCTCTCGAGCGAGGACCTTCGCAAGGTCTACTTCTCGAAGGGGGCCCCGCCGACCGAGGCGCTCGCCGGGGTCGCGCTCGAAGTCCGTCGGGGGGAGCGCGTCGCGCTCCTCGGCCGGAACGGCGCGGGCAAGACGACCTTCCTCAAGATCGCCTCGACGCTGCTGCGACCGACGTCCGGGCGGATCCAGGTGTTCGGGTACGACGTCGACCGGACGCCCGAGAAGGCCCGACCGTACATCGCGGTCGTCCCCCAGGAGGGAAAGCCGTTCTTCCACCTGTCGCCACGCGAGCAGGTCTACACGTACCTGAGAGCCCGCGGGCTGACGCGCGAGACGGCTCGGGCGCGGACGGAAGAGGCGCTCGAGAAGATGGGCCTTCTCGAGTGCGCGAACCGACTCTCCGTCACGCTGTCGGGAGGCCAGCGGCAGCGGGCGATGGTGGCGACCGTGATCGCGACCGAGGCACCGCTCCTGTTCCTCGATGAGCCGACGATCGGGATGGACCCGTTCGCGCGCCGGGCCGTCTGGGAGTCTCTCCGCACGCTGACCCGCCGGGGCTCGACGATCCTTCTGACCACTCACTACCTCGACGAAGCCGAGGCGCTCAGCGACCGCCTCTACATCATCGAACGCGGGAGGGTGCTCGTCTCGGGGACGGCGGAGGACCTCAAGCGGTCGGTCGGGGGGACGGTCAAGGTGCTTCTCCCGGGTGCTTCCTCGATGATCGAATCGTTCCGCTCGTTCGGCACGTGCGTCGACGATGGCGATGCGCTGACGGTCATCGTCACGCCCGAGCGACTCGGCGAACTGATGGACCTCGCGGTGCGCTCGAAGCTCCTTGCGACGGTCGGCCCCGTGACGCTCGAGGAGGCGTTTCTTCGGGTGGTCGGGAGGTCGATCGATGAGGACTGAGGGGTTCGCGAGCAGCACCCGGGCCTTCCGCGGGCTCGGGGCGTTCCTCTGGACCGAGGTCCTCGTCCAGGCGCACGAGGAGCTCGCGATGGCCGCGTCCATGCTCGTCCAGTCGGTGCTCCTCGTGTTCGTCTACATCCTGGCGCCGGCGCTCCTCGGGATCGCGTTCGTCGGAGCGATCATCTACTCGATGTTCACGATGGGCAACCGCGTCCTCAACGAGGCGGCGTACATCCGGATCGACCACAAGGCGAACGACCTCTACCTCGCGGGACCGATGTCCCCCGAATCGTACTTCCTCGGCATCGCGACGGGGATCCTGGTCGTCTACGTGGCGCCGGTCATCGTCCTGGGCGCCCTCGCGGCTTTTGTCGTGCACTTCACGTGGGCGCAAGGGCTCCTCCTCCTCGGCCTCGCCGCGACCGTCTGGGTCTTCTCGGCGTCGGTCGGGTACGTCTTCTCGACGTTCTTCCGCGACAACCGGGCGATCTGGGCGTACTCGAGCCTCTTCTTCAACATCTTCGGGGTCCTTCCGCCCGTCTTCTACCCGTTCCGTCTCTGGCCGGCGGCGCTCGCGCCGGTCGCGCTCCTGATGCCCCCGAGCGCGGCCGCCGCCCTCGCGCAGGCGAGCTTCGGGTTCACCGAGCTATCGTCGGGCGAGGTCCTGCTCGCCACCGCCGGACTTCTCGCGGAGACGGTGTTCTTCCTCCTGTTCGCGATCTACTGGGCGCGTCGGACCGTCCGGGAGAAGTGAGAGAGGTGACCACCGCAAGCGCCGAGTTCCCGAACGTTCCGACGAACGGGCGCGCCCTTCCCGCGTTCCTGATCGTCGGGTGGCGCTGGATCAGCCGCAATCCGGCCGTCGCGATCACTCCGATCCTTCTCCCGTTCATCTTCCTCTACTTCCTCTCCCTCATCTCGCCGCCGTCGCTGCTTCCGCTCGAGGTCGTCGGAGCGATGCTGTTCACGATGCAGAACATCGGCTCGTGGGTGCTCGGCGACAGCGCCTACTGGCGGATCGAGCACTCGCTCCAGGACATGTTCGTCGCGAGCCCGCTCGGACGGATCCGCTACCTCTTCGGGATCGCCTTCTCGAACCTGATCGCGATGGTCCCGGCGCTCGCGATCCTCGTCGTCCTGCTCGGTTGGGCGGGGGCGCGCGAGGGGACCCCCCTCACCCCGTACGCCGCCCTCGTCCTCTTCGGGAGCCTCGGCATCCTCTGGGTCCTCTTCTCGTCGATCGGGATCGGGATCTCGAGCCGGATCCGCACTCAGCGGGAGATCTGGCCCGTCGGGAACCTGACGTTCACCATCCTCGGGATGCTCACACCGCTCTACTACCCGCTCTCCGCGCTTCCCCCGCTCTGGCAGGACGCCGCCCACTTCCTTCCGACCACGTACGCGGCGTTGCTCGTCCAGGGAGCGCTCGGGATCACCCCCGCGACCCCGATGCAGATGGTCTTCTACGCCGTCCTGCTGGTGGCGTGCGCCGGCGCCGGCCTCGTCATCATGCTCCGCCTCTACCGCTGGGGCGAGCTCTGAGAGACGGGGAAACGTTCAAGCGGGGTCGGGGCATGCACGGTCTGGTGCCTTCAGCGATACCCGCTGCCACGTCACCCCCCGGGTCAGCGGTATCGCCGGACCATCCCCCGGACCTCTCCTCCCGCCGGTTCTCGCGGAACAAGGGCGGCAGGAGACGTTGACACATGAGTGACGAAGAGTTCGACGAGATCCTTTCCGCGCTCGACCGAGAAACGGCTCGGATTCGCGTCCGAGCGGAGCCTCGCCGGTACAACAAGCCCGCGACCGTGATCTCCGGGTTCCCGACGGGCGTTGACCTGGCGGAGATCACGCGGTCGCTCAAGAATCGACTTGCCACGGGAGGCTCGGTCGTGGACGGAGAGGTCTACCTTCAGGGAGACCACCGGGGTCGGATCCGCGAGGAGCTCGGGCGCCTCGGGTTCGACCCGGAGACGGTCGAGGTCTCGGACGCGGCCCTTCCGAAGCGCGGCCGCCACGGGTAGCGAGTTCGTCCGTTCCGCTACGGTCTTTGCCCTCGAAACCAAATCGTGCGTGTAGCGACGGGCGAGACAGCGAAGGTATAACCCGACGTTGCCACCCGCCGACCGAGGACAATCCCCGATGGCAGCGTACGCGCACCCCGAAGTCCTGGTCGAGACCGACTGGCTCCAGGCCCACCTGAACGACCCGAAGATTCGGGTCGCCGAGGTCGATTACGACCCCGCGGCGAACTACGAGATGGGGCATGTGCCGGGGACGGTGCTGTTCGATTGGCGCAAGGATATCAACGACCCGGTCGCCCGCGACATCCTCTCGGGGGATGCCCTCACCGCGCTCTTCGCCCGAGCCGGGGTGGACGACGACACGACGCTCGTCCTCTACGGCGACTTCAACAACTGGTTCGCCGCGTTCGCCTTCTGGGTCTTCACGTACTACGGAGCGAAGCACGTCAAACTGATGAACGGCGGCCGCAAGAAGTGGATCGCCGAGGACCGACCGATGACAAAGGACGTTCCGAAGCCGGCCCCGGGCCAGTTCCGGGCGCACGCCCCGGACGCGGCGCTGCGCGCCTACCTCGACGACGTCCGCAAGGTCCTCCCCGATGTCAAGGCCGCGAAGTTCACGCTCGTCGACGTGCGCGGACCGAAGGAGTTCTCGGGGGAGATCACTGCCCCGCCCGAGTACCCTACCGAGCACGCCCAGCGCGGCGGCCACATCCCCGGCGCGAAGAACATTCCTTGGGCTCAGGCGGTCAAGGAGGACGGGACGTTCAAGTCCCGGGAGGAGCTCGAGGAGCTCTACCGGGCGAAGGGGGTCACTCCGAGCCACCCCGTCATCACGTACTGCCGCATCGGCGAGCGCTCGAGCCACACGTGGTTCGTCCTCACCTACCTTCTCGGATACCCGGACGTCCGCAACTACGACGGGTCGTGGACCGAGTGGGGAAACCTGGTCCGCACGCCGATCGAGAAATAGTCGGTCGAGGGCGGCCCACTTACGGGGCCCGACGCCGCGGCTTCGGGTCGGCCTCTTTCCGGACGAGGAACTGGTAGAGGGGACCCTCCTTCCGATGCGCGACGACGGTGTGGCCGGTCCGGTCCGTCCATCGGACGAACTCGATCGGGCTCGTGGGGTCGTCGGTCACGAGAAGGACCGCGTCCCCCGGAGGGCGTGGGCTGAGTTCCTCGTCCAGCCGCGCGAAGACAGCCGAGCACTCGAGCCCGACCTCGTTGAGTTCGATGTCGGGAGTCATCGGCCAGCAGCGGATTCGCTGCGCGCGGATCCGCTCGCCGAGACGGCCGGCGACCGCCCGAGCGGTCTCGAGCGACTCCCCCGGTTCCTGGGGGCGGACCGGACGAACCCGAACGACCCAGCCCAGGTCGTAGGGGGAATCGTTGAGAAGTCGAGGGCGTCGCGCGACCTCGTGGTTCCGCTCGACCACGACGGCCGTGACCGGGAGGCGGACCGCGCCCGTGAGCCGGACGCTCTCCACGGTCGCGACGCTGCGACCTCGTTCGAGCGTCCCTTCCACCGGACGGAAGGCGAGCGATCGGAACGGGCCGGCGAACGCGGCCAGGGTTCCGAGGATTCCGACCCGCGCGCTGCCGCCCTCAGGGTCGTCTTTCCACCAGACGTCGTTCTCGAGGTCGTAGAGACGGTCCTCGGGAAGCGGGCAGCCGCCGACGTCCATGCCGACGGACGCTCGCGCGAGGTCTTAGGGCTTCCTCGCGCGACAAGCTTTTGGTATCGAACGAGAGTCATCGATGCATGCGGACCGCGGCCGCCGCCGGCGGTGGGACGCGGCCCCAGGGACGGCCCCGGTGCCGCTGTGGCCACTTCCCGACGAGCCACATGGAGGTCGCCGCCATCGGCGCGACCGCGAGCTTCCAATTGCTCCCGAACGGGCCGTGCGCGATCTGCGGCGAGTCCGTCTGCCACCGCTACACGCCCGGTGGCGCGTAGTCGGGAGCGCGGACCGACCGTCGGTTCAGCCGTACGCCGCCGTGATCAGGTAGTCCTTGAGGCGGGAGAGCCGCTCGTCCCAGAAGTGGAAGTGCCAGGAGCGCGCCTCTTCCCACGCCTCGGTCGACCCCCAGCCTTCGTGCTCGAGAGTGACGTCCACTCCCTCGGGAGACTCCTGGAGCCGGATGTACACGCGGGTGAGCGGCGCCGGCTGGTTCATCAGTCGGTCGAACGGAGGAGGGGCGAACCAGGTGAACCCGATGTCGAGGTCGGGCGTCGACTGAGTGACCTTCCCCCGGCTCTCGAACGTCGTCGTCCCCTTCGTCCAGGCGAGGTGGTAGTCCCCTCCCACGTGGGTCGAGACCCGGGCCTCGTCGGCGAGCCACCCTCGGACCTTCTCGGAATCCGTGAACGCGGCGTAGATCATCGGCACCGGCAACGGGATCGTCACCTGGATGAGGATCGGGTCGAGACCGTCCGGGGACACGAGCTCGGTCCGGCTGCGCGGGCCTAAAGAGTTTGCGCGCAGGTCGGCCCCGTCCGACCTCGAGCCCCGCGGAGTGGACTGGTCGGGATTTGAA
>DAEB01000032.1:19524-41372 GCA_002495185.1 Thermoplasmata archaeon UBA184 | reverse complement strand
TCGCGGTCTTCTTCCGGGACCCCGAACGGTTGCCGGGGGAGGGGGTCGTCTCGGCCGCGGACGGCCGGGTCCGGGCCATCGAGCGCGAGGGGAACCTCTGGCGGATCTCCGTCTTCATGAACGTGACGGACGTGCACGTGAACCGGTTCCCCCTCGCCGGCAAGGTAACGGCGATGGAGGGGGGCGGGAGCGGCTTTCGGCCGGCGTACCGGCCCGAAGCCGACCGCAACGTCCAGCGACACTACTTCTTCGCGACCGACCTCGGAGCCGTCGAGGTCGTGCAAGTGACGGGCGTCTTTGCACGACGCCTCGTCTCCTTCGTCCGGGTCGGCTCGGCCGGGAAGAAAGGTGACCGGTTCGGGATGGTCGTGTTCGGTTCGCGCGTGGACGTCCTCCTTCCGTCGGACCGGGTGGTCCCGTCGGTGAAGGTCGGCGACCGGGTCCGCGCGGGCGCGAGCTCGATCGCGCGGGAGACGACGCCATGACGGACCGCTGGCGGGTCTACGCGAACCTCGCCACGCTCGCGAACGCCATCCTCGGGGTCGGCGCCGTCCTCTACGTGCTCGCCGGCAACAAGCTCTGGGCGATGCTCCTCATCGCCTGCGCGATCGGGTTCGACGGCTGGGACGGCGTTCTCTCGCGGCGGAGCCGCTCCCCCGCGACTCGGTTCGGCCGCGTCGCCGACTCGCTCGCGGATGCGGTTTCGTTCGGGGTCGCGCCCGCGTTCTTGATCGCGGTCCATACGAGCGACACGGCAACGTGGCAACCGTGGGAGCCGGTCGCGGTCGCGCTCGCCGTCCTCTACCTGGCAGCCGCGATGGCGCGGCTCACCTACTTCACCGCACGGGCGTACGAGCGGAGCTACTTCCTCGGCGTCCCGACGCCCGAGAGCGCGCTCGCCCTCGTCGTCGCGCTCCTCTTCCACGACACCCCCGCCTTCCAGTCCGTACAGCCGGTCGGCGTGTTCATTGCGGTCCTGATCCTGTCGGCGACGATGGTCGCCCCCGTCCCGTATCCCAAGGTCCGTCGTGGAAGTCCCCTTCGCCTTCCGATGGCGGCGACGGGGGTCACGGCCGCGATTGCCCTCATCCCCCTCCAGTTCCATCTGGCGACCGGCTCGATCCTCTACAACCTCTCCTACGCCGCCTCGGTCGCCCTGCTCGTCGGGGTCGCGCTCTACTATCTCGCGGGACCGTTCGTCGTCCGTCGCGGGCTCGTCCGGGAGCGGCCGAGCCCATGAGCCGGCGCCGCTCGGGACCGGGGCCGCGCCTCTCCTCCCGCGAGACGCTCCTCTTCGAGGCCGGCATCAAGCTCGGGGGGGTCTTCCACCAGTACCTCGGCATCCCGGTCTCCCGACGGACGGCGAGCGCGCTCGCGCGCGTCATCGAGGGAGCGGTCGGGCTCCAACCGTTCGTCCGCCGTGTGAGCGTGCGGATCCGCCCCGAGCGCGGCGGACCCGTCGGCCGTGGCCGCTACGGCTACCGATACCTCGTTCCCGAGATGCTGGAGGTCCGGGTCGAACTCGCCGACGAAACGACCGAGGTCGAGGCGACGCTCCGGCATCGCCGGGACCTTCACTATCCGTTGATGAAAGTCGAGCGCGTCCGCGGACCGGTACCCCCGCCTCGGCGCCGCCGCCGGGGCGCGACCGTCACGGGGCGTTTGCGGCAGCGCTGACGTCGACCTTCGCTGCGGGAGCGGTCTCCTCGGTGCGACTCCCGGGCGGGGCCGGACCGAAACGACGACGCGTGTAGGCGATCGAGGCGGCGGTCCAGAGCGGGAGGGAGATGAGGAGGAGCCCTCCCGAGACGAGGAAGACGAGCCGGAAGCTTCCGAAGATCGCGAGGATTCCCGAGAGCGCCGCGCCTCCGACCGCGGCGACTCCCCCGAGAGCCGTATTGATGCCGATCAGGCTCCCCGCGTCCCGGCCCACGAGCCCTCGGTACAGCATCAGCGTGCTCGCGGTCGTGTAGACGGCGATCGCCGCACCGAGGACCGCGTAGATCCCGACGTTCGCTTCGAACGCCGCCGGCTCGGTGAACGCGACGAACGTGAACCCCGCCGTCGCGAGGTAGCCGAGAGCCCGGAGGTACGTCGCTCGCTGGACGAGCCGGTCCGGGCCGAGGCGGGTCGACAGGCCCCCGGTGAACGGGAAGATCAGCGTCTGCGCGAAGTTGTTGGACAGGTTGACGAGGAAGATGGCCGACGCCGCGAGTCCGGCCGAATAGAGGAACGGAGTGTACGAGATGTTGTAGAGGTTCCCCGAGAGGTTGAACAGGAACGACGCGATCATGATCAGCGGCAGCTCGTGGCGAAGCTCCGCCCGGGCCCACGACCGAAACCGGCTCCACGCGCCGGGCCCGAGGGAGGGGCGCGTCGGGAAGAAGGGGATCGAGATCCGATTGACCGCGAGATCCCGGATCCGCGAGAGCAAGCTCTCCGGCTGCTTCGCGACGTGGGCGCTCGGAAACGTTCGGGGCCCCTCCCGGATGCCGAACCAGACCGCGACCGCGCTCACGACGGCGAGGGCCGCGAGGAGGAAGAGAAGATTGAGGAGCGCGTTCGAGGCGAGCGTCCAGAAGTACCCCACCAGGATGCCGACGATCGAGCCGATCATGCACATCTCCTGGTAGGAGGCGAACGCGTTCGGCCGCTCCCCGTCGGTGAACTTCTCGAGAATGAGTAGGTTGGAGGCGCTCGCCCCCGCCGGAGCGATCGCACCGATCACGGCGTAGATCGCGTAGAGCTCGGGCAGGGTGTGGACGAAGGCGAGAAGCGCGTAGAGAACCCCGAAGCCGGCGAAGTTGATGACGAGGAATGTCCGGCGGACCGGGTATCGGTCCGACAGGTGCCCCCACGCGACGCTCATCAGGATGACGGCGCTGTTGTAGAGCGTCGCGGCGAGCGCCACGTCGGCCCAGGTGCCGTGGAGAGTGATCAGGATCAGGAGCGGGAGGACCACCCCGAACCCCGAAGCCGCCGCGTTGATCGGGACGAACGCGAGAAGCCAGGACCGGGCGAGGAGACGGCCCGGCCAAGTTCGGAGAGAGAGTGCCATTCTTGGGCGAACGCTAGACGGTCCCTACTTAAGCCGCCCCCATTCGAGTGGCGGAGGTGGTCGCCGCCGTCGTTTTCCCCTCGAAGGGACGCGCCCTCTCGTTCCTCGACACGCTTATTAGCTGGGGACCATCTCGCCGCCGTTCGTAGGAGAGTTCTGGCGTGGCGATAGGATTCGTCCTCATCAGTACGGCCCCCGCCAAGGAACACGAGGTCTACACGGAACTCCTGCGCGTGAAGGGAATCGTCGAACTGCATCCCCTGTTCGGGGAGTACGACCTGATCGCGAAGGTCGAGGCAGAGGACTTCAACGCCCTCGGTCAGCTCGTGGTCGACAAGATCCGCTCTGTTCCGGGCGTCATCGACACGAAGACCCTGACGGGAATCAAGTTCTGAAAGGTGGGCAATGTTCGATCTGTTGGCGACGGCGGTAGACTACACGAAGTGGAATATCTTCCTGGTCGTCCTGCTCCTGGTCTTCGGCCTCTTCCTGATCCTCGCCGGGATCTTCACCGCGTACTTCGGGAGCGGAAAGAGCCGGACGATCGGAGTCGCGCTCCTCGTGGTCGGCCTGGTCGTGGGCCTTCTCGTTGGCTACCTCTACGCGGTCGGAGATTTCGGGCCGAAGGACGGGACCCTCGCCGACCTCCTCATCCAGTCGCTGCTCGTAATCGTCGCCGCCGTGATCGGCGCCCTGGTCGCGATCGGGATCTTCCTGATCGCGATCATGAAGTCGTAGGCGGCGCCCCCGACCTCCCGGGGAGCCGTGGCGGGGCCGACGCGGGATCGCCGCGCGCGCCTCGTGACCCTCACGAGCGACCTCGGGGCGGCGTACGCCGCCCAGATGAAAGCCGCGCTCGTCTCGGGGGACGTCGAACCCTCGCGGATCGTGGACCTGACGCACGAGCTTCCGGCCCATGGCGTCGCGGAAGCCGCGTTCGTGCTCCGTGCGATGGCTCGCGGTTTCCCCTCCCGGACAGTCCACGTCGTGGTGGTCGACCCGGGAGTCGGCGGAGGTCGGGCTCCCGTGGTCATCACGACGAGGGACGGACCACTCCTCGTGGGACCGGACAACGGCGTGCTCATCCCTCTCGCGGAGGAGTTCGGCCTGGGGCGCGCCTATCGGATCGATCGCGCGCGGCTGAAGCTTGGGGCGAGGGTCGGTACGACCTTCGACGGCCGGGACCTGTTCGCCCCGGCCGCCGCGCTTCTCGCGAACGGAGCCCGTCCCTCCTCGCTCGGTCCTACTGCGTCGCTCGTGATGTACCGCGTTCCCCGGGGCGCACGGCTTCGGGACGGAGCGCGCGGAGAAGTGTTGCACGTGGATCGGTTCGGCAATCTGATCACGAGCATCCCCACGGAGTGGGTCCCGCGCACGGCGGGGACCGTCCGGCTCCAGTGCGCGGGCCGCCGGCCCCGGAGAGTTCCGTGGACCACCAGCTACGAGTCGCTTCGGACGGGCGCTCTCGGCGCCCTCGGCTCGAGCTTCGGCCTCGTCGAGGCCGCGGTCGGCCAAGGACGTGCCGTCGACCGGCTGCGAGCGAGGGTCGGATCGCCGGTGACCGTCCGGTGGGGTCCCCGACGCGAACCCCGGGGTCAAAGGTCTAATAGCGCGCGGCCTAGGAAAGCGCAGTAACGCTTTACTCCGGGAGGCCGACCATGGCGAAGCGCGACTACTACGAGGTTCTCGGCGTTCCGAGGACGGCGACCGAGGACGAGATCCGGTCCGCCTACCGCCGGCTCGCTCGCCAGTACCACCCGGACGTCGCCAAGGAGAACCCGAAGGCGGCCGAGGAGAAGTTCAAGGAGTTCTCCGAAGCGTACGAGGTGCTCGCGGACACCGAGAAGCGCCGCCGGTACGACCAGCAGGGCTTTGCCGGCGTCGAGACGGATTTCGGTCCGGGCGGGTTCGACTGGCAGAACTTCACCCACATGGGGGACCTCGAGGACCTCCTCGGCGCGTCCCCGTTCTTCCAGCAGTTCTTCGGAGGGCTCGGGGCCCAGTTCGGCGGAACCACGCGGCCGAACGCCCCCTATCGGGGGAACGACATCGAGCTCACGATCCGTCTCCCGCTCCTCGCCGCGGTTCAGGGAGCCCACCCGACCCTCGAGGTCCCCCACACGGGTCCGTGCCCGGACTGTCACGGTACCGGAGCGAAGAACGGCAGCGCGCTCGAGACCTGCCCCGAGTGTCACGGGGAGGGCCAGGTGCGCCGGGTGCAGAGCCGCGGGTACACTCAGATGATCACGATCACGGAATGCCCCCGATGCCACGGCCTCGGGCAACGGATCCTCGAGAAGTGTCCCGCGTGCGGCGGCACGGGGCGAAGGTCGACGGTCGAACGGATCGAGCTCACCGTGCCTCCGGGAGTGGACGACGGGTCGGTCCTCCGTGTCCCCGGCCACGGCGAGGCCGGAGTGCGGGGCGGGCGACCGGGCGACCTCTATGTCCAGGTCATCCTGGAGCCGTCGGACCAGTTCCGACGCGATGGTACGGATGTCTACTCCGAGACGCGCGTCCCGCTCTCCGTCGCCCTGCTGGGAGGCGAGGTGGAAGTGCCGACCGTCGACGGTCGCGCCGAGCTTCGGGTCCCCGCGGGGACGCAACCCGAGACCCAGTTCCGGCTGCGAGGTCGCGGGTTCCCCCGATTCCGTGGCTCCTCGAGGGGCGACCAGATCGTCACGGTCCACGTCGAGCTGCCGCGCTCGCTCTCCGGCCGGGAGAAGGAGCTGCTCCGCGAGGCACTCGAGGGCCGGCCTCCCTCCGCCACGCGACGCGAATCGATCTTCCGGCGACGCTCGTCCTGACGATGGCGAACGACGAACCTCCGATCGCCGAACAGTACTTCGCCGAGCAACCGCACGCCCGCTCGGTGCGAGCGGAACGGCGGTTCCTCTACCGGGGGGAGCTGCTCACCTTCCTGGTCGATACCGGAACGTTCTCCTCGCACGGGCTTGACCCCGGAACATCGCTCCTGATCGAGAACCTCGTTCTTCGGCCGACGGACCGGGTCCTCGACCTCGGCTGCGGCTGGGGAGCCGTGGGGGTCGCGGCGGCCAAGGCAGCGACCGAGGGAGAGGTCGTTCTCACGGACGTGAATCGTCGAGCGACCCGCCTCGCTCGGGAGAACCTCGAACGGAACCGGGTACGGAACGCCGAGGTACGGGTCGGGTCGCTCTACGAGCCGGTGGAGGCCGAGCGGTTCGACGTGATCGCGACGAACCCGCCGTTCCACGCCGGGCGCGAACTGGTCCTGCGGATCATCGAACAAGCGCCCGACCACCTTCGACCCGACGGCCGGCTCGTTCTCGTGGGGAAGGGGAGCCAGGGGATTCGGTTCTACCAGGAGTGGCTCGAGGCGCACTGGCCCGGGCCCGTCACGGTGCTCGGCCGAGGCTCCGGCTACCGAGTCGTGGAGGCGAGGATGCACGGAGATGGCCGCCCGTCGAACTTCCCGGCCCTCGCCGCCGCTCGCCGCCACTCCGTTGGCGGGCGAAGCCGTTAAGAGGCAGGGCCTTCTCGGCGCCCGCGCCCTCGATGGAGGGGTCGAACCCGGCATCTCGCCGGAGGTTCGCGCTCGTCCGGTGAGGCACAACCGCTGGAGAGTGGCCGCCGCGCCCAAGGACCCGAAAGAAGCCCCGGAACCACCTGCCGCGCCCGCCGCGGACGCCGGGCCGGGGCCCGGTGCCGAGAAGCCGGGCCGCAAAGAGAAGCCGGGCAAGGGCAAGGACGCGAAGGAGCCGAAGGAGGCCAAGGGGAAGGCGAAGCAGCCCGGCGCTCCGGGAAAGGCGACCAAGGTCGTCCCCGACAACCCCAACTTCCGCTACATCGTTCGCATCGCCAACACGGACCTCGACGGGACTCGTCCGACCGCCCTCGCGCTCACGGGCGTCCGGGGAGTCGGACTTCGGATCGCGGAGGTCGTGTGCCGGTTGTCCGAGGTGAATGCGAGCGAAATGATCGGAAACCTCCCAGAGCCGACCGTCGAAGGGCTCGAGACGACCCTGGGCTCGCTCGCCCAGAAGATGCCGACGTGGATGGTCAACCATCCGCACGAGCCGATGGTCGGTGATTCCCCTCACTACGTCGGACCCGACCTCGAGACCCGGCGACGCGACGATATCAATGTGATGAAGATGATCCGCAGCTACCGCGGGGTCCGCCACGAGCGCGGACAGAAGGTCCGCGGGCAGCGGACCCGGTCGAACGGCCGCACCGGCATGGCCGCGGGCGTCCTCAAGAAGGCGGCCAAGGAAGCGGCGGCGGCCGCGGCGAAGGAAGAGGCCCCGGCGAGCGCCAGCCCCGCCGCTCCGGCGAAGAAGGAGTAGGCACGGAGATTCGATGGGCGACCCGAAGTTCCTGCGCCGCACGTACGACACTCCGAAGCACCCGTGGGAGGCGGCTCGNNGGATTCCGCGGTCAGGCGCGCGACCTGCAGGCCCGCCTCCGGGTCGGGGAGCCGCAGGCGAGGCGGGAAACGGACCAGCTGATCGGCCGCCTGACCCGACTCGGACTCCTCCCGGTCGGAACGCCCACGATCGATGATGTGCTCGCGCTCACCACCGAGGACCTGTTGCAACGACGATTCGAATGGATCGTCTTCCAACGGGGCCTCGCTCCTACGACCGTCGGGGCCCGGCAGTGGATCACGCACGGGCACCTTTCGATCGGCGACCACCGAGTGACCCGCCCGGGGTATCTCGTCCCGTCGGCCGAAGAGCCGATGATCACCTACTGCCCCACCAGCCCGCTCGCGAACGAGGACCACCAGGTCCGCGTCGCGCTTCGGGAGAGGCTCGCGGCCCGGGCGGCGGCCCCGCCCCCGGTCGCGCCCAGCGAACCGATGGAGAACGCGTAGTCATGGCGAAGGTCGGCATCGCTCACATCTTCGCGAGCTACAACAACATCCACATCACCGTCACGGATATCACCGGGGCGGAGACCCTGGCGAAGGCGACCGGTGGCATGGTCGTGAAGGCCGCGCGGGACGAATCGAGCCCGTACGCGGCGATGAAGGCGGCCGACCAGATCGCGGCGGTCATCAAGGAGAAGGGCTACGAAACCCTTCACGTCCGGGTGCGCGCTCCGGGAGGGAACCGGTCCCGCTCGCCCGGCCCGGGGGCCCAGGCGGCCATCCGTGCGCTCGCCCGGGCCGGAGTCCGGATCCAGCGAATCGAGGACGTGACCCCCGTCCCGCACGACGGCACGAAACCGAAAGGGGGCCGCCGGGGACGGCGAGTGTAGGCGATGCCGATCACCGTCCAGGAACTGACCCCTCGCTCGACGTCGCTCGAGGTCGAGGGGATGACGGCCTCGCAGGTGAACGCGATCCGCCGCACGCTCCTCTCGGACGTCCCGAAGCTCGCGATCGAGGACGTCGAGTTCCACCTCGGCCCGATCCGGGACGAGGCGACCGGGAAGGACTACGATTCGTCGACGAGCATGTTCGACGAAGCGGTCGCGCTGCGGCTCGGGCTTCTCCCGATCCCCACGGACCTCTCGCAGTTCCGCCGCAAGTCGGAGTGCGAGTGCGGGGGCGCGGGTTGCGTCCACTGCCAGGTGATGTTCTCCGTCGACAAGAAGGGCCCGTGCACGGTCTACGCGAAGGACGTCGTTCCGCTCGGCGATAGCTCCCTTACCATCCTCGAACCGGATGTCCCGATCGTCCGGCTCGGCGCCCGGCAGGCGCTGCTCGCGTACATGACCGCGGTCGTCGGGACCGCGCGCGAGCACGCGAAGTGGCAGGTGGCCCACGGGGTGGGGATGTACCCGAGGCCGCACGTCAAGATCGCGAAGAAAGAGGGCTGCTCGGACGCCTGCCTGAAGCGCACGGCCACCTCGTGCCCCGTCAAGATCCTCGACTATTCCGGCGGGAAGCTCTCCGTTACGGACGAGCCGAAGTGCATCTTCTGCCGGGCGTGCGAGGAGACCTGCGAGCACGGCTCGATCAAGGTCACCGCCGACGAGGAGGACTTCTTCCTGAAGTTCGACACCGACGGCTCGCTGACCGCGCGCGAGGCGCTCCGCTTCTCGCTCAAAGACCTCAAGCGCCGGTTCGAGGAGCTNNCGCGAGGCGATCCAGGCGATCCCGTGAGCCGCGTCGGGCTCGTCCAGTCGTAGCGCAGCAGGGCGCCCATCCCTCCGAGCGCGGAGAGCTTTCGCCCGGCTTCCCCGTCGGCCCGGACCACGAACAGCCGGACCCGGGCGTCGCGCGCCCGGTCGAGCGTTTGGGCGACCGCCGGGTCGGGAAGGAGCGTCTCGGACACGAGGACCGTTTCGGCCGCCCCGGCGTCGACCGCTTCCGCAACCTCGACCCGTCCGACCGCGGCGCGCGTGCCGCCCGCGAGCCCCCGGACCAGCCGCTCGACCACCTCCGCCTCCTCCGCGGCGACGCTCCCCCGGAGGACCTCGGTCGCCCGACCGGACTTGAGGAGCTCGTCCACGCCGACGCGGCCGGACTCCGCGGTGGGGAAGACTCGCGTCTTGCGTGCGAGGGCCGGGTCGGATTCGCTCAGGCGGTGCGCGAGCTCCTCCTTGAGAAACCCGGGTCCGGCGAGGACGACCGCCGTCGCGGACGCTCCTTCGCGCCGGACCAGCATTTCGAGCTCCCCCACGTACGCGTCCCGGTCCTTCTCGGCCTGCCCGGCTTCGTACCGCTTCCCCGCGAGCGTTCGGCGGAGGTCGACGACCGGCTCCACCGACCGGCCCCGCAGGCGGACCAGAGACGAGTCGCCCCAGTCCACGGCCGCGACAAGAATCGTCGGGTCGCCGCGCCGGTCGAGCCCTTCCTCGAGGATCGTCCGGTCGCCCGCGGTCCACTCGGACTTCGTGACGGTCACGTCGTCCCCTTCGGCGATATCGAGGGTGTGGTGACGGCCGAGGTCGAACGGTCCCTCCACGATCGGGCCGGTCACGCGGACGTGGCTCGAGAATCCGTGGAACTCGACCTGTTCCGCGCGGACGGTAAGAAAGACCCGACGGCGCGTGCGCTCGGCCCCCGAGACATCCGGAGGGGCCTCGGGGTCGCGCCGGGTCGTGGACGCGCCGACCCGGTCGCCGGGTCGAATGAGGCGCGCAATCCGCCAGAGGTCGCTCGGGGTCTCGACCCGGAGCTTCTGGGCCCCGGTCGATGGGTCGCGGTGCACGAGCCGCACGGAACTCCCGTGGGGCCGAGGACGTCACGAAGTACAAGCGCGTTTCGCAGACGACGACCCGCACGCCGACAGGCTTATTGACGCGGGCGAGGGTCGGAGCGAATCGGGAGGAGGAACCCTCTGACTGGGTATGCGGAGCTGTTCCGCAGACGCTCCTTCGGCGCGTTCCTCACGGCGGGCGCTCTCCAATTCTCCGCCCCGTCGGCGATCCTCGTGGCGCTCGGCTACCTCATCGCCGTCGCCTATCCCTCCTCGGAGCGGCTCACCTTCGGCGCCTTGGCGCTCTCCTTCCTGGGACTCTCGTCAACGCTCCCCACGCTCGCGGCGGCCTTCTTCTCGGGGGCGCTCGCCGACCGGTACGATCGCGGGCGCGTGCTTCGCACCGTGAACCTTGCCTCGCTGCTCGTGGCCGCGGGCCTCATCGGCGACATCGCGGTCCTTCCGGCCACCCACATCCCCGTTCCGGGTCCCGCCGGTTTCTACCTACCCCTCTGGACGCTCCTCCTGTATCCGGGCTGGGCCGGCATTGCGGTCTGCAGCACGCTGTTCCGTCCCGCCTTCAATTCCTCCGTCCCGCGCCTCGTCGACGCGAGCGACCTTCCGGCAGCGAACGGAGCGATCTACGCGGTGGCCGCCGGCCTCAGCGCGACGATGAGCGTCCTGGTCGGCGTGGTGCTGACGGTGGCGGCGCCGGCCTACGCGCTCGGCGTCGGGTTCTTCCTCTTCTTCGCGACTCAGGTGTCGCTCGCCTTCGTCCGCGCCGACCTATCGGTCGCCCGTCGGGGTCCGCCGCGGTCGCTCTCGAGGGAGGCGGCCCTCGGCTACTCGTACCTCGTGAAGCGACGATGGCTCCTCGAGATTACGATCACCGGGCTGGTCGTGAACTTCCTCGCGGCGCTCGCGCTCGTGGAACTCGCCCTCTACACCACGAGTTGGCTCGGCCTCGGTCAGGGGATCTGGTACGGGGCGATGGTCGCCGCCTCGACCGCCGGGGTTGCGGTCGGTCTCATGCTCGCCCCCCGACTCCACTTCGAGGCGCACGCCGGTCGCGCGATCATCGCGCTCATGCTCGCGATGGGTCTTGCGATCTTCGCCCTCGGGATCGTCCGGTCGATCTGGCTCGCGCTCCCGATCATGTTCGTCTTCGGGATCATGCCCGGGATGGTCACCACCGTGTTCCTCTCCACCATCCAGGCGACCGTACCGGACGAGATGATGGGACGCGTCTTCTCCGCCGACGAGGTCGGGAGCATGGCGTTGATCCCGGTCGGGCAGTACTCGGGCGGTGTCCTCACCTACGCCGTGGGAGTCCAGGGGACGTTCCTCGGGGCGGGAGCGGCGATCGTACTGTTCGGCCTCGTGTGCGTCGCTGGCTTCGGCTCGTTACGTCGGCTGGGCTATTCGCCCGGCCAAGCGAAGGTCTCGGTCGCGGAGTGACCCGTCGTCACGGGGGAGACTTCACCGTCATCCGTCGGGCGTCGTACCACTCCTTCGATGGACCCAGCGTCCGGACGAACCCGAGCGAGGAGTAGAGGCGCACGGCGCGGGGGTTCTCCTCGGTGACATTGAGCACGATCGCCGACTCGCCTCGTTCCCGAAGCGCGACGAGGGCCGCGGTCACCGCGGCGCGACCGAACCCGCGCTGACGGAGGTTCGGGTCCGTCATGACGTCCACGAGCAGCACGTGCGCGGGCCGGCGAACCGCCAGGACGGAGGAAGCGATCCGGCCGTCGACCGTCACGGCGACCGAACCCGGTGAGAGGAGCTCGCCGTAGCGGCCGGAGAAGACGTCGCGGAGCTGATGGTCGGCGTCCCGGACCGGGTCGACGTCCTCGAGCGAAAGGAACCGGTCGAGATGCCTGTGGTAGGCGCGCTCGTGGAGCCGCGCGAGTTCCGCCTCGTCTTCGAGCTGGACCGCTCGGACCTTCGCGCCCGGAGGAACGGGGACGTTCGGGACGGGGTCGCTCGCGGGGAACGCCATCTCGGACCGCCCGAACGGGGCGAACCCCCGGCCCCGCAGAACGTCGAGCTCCTCGGCGGCCGTCATCCCCCCGAGCGGGCCGGCGACGAAGGCGATGGGACCCGCGGTCCTCTCCGCGACGTCCAGCGCCGTCCGGTAGAGATCCGGGCGGGCGACGGACGGGGTCAGATAGACGAGTCGCAGCGCGACTCCGAGCGGTCCCGCCGGTTCCCAGAGGAGGATCCCCCGCGCCTCGCCGCCCGAGCGAAGGAGCCCCCCCGTAGCGCGACCTCCGAGGATCGCCGAGACGATCGGCGAGAGGATGTCGCGGAGCTCCTCTCCGGGGGCGAGACGGACCCGGACCGCTTCCTCCGCGAGCGCGACCGCGCTCGCGTGGTCGGCCGGAAACGGTACGAGCGCGAGAGTCACGGCCAGTTCACGAGAGCCCTTGTATAAAGAGCGCCCTTAGGGAAACCGGAAGGACCCTTCCCCCACGGCGTGCGCGAACGGAACCGGATCGGAGCATGAAGAATCTTGCGGACCTTGCGGGCGCACTCGGGCTTCGGGCGAGCGAGGTCCACCCGGCCGGACGCACCGTGGGGAAGGTCTCCGTCGCGGCCGTGCGAGAGCGCGCGTCCAAGGCTTCCACCGGGAAGCTGATCCTTATCACCGGGATGACCCCGACGCGTCACGGGGAGGGAAAGACCGTGACCGCCATCGGCCTCGCGGACGGTCTCGCTCGGCTCCATCGGACGGCGATCCCGTGCCTTCGACAGCCTTCCCTCGGCCCGATCTTCGGGGTAAAGGGCGGGGCGACCGGCGGGGGCCGCGCGACGGTGGAACCGTCCGACGAGATCAACCTCGGCTTCACCGGGGACATCCACGCGGTCGGAGCCGCTCACAACCTCCTCTCGGCTCTCATCGACAATCACATCTTCCACGGGAACCCGCTCAAGGTCGACCCGAATCGGATCCTCTGGCCCCGGACCGTCGACATGGAGGACCGCGCGCTCCGCCACATCACCGTGGGGATGGGCCACGACCCCCGATTCGTCGCGCACGACAGCTCCTTCGTCATCACTGCGGCCTCCGAGGTCATGGTCATCCTCGCGCTGGCGCGCGACTACTCCGACCTCAAGACCCGTCTGGGTCGGGTGATCGGCGCCCTCACGACGGACGGCGCGGCCGTCCGAGCCTCCGACCTCACCGCGTCGGGGGCGATGGCGGCCCTCCTCCGGGATGCGCTCGAGCCCAACCTGGTCCAGACGGCCGAGGGGACTCCCGCGCTCGTGCATGCCGGGCCGTTCGGGAACCTCGCGCACGGGACGTGCAGCCGTCTCGCGATGGAACTCGCCCTCGCGACCGCCGAGTACTGCGTCGTGGAGGCGGGGTTCGCGACCGAGCTCGGAGGAGAGAAGTTCATCGACATCGTCACCCCCACGCTCGGGCGAGACGTGGACGCCGCCGTGCTCGTCGCGACCCAGCGGGGCCTCCGCTACCAGGGGGGAGCGACCGACGAGGAATCGTCGTTCCCGAACCGCGCCGCTCTCGAGCGGGGTCTCGAGAACCTCGCCCAGCATCTCGACAACATCGAGACCTATGGGGTTCCGGCCGTCGTGGCCCTCAACCGATTCCCGGGAGACTCCGCGGACGAGACCGACGCGGTCCGTCGATTCTGCGGGACTCGCGGCGTCGAGGTCGTCGAGGCGCGAGGGTTCGCCGACGGGCCGAAGGGGATGGTCGACCTCGCCCGGGCGGTCGAGGCGGCCGCGGCGCTCGGCCGGAAGAGCCACCCGGTCAACCCGCCGGGGACGCCCGTCTTCGAGCAGCTCGAGACCCTCGCGACCCGACTCTACGGGGCCTCGCACGTCAACCGCACGCCCGAGGCGCTCGCCGACTTCGACCTCCTGACCCGACTCGGCGAGACGGACGGGCCGGTCTGCGTTGCGAAGACCCCGCTCTCCCTCTCGGATAACCCGCACATGCTCGGGCGTCCGCGGGACTTCAACGTCACCGTGGACCGCCTGACCCGTTCCGCCGGCGCCGGTTTCACGGTCGCCTACCTCGGGACGATCGAGACGATGCCCGGACTCCCGACGCGTCCGGCCGCGGAGGAGATCGACCTCACTCCGGACGGGAAGGTCGTGGGAGTCCACTGAGGACCCCGCGCCGCGAATCTGCGGGTCCCGCACAAGCTGCCGAAGGGCGCGGGTCTTGTGCCTACCGACAGATAGTAGGGACCCCCCCTCTTCGCGCGCGCCCATGACGCTCTACGTCGCCGAGCACCGCCACCCCGCCGACCATTGCCCCGCCGCGAACCCGCAGATGGCCCCGTTCCTGCTCAAGATCCTCTCCGCTCCCGAGGCCGCGAAGCACGGGATCACGATCCGGGCCGAAGCGGTCGCTCAGGGCCAGCACCACCTCTACGTGATCGCGGACGGGCCGAACGAAGCCGCCGTCCGGAGCTGGCTCGCCCCGTTTGCCCAGGCAGGAACGCTCGATGTGACCCCGGCCTCCCTCTGCGAAGAGGTGGTCGCCCGGGGGAAGTGCTAGGCTCCCGGGGCCGCCTACTCGCCGCCGTTGGGGCGACCCTACGTCCCGGCACCCGTTCTTCGAGAGCCGGCAACCCCTTCTGTCTCCTAGAGCGTTTCATATACCAGTGGGACGATATGCTGTTCGTCAGACAAAGATAGGGGTCTTGTCTGACGGGCATGGTCGACACGTCGGAGCGGGTGACGGTGCGGATCCCGCAGGAGCTCCTCGAGAAGCTGAAGCAAATTCAGCAGTCGAAGGGGACCCCGACGATCTCCGACACCATCCGCGAGGGCCTCGACCAGTACATCGAACTGAACCTGCCTCCCCAGAACATCCGGAAGGTCGTGGTCGAGCTCTCGCGGGCCGACAACAGTCGCCTCGAGGAGTTCGTTCGAGAGGGAAACTCCGTCAGCGTCGATGATGCGGTGCGTTCGGCCGTCCGGGAGTACATCCGGAGCCGGNNGCGGCCGAAGGATCCCCTCCGCCCTAAGCGGGAGGGGACTGGTGACCGCCGATCGCCCGACTCCGAACGCCTGGGGGTCCCTCGACCTCGCGCCGACGATCGGGGTCGTCGGCCTGGGCGGCGCCGGGAGCGAGGCGGTCCAGGACCTGGTCGCGCTCGGAATCCCCGGCGTGCGTGCGATCGCCGTCAACACGGATGCGGCGCGGCTCCTTCGGACCGGAGTCGAGGAACGGATCCTCCTGGGCCAGAGGGAGCTGCGCGGCCGGGGGAGCGGAGGGGACCGCTCGCTCGTCCTTCAGGCCGTGGAGGAAGGCCGCGACGAGCTCCTTCGGCGGCTCCGGCCTCTCGAGATCGTCTTCCTTCTCGCGGGGATCGGAGGCGGCACGGGGAGCGCCCTTCTCCCGTATCTCTCCCGGGCGCTTCGCTCGACCTCCACCCTCGCGGTCCCGGTCGTCTTCCTACCGTTTCAGGTCGAGGTGGAGAACAATCGTGCGCGTCGGGAGAACGTCGAAGCGACCGTATCGGAGCTCGAGGAGCTCGGGGGCCTCCTCGTGGCGCTCGCGAACGAGAAGCTTCGTCGGTTCGAGACGCTCCCGATCCATCGGGTCTTCCAGGTGCGCAACGCCTACCTCCATTCGCTCGTCTCGAGCCTCGTCGACATGGTCGAGAACCCGTCGCAGCTGAACGTCGACCTCGCGAGCCTCAAGAACCACCTGCGCGAGTCGGGGCTCTCGACGCTCGTCGTCGGGGAGTACCACGTTTCCGAGCCCGAGCGGCTCGTCCAACAGGCGCTCTCCGACTCGCTGCTCGACTACCACCTCTCGGACCGACCGTCGGCCCTCGTCCATCTGGACGGCGGGTCGAACCTCACCCTGAGAACGCTCAACCGGGTCCTCCAGTCGATGAGCCAGAGACTGAACCATCCCGACCGACTGGTCTTCGGAACGCGGGTTCGGCCCGAGCCGCGCGAGGTCGTCCACCTCACGGCCGTGATCGGCGGTCTGCGGACCCGCTCGGTCCGGGACGCCGTCGAGACGAGCGCCGAGATCCTCCGGCCCGCATTCGTCCACTGACCGCTACGGAGGGGCGGTTGCCGGACCCCGGCCCGCCGCCTCCCGCAGGTCGAGCTCGCGGTGCAGGACGTCGATCACTTGGCTCGTCCGCAGGATGCGGGGTCCGACCGAGACCCGCGCGACCCCCGCCTCGGTGAGGAGATCGGATTCCTCCGCCGTGGGGTCGTAGGGGTCGGAGACCACGGCGGCGACCTCCCCCCCGGGGGAGGCCCAGAGGGCGAGCGGTTCCCCGTCCTCGCGAAGCCAGACCGGGTTGGGCCGGGAAAGAAACGCGCGCAGGTCGGCCGCTGGGTCGGAGGGGGCCACCGTAAGGCCGGGGGACGACTCGAACGGCCGGGGGAAGTCCACCGACCGGACCAGGGCGTTCTTGAGGAGCGCCGCGGTCGACCGCTCATCGGGGTTCAGGTAGCGAAGGCGGGCCCCCACGAGGTCGACCCGCCGGGCCCGGGGCGGGGGATTCGCCACGAACAAAATCGTCACCTCGGTGTCCCTCCGAAGGTCGTTCGAGAGCGTGAACGCGGTCGAGACCGCGCGGGCAACCTCGTCCATCCGCCCGGCGCCTCCCGCTAGGTCGTTGAGGGTGAACGTCCCGTCCGTCGGGACCCGGTGAGCGAGGAGGAGGAACCGTCGCATCGTCCGGGCGAACGGCCCCGGCGGTTAACGGTTCGGTGGCGGTGCGTTCCGGAACGGAGTGGCTATGGTTCGTCCGGTAGGCCCCGTCGGCGGGGGCTCGGCGGCGTGGGCGGCGCCGGCGCGGGGTTCTGGCGTCGCTCCAGCCAGATCTCGTCCCCGAGCTCGTGGTAGACGGCATGGGCCGCGAGCCCGGTGCCGGTCTCCCCGTGGGGGAGGAGGAAGGCTCCCGACCGGTTCGAGTTCGAAGAGTAGACGACCTCCGCCTCTCCGGCGGCGGCCATCGCGGCGGACTCCTCGCGGGCCAGCTCGAAGATGCGGTCCTTGCGGAACATCCAGTAGTGGATCCGCCACTCGCGCCCGTCGTAGAGGGTCGTCTCGTCCCGCTCTGTCTCGAGGATTCCCGTGTCCTCGAGCATGTAGAACGTGTCGCGGTCGTCCGGCTCGAGGACGTTGTCGATGATCCGCTCGTTGAATCCGAAGAAGTTGAGGACGTGCGCGGCGATCGACCGGGCGTCCTCGGGACGCATCCCCTCATGGCCGACCGACCTCCGAATCGCCTTCGCGAGGGAGTCGAAGTCGACGGGTCCGGCCGCATACGACAAGGTGGCATCCGACGGGATTCCGGCCCGAGTGGTCGTCACGTCCTCCGCCGTCCGGAGGGGCACCGGATTGCGGAGAGTGTAGCGCTTCGACGCTGAGTTCTTGGCGCTCCCTCCGGTGGGCCCTCTCATGGGAGGAATCTATCCTCTTGGCCGGTATAAGAATCTATGGAAAGCCGAAGGATTCCCGGCTTTCCTACGGGTCCCCACGGGCCCCACCGGATGGGCCGGAGGTCGACCGAGCCAACCGTCGATTCGGGGTTCGACGGCCCTTCACAGCACGACCCTCCGACCTCGTCCCACGCGCTGGAGAGCCTCGACCGCCGGTCGCCACTCTTCCTCCTCGATCCGATACTCGAGCTCGGCGAGCGAGCCCAGTTCTCTCGGAAAGGGGACGAGCGAGCGGAGCACGTAGACTCGGGCGAACGGCCCGCTGGACGGCCCGGTCCACGGCTTTTCGGCCTCGACGACCGAGCGGTACTCGTAGTACTCGGGCGCGGGGACGAGCCAGACGATGCGGTCGTCGGTCCCCCGCAACTTGGGACCCCGGGAGTAGACGTGCAAGCCGAGGTGCTGCACGAGAGGCGTCGGGAGGGTGAAGAGATGCCGCTCCCCCGGCCGGGCGGAGGCGATCAACCGGTTCCGGACCGTCTCGATCGCGAGCGCTTCCCGAGCCGGGTGGGACGCGATGACGCGGGCGATCCCCGGCCCCCGCGCGAGGAACGAGATCGTCCGGCTCGGGTCGCGATTCGCGCCCGGTTCCGGTCGGAAACAGAGGAGCTCCGCGACCTCGGCCGGGAGCTGGAGCGTGAGCCACGTCGGGTGGGTCGCCCGGACGATGACGTACTCCATCGACGATCGGACGACGGTGGGGCGGTATAAGAATTCTGTGCGCCGGGGAAGACCATCTTCCAGCGGGCGCCGCCGCGCGGTCGCGAGCCCTACGAGCGGGGCACGAGGTGGGAGATCCCGCGCACCACGTCGCGAAAGTCTCGGGTCGAGAGCGCAAGGTCGGCGAGACGGTTGACCTCCGGGTCTCGAGAGTTGAGGGCGATCCCTCCCCCCGCCAGCCGAAAGACCTCGGCATCCGACCACCCATCCCCGACATGTACCCCCTGGGAGGCGGTCGCTCCGCACCGGGCGAGGAGCGCCCGGAACCCTTCCGTCTTGTCCGCATGGATTGCCGGGCACGGCCCGATCCGGCCGTGGTCGACCTCCTGGGCCGGGACGGCGTCGAAATCGTCGAACCCGAACGTTCGCTGGTACCACTCGGCAACGTAGTTCGGGTTGTGGCTCAGGAGCGCGACGTGCGCCCCTCGTTCCTGGAGCTCGTGCACCCCGTTCGAGATCCCCGAGAGCTTGGGCGTGCGGCGGAGCACCGCCTCCACCTCATCGACCGTGTGGCCGTCGGCGATCTCGAGGAGGTTCGTCAAGTGCTGGTCCTCGCCGATCTCGTGCGCGCCGAACTGCTGGTTCGTCGTCTCGAACTCGGGAAGCCGACCGAACGCGACCGCGATCTCCCGCCATCCATGCACCAAGGTCAGCGTCCCGTCGATGTCGACGGTGACGAGCTTCCAGGGGAATCCGGACACGTCCTCTCCGTTACGAGCGACTTCCGACCCCCATCAGGATCCCGCCGACCCATAGCGCGACCATCCCGGCCGCGGCGACGGGAAGGACCGAGCGGAAGCTCGCCGGGTCGGTCGGGAAGAGGATCACGAGAAGGAACAGTCCGACTAGGGTAAGGAGGAGGCCGAGACCGATCTTCCCGGACCGAGAGAGCCTCGTCCGTGGTCGAGCGGTCCGGTCCGGCCCGGGAGGAGGGCTATCCATGGCCCGTCAGCGGACGGCGGGAAGATAACCGTGGTGGGGACCGGCGTCGGTCGCGCTCCTCGTCAGCGTCGGGCGACGATCTCGCCGTCCGAGAGAAGGTGATGCGGCGGAAGGCTCTCAGCGATCGCCGAGGCGCGCTCGGCCTCCGCGCGACGGGCCGCGGTGATCGATCGAACGAACGGTCTCGCGGCGATGGGGCTGAAGAGGGTGGTGAGCAGGCCGACGCCCGCCACGACGGTGTAGATGGAGGTGGAGAAGATCCCCTCCTGGAGGAGGATCACCGCCATCGCGAGCTCGACCGCCCCCCGGCTTGAGAGCAGGGTTCCCGCGCAGAGCGACTCATCCGGAGCCCAGCCGAGCGTGCGGGTGAACCCGGCCCCGACGAACAACTTTGAGAAGTAGGCGTAGACCGCGAGGGTCGCGAACGCGAGGACCGGAAGGAGGCCGGGACCGATCAGGGTGAAGTTCATCCCGAACCCGACGAGCGCGAAGAAGAGCGGGATGAAGAATCCCCACGTGATCGCGTTGAAGATGATGCTGATCGTGCGGTGGCCGGCCCGGCCCGCGCTCTCGGGCGTGACGAGCAGACCGGCATAGAACGCGCCGACGATGAAGGTCAGTCCCAGGAACTGCGAGTAGAGCGCGGCTCCGAGGCCGGCGATCATCAGGAGCCCGAAGCCCGCTTCGCGGGAACGCCACGTGAGCCGGAACCGGTCGACCCACCGGTCCCAGATCCGCAGCTTGCGGAGGCTCTGGAGCGACATGTGGACGGCGAGGATCGTCCCGAGGAACACGCCGACCGTCGTGACGGCGATCGCGATGTCGACCCAGAGGTTTCCGCTCGGGGATTCGAGCCGAAGGAGGACCGCGAACATGGTGACGGCGCACAGCTCGTTGACGACCGAGCTGTTCATCAGGAACGCACCGAACCGAGTGTCGGAGAGGCCGAACTCCTGGAGCATGATCCCGAGCACGGGGAGCGCCGTGATCGAGATCGTGAGCGACACGAACAGCGTCTCGTCCGTGGGGAACGTGGGATAGAGCAGCCGGACGACTCCCGCGCCGACGACGAACGGGATGACGAAGATCGCGACCCCGAGCGCCGCCGCCGAGGGCCCGGTCGCCCGGATCTGGGCCGGCGTGACGGCGAGCCCGGCCATCATCAGAATGAAGAACGTTGCGAGGAACTGGATCCCGGTGAACTCGCTCGAGATGGAGACGAGCCCGAGCGCGTTCCCGAAGAGGGTCGGTCCGAGCACGACGCCCACGAGGATCTGGCCGACGAGAGCGGCGACCCCGAACCGGCTCAGGACCTCTCCGACGAGGATCGAGAGGGCGACCAGGAGGAAGAGACCCACGATGAACTCGGTCGTCGGGTCCATTCGTTCGTTCCGTCCCGTGAGTCACCGTTGCGTCGGTCCCGGCGACCTCGCGGATACTCACCTGGCAGGACGTTAACAACCTTTGGTCCACAGGCGGCGCGGGTGGGCCGGAAACGAATCGGTAAGTAGCCATCCGGGTTGCTTTTCCCGTGAACCGAAACCCTCGGCCGTCTCCCCGAGCGCCTCGGGATCCGGAGGAGATCGCGGACGAACTGAGCGAGCGGCGTTCGCGCGCCCTCGAGGAGCCGCTCGACCTCCGGTTGCGCCGACGAGAGCCGTACCCGCTCGTCGAGGTCCGAAACCCTCTCCACCGGACCGCGTACCTCGTGATGTTTCCCACCTTCCCGGACCGGGACCCTGCCCTTTGCACGTGCACCGACTTCGCCCGACGGGGCCTCGGCACCTGCAAGCACATCGAGGCGGCCGCGCAATGGCTCCGCCGGCACGCGGACGCTCCGGTGCCACCGGCCCCGGGGCCTCCCCGGTCGCTCTCCGAGATTTGGAACGAGGTCGACCGGCGGATCGACCGGATGGCGAGGAGCCGTCGGCCCGAGAGCATCCGAATCCGGGACGCGGGCGCCGCGCTCTTCGAGCCGGCCCCGCAGGGCTAGGGCTCGAGCCCCCCCACCGACGGCCCGAAGAAGAAGGGAAACCGGAAAGGGTTCGCTCGAAGGTAGTCCGGCGCAGCTCAGGTGGACATGCCGGGGGCGCTCTTCAGCGCCCGGATCTTGTAGTACTCGGGGTCCACGATGACCTCGCCGTTGACGCCCATCGTCTCGACCGTCTTGAGCTGGAGACCGCTCGACGCCTTCGCGCGCTGCCACTCGGGGATCGGGATCGAGAACTTCTTCTCGACCTCCGTCCGGTAGATCGGTCCCGAGTTGTACGAGCAGAACGGGATAACCCGCCCGTCGGGGACCGCGTAGTGGATGTCGCAGCGCATCAGGCGCTGGATNNCTTCGCGAGCGCCTCCTTGTTCCCTTCGGTGAAGATCCCGGCGATGACCTTCACGGCGTTCTTCTCGCTGAGCCCCTCGGGAGCCTTCGAGAAGTCGAAGAACTTCGCGACGTCGTGGAGAAGACGGGCTCCCGCCACCGCCGTCCGCACCCGCGAGAAGCGGGCATCCCGGTACCGCTCGATCATCGACTCGACGTTCTC
>DAEB01000032.1:1828-19507 GCA_002495185.1 Thermoplasmata archaeon UBA184 | reverse complement strand
GAGCGTCATCTTCTCCTCGCCGTGAATGATCGACACGAGCTCGGAGATCGGAGCCACCGACGGCACCGGGAAGAAGTCGGACTTCTCGAACGGTCCCTCCGTGCAGAGAATCCGCACGAGGTCGGACTGGGTGAACCGCATCTGGAATCGGTCCTTGTCGGGAATGCGCGCGGTGAGCGCNNGTCGGCCAGATCTCCTTCTCGTTGTAGCCCCCGACCAGCGTCGGGACGAGGACGACCGAGATCGGCTTGTCGGCCTTTCCCGCCGCGAGCTCCGCCGCGGGGGTGTGGGTCTCGCGCGCCGCCTGGATCGCCTTTCGCTTCACGTTGAGCAGCGGGACGCCGCGGACCTTCCGGTAGATCTCCTCATCGAGCCCGTCAAACTGGAGGTACAGGGTGTGGAGCCCGGCGTCCCGGCACGCCTGAGCGAAGCCCGGTTCGTTCGCGAACCGGATCCCGTTCGTGGCGACCTGAACCTGCTTGAACCCGAGGTCCCGGGCCATCGAGACGGCGTCGACGAACAGCGGGGAGAGCGTGGGCTCGCCGCCCGAGAACTGGACGGCGACCGTTCCGACGGGCTTCTGCTCGCGCAGAGTCTTCAGCATGAAGTGGATCTGCTCGCGGGTCGGCTCGAAGACGTAGCCCGCGGCGTTCGCGTTCGCGAAACAGACGGGGCACTTCAGGTTGCAGCGGTTCGTGAGGTCGACGAGCGCGAGCCCGGTGTGGGACTTGTGGTGGCTGCACNNGCAGCCGCGGAACTTGTCGTAGTAGGGGTTCTCGTAGCCAACCCCATCGTGGGCGTACGCCTCCATCCGGAGGTAGAAGTCGACATCGTTCGAGATGATGTCCCAGAAGTACCCGTGCGCCCGGCAGGTCTTCTCCATGATGACCCGGCCCTCCTTCTCGCGGACGATCGCCGGGATCACCTTGATGCACTCAGGGCAGACGGACGCGGTCTTCCGCGGCAGGCCCCGGGGCGCTTGGAACTCCTTCATCACGCGTGCGGGCATTCTCGTTTCCTCACTCGAACCCGACTTCGGGGTCAGGGTCCAACCTGCCCACCCATCCTTGGCTACATAATCCATCTGTCGTCATGGGAACGACAAACCCCGTCGCCCGTGACGAGGAGTCGCACGGTCCGGCTCGCTACAAACCGCGTTATACGGCGCCCCCGTCTGCCACCAGGGATCCTCGAAAGCGACCTCTTATGGGGCGGCGCTCATCCCCCTGAGCTCGATGGCGACCAAGAAACGAAAGACATCTCGCGGGAACCAGTCGGGGGGCAGACGGCGGACCCGGACGGTCGAGCCGCCTCGGTTCGTGGGCCGGGACGCAAGTCCGGTTCTCGACCGATACCCGCCGAAGGAGTCGCCGACGACCGCCCGACCTCAGCTTCCCTCTTCGCTCCCGACTCCGGCGCCGGACCCGGCGTCGCGGCCCCCGCCCCCGCCCACGCGAGCCGCCCCGGCGTCGGGGGAACCCCTGATCACGCTCGACCGACCGTTCGACGTGGACGAGTTCTCGACTCTCCTCGGAGAGACCTCGATCCGAGTGACGGTCCCGCGGGAAGCGCTCGCGGAGGTCCTCCACCGCGTCCTCGAGTTCATGGGGTTCGGGATCTACGTGTACTCGATCGCGGTCCGCCCCGCGCCGGCCGAGCTGCTCAAGAGCTACGTTGTCGAGCTCCGGCGGGTCGACTATTCGGCGGAGAAGGGAGGCTGGGTCCCGTTCGTCGAGAAGGGGACGACCGACTCCCCGTTCGGGTCCCCCGGGACCCCGGGCTGAAGCGTCACTTCCGCGGGGCGAGCGCCCGGCGGGTTAGAATCGTCGCCACTGCGAACATGCCGACCGCCCAGGCGAACAGCCCGGCGAGGTAGACCCACGCGGGGTAGGCGTAGTACGAGTCCCCGAAGAACGTGATGCGGAGGACCCACACCGCGAGCGTCACCGGGTTGTACGACGCGATCGTCTGAAGCCAAACGGGCATGAGGCCCCAGGGGTAGAGGGCCGCGGAGGTCAGCAGCACGGGAAGGTTGATCGCGTTCACGACCGCGAAGTACGTCTGGGGTTGGTCGATCGTGAACCCGAGGGAGAGGAAGAGGGAGGCGAACATGACCGAGAGGAGCAGGATCGCCACCACCACCTCCGCCGCGCCGAGGACCGAGACGGCCACGCTCACGTGGAGGCCGGCGAGACCGATGTCTCCGAGCAGGACGGAGAGCCCGAGTACAAGGAACGCGAGCCCGACCGGTTGAAGAGAGCCGGCCACGAGCCGGGCGCCGAAGATGTCCGTGGCGGTGGCCGGGGACGCGGCCGTCCGTTTGAGGGTTCCGAACAGCTTGTCGAAGATCACGTTCGCGCCGACGAACAGGGTCGCCGTGACGGCCACGAACCCGACCATCCCGGCCGAGAAGTACGAGAAGTAATCCGGAGCGCCGAGGAAGGTCTCGTGGATGTACTGGGTCTTCTGGTCGGGGGAGAGGAACGGGTTCGAGTTGAGCAGGTTCGTGAAGTTGAACCCCTGTCCGAACAGGATGAGGTAGAGAATCGGGATCAGGAGCGAAGTGGCGATCGCCTGAGGGTTCCGACCGAGCTTGAGAAGCTCCCGACGGGTCAGCGCGGCCCAACGCCGGACGGCGCTCATCGGATCCCCCGGCGTGCGCTCTGCAACCGTGTCATGAAGACTGCCCGGTCGGTGGCGGAAGGACCCTCGTCTTCGCGGTACTCGCGTCCGGTGAACTCGAGGAAGACCTCGTCGAGGCTCGGCCGTTGCAGCGTGATCCCGGCGATCGAGATGCCGAGGCTCGTGGCGGCGCCGACGATCTTCGGGATCAGGACGTCCCCGTTCGGGCACTTCACGCGGAACACACCCTCCTGTTGAACGACGTTCGTGACCCCGGGGAGCGCCTTCAGGGATGCCTCGAGGGAGTCCGCGGTCCCGATCGGGCGGACCGTCACGACGTCGCCACCGAGCCGGTCCTTCAGCTGCGACGGGGTGCCCTCGGCAACGATCTTGCCGTGGTCGATGATGGCAATCCGGTCGCACATCCCGTCGGCTTCGTCGAGGTAATGGGTCGTGAGGAAGACCGTCATTCCGGAGTCCTCGCGCAACTGCTCGATGATCTTCCAGAAGCCGGCCCGCCCTTGAGGGTCGAGGCCGAGGGTGGGCTCGTCGAGGAAGAGGACCCGCGGCGAGTGCACGATCCCCACGGCGAGCTCGAGCCGGCGGCGCATCCCACCGGAGTAGGTCCTCACGAGACGTTCGGAGGAGTCGCCGAGCTGAAGGCGCTCCAAGAGGTCCCCGACCCGCTTCGGCGTGTCGCGAAGGGGCACGCCGAACAGCGCCGCGGCCAGCTCCAGGTTCTCACGGCCCGTCAGGTCCTGGTCCGCCGTGGCCTCCTGAAAGACAAGCCCGATCCGTTGCTTGAGCTCGTGGGGATGGCGGACCACGTCCAGGCCGTCGACCGTCGCGCGACCTCCGGTCGGTCCGAGCACCGCGGTCAGCATCGAGAGGGTGGTCGTCTTCCCGGCGCCGTTCGGCCCGAGGAATCCGAAGATCTCGCCTTCCTTGACGGTGAACGAGACGCCGTCCACCGCTTTCACGGAGCCGTTGAACGTCTTCGAAAGACCTTCGGCGATGATCGCGTCTGCCATGGCCGGTCCTATCTCCACGCCAAGGGCAGGGGCTCTTGGCGATTTCGTTCCTCCCTCACTGGCTTCGGATCGAGACCGCGCGCGCGGAATCTCGACCCCGACATCGACCCTTCGAACATCGCAATTCCGATATCGGAATTACGATTCCCGTACTTAACGAAGAGTCACCGCCGGTCCTCACGACCGTTCGTGGAAGACCCGAGCCGACGCGTAACGATTCGCCGGACCGGTATGGGGCGCGCGCGCCTCAGGTCAATGTAATTACTGAGCTCCTCTCGACCGCACGAGGGATGAGCATTGACGGTCGGTGCGGACGAAGCACGCTGGGAGGTCGAGCTGCGGAACCTCCGCGAGGAGCTGAAGCAGATTCGGTCCGAGCAGAAGGAGATGGCCGAGGCCGTCCGGCAGCTGGTGCAGACGTTCCGTACGCTCGCGGCGCATCTCGGGATCGCCGGCGAGCCGTACGTCCGCAAGGATGCCGACACGGACCGAGACCGTGACCTGCCGGGATTCGCGTAGGGACGGCGCCGATGCAGATTCACTACACGGTTCGGGCGGACGGGATGACCGACCACCGAGCGCGGTGTACGGTCGACCTCGAGGGGACGACCGGAGACGCGGTCGACCTCGTCGTGCCCTCCTGGGTTCCCGGCTCCTACTACATCCGCAACTATAGCCGCGGGTTCCGCGACTTCGTCGCCCGATCGGAGCCCGACGGACGTCCTCTCGACGTCCGCCCCGTTGACAAGGCGCGATGGAGGGTCGCCACGGGCGGGGCGGACCACGTCCGGGTCGACTACACGGTGTACGGTCACGACCTGATCACGGAGGGATTCGACCTCACTCACGAGCACATGTTCGTGAACGCCGCGCTCTGCCTTCCGTTCGTGGACGGCGAGCTCGGAACCTCGGTGACGCTCACCGTGGAGATCCCTTCCGATTGGAAGGTCGTGACCGAGCTCGAGGAGGTCGGTCCACGGACGTACCGGGCCCGGACCTACGACGAGCTGGTCGACTCCCCTCTCGATGCCGGTGTTCCCGTCGTACTCACGATCCGCCCGAGCGGGATCCCGCACCGGATCTCTCTCTGCGGAGAAGGGGGCAACTACGACGCACGGAGGCTCGAACAGGACGTCTCGAAAGTCGTGGGGGCCTCGGTCGCGCTCCTCGGGGATTCTCCGCTCTCGGCGTACACATTCTTCGTCCATCTCACGGACGTCCGGGACGGAGGGCTCGAGCACTCCGCGTCGACCTCCTGCGTCGTCGACCGGACCTGCTTCCAGCCGGAGCCATCGTACCAACGGTTCTTGAGCCTCATCGCTCACGAGTACTTGCACCTCTACAACGTGAAACGAATCCGCCCGAAGGTCCTCGGACCGTTCGACTACACCCAGGAGGCGTACACTCGGCAGCTCTGGTGGATGGAGGGGACGACCGACTACTTCACCTACCTCGTCCTCCGCCGGAGCGGTCTTTACACCATTGACCAGTTCCTGAAACAACGAGCCAGGACGATCCGGGAGTACGTGACGACCCCGGGCCGCAACCGGATCTCCCTCGAGGATTCCTCCCTCCTCGCGTGGGTCGACTACTACCAGCCGTTCGAGGAGACCCCCAACCAGTCGGTCTCCTACTACACGAAGGGCGACCTGGTCTCGATGTGCCTGGACCTCGAGATCCGTCACCGCAGCGAGACCCGAGCTTCGCTCGAGGACGTCCTCCGGACCCTGTGGAACGAGTACGGAAAACCGGGGGTCGGGCTCGGCGAGGACGAACTTCTCCCGGTGGTGAACCGCTCGACCGGCCTCGACCTCACGTCGTTCTTCGACCGGTTCGTCCGGGGAACGGACGACCTCGACATCGCGTCGTTCGCCCGCCTCGCAGGGCTCGACCTCGCGCCCGCGCCGAAGCCTCCCGAGGAGAAGGATTCCCCGGAGCCCGGAGACCTCGGGGTCGCCGTCGAGGATTCGGGAGGCCTTCCCCGGGTCCGACGCTCCTTCGCCGGTCGTCCCGCGTACTCCGCCGGCCTCACCCCGGGGGACGAGATCGTCGCGATCGACGGCCTCCGGGTCACGTTCTCGAACCTCGAGAAGACCCTCGAGCGCTACCCTCCCGGCACGACGGCCGAGATCACGGTCTTCCGTCGCGGGTACCTGCACACGGTTCGGCTCGTCACGGGGGTCAAGCCCCCCGAGAAGTACGTCCTGGCACCGGCGGCGTCGCCGACCGAGCTCGCCCAACGAGTGTACGAGGCCTGGGTCGGAGAGAAGTGGGCGCCTCGCGCGGTCGGCTCCTAGGCCGGCGTCTTCGCGGGGCCGCGTGAACCGGCGGTGGACACCGGCACCGCCTTGCGGCCGTACCGCCACTCCCCTTCCATCGGGTAGAGCCGGCGGAGCAGGGTGTCGACGTGGTCTCCCACGGCGAGGGTCCCGGGGGCGATGTCGGTCACTTGAAGCGTTACGCGCATCCCGCGGGCGAGCTCGACAAGGGCGACGTCGTACGGACCGGACCCGGCCACCTGGGCGTCGAACTCCGTCGGTTGTCCTCCCGCGCTCACGGTCGTGACCGCGACGACCCGTCCCCCGTTGTACGGAAGCTCGACCGGGGTCAGCGAGTCGGCGCGGCCGCAATTCCGGCAGACTCGCCGGGAGGGAAAGGTGGTCCGGTGGCATGCCTCGCACACCTCCGCGAGGAACCGCCAACGGCTGGGGAGGTTTTCGAGGTAGCGGGCGCGCGGAATGTACGCGCCCTCGGAGACGGTCCCGAGGTTATCGGAGCGGTCCCGTCCGGCCGGTTTCGCCTCCCTCGCGCTCCCGACGCCGGCCCCGCGGTCCCAGTCACCGACGAACATGATTCTCGAGCCTCCGGCCGCTTCCGAACGGGCCCGGCGAACGGTCGCGGCCACGGCCGACCGCCCCGCGGCGTGTTTCCCGAAAAGGAGCGGAGCGGCCGACTCGGTCGGTTCTAGGAGAAACGCGACGGCCGCATCGCCGGCGATGCCGGACTTCGAGGAGGTGCGGGATGCGGATGTCTCGGCCAGGTCCACGGCCACCACGATCGCCGGGCCCCCCTCACCGCCCTCGAGCTCCTCGAGCGCCTTCGCGAGCTGGGAGGCGGTGCCGGGCGAACGGGTGACCACGGTCTCCCGACCCAGGAGCGCCGCGAAACCCCACTCCACGACTTCCGGAAAGTCCCCGAGCGCGTGAACCAGGATGGGACCGGGCTCCGCCCGACGGCCGCTCCATACCCGCTCGACCGCCGTGGCCGCCAGCGTGAACGAGTCCTCGTCCGAAGCGGCGACCGCTGCCCAGTTCGAAGCGCCCGCGGGGACGTAAGCGGCGACCCGAACGACCCGGCGCACCGTTCGTCACCCCACCGAGAAGAGCGAGACGGCCGCTGTGGCGCCCGCGCCCCCGACGTTGTGCGCGAGCGCATGGTCGGCCCCCGCGACCTGGCGCAGACCGGCCTGACCCCGAAGCTGGAGGAAGATCTCGTAGACCTGGCTCACTCCGGTCGCCCCGATCGGATGACCCTTGGCCTTGAGGCCGCCGTCCGGGTTCACCGGGAGCCGGCCGTCCCGTCGGGTGGCGCCCGAGAGCGTCATCCGCGGTGCTTCGCCCGGCGCAGCGAACCCCAGGTCTTCGAGCGCGAGCAGCTCCGCGATCGTGAAGCAGTCGTGGACCTCGAGGAAGGAGACGTCCGAGCGGTTCCATCCCGCCGAACGGAACGCCTCGTGGGCCGCCCGATGGCTCGCCCGGAACCGGGTGAGCTCGGGACGTTCCTGGACCGCGAGAAAGTCCGTCCCCGCGCCGGCCGCATCGACGTAGACCGGCGTGTCCGTGAACCGGTGCGCGAGCTCGGGAGGGGAGAGAAGGAGCGCCGCGGCCCCGTCGGACACTGGACAGCAATCGAAGAGACCGAGCGGGCGAGCCACCCGGGGTGCGGCGAGCACCTCCGCGCGGGTCACCCTCCGATGGAAGTGCGCGTTCGGATTGAGGGCGCCATTCTCGTGGTTCTTCGACGCGACCTCGGCGAGCGCCTCGGAGGCATCCCCGTGCTCGGCAAAGTACCGGGACGCGACCAGGCCGTAGACCCCGGCGAACGTGAGCCCGGCGGAGCGTTCCCACTCCGTGTCGCCGGAGACGCCCAGCCAGTAGCGGCGGCGAGCGTTCGTGACATCGGTCATCTTCTCGACACCGGTCACGAGGACGAGCGGGGAAGCGCCCGCCGAAACGGCCGCGAGCGCGGACCGGAGCGCGAACCCTCCGGACGCGCACGCGTTTTCGACCCGCGTGACGGGGACGCCGACCAAGCCGGCCTCCTCGGCGAGGGCGGCTGCGGCGTTGCCGATCTGGTGGCCCCCGAAGCCGAGGGTCGCGAGGAACGCCTCGCTGACGTCCCGGCGGTCGGCCCCGCGGTCGACCGAGGCGAACGCCCCGTCCACGGCGGACCGGACCAGCGAACGGGGTCCCGCGTCGAGGGAACCGAACGGGGTGTGCCCCGCACCGACAATCGCCGCTCGATGTGTCAAAGCCTGCGCCTCACGAACCGTATTATGGGAGGAACCGATTCGCTCGACTCTCTTAACTGCAGGGACCCGTCACCATGGAGGAGCCGCCGATCGTCGTGGGCGTGTCCGGCGCGAGTGGCGCCCCGATTGCCCTGCGCGTGCTCCGGGCCCTTTCGGACGCCCACGTCCGCGTGGCGCTCGTGGTCTCCGACGGGGCCCGGACCGTCCTCCGCGAAGAGTGCGGCCTCGACGAGGAGGCGCTTCGGCCGTGGGCCAGCGAGTCGTACCCGGACGCGGACCTCGCGGCCCCGATCGCGAGCGGCTCGGTCCCCACGCGAGGGATGGTCGTCGTTCCCTGCTCGACGAACACGGCCGCGAAGGTCGCCCTGGGACTCGCGGACACGCTCCTCACGCGAGCCGCCGCGGTCCATCTGAAGGAACGCCGACCCCTCATCCTCGTGCCTCGGGAGACCCCCCTCTCGACGATCACGCTCCGCCACCTGACGACCCTGAGCGAACTCGGGGCGGTCGTGCTCGTCGCGTCGCCTCCGTACTACCTTCGCCCGAAATCGGTCGAGGAGATGACCGATTATCTGGCCGGGAAGGTGCTCGACCAGCTCGGGGTCACCCACCATCTCTACCGGGGCTGGAGGTCCGGTTCGGGATGACGGGAGAGGACGAAGCGGTTCCCCCCACGAACCTCCGACGTCCTCCCGGGCGGCTCGGGGCCTACGCCCCGTGGCCCCTGGTCGGGGTCGTGATCGTCCTCATCGTGCTCATCATCTTCACGCCGCAGCTCGTCTCGAACAGCCGCCAGCCGACCCCCGGGATCCTCACGCAAGCGGAGCTCATCGTCGACAAGACGAGCGTGAACTCGTCAATCCACTTCTACGTCTGGGCCCTCGGCGAGACCATCCGGTACAAATCGATCGACATCGGGGTGGCGTCGTCGTTCAACTGGTCCGGAACAACGAGCGTCCCGTTCGCCCGCCTCAACTGGACCGATTGGCAGAACGGGAGCGACGTCCTCTCCATGATCGTCACGACCTCCGCGAACCCCGTCGCGCTCAACATCACCGCGCATTACGTGAGCCCCGAGGGAAGCGAGTGGTACGTCGGTCTCGTCGCGTTCTACGTCGCCTCCTCCTCTCCGCCCGGGAGCGAGAGCCTTTATTCCCAGTCCGGAACCTCGGGGGTGGTGGTGGAATCGCCCCTCGCGGTCTCGAACGATAGCCTCCCGGCCGTGATCCTGTTGCACTCGGCCGGGTCCGGGAGCGCCCCATGAAGACCAGCCGGGTCGCGCTCCTCCTGTGGGTCGTCCTCATCGCCGTCCTACTGTTGGTCGAGTTCGCCGAGATCACCCGACTGTTCACGATCCCGGTCCAGAACGCGATCGCTGACCCGCTCGCGTTCGTGATCGCGCTCATCTTCACGACGCTGATCGCCCTGGTCGGCGCGATCTTCATCGGGGTCTTCCTGTCGCACCGGATCCTGAACCCGACCGGCTTCACCCCGTTCGAGGAGGAGATGCTCCGAATGCGGTCCGACATCCAGGAGATCCGCAAGGACCTCGACGCGATTCGCGTCGACCAGCGGGACGGTCCCTCCCGCCCGCCGTCGACCGGGGCCGGCGAGGAGAGCCGATGAAGGTCCCGGTCCTGGACAACGGCGGCCAGTGGACGCACCGGGAATGGCGCGTCCTCCGGGACCTCGGGGCGGAGACGCGGATCCTCCCGAACACGGTAGGCTTCGACGAGATGGACGCCGACGGCGTCGTTCTCTCGGGAGGGGCGCTGAGCCTCGAGGGGTCGGACGCGCCCCTCGGACGCGTCGGCGAGTGGATCGACTCCGGACGGGTTCCCGTCCTCGCGATCTGCGTCGGGCATCAGTTCCTCGCGCGGCATTTCGGAGGACGGGTCGAGCGGGCGACCGCCCCCGAGTTCGGGTCGGTCGAGCTCTCGGTGGACGCGCCGGACCATCCTCTCTTCCGGGGGCTCCCGGACCACCTCCGCGTCTGGTCGAGCCACAACGACCAGGTCGCGGTCCCCCCGCCCGGCTGGAAGGTCCTGGCCCACTCGGGGGCCTGCCCCGTCCAGTCGATGGCCCATCCGACCCTCACGATCTGGGGGGTCCAGTTCCATCCCGAGGTCGAGCACACCGAGGGGGGCCGGGAGATGTTCCGGCACTTTCTCGAGGNNCGGTGGCGCGAGTTCACAAGGCGTCCGGGGTCCGAGAGCACGACCTGGTCGCCCGGGCCAAGGTCCTTCGCGGGTCGGTCGATTCTCTCCTTCCCCGCCTCAGCCCGAACTGCCCGCCGGAGCGGTTCGAGCGCCGCCGGTCCGAGCTCGAGGCGGTCCGGGAGGCCCGGGACGACGCGCGTCGGCTCGAGAAGCTCTCCCGATGGGGCGACTCCCTCGCGCGCGCGTACGCGGGCCTTCTCCACTACTACCTCGACCCGAAGCCCCCGGTCGTCGTACCGTTCTCGCTTCCCACGGGGGAGGTCTCCTACGCCGCGCTCGCCCGGACCGACCGCGAGGCGGAGGTCGCCGTCCAGCAGTCCGACTCCCCGGACCGCCTCTTGCTGGGGTACCTCGACTGGGCTCGCAAGGGGCTCCACTTCTTCGCGACCCGTCGGACCCTCTATTGTACGGGGCCCTCTCCCGAGCCCCCCGCCGAGTTCCGCGCCGAGAAGGTTGCCGAGCTACCCTATCGGCTCCTCGAGAACCCCGCCCAGCATCGGTTCGAGTGCGCCCACCTGCATGCCGACGAGCCTCGTCCGTTCCTGGAGGTCGGATGGCCCGGGGCGCGCACGGCGTTCCGGGTCTGTCGCAAGTGCGCGAAGGACGACCGGCACCTCCTCTCGAGCGTCTCGGACGGCTCGGCCGGTCCGGACCCGTCGGAGGAGTTCCCGGTGTCGGCCGAATGGAACGTCCGCTGCCAGGGCGGACCGGACTGCGTCCATGCCTCGCTCCCGCCGCTTTCTCGCTCCCTCCGCCGCGAGTACGAGCTCGGCAAGCTCTCGGATGCGGGGCTTCTCGACGCGTTCGCGGCTGAGGTCGGTGCGCGTCTCGCCCGGTCGAGCCGGAGGACCCTCATCGCCGGGGGGGTCTGCTACGGGGACAACCTGAGCGCGTTCCTGGACTTCCTGCACCCGACCCCGGTCGAGCGGAGAGCCCTCGAAGCCGCTCTCTCGGATTGGAGCGGGCCGTTCGAGGTGGACGAACCGCGGGCCAGTCGTGCCCTCGAACGGCTCTGGTCCGACCACGCGGAGTCCATCGTCCGGACGATCGTCCCGGACGCGAAGGAAGCACGGCGATTGATCGAGGAGACGCGCGGCTCGCCGGGTCGGGTCGCCGAACTTCTCAAGCGGGCCGAGCGGTCGAGCGAGCAGAAGGAGCTCCTCGGCACCCTGCCGAGCTACACCGACCTCGCGCAGGAGGCGGCCTGGGTCGACCGCGTGGCGCGGTCGTTCCGGACCCATCACGAGGCCGGGGCCGAGAGGACCATCCTTCAGTCTCTCCCGAGCGAGGGAAAGGAGCGGGGCCTCGCGTATGCGTTCCTGGCCGCCCTCGGCCGCGAGGGGGCCCATTCCTGGCAGTTCTCGGCCACGGAACGCGAGTTCGGGACGGCGCTCCGCGACCGCGCCCGGGAGCTCCTGGACGCACCCCCGGACCGCTACCACGACGCGCTCGACCACCTCCTGCAGGCCGCCGGCGTCGCGAACTGGGGGTCTCGGTCGCGCCCCCCAGCATAGGTCCTCGGGATGGGTTCCCGGCCACCCCCGCTCATACCCCCACTGGGGAGGCACTCAGAAATAGGATGAGAATGTGATGTACCGGCAACTCCGGGGCGGACCGGGACCGTCTCGGACCCCACCAGTGTGAACGGCGACGTGCGAACGACGCCGACGGCTATCGTGGTCGCGGGCGACGAGGAGACGCGAGTCCTCTTTCGGGGGCTCCTTCGCCTCCACCACTTTCGGGTCGATGGCGAGGCGGAGGGGGTCACCCAGGCGATAGGCCTGGTCGGGGTCCACCGTCCGTCGCTCCTGCTCGTGGACGCGAACCTTGCCGAGGGGACGGCCGCCGCGCTGATCGCCCAGGCTCGGAAGGCGGTTCCCGGGATCCGGACGATCCTGGTCGCTCCGGCGTCGCATCCTCCGGCGCAATCTCCCGACCCGACCCAGAATGCGGATGCCCTGCTCCTGCGCCCCTTCCGGATCCGACAGTTCGCGGAAGCTCTCAGCGCGCCCGGGCCGAACGTCCCGCCGGGGCCGCCCTAGCCTAGGCGCGGGAATCCGACTCCGTGCCCTCGTCAGGGACCTCGTAGCGGCGAAGGGCCGCCTCCTCCTCGAAGTGGAGGGTGGGGGCGAGGACGACGAGCGCATGCATCGGCGCGCCGAAGTCGAGAGCGCGAAGGCGCGCGAACGAGCCGACCCACGCGCTCGCGTCCGGCCGGCCGACCCGGGCGACCACGGCCAGCCGGTCGGAGTCCCGGAGGAATCCGCCCTGGGGGTCGCGCTCCCGGATCATCGCGAGGGCGCGGGATGCGCTGAGGAACACGCCCTCCTCGGGGCGGAGGTCGAGGAGGACGAGCGTGTGGAGGTCGCGCGAGCGGTTGGCGGCGATCGCTTCGAGCGGAGAGGTCGGCTGGAAGCTCTCGGTCGGGATCGGCAACGACACGGTCCGCCCGAACCGGTAATGCATGAGGCCGAGGAACCCCGCGGCGGCGGTGAGGATGCTCGCGTTCGGCGAGTAGGTCCATCGATGCCCGGCGTTCTCGGCCGCGAGGCGNNCGGAGCGCCTCGAGGAGCGGTCCTTCCGATTCGAGAAGCGGCCGGTCGAGACGACGGATCGGCCGACCGATGAGCGTGCTCAACCGGTCGAGCGTCCCCGTCGGCGCGACCGCGGTGTACTCTTCCGCGAAGACGACGTCGCAGGAGGCGAGGAGCTCCCGGGCGGCGTCCGACACCCCCTTCTCGTCCCCGAGGCCGAGTCCGACGAAGGCGAGCTCTCCCATCGGTCCTCCCCTCCGTCCCCGGTCGGTCTAGTCGCGGAACGCGAGGACGGGACACGGGGCCGCCCGGAACAGTTCCTCGAGGAAGCGACGGGTGAGGAGGGAGGAGCCCGCGTGCTCCTCTTCGCCGACGAGGAGAAGGCCGTAGCGCTCCTTTTGGGCCGCCTGCAGCAGCGTCTCGGGAAGCCGACGCCGTCGTCCGAGGGCGACGTCCGAGAAGAGGAGAAGGTGGTGGAGGACTCGGATCCCTCGGGCGGTGGTCTCCTCCTGGTCCTCCCCGGTGTCGGGCGCGGGCCGGTCGCGCGAGCCCAGGGTGAGCGCCACGACCGGCGCGGGAGGATTCCGAACGGCGATCGTCTCCGCGAGCATCATCGTCTTCGGGGCCGGCTGGTCGCGGAACGTGGGGACCAGGATCCGGGGGACCCGGGGGGTGGCGAGCGCGAGGCGGTTGACGACGAGCACGTCGGCTCGCGCGTGCTGGAGGACCCCGGTCGCGGTGTGCCCGACGAAGAAGTGCGAGCTCCGCTTGTCGCCCCGCAGCGTGAGCAGGATCGCGTCCACGTTGTGCGACTCCGCGCTCTCGAGGATCTCGCCCGGGACGTCGGTCGACGCCCGCACCTCGGGGTCGACGCGGACGTCGAGCGCCGCGCCGGCCTCGTGGGCCGGCACGACGATGTTCACCGAGGCCCGCCATTCCCGCGTCACCTCGGGGAGAGTGGTCGTCGGGATGACGTGAAGGACGCGGATCTCCCCGTCGGCGTCGAGGAGCATCGACGCGAACCGGAGCATCGGCTCGACCTCGGAGGGGCGCTGCACGGGGACGAGGATCTGTCGGTACATCGATCGGTCGATCCTCACCGTCCAATGTGGGGGAGAAGGTCGATGTCGAGCTTCAGGACGTCCACGTACGCGACCCCGACGTACGGGATCGGCGGGTTCGAGATGTGCGCGTTGACGAAACCGGTCAGCCATCCGACCGAGAGGTTCGTGGCGGCCGCGACCCGGGGGACCTGGATCAGGACCGCCTCGGGAACGAGGTCGGGGTCGACCGAGGAGGCGGACGGGGCCAGGAACCAGTAGGGCAGCGTTCCGTTCTGGCTGACGTTCCACTTCCACGCCCCCCCCGTATAGTTGATCGTCTCGTTGATCAGCTGGCCGAGCGCGGGGTCGCTCGGCCCGGGGGGAGTGGCGGCCCCGAGCGTCGTGTTGTAGTCCGTGAGCGACGGCCGACTCCAGAACAGGTACGGGGCGCTCGTGTTCTGGGCGATGAGGGACGAACCGATAACCGTGCCGTTCGGGTCCCGAAGGAGCGACCCCGAGGCACCGGACGGGTTGATGACCTCGGCGATCCCCGTCACGATAAGCGGGTAGACGAACCCTGCGACGAGCAGGGCGAGGACCAGGAAGACCGCGGTCGCCCGGACGTGCCGGAGGCCCGAATGGGGGGGAGGGATCGGAGCTTCCGCCGACGACGGAGAGGCGGGGGACGGGAGAGAGCTCGGAGCCGCGCTCATAGGCCCCCGAGCGGCAGGAGATGCGCCACGACGACGCCGAGGTGCTGCACCCACGGCTGCAGTTCGAACCATCCGAGCAGGATGTAGACCAGCTTGATCCCGACGAAGGCGCTCAGGAGCCCCCCCACTCCGTAGAGGAGCAGGTTGCGGCGCAGAAGGTCGATCGCGGTGCGCGGCCGGAACGGGACCCCGTAGAGCGCGAGCGGGATCAGGAACGGGATGATCACGGCGTTGAACACGAGCGCGGAGATGACCGCGAGGTCCGGGTTCGAGAGCCCGAGCAGGTTCATGAACGCGATGCCGGGAAGCGTCCCCGCGCCGGCCGCGATGAAGACCGCGGGGATGATCGCGAAGTACTTCGCGACGTCNNGTCGCTGTCGAGGTCGACCATGTTCCCGGCCTCTTTCGCAGCGCTCGTTCCGCTGTTCATCGCGAGCCCCACGTCCGCGCGGGCCAGGGCTGGGGCGTCGTTCGTCCCGTCCCCGGTCATCGCGACCAGGCGGCCCTGCGACTTCTCCCGCTGAATCAGGACGAGCTTCGCCTCCGGCTTCGCCTCCGCGACGAAATCGTCCACTCCGCTCTCTTCGGCGATCGCGGCGGCGGTGAGACGGTTGTCCCCCGTGCACATGATCGTGCGGATCCCCATCGTCTTGAGTTCGCGCAGTCGGTCACGAATCCCGGGCTTNNGCGACCTGCTGCGCCTGACGTCGGAGCTCCACCGGGATCGTCGCGCCGTACGACTCCATCGCCTGGAGCGACCCCTTCATCACCTCGCGCCCGGTCGAAAGGACGATCCCGCTCATCCGGCGCTCCGCGGTGAACGGGAGCACCTTGAATGAACCAGCTTCGAGCTTCGTGGCGGGCGCGCCTCGGCGGGCCGCGAGCCGTACGATCGAGCGGCCCTCCGGGGTATCGTCGAGGCTCGAGCTCAACATCGCGGCGTCCAGGAGTTCGGGGATCGGGGTGTCCGGGGCCGGCAGGAACTGGACCGCGAGGCGGTTGCCGACCGTGATCGTCCCGGTCTTATCGAGGATCAAGACGTCGAGGTCACCCGCGGCCTCGACCGCCTTCCCGGACTTCGCGATGACGTTCGCCCGGGCGACCCGATTGATCCCCGAGATCCCGATCGCGGGGAGAAGCGCCCCGATCGTCGTCGGCATGAGGCAGACGAAGAGCGCGACGATCGTCGCGATGTCGATGTAGATGATGTTCGTGAAGTCGGCGAGGAAGATGAACGTCACGACGACGATGAAGAGCGAGATCGTGAACGCGTAGAGAAGGACCCCGAGGGCGAGCTCGTTGGGCGTGCGGTCGCGCCCCTGCCCTTCGACCAAGCGGATCAGTCGGTCGAGGAACGACTCCCCACGGACGGTCGTGACCCGGACCCGGATCGTCCCCTGGAGGAGCTGCGTCCCGCCGAGAACGCTCGTCTTGTCCCCGCCGCTCTCGCGCGTCACGGGCTCCGATTCCCCCGTCATCATCGACTCGTCGATCAGCGCGGCGCCCTGGATCACGTCGCCGTCGATGGGGATCGGCTCCCCGGGACGGACCTCGACCGTATCCCCGACCCGAAGGACGTCCGACGCGACCCAGGCGGCCGAACCGTCCGGCCGGATCTGACGGGCTCGGACCCCGCTGCGAATCTCGCGGAGGCTGTCGGCCTGCGCCTTCCCCTGGGCCTCCGCGATGGCGTCCGAGAGGTTCGCGAACCAGAGCGTCAGGAACAGGATCACCGTGACCGCGAGGTAGTAGTCGGGGTTGTACGTCCGCGCGATGTCGGGAAACGCCCGGGGGACGAGGGTGAGGGCGACCAGGAAGAGAAAGAGGGAGTAGACGCAGAACATCACCGGGTTGTGGATCTCCCGGCGGGGGTCGAACCCCTTCAGGGACGCCACGAACACTCGCCGCCACGACGTATGCGGGACCCGGCGGACCGAGACGTGGGCTCCGTGCTCCACGGGCACTGCGGCCGCCACGCTAGGAACCTCCGAAGATCTGGGCGAGCGGTCCCATCGCCATCACGGGCAGGAAGAGAAGACCCGTCGTGATGATCAGAAACAGCGTCATGTACAGGGTGAAGGTGGCGCTCGCGGTCCGCAGCGTCCCCGGCCCCGACGGCAGGACCTCTTGGTGCGAGAAGAGGTCGGCGACCTTGAGCATCGCCCAGATGGGCACGAACCGGCCGACCAGCATCACGAGGGCTCCGGCGACGTTGAAGAACAGCGTGGTATCGTTGAACTGACCGGTCGAGAGGGCGCTCCCGTTGTTCGCCGACTCGCTCGTGAATTCGTAGAGGACCGACGTGAAGTTGTGCGTCGTGGCGCCGATCGCGGACGAGTCGACGAGCACGAAGTTCCCGGCGACCGCCACGACGAACGGGATCAGGATGCTCGCGGGGTGGATGAGGAGGGCGAGCGCGGCCCACTTCACCTGGGAAGTTCCGATCTTCTTCCCGAGATACTCGGGNNAACCCGGTCCCCTCGCCGCCCGGCGTGCTCTGCGTGAACATCCCGAACAGGAGGTCGAGCTGGGCGATCGGGGAGAGCGAACCGATCTGGAGGTTGTTCGCGCCCACGTTCGAGTAGACGCTGACGACCTGGAACGTCGACGATTCGGGCAGACTGAATCGAGTCTCCTGGCCGACCGGGTATCCGTTCGACTGGGTTCCCAGCCCCGAGATGCTCGCGAGCGCCGGGTTCGTGGCCGCCTGGAACGTGATGAAGAGGACGAGCGCGATGACGAGGATGATCAAGATCGTCCCGATGTACGGCCACGCCTCGTTCCGCTTCCGGACGATCTCCCCGAAAGCGAACGGCGCGGCGAGCGGGAAGAGGAGCATGAGCCCAATCCCCCAGAGGAGGGAGACGGCGGACGGGTCCGCGAGCGGAGAGGCGGCGTTCGCGGAGTAGAAGCCGCCTCCGTTGGTTCCCAGGAGCGAGATCGACTGGTAGCTCGCCACCGGGCCGAGGTAGATCGTCTGGGTCCC
>DAEB01000032.1:254-1810 GCA_002495185.1 Thermoplasmata archaeon UBA184 | reverse complement strand
CGGACCATGTCGACGTAGAAGTTCCCGAGGGTCCCATCCTTGCGGACGAACCCTCGGATCATCGCGGCCATTGCCGAAAGTCCCGTCGCGGGAGAGATGAACAGCGCCAGGGGCCAGGCGATCGTCAGCGAGCCGAGGGTGAGCTGGGCCTCGTTCGTGAAGTGGGTGAAGTCGGTGTTCGTCGTGAAGCTCGAGGCCGAATGGAACGCGAGGTCCCACCCCATGTTGGGGACGCCCGGGTTCGTGAGAGGGAGCTCGGTCTGGTAGAAGAAGTAGAAGAACAGGAAGAGGAGGGTGCCCGCGTTCACCATCAGGAGCGCGAGCATGTACTCGCGGGCCCGCATCGAATGCCGAGGCGAGGTTCCGAGGAGGCGGTAGACGGCGTTCTCGATCGGGGAGAGAATGGTGTCCCCCCACAGGGGGCGATTCATGTAGACGCGACCGAGGTAGCCTCCGAACCAGGGAGCGATGGCGAGTGCGAGAGCGAGAACGAGGATGATGTCCCAGAGCGAGCGGATGTCGAACGGCATCGACCTCTTTTCAGAATCGTTCGGGGCGGATCATGCAGTAGACGAGGTAGAACGCCAGGCCGACACAAATCACGGTCAGCACCGTCAGCCCCAGGTTCTGCGCGACCCAATCGAGAGAGCCCATCGGACGCCTGAGGCGTTGGACCCGGGAGTCGGTATTTAGCCTCGCTGACCGAGCGGCACCTTCGCACTCCTCTTCCGAAGGTTTATAGGTCGCCTCCCGTGGGCGGCGCGCTTTCTCCGGACTTCGCGGCGGATCCTTTCGACCGTCGGCGTGCCTCGCGCGACAGCCTTCGGACGATCCTCCGCATCGCCTGCTCCCGACGGACCTCCGCGACCTGGTAACGAACGTCCCGGGTCTCTCGGGTCAGGAGGACCGCCACCCTGCCGAGCGAACTCCGGCCCGTCCGGCCCCGGCGCTGGATCGCGCGGATCTCGCTCGGCACCGACTCGAAGAAGACCACCAGGTCGACGTCGGGAACGTCCAGCCCTTCNNATCCGTGCCTGCTCCTTCTGGTTCATCCCCTTGTCCTCCGGGTCCCGAGTCGCCTGTCCGACGAACCGTCCGGTCGTCCATCCCTGGAGCTCGAGGATCGATTGGATGGTCTGGATCGTGTCGCGGTACTGCGCGAAGACCAGGATCCGGGGGGGATGTTCCCGGGGCTGCGCCAGGGTCTCCCGCACCAGTTCGACGAGGGCGTCCAGCTTCGGATGGGAAGGCTCGCGGGAGGTCCGGAGGTACTCCTCCGCCTGCGCGCGCGCGGCGACCACCTCGGGAAGCTTCAGGACGGCGAGGTCTCCTCGGCTCGGTTTCTCCTTCCCGGCCAAGCGGTCGAGGTACTGCACGAACGGCGCGAGGCCCTGCGTCTCCAGGCGCTCCATCGCGTGATGGAGGTGCAGCAGGATGAGCTGGTGGTAGAGGGGGCCGAATCGGCGAACCATCGGTCCGGGTCTCGCGAAGATCTCCGCCCGCAGCGCGATCAGGTCCTTCACCGATAGGGACCGGATCGGTTTCTTCCTCAGGTA
>DAEB01000032.1:0-156 GCA_002495185.1 Thermoplasmata archaeon UBA184 | reverse complement strand
GTTCGCGACGACCTCCTCGATCCGCTCGTCCTTGCCGCCCGGCGAGGCCGTCAAGCCCAGCACGCGACCGTCCGGGGGACGGGCCTCGCGGTAGCGGGCGGCCACTGGGACGTAGGCGTACTTCCCGACCGCGTGGTGCGCCTCGTCGAAGACGAC
>DAEB01000034.1 GCA_002495185.1 Thermoplasmata archaeon UBA184 | reverse complement strand
ATGGATCACCTCCTAACAGCGCCTTCCTTCGGGAAGCTCGCTGAACGAGGTCGGGTCCGATTCGCTCGAACGCTGCTCGGCCTCCTCCTCCCCCTGGGCCATCAACCCATTTTTGAGTAACTACGCTTGGCTTAATACCGCCGCGAACGTCGTTCTCGCGGATGTTGTCGATGGCCCCTCCCGCGCGGCCCGCACCCGAGGTCGCTCCGGCTCTCGAGGCGCTCACCCTCGGCGAGCCGGTCCTCGTCTTCGACGCTCCCGACCGGGAGGGCGAGACGGACCTCTTGTTCCTCTCGGAGAGCGCGACGCCCGAGCTCGTCCGCCTCGCGCGGAAGGACGCGGGGGGCCTCATCTGCACGGCGATCTCGGACGAGCTGCGCTCGCGCCTCGCGCTCCCGTTCTTCTCCGACCTCCTCGCGCTCGCGCGGGCGGAGTACCCGAGCGTCGCCGGACTCGCGGAGAAGCCCCGCTACGACCGCCGCTCCGCGTTCGGCATCACGATCAACCACCGGGCGACGTTCACCGGCGTTCCCGACAACGACCGGTCGCTCACGATCCGGACGGTCGGAGCGATCGCACGAGCCGCCCCGACCCTTTCGGACGAGGCGCTCCAGGGGCGCTTCCGCGAAGCGTTCGTCTCCCCCGGCCATGTCCAGCTCCTCTACGCGGCGCCCGGACTCTTCCTCGAGCGAAAGGGCCATACGGAACTCGCCATCTCGCTCGCCCGGATGGCAGGTCTCTCCGAGTCCGTGACCGTCTGCGAGATGCTGGGAGATTCGGGCGGGGCCCGCGCTCCGGCCGCGGCGAGAGCGTACGCGGAGGAGCACGGCTTCCCGTTCCTCGAAGGACGCACGATCGTCGAAGCGTGGAAGAGATGGTCGTCCGCGTAATGGCCACGGGGGTCTTCGACCTCCTGCATCCCGGACACGTCTTCTTCCTGACCGAGGCGAAGAAGCTCGGCGACGAGCTCGTCGTCGTGGTCGCGCGCGACCAGACGGCGCGCCGACTCAAGCGGGAGCCGTACGTCCCCGAGCACATCCGCCGCGAGATGGTCGAGGCGCTCAAACCGGTGGACCGGGCCGTCCTCGGCTCCGCGACCGACATCTACGAGACCGTCCTCAGCGAGCGGCCCCAGATCATCGCGCTCGGATTCGACCAGGTCTGGAACGAACGGGAGGTCGAGGAGGAGTGCGGCCGGCGCGGCGTCCCCGTGAAGGTCGTGCGGGTCCGCCAGTCGCCGCACAACGAGCTCGCGACGCGCCGGATCGTCGACCGGATCCTCGAGCGCGGGAGGGAGCACCGCTCGTGAAGAAGATCGGCGTGGTCGACACGACGTTCGCCCGCGTCGACATGGCGAACTACGCCGTGCGCGCGCTCCGGGCGCGCGGCACGGGATTCAAGGTCCTCCGCGCGACCGTGCCGGGGATCAAGGACCTCCCGGTCGCCTGNNGACGTGCGCCCACGAGGCGTCGCTCGGGCTCCTGTTCGCGTCGGTCCTCGAGGCGAAGCCGGTCGTCGAGTGCTTCGTCTTCGAGGGCGAGGCGTCCGGCCCGAAGGAGCTCGACGCGCTCGCCCAGCGGAGGGCCGAGGAGCACGCGCTCAACGCCTACTCACTTCTGTTCCGACCGCGCGACCTCGCCCGGCACGCCGGCGAGGGGCTGCGCCAGGGGTTCGCCGACGCGGGACCCGTCCGGAGGTCCCGGTAGAAAGAGCGTGCCAACCACCGAAGGAGGAAACGGACCGAGGATGCCGAGGAAATCGAGAGACGGAGAGGGAGTGACCGTGGCGATCGTCGCGAGCGAGTTCAACTACGACGTGACGCTCTTGATGCTCGAGCGGGCGAAGGAGGAGGTCTCCTTCCTGGGCGCGACGCTCGGTCCGGTCGTGAAGACGCCGGGCGTCTGGGACATGCCGCTCGCAGCGAAGGTCCTGCTCGGACGCGACGACGTCGACGCGCTCGTCGCGCTCGGTGCGGTCATCGAGGGCGAGACCAACCACGACGAGGTCGTGATGAACCAGGCGGCGAGAAAGCTCACCGACCTCTCGGTGGAGTTCCGAAAGCCGGTCGGGCTCGGGATCTCGGGGCCCGGCGAGACGAGGCTCCAGGCCCAGGACCGGGTCGAGAACGCGGGCAACGCGGTCCGCGCCGTCGTCAAGATGGTGCGACGCCTCCGGGACCTCGGCTGACCGATCCGGCCCGCGGCGAGACGCGTCGGTCCTAGAGGCCGACGCGACCCCGAAGGTAGTCGAACGCGGTCTTCCCCTTCGGCGTGTGGGTCGTGACCGAGAACCCTCCGGGGGCGAGGTTCGAGCGGGCGCGGGTCGAGAGCGCGGTCGCGAGCCGGTCGAGCGTCGTCTCGATCGTGACGTCCGGATTCGCCGCGGCCCCCTCCGCGACCGAGGTCGCCCCCGTCCGGTCCACGACGAGGGTGGCGACCTCGTGCTCGGTCCGGAACACCCAGGCCTGGGGGAGGTACGCCTTCACGAACCCCCCGAGGAACCCGGAAAGCTGGGCCCGGACCTGCGGTCCGACCTCTTGCGCGACCTTTTCGAGGAGCGGGACGAGCGTGGGCATCGATCGTCGAGGTCGCTCGGCCGTTATCTACTGAGCGGTCCGCGGGAGGAACGGACCGGCGCGGGGACCGGACCCGTCGGGGACGGGAGCGCCATCCCAACCATTATCCGCCCGGGACCCTCGCTCGCCACGAGGGGGGACGCGGGAGTGGGCCTCCGCGAGTTCCACGAGTCGATCCCGTCGACCCAGGACCGCGCGCTCGAGCTCGCACGAGCGGGCGCGCGCGCCGGCACCCGCGTCGTCGCGCGGCGCCAGACGAGCGGCCGGGGACGGCTCGCTCGCTCCTGGTCGTCGCCGGTCGGCGGGCTCTACGTCTCGGTCGTGCTCCCGCGTCCGACGGAGCATCCGGGGCTGCTCCCGCTCACCGTCGGAGCGCAGCTCGCGAGCGCGCTGCGCCACGCCTACCGCGTCCCGCTCGTCCTCCAGTGGCCGAACGACCTGCTCGTCCACGAGGACGGCCGCGCGGTCCGCAAGGTCTCGGGGATCCTGACGGACGAGGTCGCTTCGCCGACGCTCGGGCATGCGTGCGTGGTCGGCGTCGGCGTGAACGTGAGGCTCGACCGCGCGTCGGTCGCTCCCCATCTCGCCTCCCGCGTCGCGGCGCTCGACGAGTTCCTCTCCCGTCCGCCCCGCCTCGAGGAGGTCGAGCGGATCGTCTTCGACTCGGCGACCCGGGCGTCGTCGTGGCTCTCGAGCCCGCCGGGGGTTCGGCGGGCGCGCGAGCTCTGTCGCGAGCTCCTCTACGGCGTCGGACGCCGCGTCAGCGTCGACGGGGCGCCGGCGGGGACGATCGCCGCCCTGGGGGACGAGGGCGAGCTCGTCGTCACGACCGAGACCGACCGTGTGGCGGTCTGGGCGGGGGACGTTCGGGTCGAGGAGGCGGCGTGAGCGGGGCGTTCGACCGGTGGGCGGTCCTCAAGAAGCAGACTCGCGAGGGCGGAGGGCCGGAGCGGGTCGAGCGGCATCGCGCGGCCGGGAAGCTCACGGCGCGCGAGCGCCTCGAGACGTTCTTCGACCCCGGGACGTTCACCGAGATCGACGCGTTCGTCCTTCATCGGGTCGACAAGTTCGGGCTCGACGAGCGTCGGGTGCCCGGCGATGGCGTCGTGACCGGCTGGGGCGAGGTCGACGGCCGACCGGTCTGCGCGTTCGCCCAGGACGCCACCGTCTTCGGCGGCGCCCTCGGCGAGGCCCACGCGATGAAGATCGTCAAGGTGATGGAGACGGCCCGCAAGGCCGGGGTCCCGATGGTCGGTCTCGACGACTCGGGCGGCGCCCGGATCCAGGAGGGCGTGATGAGCCTCGCCGGGTATGGGGAAGTGTTCTACCACAACGTCCTCCTCTCGGGGATCGTCCCGCAGCTCTCGCTGATCCTCGGTCCGTGCGCGGGCGGAGCGGTCTACTCGCCGGCGATCACCGACTTTGTGATCATGACCAAGGGAACCGGCCAGATGTTCATCACCGGCCCCGAGGTCGTCCGCGCGGTGACCGGGGAAGAGGTTACGATGGACGCCCTCGGCGGGGCCGAAACGCACGCGAGCGTGAGCGGCGTCAGTCACTTCACCGCCGCCTCCGACCGGGACGCGATCGCGCTCGCGCGCCGCATCCTTGGCTATCTTCCCCTCAATAACCTCGAGGACCCGCCCCGCGCGGCTCCGTCGTCTCCCAGCCACACGGCCGCCAGCGAACTCTTTCGAATCGTTCCCGAGGACGCGAACGCCCCGTACGACGTCCATCGGGTCGTCGAACGGGTGGTGGACCCCGGCTCGCTCCTCGAGGTCCAGAGCGCCTGGGCGGCGAACATCGTGGTCGGGTTCGCGCGGCTCGAGGGCCGTTCGGTCGGGGTCGTCGCGAACAACCCCTCGGTGCTCGCCGGGACGCTCGACATCAACGCTTCGATCAAGGCCGCCCGGTTCGTCCGGTTCTGCGATGCGTTCAACCTCCCGCTGCTCACGTTCGTCGACGTGCCGGGGTTCCTTCCGGGGACCCACCAGGAGCACGGGGGGATCATCCGGCACGGCGCGAAGCTCCTCTACGCGTACGCGGAGGCGACCGTTCCGATGCTCACGGTCATCCTCCGGAAGGCCTACGGGGGCGCGTACGACGTGATGTGCTCGAAGCACTTGGGCGGGGACCTGAACCTCGCCTGGCCGACCGCGGAGATCGCCGTGATGGGAGCCGAAGGGGCGGTGAACATCCTCTTCGGGAAGGAGATCGAGAAGGCCGCCCCCGAGGAGCGCGAGAAGCTCCGGACGAGCCTCGCGGAGGGTTACCGCACCGAGTTCCTCAATCCGTACCTCGCCGCCGAGCGAGGGTACATCGACGACGTGATCGACCCGGCCGAGACGCGCGCCCGGTTCGCGAACGGGCTCGCCCTCCTCGCGTCGAAGCGGGACGAGCGGCCGGGTCGCAAGCACGGCAACATCCCTCTCTGACGGGAACCCGGGTCGATGGTCGAGATCACCGAAACCGTGCTGCGCGACGGGCACCAGTCGCTCATCGCGACCCGGATGCGCACGCGTGACATGCTCCCGGCCGCCGAGCGCCTGGACGCGGTCGGATACCGCTCGCTCGAGGTCTGGGGCGGCGCGACGTTCGACGTCTGCCTTCGGTTCCTGCGCGAGGACCCATGGGAGCGCCTGCGAGCGCTCAAGCGGGCGATGCCGCGCACCCCGCTCCAGATGCTCCTCCGGGGTCAGAACCTGGTCGGGTACCGGCACTATCCCGACGACGTCGTCGAACGGTTCGTCGCCGAGTCGGCCCGCCAGGGGGTCGACATCTTCCGCGTCTTCGATGCGCTCAACGACCCGGCGAACATGGAGGTCGCTCTGCGCGCCGTCAAGAAGACGGGGGCGCGCGCCCAGGCCACGATCTGCTACACCGAGAGCCCGGTCCACACCCTCGAAGCGTTCGTCCGCCTCGGCCAACGTCTCGCCGAGCTCGATGCGGACGAGCTCTGCGTGAAGGACATGGGCGGGTTCATGCCACCCGACCGGGGGGGAGCGCTCGTGCGAGCGCTCCGCAAGGAGGTCGGGCTCCCGGTCGTCGTCCACACGCACTCGTCGAGCGGGATGTCGACCCTCACCTGCCTCGCGGTCGCGGAAGCCGGCGCGGCCGCGATCGACACGGCCCTGAGCCCGTTCGCCGGCGGGACGAGCCAGCCTCCCACCGAGGCGCTCGTCGGAGCGCTTCGAGGGGGACCTCTCGACCCGCGCCTCGACCTTTCGGCCCTCGCCGAGCTCGCCGAGTACTTCCAGACGGTGCTGGAGCACTACCGTCCGCTCCTCAACCTCCGGTCGCTCCAGACAGACCCCGGGATCCTGACGCACCAGATCCCGGGCGGGATGCTCTCGAACCTGCTCTCCCAGCTCGCGGAACAGGACGCGCTCGGCCGACTCACCGAGGTGCTGAACGAGGTTCCCCGGGTCCGCGCGGACCTCGGCTACCCGCCGCTCGTGACCCCGACGAGCCAGATCGTCGGGGTCCAGGCCGTTCTGAACGTCCTCACGGGAACTCGCTACGGCCAGGTGACGGACGAAGTGCGGGACTACGTTCGTGGTCTCTACGGGACCCCGCCCGGACGGATGGACCCGGACCTCGTCCGAAAGGTGACCGCGAACGCTCCGGCGATCTCCGGCCGGCCGGCGGCGCGCCTCCCTCCCGAGTTCGAGAAGATGGTGAACGAGGTTCGCGCGCTCGTCCCGGCCGCCGACGTCGCCGAAGCGCTCTCCTACGCCCTCTTCCCGGCCGTCTACCAGTCGTATCGACGGGCGGTCGACCGGGGACTGACGGGAGACGTCCTCACGTCCGCCGCCCTCGGCGTCCTCGCCGCCCTTCGTTCCCCCCCGGCCGCGACCGCGGCTCCTCCGTTGGCCCCGGGGGAGGGCGGCCCCGCGCCGAGTCCATGGGCGCATGCCGGCCGAACGCATTCCATGTCCCAGCGGAGGTGGCTCGATGCGGGTCGTGCTCGAGCGCGCGGGTAAGAAAGAGGAGGTCGAGGTCGCTTTCGACCTCTCCTCGGTGACGGTGGGCGGCCATCGCTACCCCGTCACGGTCGTATCGACCCAGCCGAACCGCGTCGAGCTCGAGGTCGACGGGGAGAAGGCCGTCGTCGAGAACTGGCCGGATCACTTCCCCCAGCCGTTCGGCCCGGTCGACGTCAACGGCGAGCGATGGTCCGTTGGCGTGGAGACCGCGGGAGCCGAGCCCGGGGCGTCCTCCTTGATCGCGGCTTCATCGAGTACTCCCGCTGTGTCGTCCCCGCCCCCTCCCGCGGGGGCTCCCGCGTCCCGGGAGAGTGCGGAAGGCGTTCCGGTGATCCCTTCGATGCCCGGTCGCGTCCTCGAGGTGCGGGTGGCGGAGGGGGACCACGTCGTCCAAGGGCAGACCCTGCTCGTTCTCGAGGCGATGAAGATGCGCGGAGAGGTGCCGAGCCCGGTGGAGGGGACCGTTCACGGCCTTCGCGTCACGCCGGGGGCGAACGCTCGGGCGAAGGAGCCGATGATGTGGGTCCGGCCCAAGGACGGCGGCCGCTAGGTCGCGTCGTCTCGAGGTTCGTGGGGTTCGGTCGGTCCCGTCGTCTCGGTGCCGCTCGGCCGCTCTTCCGTCGCCTCGGGGCGGGACGCGGTCGAGCTCGCCCGGTCGAGCTCATCCGCCTCTTCGACCGGGTCGACGAACGGCTCGTCGTCCGGAACGACGCCGGTTCGGCGGACGGGGACCGCGGTCGGACCGGCATGCGGCTCGTACGGAAGCGTGCGGTACCACGCAAGGTACGCGACGGCGATCGCGATCGGGATCGCGAGAAGATAGAACGACGCCGTCCCGAGCCCCCATGCTCTCCCGAGGAAGAGGAGGGCGAGGACGAGCACCGCGAGGAGCACGGCGACCACCGGAAACGACAGGATTGAGAAGCTTCGGTCGCCCACCGACCTTCCCCCTACCCTGGATCACCACTGAGGGAGCGTGTGGCCGCACGACGGACACGCCCGGGTTCCCGGAGGTACCGGGTTGGCGCAGTAGATGCAGAAACCGACCGCGCTCGAGGACGACGAGGAGGAGCCGCTCGGGAGTGGGGCCGATGCCACCGGGGAGCTGGACGGGAACGGCGAGGCGCCGCTCGGGTGGTTGCTCGGGAGCGGGGGACCGCGGGGCCGCAAGTAGTAGAGGACCACGAAGTTGGTGACCATCCATCCGATCAGGAGACCGAAGGCAACTTCGGTGTACTGAGAGTACGCGAAGATGATGTAGAAGGAGACCCCGAGGACGACGAGGCCCACGATCGAGAGCCAGAATCGTCCGTATCCGCTCGCCATCGGCCGTCGTACTCCGGGCCGTTACTTGTCGTTTTGTCCGAATCGGAGCCCTCGGTCCGGGGGCGCGGCCGAAGACCAAGGTAAATAGGGACC
>DAEB01000046.1:1173-24041 GCA_002495185.1 Thermoplasmata archaeon UBA184 | reverse complement strand
TCCCGCGAGGCGGACGAGCGCGAGGAGGCGCGGCGCCTTCGCGACCTGCGCGGGCGCGTGAAGGCAGCACGAGCCGTGGTCTCTCGAATGCCCGGCCTCGACGAGACCCTCGCCAACGACTGGCAGAAGGCCGCGCGATTCTACGCTGGCTTTGGGATCACTGAAGTCCAGTTCCGGAGGGGCGCGGACGACGCCTCGGAATTTAAGGACGGTTTAGGGATTCACAGCGATTAGAGGGCTAGACGGGTCCTCCACCGGTTGGTTGGGGAGCGGCTTGAGCAGGGGTTGGTCGAGCAGCGCCATTGCCCGCTCATCCCAGGTATGGATTTTGATGGTTCCTTCGCGACGACACGTAGGGCAGCGGGCAATGCTCGCGTCTAGGACGTACGCAACGAATCTCTCCCCACAATCGCTATGCCGGCAAATGGCGTGAAACCACACATCGGATCCTTCGGCAGGAGGGTACCTCGTGCCGGCAGATGAGATGATTCGCCCGAACGGGAAGGTCTGAAGTTGGGTGGTCGTCAGTGGCCTCTGAAGATACCCGAACGCCCCCGGAACCGGGATGTCAACGAACTCGTCAAATCGCTCGAACACCCAAATCGGCCGATCAAGGCCCACCGCGATTCCCGATTCGAATGAAACCCAGGAACGGATGTGAGGGTGGACTTCCATTGGCTTCGACAGCACAACGAAGACGGCGCTCGACTCCTTGATGGCCCGTCGTATGCCCTTGGAATGAGGAATTGTCGGTCCCTCGGGGTAGGGGTACCAGTAAGCTCGAACTCCAGCCCCACTAAACAACCTATCGAAAAACTCCCTGCCCTCGGAGTCTTCCTTTGAGTGGGCCATGAACACTGTCGGTGGCGGGGCAAGTTCCCCGTCCCTGTTCAATCTCTTACGCTTCATGGTCCAGTGCCCCGAGGACGCTTACCTTCCCCTTATGTTACGCTGCCTCGCAAAAGCTGTAGTTGGGTAGCCGAGTAATCGGTCGCTACTCGAATGGGCTCCTAGCACCAGCTACGCTCGCTTGCGTTGGGTCGCCTTGCCTGGCCTTCGATTACGGCGCGCCCTCCGTGCATGCCTGACCACTTCACCCTCCCAGGCATCTAGGGTCGATTTCAGCTCGCCGGTCTTCCACGGCCGGGGACTCCGCAGTTGCACAGGATGAACGAACCGATCTCCGGCTGCGCCAGGATCAAACACGCCACCACCAATCCCTCGCTCCCTTACAATCAACAAAGGCAAGCCCATCGCGAAAGCGATGCCCGCCTCAAGTTGGTTCCAGGGTGTCGGGAAGACAAAGTTGCGCAGTGATTTTCGTTCCCTGGTCCCCGGCTTGCTTGTGCCCGAATCGATCTTGCCTTGGACCAACCCCAGAATGAGCGCACCATGACATCGCCTCATCGTCTTCCTCACCAACGAAAGTGGGGAGACCACCCCCGAATCCGTCACTCCTACCGTCCTCGCGTATAGGTGCCTGCGATCTAGCTCCGCGTAGAGTGCAACAACGAGTTCCTCTTGGCGTGCTGTCCGCACGTTCGGCATGCTGAGGAACACATGCCGTTTGAAGCGGCGCTCTTTCGGTAGCCGCCGCGTCATTCACCCGGACTGTCGCTATTGAGAGATGAGGGTGTCGGCCTCTCATGATCTCTCGATCAAGCGGGAGCTTGACGCGGGAAACGTCCCGCGGGTCCCTCCCACTCGCTTCATTCGCGGCTCTGCTGCCGTTGACGGTTCTCCTCTAACGCGTCTCACGTTCGGGGTATGCGAACGCGACCATGCGGCACATCTCACAACGCCAGGCGGGAAAGCGAATGCCCGCGCCTCCCCACGAAGGATTCACACGGAACTGATACAGCAACCCGTACTCGATTAGAGTCTCAGGACGCCGAGACTCGTCTCCGAGATCGTCCATCCAGAAGAGCTTGCCTCCTCGCAGACCAGACTTCGCGAGCAGAATTGCGGATCCCGCCGACATCGGGGCGCCGCACCTGGGGCATTTGGCCGACTGCGGGGTCGACGACGACATAGTTTACTCCAGGACCGCGCCGCCCTTACCGACATCGCGTGAATGATTCGCGCGGGTTCTTCCCCTCGCTTCGCTGGGGGTCACCGCTCGCATAGACCCATTCCGGGATTGATTGAAATATGGCCCCGCGAGTGCGCGTTCGACTGAACAGGCCCAGACAATGGCTGCGCGCCGAACGCGCGCGGTCCGAGTCGATCCGGGTGCGACTGCGGACCGGCGGGCATCCGCCGGTGACGTGCAAGATTCTGTCGCTAACGCCGTTACTTTCCCCCGGCAGCCGTTTGTGGGACACCCAATTTCGATCCCGTCGCACGAGCTTCGTGAGGGTTCCCTGTCCCGCGACGACAACGTAGCGGTTCGGGGCTTTCCCCCGGACGTCTACGCCATCGTCAACGACCTCGAGCGCTATCGGGGAACTCTTGTGATTCTGCTCTTTCTGTATCGAGAAGGTCCCGCGACCGCCTATCGCATGCGACAACGACTGAGCCCCGGACCCGAGGCGATCCGGAATTGCCTGAATCGCCTCACAACGTTGAGGATAGTCCGTCCCACTCGCTCCCCATCCTTTCCGTTCGGAAGGTCGTACGAGCTGACCGATCTGGGAAAGGACCTGGTCGAATCGCCGGTGCGTGCATGGCCGTACGTTCTGCTGAAGTGAGACCCTCGGCCTGAGGCTGGCTCCGTTGATTGGTTTCCCGTTAACGGGAATCCCGCTAACGGGCGTCCCGTCAACGGGAAACAGTGGCAGGCCGTGTATAGCCGTTCGTCGATATCCGCACGGCAAGGACCAATCGACATGACGCCGGCCAGCGAGGGAGTCGTTCGGACCGTTCCGGATGCGATCGCCGACCCACTCGGCGACGCGTCCCTGAATCTTCCGAGTTTCTGCGAGCGTATCGGTCACGGTCCGCGTCCCGGAACCGAAAGACGAGGAGGAAACGTCGAATGAGCGATAAACACGGATCGTCGAGGGTACGACGGAATCAAGGACGAGCGGCAAGAGTTCTGGTAACCGTAGCAGTGGTTCTGGCTCTGCTCGCATCGAGCGGATCCTTCGGCTTAGCGAAAGCGGACAACGTTGGACCGGATCGCCCTCCCGGGGGCGGGGGCAATTGTCCCACTCCTTACACGCTCAATCTGGCGGCGACCGTGGTGACAAATGCCACAAATGCCACCATCTTCTTTTGGGAGGTGAGTGGCAGCGGTGCGCCGGATGGGACGGCGAATCTGAACTTCGGCTTGAACACAAGCTACTCATGGAGCGTATTGTCCGGCGCGACAGTGAGCTTCCCATCCTCGGGGACAGTGAGGGCGTTCATTGACTTTCTGAACCCTGGTACAAAGTACTACTTCCAGGTCTACGCCCAGTACTACTGCAGTGACAGCAGCGGTGCCCACTGGTACATAGGCACTCTCGGCAGCTCATGGACAACGAGCGCGGACAAGCTGTCTCCATTCACTATCTCGGGCTTGGTGACAAACTCGAAGGGCCAAGCGGGCACGGGTCTGCTAGTCGAAACGTCCTGTACCAATCCACAGGGTCTCCCCTCATATTGGACAATCACCAACCTTGCTGGCCGGTACAGCGTGTCGATTCCTGTACTCTATGTTGACACTCCGCAGGGGTGGCAGTACGTGCCGTGCCCCTCAGGAGGCGGAGTGTTAGTTTCTTTGGTGAATTCTGCGGTTCAGCCGCCGGGTGGGAATGGGTTAACCTCGATGTGGGCCGGCTACTTCAACGAATCCATCACAATTCTGGCCCAGCAGGTTGTGAACTTCGTGCTGCCATCGAACTTCATTTCTCCGTACATTCCCGAAGCGATCGACTTCAGCAATGCTCCCCTCAACTATGGAACAATCACGTACACTCAGTCGTACACCGCATCTGAGACGCTTGAACACGATTGGTCTGTATCCGGCGGATACGTTGGCGGTATTGGGGCCAGCGGCTCGACCCAGATTACCAAGACATTCTCCGCGGGGTCGGGTGCATCGTCTAGTAACGGGACACTCGATTGGGGAGCTCAATGGTACACCTCTGGAACTGTGTACTTCAATGCGACGCAGCGAACTTGGAACGTCACCTCCCTCAACACATACGGTGGTGCTTACTCAGATGGGTTCTCCTCCCAGTACGGTATAGCTCCTCCCGTCGACAATCTCGAACCTGGCAAGCTTCCTTCGGGCGCGTACTACCTGAAGGACTCGAACCAGCACACAATGCAGAATGTCGGAACGCCGGCCGGCAAAGGTCTTCAGGGGGGTGTCGAGACCTCAACTACCACGTCGACGACCGTGGGAGTGACACTCACTTTTAGCCTTTCAATCAGCCTTCCGGGCACCCAGTCGTTGAGTTTCAATGCTCAAACAGGGTGGTCTCAAACGACTTCCAGTACCTACACACAGGACCTGACGTGGAGCATCGGGGGAGCTCAAGCTGCGTGCTATGACATGTTCGGCGAAGGAGGTAATCCCAACGCGTCTCCCGAAACAGCCGACCTCATCGGCATCTTCTACTGGACCCCGTCTCAAGTGCAGAACGGGGTGCCAACATGCACGGGAGGCTAGGTCTCCGTCACTGTTTCAAGCGCCCGCGAGTATTCCGGGTCGACAGACCGATTCAGAGTGATGCAGCGGGTCCGTTTGGCGACGACAATCGTGATCGCACTGGTCCTTATCGCAGCCGGTGTTGGGATTTGGTGGATTGTGGAATCCCATCCAAGCGGTGCTTCCCCGCGACCCACGATTCGGGCCGACGGTCCAACGCTCCTGAAGGCGTTGGGCGACGTGAATCGACTGATAAGGAACGAAACTGGAGGTCCATGGGACCTGTACTGGTTCGTTGGTGTCGCAGCTGAGTCCTCCTTCAGCGCGAACGTGGTTGGATACGGATTGCAAGTCAACCTTACGGCGAACGCTTGCGGGGACCTCTACGACGGTCTTACGCTTTGGAACGGGACGATGCCGGTCTTCAACGGGACCTTCGATAGTGGGACGGCTCCCTTTTGGCAGTTCGCGTTCTACTCGAACAGCACCCAACTGTCCCTGTTGGTCACAGACGTGTTGGGACTGATCACTGTCTACCCCGAGGCAAACATAACGAGCACACTCGGTTGCTATCCATGGGATGATGCTCCGAATCCCGAGGCATGGGTGAGAGGGCTTTCGGGTCCTCTTGTCGATAGTCCAACCATTGTTCAGACGGCGCTGCAGCGGGTCAATGAGAGCTTGCTTCTGTCAACGTCCCCGTCCGTGGAAATCCTGACAAGCGGTCCGGGCGCGTTCCCCGGTGTCGCGGAGACGGTCGGAAGCTTGGGCGCGTTCTACGAGCGCTGCGGCCTCAGAGGAGTCACCGGAATTCAGCCGATCTCGGAGGTGTACGAAGCCATGAACGGCTCTTTTGGAGGGCTCTTCAACGGAACGACGAATTGTGCATACCTCAACCATCCCTATTTCGCAGGTTACGGATCGTACAAGCTCCTCCCGGCAACGTCCACACAATCTGGATTTGGCTCCACGATTCAGGTGACCACAACCATCCAAGTCGCGCTTGCATCCCCGAACGGGTCCGTCACCAGTTACGATGGTTGGGGGCTCGCGAACTGGATGACGAGCTGGAATCTGATCAACTCGACGGGCGCACAGCTTCATCTCGTACGCTCAGGCTGCGATTCTTGGGTTGCCTCCCTTCAGCAATGCGCCGCGAATTCCACCGGATGGTATCTCTTCGTGCTCTCGCAGGGCGGGAAGTGGATCGATAGCTACGGCCTCTCGGCGAACGGCACAGCCGGCTGGTCCATGCCAATCACCGCATTGGTGAGCCACTACCAGGTAGTCCTGGTCGCGCCAAGCGCGTGGAGCTTGACCGGAGACACCCTGGCAATCGGGTCCACGGTGGCGACCTCCACGGTTACGGGCTCAATCGCGCTCTGACTGCACCGAAAATCTCATGCGACTGGCCCGCGGGTCCTCCCCCTCGCTTCGCTCGCGCCGGCCACTGAAGCGCGTGGACGGGTCCGACGAACGACTTATCGTACTTTGAAACCGTGGACCAGAACGTCCAAGACTAATCCATGCGAGGAACGGAGTTCTGGCCAGCGTTCAAGTTCGTGATTCCGGGGGCTGGCGTGGGCTTCCTGCTGATGGGAGGCTGGACTTGGTACGCCGTACCCCCTCCTGATGCCTGTGCCGGTGCACTCACCTGTACTCAGGTCTTCATTCCCGGCGGGATGCTGGCCGGCGTTCTACTGGCCATCGGTGGGTTGCTGACTATAGGCTGGGGGCTCGGGGTCGGATTCCGCACTTTACTGAAGCGCTCAGCCCCGACTCCGACTCGTGTGACTGCGCCTCCTCATTGAGACCCGACCTGCATCGCTTCGCGGGTCCTCCCCCTCGCTGCGCTCGGGGTCCCCGCCGCGTAGGGCCTTTTCGCGCCGCATTGAAATAGGACCACCCCGATTCGCGCTCGTCTAGGATCGAGCAACGAACATGACTACGCCCCCGAAGGGCGTGGTCTGGACCGTCCCGGGTGCGGCCGCAGACCCACTCGGCAGCGCCGAGTTCCCTTACTCTGGCTACAGCTTCTGCCTTTCCGGTTTCTGCTCATCTTCGATGTAGGTTAGGAAAAACTAGGAGGGAGTAAGCCTGATGGCAGCGAAAAAGAAGGTCGCCAAGCAACCATCCGATTCGGACACAGACTCGTGTGACGAGCCAAAGACTCCCGAAGAGTTCAGGGAAGCGGCCTGGAAGATCCGCAGCCAATTGAGTGCCAAAATCCCGATTCTTCGAACAGATGCGTTCGCACTTGATGGGTATTACCCTTCGCCTGATACCGGGGAGGACTCAAGAGATCAAGGAGACCGTTTCACACCCGACCGATACGGGGAGCTCCATCTGGAATCAAGAAAACCGGTGCCGGTGCTCACCGCGGATGACCCGGACACGAAGGCGAAGTGGGGACGCGATACCGTCGATTGGGCTTCGAATCTGGGAAAGGAGCTAACCGACGCCTCGATTCTGGTCCAGTACAGGAATCACGACTGGGTTCTTCGATTCGTCATGGTCACCACGCAGGCTGCCGGCTACCTACTTGAGGCAACCGAGATGTTGCTTCTCGAGGCCACGGACGGCATCGCCGCGAAGACGCCCCCAGCATCTCCAACGCCTCTCGAGGTCGAACTTTCGATGGCGGGGTACACTTGTGTCATGGGTGCCCGCAACCAAATTGGCGCCGCGGAGCAAGCCCTGCAAAACCTCCGACAGAAGGTATCCTACAAGGAGACCCTGGCACTGGGGATCACTTTCGGAGTCTCGGTGGGCCTCTACAGCTTCTTTAATCCTACTTGGGGATTGGCGAAGTTTCCGCTGTCGACTCCATTTTGGGAGGTAATCTTCTGGTCACTCTTCGGAGCAATGGCCGCGTCGTACCTCAGGATCAACGACGATACCACAAACGACGTGTTTGACTCTCGCCATCCATTCCAATACGTCTACCGTATTGTTACCGCCCCGTTCGTCGCGATAGTGATCATCTACCTATGGTGCGTCGTTGGAATCTCCCTCTCGTCGTCGAGCGCGGCTTCCGCTCTAACCTTGAGCACGGGAACATTGACGAACCTCGCGACGCTAATCGTTCTTTCATTCCTGCTTGGTTTCTTCAGCAAGGAAGCTCTCGACATTCTCAAGCACGCCTGGTACGGTATCGCTCAACAAACAGAGAGCTCTGACAAGGGGGCCTCTTCTTAACTGCGTCAGGTTTCACCGCGGCGCCCCTCATCATCGCGGGTCCCTCCCGCTCACTTCGTTCGCGGGCCCCTCCCGCGGCGGTGGTCACGAACCGCGCCCTCGCCCTTTCTCCCTCTCCTCGCGAGGGAGAAAGATGCGAGAAGGCATCTCCGGTAGCTCACCGACATCGTCGGGCAGGAATCCGCGGATCGTCTGGACGGGGGCCATCTTGGTCATCATCGGCCTCTCGGTCCTGCTCATGGTCGGAGAGTGGTTCGCCGCGTTCGATGCATGTGTCGCGAATCCCACGTGCAACGCGGGCGCGTCACCCGACACGTTGGAGGGTTACCTCGCGCTCATGGTGGTGGGGGTCGCGCTCGCGGTGGTCGGGGTCACGATCACGTTGGTGCGCCGGGCGGGCGAGCGGCGCGGTGCGATGATCCTGTGGCTGTGACTTGCGTCAGATGCCCGGTCTGAGTTCGGGCGTTCAGCTCTTGGAGCCGTCGAACTTATTGTGCAGAACTTGTCGCAGAGCCTCGGACTCCGCACGTTGCACGAGCTCGCTGAGATAATCGAGGTAAGCGGAGACGATGGTGACGGCATCCTGGCCGGAGAAATCAAGGCCGTTCAGAAGCAGTTGCTTCGGGGGAGTAGGATTGGTAATGATCCGATAGTAGCGAACATCCAGGTCAGATTTCGGCACGACTGTTCGAACCAGGTTCCCATCCTTGTCATACTGTTCAAAGAACATCTCGCCGTTAGCCGTGATTCCGAATTTCTCGCCTGGGCTCAGCATGGGGGGGTTCCGGGGCTTGACCTCTATCCCGTGGCCCACCCCGAGGGGGACTTGATGAGTCGAAAGGGTTCGCGCCTCGTGAAGCCACGGCAGGGCATTGTTCTCTGGCCGCCGCATCTTGGCCTGCTCAGCTTCGTACCAATCAGCCATTGCCAGTCCGGGCTGAGACAGCTCCGCTTGGAGGACGAAAGTCACAGCTCGGCCTTCAATCACGACCGCATCCAGAAGTGCCTCGAACGCCCCGCTGTCCGCCCGGGACTCTCGGAGCATATCGAGAAGCCGGTATGAACGGGCCAATTTCTCGGAGGTCTGAGGAAAGATCATTACTCGCTCGACAGAAAACTCAGAATCACTCGACGTTATTTCCCGTCATCTGAGGACCAAGCCGGTCTGGGCAGACTGACGAGTCAGGCCGGACCGACGCGACTTGAAACCGAATCCATCTAATCAGTCGGTCCGGACCGGTCTGCTCGGTCCAATCTCGGCTCACCGATCTGCCCCAGGTCGTAGACACGGGGTCGCGCCCCGTCAACCCACACTCTTCGGCTCCTGGCGCCCAGGTATGCGAGGACCGCCCCGATCCGCTGGTCTCCGTACTTGGACCGGTCCGGCTCCGGAAGCAGACCGAGCAGCTCTTTGCTGGTGATTTCTGTTCGACGCTCGGCGAGAAGTCGGGCCACGACTTCACGAACCTTCGCGACCAGGGGGTCGGTGTCGGCTGGGACATCCGTGAGCCCTCCTTTCTCGCTCTCATCTTCCAACGGAGGGCCTGATTCCCTAACGGTCACGGCGCCTTCTTCCAGGAACGGCCAGACCTCAGTCCCGGCGACTCGGTGGGGGTGGAAGACCCCGGCTTGGTCCCTCCAGACCAGCCCGATCCCGTCGGGCCACAGCCGGTTGCCCGGGAACGCTCCATCCAGCACAGCCAGAAGACGCGGCACACCCGAGGAGTCAGGTAGCGCGATCAGCACCCGATTTCCCGCCTCCCGCGCCTTCCGGACGTTTCGCACGACCTGCTCTGCGGCCTTCGCGACCGTAGAGCACTCGACCTCGACGTTGTAGACCGCTCCGCCCCAGCGGAACTGCCCATCTGGCATCAGAACGCCCGCGACCTGTTCGGGGATTGTCGTCGCGATCCCCCGCGAATCGAGAAACATCACGAGGTCGGTGAGGGTCTCGACGTGATCCTCGCCCTCGTTCCGCCGTGCCTGGAGCGCACAAAGGTGGACGCTCCCGCGAGGGGTCAGACGGACCTTCCCGGGCTTCCCTGAATCTTGCTCGACATCGTCCGCCTCCTCAGACCGCCTCAGGGCCGCTGCAAGCTTGTCCGGCGGCAGTCCGGTGCGACCGGCTAGCTCCTCGACCGTCCGGGAGCGGTAGGAGAGGCCGTTGAGTAGGGCTTCGAGGTCGTTCTGGTCGACCAGCCAGGGCGAAGCTTCCGAGTCCTCGGGCTGTGCGTATCGCCGCGAGCTTGCGGTAACGGCCTCCCTGAGTTCGTTCGCGTTGGCCCCCGGAGCTGCGCAGGGCCGCGTCTCGAGCTTCAGCAGGCTCCCGGACGTGGCCATGGCCACCTCGTGCGCCCGGAGGCCATCCACGAGGTCGTGGGGGAGCCAGCCGTGCTGCTCCCCGTGGACGATCTTCCACGCGTCGTCCATGTCCTCGACCCCGAGCGAGAAGAGGAGCCAGACGTCGACGTTCCCGAGCAGGGCCGCTTGGACCCGCGGGGGCACCCGGTGGAGGTACTGGGTGACCGCAACGACGTGGAGGCCGAACTTCGCTCCCTCGCTGAGCATGTCGGCGAGGGTCGGGATCGCGTAGTTGTGGACCTCGTCCAGAAGGAGGTAGACCGGGTGGTCGGGCTTCCCCGACCTCTGGATCGCGGCCCAGAGCTGGGTGAGGTAGATCGCGCCGAGGAAGTTCGCCCCGTCAGCGCCGAGGGATGCCTTGCAGAGGTTCAGCAGTAGGAGACGGTGCTTGAGCAGCTCGTCAAACGAGACGGCGTGGCTCCTTTGACAGAGCGCGACCCGTAGCAGCGGGTTGGTCGCGATCTTACCGACCTTGTCGAGGGTGGACATCGTGAAGTTGTAGTCGAGTCGCGGCAGGTGGTGCTCGAGGAAATCACGGAGAGGACCGGGCGGGGTCGTCTTCACGAACCTCTGGAGCGCGGGCTTGAAAGTGAGGAGCCTGTTGGCATCCACGAGGTTCGAGCCCGGCGTCCGGGCGAGCCCTTGCACCAGAGCACGAAGGAGGAACTCGGCCCTTCCCCCGATGCTCTCCTCCCCCCACGCGCTCCGTATGGCGGAGAGAAGGTCCCCCGCCAGTGCCTCCGACCACCGATCCAAGTCCGTGGGCCTTTCCGGGGTCCGCAGGAGCCCGAAGGGAACGGAGACCCAGTTCGTCCCGTCGCGTTCGAATGTAGCGTGAGCAGGGTCCACCTCGACGGTCTCCGCCGCAACTTCGCGGGGGATCCTTGAGACAATGCCCTCGACGAGAGTCCCGGTGGGTTCGACGACGACCACCGTCGACCCCGGCTCCTTCCTGAGAACTTGGAGGGCGAAGGCCATCGCGGAGGTCGACTTGCCCGTCTGGGTCCGGCCGAGGATTGTTGTGTGATTCCACGTTCGGGGCAGGGCGACTGGATGACCTCCGCTCAACCCGGCGATCAGACGCGGTTCGACCGGCGACCTCGGATTGTTGGGCGTCCGCACGAGCAACTCTGGACCCGGTTTTCCTCGAGGCGCACCAGAGTACGCGCACTCAGGGTGCTGCGTCGTCCAGGGAATGCTGAGCAAACGCGAAAGCTCGAGGCCGGAAACATCCCTCCGGCCCCGCTTAGATACGAAATGGACGAGGCAGTGGTCGTCCATCGCCATCTGGAAGGCCCACTCCTTCTTCGGTGGGATGACGTGCCAGCGCCTCCACGGGGCTCCACCGACAACCGTCCAACCAGACAGCCAGACACCGATCGAGGCGAGCGCATCTTCCGGGCACGGACCCACGATGCGTGTGCGAAGCTCAACGTGGTAGGCCGGCTGGTTTTGCCGGGCGTTGATCGCGGCGCGAACGACGTGGGAGTATCGTTGGGCCACGTTCTCCAGCAGCGGCGAGAAGAAGGTCGACTCCCAGTAGTCGACGCTCTGAAATGCAAATTGCAAGACCACGTCGTGGTCGCGAAGGGCTCGAGAGCCAAAGATCCGTAGAAGGTGGTCCGCAGGGTCGACCCGGGGGTGGATCACTAGGGGAAGGTGGTGGTGCTTGAGAGTGGGGACGGCCCGCGCGTAGATGCCGTCGGGAACTAGGGTTTCGGCGAGGCAATCGATTGCTTCGCCTCCTGAGAGATGCGAACGGGTGCTCTCGAGATACGTGAGCATCGCGTCGAGCTCGTCCGAGTCGACCGAGCCGAGCGCGTAGCGAACGCGTCCATCCTTCTCCCGATGGATCTCGAGAGAGTACGGGTCCGAGTGGTTCCAGACGAGGGGCGCGTTCTCAGGCGGGTCCTTGGTGGGCGACGGAAGCAGAAGCTCGCGGTGAACGAAGTTGGGGGACACGTAATCGTGTCGCCCAGCCGGTTATTCTGGAATCATCTTCCGGCGGAGATTGAAAGCTGCCGACCTTTCCCCAGCCGTTCCGCGATTTCGGCGTCCGAGACGCCATCAGCCTCAACGAGCTTCGCTCGCGTCCGACCCCCGGACACGAGCCGAACTGACGACGGAGGGACGTGCAGACTCTCGGCGACGACGCGCACAATCGCGTCGTTCGCTTTCCCTTCGGTGGGCGTTTCGCGAACTGAGACCACCCAGCGTTTCCGCCAAGGGTCCCACTCAATACCCTCGTGGCGGGCTCCGGGGCGTGCCCACACTTCGACTCGGCCCACGATGATCAGGTGCCCCGCTTGATTCTGTAGAAGAACCACCCTGGACGACTAATGCTTTCGCGCAGAGCAAGCCCGTGGGAGTTGGCCTGTCTGACTATCTCCTCGAACGCAGCCTTCGGGATGAACGTCTCAGACATCGCGCCAAGACGGCCGTAGATCGACCATAAGGCACGGCCCCCCGACACGCTATCCTGTACCCCGTCGGTTCGCCGGCCTCGGACGGATGTGCTTGGATCGTCCCAGCTTCGGACGTCCGGCCGTCCGCGACGGTAGTTCAACTGGATTCCAGCCTCGTCGAGAACCAGTTCATTTGCAGGAGGCCGACCCCCCACGCCGATAACCACGAAGAAACTGAGGATGAAGAATACCAGCACGAGCCCAACGAGGTGCAATTCGTCGATACCAGTCCCGATGGCTTGGAGGTAGACCCCGTACGCGGTCCAACCGATGAATGTGATTCCGAATGTCGCGCACCCGGCTCGAAACCAGCGCGTGATTCTGACCCAGGTCAGGGTTCGAAACTCGCTCAGGTCGTAGCGTGTCATTAGAACGCCGGCTCTTTTCACTGTTCGACAGTCCGGTTCGCTACTTAGACCCGCACCCGATTCGCGCCGTTGGTGGCGACCGGGATGGCCCGTGGATCAACTACGGTTGCGAGGGCGGGAGCCCAAAAACCCAATTTCGCCTCCCGGTCGCCATCTCCCCTGATTGCGGGCCAGTTCACGATAGACTGGAACGGAGAGTCCATCAACCTCCCTGTCTGTCGGTTCGGCTCGGAGGAAACCACCGTGCCCTCAGGGGTACGTTGGTGGAACGAGAGAGCACGGAGATTCGCGAGGGAGAAGCGAGGAATCGGCGAACGATGGAGAAGAACGATCCGCCAGTACCTGCTCGCCATGCCGCGAGCGCTCGAGCGCGCGGGCCGAGAGGCACCCGCGTCCGCGGCCGACGTCACGGCCGAGGACGTGGAGGCACTGAAGACCGCAGGGTTCTGGGCGAACTCGACGCTGCATACCAATCTGGTGGCGCTGCGCGAGTTCCTGCGGTGGGAAGGAAACCCACTGTCGGAGGACGTGGAAGTCTGGCTTGCGCCCGGCGGGCAAGCGATCAATCGACGCTGGCTGACGGCCGCGCAGCTCGGGGCGCTCTACTCGGCCGCAAGTGGCCGGGAGAAAGTGATCGTCGCGCTCGAGGGGTTCAACGGATTGCGACGGGTGGAGGTCCTGCGGCTTCACGCACGGGACCTGGACCTGACGCTCCCGAACCCCACGATGCGGGTGCTCGGGAAGGGACGTCACGGAGGGAAGTATCGGACCATCCCGATCCAGCCAGTCGCGTACGCGGAGCTGGTCGCGTGGACACTGAACCAGCCGGCGACCGCGGCGATCTTCCCCTACCACGAGCGGACCGCGGACCACGACGTTCGACGCGCCGCTCATCGAGCAGCGTTGGGAGTGCCGGTCTCGGGCCACGACCTGCGGCGGTCGTTCGGACGGATCGCCTACCAGGCGGGGGTGTCGCTGGTCGACCTGAAGTACCTGTACGGCCACGAATCGGTCGACATGACCGCGCACTACATCGGCCTGGACGACGACGCTGCGCGGCGCGGTCTGAACGCGTTTGGGGAAGCCATGCGACCGTTTATCCAACAGGTCCAAATGGGGGCCGGCCCCTAAATGAGCCAAAACCGGGGCCGGTCTCTGACGTATGCCGCCATAGCTCAGTCGGTAGAGCGGCTGATTTGTAATCAGCAGGTCGGGAGTTCGATTCTCTCTGGCGGCTTTCTCGAGAAGCAACGGCCCGGCGGTAAAAGCGTCGGCACTTAGATGCACGCCAACCCCGATCACAGCAACTCCAGGCGATTAAGGACTACTGCTCGGCGACCAGGGTGAGATCCCGGCGGCGATCGCCGCGCTCGAGACGTCGGTCGACCTCTGGAGGCGCCTCGGGTGGCAATACGAGTGGGCCCAGACGCAGCTCGCCCTCTCATCGGCTGTCCGCGCCGCGGGGAACGAGAAGCGCGCCACTCTGCTGGCGGACCAAGCGGGCGAGTACTTTTCCGTGGTCGGCGCGCGGCCCGTTTCCGTTGTCTAAACGTCCTACGGTCGTGCCGGGTCGCGCAGGGGAGAATGTACGGGAGCGACCTGGCCCGCCCACCGACTCGCGGTCGAGAGGTGGGGGCCCGGGAGCATGCCCTCGACGATGTCCTGGATGCGGCCGTCCGGTCCCACGAGGAAGGTGACGCGGCGTGCGACCCCGAAGAGCCCGAGGACGCCGTAGGATCGCGCGATGGCCTTGCTCGAGTCGCCCACCATGGCGAACTTCGACCCGCACTTCTGTGCGAACGCGGCCTGGGTCTCGTCGGAGTCGACGCTGATGCCGACGACCTCGAGCCCGGCGCTGCGAAGGGCTTCGTAGCGGTCGGCGAACCCGCGGGTCTCGACCGTGCATCCGGCCGTGTTGGCCTTGGGAAAGAAGTAGAGAATGACGGGCTTCCCCCGGTACGAGCCGAAGGTTCGTGAAGAGCCGTCCGGTTGACGGAACTCGAAGTCGGGCGTGACGTCCCCCACCCGGAGCATGGCCGAGCTAGCCGCCGGCCCTATTTGACGAATCCAAGCTGCGAGAACTCCTCGGAGGAAATCGGAGGCCTTCGCGCGAACCCGAGGATCTCGTCGATCCGTTCGGGGTCCGGCATTGGTAGCACGGTGGTGAGCACCCAGGGCCAGGAAAGCACGAACTCGAGAGCGGCCTGGGCCATCGTCCTCCGCCGTCCGGCGGTGAGGAAGCCGAGTCGAATCACCGGGTCGAATTCCTCGTGCAAACGCCGGACGTCGACGGGAGCCTGTCCGGGAGTCGCAAGGCCCCCCGTGGCGCCGAACCGGCTACCGTCCAAGCGACCGTCCGCGAACGGGTTCCGCGCGAGCAGTTTGCGCCCGGTGGGGTGAGTCGTGTCCTGGAATACGCGGATGGGATTGGTCTCTAGGAGAGAGAACTCTCCGCTGAAGAGGGTCGACGGAGGGACCTCTGGTAGCTCGCTCGCCCGAGGGGCGAGGCCCACCGACCACACGGTGTTCCCCGATCGTGCCTCCGGGGGTGAAATGGGCGCCGGGTCGACCGCCGCTCGCGGGGCAGCTGGGGATGCGGAATCCCACTCGACGATCGAGATGGGAACGGGGGCCAGTCGGCTCCGACTCTGGTTCAACGACTCTTCGAGCATCCCGCTGAGGTCGGACACGGGCGCCGACGACGGACCGCGTGTCGGGTCCTCCTGAACCAGGTGCTCCACGCTGCGTCCCACGATCACAGAAAGCTCCCCGTCGTCGGAGGGGAACGCTCTGGCGATCAGCCGCTCCGCCCGAGGCGCGTACTGCGCGCGCGAGACATCGAAGGTCGTGACGCCGTGGAGTCGCGCTTTCCGTAGGAGGAGAACTGCGCGATCGTCGGCCGATGGAGGAGCGGCCCATGGTGGTTCTACCGAGAATGTCAGAACGGAGATCGAGTGATGACCTCCCGGAAGAGCCCGTCGCTTGAGCAGCGCAGAAGGTTGGGTCTCCACTGTATTCCCCTTTGTACTAGCGGTTCTCGGTACACAACCGTTCCGCCCCCGGCGACGACGGCATGCCTTATCTCCGGCACCGTGTACGGACGCGATGGCTTCCCTGGCGATCCCGCGACTGCCGCTCACCGAGAGGCTCCGCCCGTCCACGCTGGGCGCGATGGTGGGCAATGCTCGAGCACGTTACGAGCTTCGGGCGTGGGCCGACTCTTGGTCGGATGGTCGCGTCCCGGCCCGACGGGCTGTGGTGCTCTCCGGACCTCCCGGCGTCGGCAAGACCACGGCCGCCCTCGCGCTCGCCGCCGAGAGTGGCTGGACGGTCGTGGAGATGAATGCCTCCGACGCTCGGAACGAGAGGGCCGTCGAGAACGTCGCCGGACGAGCCTCCGTGAGCCACACGCTCGGGGAGACGTGGACCGTGAAGGGTCCTCGACACGCCCTCATCCTGCTCGATGAGGCAGACTGTCTGTCGGGTCGCGCTGTGGAAGGCTCGCGGCCGAAACCCGTTCCTCCACCACTCGTGGATTTCCTTCGGGGTCGGTATGGGACGGTCGAGGCGCTGAACGCCGCCTGGGGCCTCCTGCCGAAGGGCAAGCCCCGCGCCTTTGACGACTGGGCGGCCGTCCCGCGCTCTCCGGGAAACTATGCGTGGGCCCGACTGCCCGCGGCTCGCCGCGACCTGGACGACTGGAGGTCGGCGGGCCGGTCGACGGACCTATCGGACCGTGGCGGGCTCGGCGCGATATCGCGTCTGGTACGCTCGACACACCAGCCGATCATCCTCACGGTGAACGACGACCGACCCTTGACCCGCTACTCGCCGGTGTTCCGGACCGGAGTGGTCCGAATCCGGCTCTTTCCCGTCCGTGACGAGGAGCTCTCGGCGTTCGTCCAGCGGGTCGCTCGGACCGAGCGGATCGAGCTCTACGAGGGGGCGGTCGGTTCGATCGTGCGTCGCGCGCACGGGGACGTCCGAGCGGCCCTCAACGACCTGGAGGCGGTGGCCCCTCTCCCTCCCGGACCGATGCAACTATCGGTGCTCGGGTTCCGCGACCTCGGAGCGGACTTCATCGCGCTCACCGAAGATGCCCTATCGGGCTCGAGGTACTTCCGGTCGGTCGAGGTGCAGGACCGTCTGGACGCTCCGCCGGACGATCTCCTGCCGTGGATCGAAGAGAACCTCCCGTCCTTCGCCCCGGACCCGGTCCACCGCGACGAAGGGTTCCGCGTCCTAGGAGTGGCCGAACAGTTCCTCGCCCGAGCTCGTCGGGCCCGCGTCTATGGTCTCTGGAGCTATGCGTCCGAGCTGATGACCGGAGGCGTCTCGCTCGCCCTCCGCGAGTCTCCGGGACCGGGGGGAGCGGGCGTGGCCTTCCCACAGTTCCTCGGAGAGATGGGGCGAACGCGTGCGCTGCGCGCGACCCGGGACTCGCTCGCGCGGAAAGCGGGACGGCGCTTCCACCTCTCCGTCGCGAAGAGCCGCGAGGTCCTCGTTCCGTTCCTGGAGCGTCTCCTCGCCCAGTCGACCGGACGCGGGTCGCACGCCGACCTCCGCCGGCGGGCCGCGGAGATCTGCCAGGAGCTTGAATTCACGCCGGAGGAAGTGGCCCTCCTTCTCAGGAGCTCGCCGGACTCCCGAGCGGTGCAAGACCTCGTCGGGAGGTCCGGGTCGAAGGGGACGGAGGGTCCGGAGGATTCCGGTGAGGCCACGGACACCGGCCGCACGGAGCGCCCGGAATCTTCGGAAGCGACGCGGCCGGGTTCGCCCGCCCGTCCGATCCAGCGTCGGCTCGGCGACTTTTAGCGGCGCCGCATCGGCGCCGCAATCTCCGCCGACTAGGCGAGCTTCGCGTGGACCGAAATGGCGACGTTTCCTTTGAGCGCGGACGAGATCGGGCAACCCAGACTCGCCGCCTTGGCCGCCTCTTCGAACTGGGCCGGCGTGATTCCCGGGACGGTTCCGGTGACCTCGAGCTCCATGGTGGTCACCTTCCAGGCGTCCCCCACCTTGTCGAACGTGGCGGTCGCGGAGACGGCCAGCCTCTCGGGTGGCTTCTGCATCCGACCGAGGCCCGCCGAAAGAGCCATGCAAAAGCACGAGGCGTGAGCCGCCGCGAGGAGTTCCTCGGGGCTGGTCTTCCCGCCCGGCGCCTCGGTCCGCGACGCCCAGGAAACCGGGACCTCGGGGAGCGCGCCGCTCATTCCCTTGACCGTTCCCGATCCGTGTACGAGGTCGTGCTCCCAGACCGCCTGAGCTGTCCGCTTCGCTGCCATCGGCTGTCCGTACCTCCCGTCCGATTTAATATCGCGCGTTAGAGGTCCGTCGCGGCTCAAGGCTATCGGATGCGATGCCCTCGGTCCCGCGTGGCGGTCGCGCTCCCGGACCTACCGAAGTACCTCGTTCTCGACCCGGACTCCACCGTCCGCCTCGAGATCCGGCTCGAATCCCCGGCCTGTGAGATCGACGTCCAGTTGGACAATCCGCGTCCCGGCCGCTCGTTCGTCCTGCTGATCGGGCACAAGAACGGCCCGTTCGTTCAGCGAGTCCGGCTCGCCGGACGGGCGAGGATCTACTTTGACCCCGAAGCGCCGGGGGAGTACGTGCTCCTCGTCTCGAACCCCCAGTCGGAGCCCATCATCCTTCGTCTGCGGGCCCGCGACGTGACCGCAACGAAGGCTCCCGGTGCGCGGGTCCTCCCCATTAGGTCGAAGAAGCCCCCCCAGTTAACCTTCCGACCTCCCCGGAGAAGGGGCGCGGCTCGAGCCCGGTCTCGGGCGAAGGATGCGCCTCGCTCGTCCTAACCCGAGCGACTTCCCGTTCGCCCGCGGGTGGGAGGATTGAAGGGCCCGTAGGATTCCCGTCATCGAGGGACTCCGGTGACGGCGATCCTGGTCTACGCCGCGGTCTTCGTGACCGTCTTTGCGCTCGTCGACCCGCTCGGAGCGCTGCCGTTCTTCATCTCCCTGACGGATGGGTTCTCCGAGGCCGACCGGGCCATCGTGATCCGGCGTGCCGTGCTCGTGCTCGGCTCGACCCTGACCGTCTTCGCCTTCCTCGGGACGTTCCTGTTCGCTGCGTTCGGGCTCACCCTGGCCGCTTTCGAGATCGCCGGCGGGATCATCCTCTTCCTGGTCGCGTACGACATGCTGAGCGGGGAGGTCACTCGCACGAAGCTCTCTCCCGAGGACCGTCAGGAAGCGGCCGAGCGCCGGGACGAGATCTCCGTCGTGCCGCTGGGCATCCCGCTCCTCGCAGGCCCCGGCGCCATCTCGACCGTGATGATCTTCGAGGGGAATGCGGGGTCGGACCCTTGGATGGTCCTGACCGTGTTCCTCGCGATCATCGTCACCACGATTCTCACGTTCTTCATCCTGAGATACGGTCAGCGGATCGCGAAGGTTCTCGGAAGGACGGGCATCATGGCGATGTCCCGAGTACTCGGGCTCCTTCTCGCCGCGGTGGGAATCCAGTTCGTGCTGAACGGGGTCATCTTGGCGTTCGGCCACGCGTAGTCCGCCGCCGCGAGGATGGGCGACGCGTCCGCGAGGACGGGGGAGACGCTTTGGCGGTCTGCTTCCGCAGCCGGGTCATCACGGCTCCGGAAGGACTCCGAGGATTGCGGTCGACGGCCCAGGCCATTTCGCCGGCGCGGACCGCGACCGGAAGGTCGTTCTCAGCCGGCGGGAATGGGCACTCAAAATCGTCCGTGTACGCGCAGTATGGGTTGAATGCGCGATTGAAATCGACCTCGAACTCGTCCGTTTCGGTGAGCTCGAGCATGAGGTAGCGGCCCGCCCCGTAACTCTCCCGCCCGCTGGTGCGGTCGCGGAACGGGACAAAGACGGAGGTCCCGACTCCTTCGCCCGCATGGTACAGTCGGAGTCGCTGGGTCTTCCCACCGAGCGGGAAGACGAGGTCGCCGATGTACCGCATGACGGCCTGATTGTCCCGGTTCGTGCGGAGGTAGGCCTCCTCGGGAGACGGACGTCGCTCGAGGGATGCCCGAACGACGTACGCGGGGTCCATGGAGAAGTACCGGAGGGGATGGAAGGGCACTCGTCCGACCACGAAGGGCGACTCGGGGTCGCTCGCCATGAACCCGTCCTTCATGGCCCGCTCGGTCTCGAGTTCCTCCTTCCACGCGTCGGTCGAGGTCATCGACCCCGCGGAACGGCTCGGCTCCTTAACGGTTGGCCCCTTCGGGGGTGGGGCTTCGCGGGAAGACGAGCGCCATCTGGTCCTCGTCGAAGTAGCGGTCTCCCCGCTTGACGGCGCGGGGAAGGCGACCGCAGACCGAGAACCCGAAGCGCTCGTAGAGCCGTCGCGCTCGGTCGTTGGTGGAGAAAACCGAGAGGTAAACGACCTCGAACTTCGACCGGGCGTCCGCCAGGGCGCGCTCGAGAAGAGCGGAGCCGATCCCGTGCCCGCGGAGTTCTTTCCGAACCAGGATTCCGAGCTCTCCGACGTGCGCCTGTTCGGACTCGGAGGTGGCACCGGCCCGCTCGATGACACAGTTCCCGACCGCGTGACCGTCCCGGTCGGCAACCACGAAGACACTGTCCCCTTCGCTCACCTTCCGAAAGGACCGTTCGAACCACGCGACCTCGTCCTCGAGCGTGGGTCGGCTCGCGAACAGGGTGATCCCGATCGTCGCATCCTCGACCCGCTCTTCGTAGAGCCGGTAGTAGTTCTCGCGGAGGTCGTCGAAGTCCTCCGACCGCACCGGTCGAACGGTGAACGTGGCCGGCCGGCTCATCCCCGGAACGAAATCGGCGCGCCCGGCTCAGGCGTAGCCGAACTGCCGCTTGGCGAATTCGCTCATCCGTTCGGGACTCCACGGCGGGTCCCAGACCATCTCGACGGTCGCACCCTTCACGTTCGGGACCTTCTCGATCGCGAGTTTCACTTCCTCCGCGAGAATCCCCGCGACGGGGCAGCCAGGGGCCGTGAGCGTCATCCGGAGCTTGACCGCATCCTCCGTCCATTCGAACCCGTAGATGAGGCCGAGGTCGACGATGTTCATCGGGATCTCGGGGTCGTAGATCTGCTTCAGATTCTCCGTGATCCGCTGCTCTCGCTCCGCGTACGGCCCTTCGGAGGCCGGAGCGAACGGACCGGGAGGGGGGTTCGCGGCGGGGGAATCTGACGCGCTCATCGCACAGAGCACGGGCCTTGCGCCTATAAGCATGCGCGGAGGGAAAGTGGCCCTTGGGTAACCCGCTCGGAACCCGTTTAAGCGAAGGCCCGGTAGCCAGTCGATGCGCGACGTCCACGCGATGTCCCCCGACCGCGGCCGGCTCCGTCTCCGGTGGGTCGGGCTCTCGGGGATTCGCAAACCGCTGACCGTCCAGCGCCGGGAAGGGACCCGAACTCTGGCCGTCGACTTCCACGTCGCCGTCGACCTTCCTTCCGAACGGAAGGGCTCGGACCTCTCTCGGAACGCGGAGATCCTCGCCGAGGTGGTCGATGCGACCGTCACTCGGCCGGTCGAGGGTCTCGAGTCCGCCTGTTCGGAGATCGCCCGAGAGCTCCTCGTTCGGCATCCGTACGCCACCGAGGCATCGGTGGAAGCCTCCGCGGAGTACTTTCTCCGCAAGGGAATCTCGGAAGAGAAGCGGAGCTTCGAGAACTACACCCTGATCGCGGGTGCGCGGGCGAGTCGTGCGCCGGACGGGTCTGTCCGACGATCGCGGTCGGTGGGCGCCGAGGCGGTCGGGATGACGGCCTGTCCGTGCGCGATGGAGACGTGTCGCGAGCGGCTGACCGCTCAGTTCCCTCTCCTCGCGAGTCCCGAGCTCAAGGGCCTTCCGATGATCACCCACAACCAGCGCAATCGCACGCGCCTCGTGTTCGACCTCGAAGGTCTTGCGGAGGTCGAGGCGGACGACATCATCGCCGCGATCGAGGCGGCGCAGTCGAGCCCGACGTATGCCATCCTTAAGCGGGGGGACGAAGCCGAGGTCGTGATCCATGCGCACCTCCACCCGAAGTTCGTGGAGGACGTGCTGCGCGACCTTCTCGCGAGCCTCCCCAGCCGCTTCCCCGAAGTCCCGGACAGTACGCTCATTCGGGCGATTACGGTGAGTGAGGAGTCGATCCACAAGTTCAACGTGGAAGCATCTCACGAGGTCACGTTCGGGGAGCTCCGGCGGTCCGCGAGCGGGTAGAAGCTCCGAGGTCGGCCGTGAGTTACGCGTTCGACGCCCTGCGTCGCCGACCCGGTCGGTCGACGATGACCGCACTGGGGATCGGTCTCGCGGTCGGGCTCGTCGTCCTCCTTCTCGCCTTGTCTCAGGGAATTGAGACGAGCGCGACCACGTTGGCGACGCAGAGCGGGGTCGACCTGGTCGCTGCGAGCGCGAACACCACTCTCCTCTCCGGGCAGTTCCCGCCGATCCAGGGGGCGCACTCGCTCGCCGCTCGCGTTCCGTCCGCGGACTCGAACGTCGAATCCGCGAGTCCCTGGCTGATCGGTGACGTCGTCTTTGGGAATGCCTCTCTCTGGGCGGCGGCGAACTCGAGCTCCGTCCCTCAGGAGTGGGCGCCGACCGAATCGGGAGCCGTCGGCTGGATCCCCGCGGACAATGTTGGGATCCAAGTTCCGGACATGTACAATGGTTCCGGGTTCACGCAGCCGGGGGACCCCCTCTACGCTGGGGGCGGCTACAATGGCACCGCCACGCACCAGATTGTCCTCGACCAAGGGCTCGCGACCATCCTTCGAGTCCGAGTGGGCGACCTCGTCTGGATGGCCCCCGCGGAGCCTCCATCGCCGTCCGCGCTACCGGGTTGGTATGCGAATGCCACCGCGTTCCGCGTGGTGGGGATCTCGGGACCGTTCTGGCTTGTACCTTCCGCGCTCCTCGCCTTCCTGTACCTTTCGGA
>DAEB01000046.1:0-1081 GCA_002495185.1 Thermoplasmata archaeon UBA184 | reverse complement strand
TACCGGACGTTCGGCGAGATCATCGGGGCGATCGGGGTGGTCGTCGCCGCGCTGTTCGCGACGACCGTCCTTCAGATGTCGGTCGATGACCGGTCCCGAGAGCTGGCTCTCCTGAGAGCGGTCGGGTACTCCCGTTCGTCCGTCGGCTGGTCCGTCGTCCAAGAGGCGCTCCTCCTCTCGGTCTTCGGTCTCGCGGTCGGTCTACCGGTCGCGTTCGCCTGCGGGTACGCGATGAATGCCTACCTTCGGAGCCTGCTCGCGGGTCTCCCGACGTCGTTCTCCTTCGTCTCGTTCGATGCCGGGGTCCTATTCGACGGCCTCCTCATCGTTCTCGCGGTGGGACTCGTCGCCGCCGTGGCCCCGGCGGCGAGAGCGATGCAGCTTCCCGTCGCGGAGGAGCTGAGGGCTCCATGATCCGGTGGGGCCGGGGAGGGTCGCTTCGCCATTCGCGACTCCAGCTCGTCCTGGCGGTCGTCGCGGTCGCCACGGCCGTGGCTCTGCCGGTCGTCCTCATCAGCGTGGGAGGCGGGGTGGCCGCCCACGAGCTCGCCAACATCGAGAACGCCGGCTATCAGATCGTCGTCAGCGCCGCGGGCATGCACGGGATCACTCACGCTCACTCCTACACTGAAAAGATCCTGGGACTGTCCGGGGTGATAGCAGCGTCCCCCGTACTGAGCGTGACGATCGACGCCTTCACGCTCTCGGGGTCAGTGACCCCGGTGCTCGCCGAGGGGGTGATTCCGGACCAGTTCACCCCGACCCTCGGTCCGGCGGAGTCCGGCCTGTTTCCGTCGCCCCTCCGACTCGGCGACCCGACCGACTCCGTCCACTTCGCCGGCGGGACGTACTCGGGCAGCGCGTCGTACGACGTTCTCGTCTCGAGCCCGTACGCGGCCAAATTCGGGGTCTCCTCCGGCGGACAGGTCGTTCTGAGCCCGGCGGCCAATCGAACGCTCGGCACCGTCTACAATGTGACGGGCGTCTTCGGCGTTCCGCCCAGCGTTCTCGGCCCCACCGGAGCGTTCGCAGTGCTCCTGCCGCTCTCCGACCTTCAGGTGATCGCGGGCTTGGCCGGCGG
>DAEB01000041.1:7044-14032 GCA_002495185.1 Thermoplasmata archaeon UBA184 | reverse complement strand
GATGATCAGCTTCGGGTCGACGATGAGCGCCCGGGCGAGCGAGATCCGCTGGCGCCCTCCGCCCGAGAACTCGTGCGGGTACTGGTCCTGGCAGGCCGGCATCAGCCCGACCAGGGGGAGGGTCTCCATCACCCGCAGGCGGACCTTCCGCTTGGTGAGGAGCGGCGGCATCGTCAGCTTCGGGACCGGGGGCATCGGGAGGGCGTTCTCGCCCTTCCGGACGAACGCTCGGTACTCGTCGTAGCGACGCTGGCGTTCGTCGGGGGGGAGCTTCCGCTCGCTCGCCCGCTGGAGCGCCGCCCGGTACTCCTCCTCGAGGCGGCGGTTCTCGGCACGGATCTTTCCTGCCCGCTCGACCATCGCCTTGCGGTACTCGCGGGTGCTGCGCGCCTGCTCCTGCTGCACCTGGCGGACGAGCGCAGCGCGAGCTTGTCGGTCGGGAGCCTTCGCCGCCTCGGGGGAGGTGCCCGAGGAGGGCGGGGCGACGGCGAGCTTCTCCTTGATCTTCTCGAGGGCGTCCCGGTGGGTCGCGTCGAGGCGCTTCTGCTCCTCCTGCTGGAGCCGGGTCCGCTCCTCGAGGCTCTTCTGGTAGGCCTCCGTGAGGAGCTTCTTCGCCTTCAGGTCGGGTTGGTACTCGAGGAAGAGGCGCTCGCGCTCCTTGCGGACCGCCTCGCGGTGCTCGCGGCGCATCCGCGAGGGCGTCGTTCGGACGTACCAGCGCTCGAGCTGGTTCTGGGCTCGGAGCGGCTCTCCGACGATCTGCCAGACCTTGAGGCGGGGGTCGAGCGAGCCGACGGGGTCCTGGAAGACGACCTGGATGTTGTGCCGCCAGTGGCGCAGCTCGGTCCCCTCGAGCTTCAGGATATCCTTCCCCTCGAATAGGATCGTTCCGCGCGTCGCCTCGTGGAGGCGGGCGACGACCCATCCGAGGGTCGTCTTCCCGGAACCCGACTCGCCGATCAGGCCGACCGTCTCTCCCGGCTGGACGGAGAGGTTGACCGAGTCGACCGCGTGGATCGCGCGCGCCGGCCGCCCCGTGACGACCTCGGCGATGCTCCGGACGATGGGGAAGTACTTCGTGAGGTTGACCGTCTCGAGAAGGGGCGGAGCGCCGGGAGCGGGCGTTCCCGGCGTGCTCGCGGCCGCGAGCGGGGCAGAGGAGGCGGCGGTCACGGCAGGCCCGGGACCTCCTCCGCGTAGTGGCACGCGGCGTGGTGGGACGTCGTCGCCCCGACGGTCGTCTCGATCACCCGGAGCGCGGGCGGCGGCTCCTGGGTGCAGACGGGGCGCGCGAGAGAGCAGCGCGGGTGGAACCGGCAGCCCGCGGGGAGCTGGGAGAGGTTCGGGACCGAGCCGGGGATCGTCGGCATCGGCCAGTCGCTCTTGTACCGGGTCGGGATCGACCGGAGGAGCGACTTCGTGTACGGGTGGCGGGGCGTCTGGAAGATCTCCGCCACCGGCCCGAACTCGACCAGGCGACCCGCGTACATCACCCCGAGGTCGTCCGCGGTCTCGGCGACGACCCCGAGGTCGTGGCTGATGTAGAGGATCGACGCGGAGACCTCGTCGATCAGCTCCTTCATCAGCGTGAGGACCTGCGCCTGGATCGTCACGTCGAGCGCGCTCGTCGGCTCGTCCGCGATCAGGAGCGCCGGCTTCGCCGAGAGCGCCATCGCGATCATGATCCGCTGGCGCATCCCGCCCGAGAGCTCGTGCGGGTAGAGCGAGAGGATCGTCTCGGGGTCGTTGATCCGCACGAGCCGGAGGTAATCGAGGACCTCGTCCCGGAGGTCGGTCCTCGTGCGGACCCGCCGGGCCGCCATCACGTCCTTCGCCGTCCCCGGCATGACGGGCCGCGAGAGGACGTCCGCGGTCGACGGCATCGTGATCGGTCGCCGCGAGTAGTCGAACGGGGCCGGGCCCGGATGGAAGCTCGGGAGGATCCCGTCCTCCCGCCAGTGGCGCATCTGGACCGCTTCCGCGATCTGGTCGTAGATGCGGAACGCCGGGTTGAGCGAGTTGAGCGGCTCCTGGAAGATCATCCCGATCCCCGTCCCGCGGACCATCGGGAGCTTCGCCTTCGGGACCGGGACGAGGTCGGTCCCCTGGAAGATGACCTTCCCCGAGCGGATCCGCGCGGGAGGCTCGGGGAGGAGCCGGGGGATCGCCTGCGCGAGCGTGCTCTTCCCGCAGCCGGTCTCTCCGACGATCCCCACGACGCGGCCCGGCGGGATGACGAGCGAGATGTCGGAGACCGCGTGGAAGACTCCCGCGCCGACCTCGTAGTCGACCGAGAGGTTCTCGACCGAGAGGACCGGGGTCGTCATGACTCGTCCGCCTCCTCGGCCTCCTCTTCCTGCTCCGGCGTGGTCGGCGTGGCCGCGGTCGGCGGGGCCTCCTGCGGGAGGGTCGACGCCGAGCTCGACTCCGCGAGCGCGCGACGCGTGCGCGGGTCGAGGACGTCCCGGAGGCCGTCCCCGAGGAGACTGAACGCGAGCGCCGTCACGAAGATGGCGATCGCCGGGAACGTGATGAACCACCAGAACTGCTCGAGCGGGTAGTTCCCCTGGTAGAACGACATCATGCTGCCCCACTCGGGAGTCGGTCCAGGCCACGGGATGCCGGCGCCGATGAACGAGATCGTCGAGAACGTGACGAGGACGGTGCCGATGTCGAGCGTGAAGTAGACGATGACGGGCTCGAGGACGTTCCGAAGGATGTGCCGGGTCAGGATCCGGGTCTCCCGGACCCCGGCGGCGCGGGCGGCCGTGACGTACGGGAGATGCTTCACCGCGAGGGTCTCCCCGCGGACCAGCCGTACGTAGTACGGCCACCAGGTGATCAGGATGGCGAGGATCGCGGCCCAGATGCCTCGACCGATCGACGCGACGATCGCGAGCGCGAGGACGAGGCTCGGGAACGCGAGGAAGACGTCGGTCGTCCGGAGGATGACCACCGAGACCGCCCCGCCGGGGGTCCCCGGCTGGTCCCAGAAGCCGGCAATGAGGCCGAGGATCCCGCCCGCGACCAGGGCGATCCCCGCGATCCCGATCCCGATCGCGAGGTCGAGCGGGAGCGCCCGAAGGACGGCCGAGAACAGGTCGATGTTCGCCTGGTCGGTCCCGAACGGGTGGGCGAGGGACGGCGGCCACCGGAACAGGGTCGGCGCCACCTCGTGCGCCCCCGTGTCCTGGGTCGCGCCGTACGGGATGATGAGGGACGGAACGAGCGCGACGAGCGCGGCGAGCACGAGGATGATCGTGACGAGAATGAACCCGGCGAAGGTGAGCGGGTTCGCCCGCATGATGCGGAAGAAGGCGAGGAACGACCGGCCCACCCGGGAGGCCACGTTGGTCGACCGCGTCGGGAGCATGGCGGAGGACGGGGCGGAGACGGTTGCCGTGTCCTCTCACCTCCAATCGACGCGCGGGTCGAGGACGCCGTAGAGGATGTCGGCGATCAGGTTCGCGATGACCACTCCGAGCGCGAAGACGATGACGACCGCGATCGCGCCGTCGAAGTTCGGCTCCCCGCCGCCTCCGAGCGCCGCGAAGGCATAGGCACCGATCCCCGGCCAGGAGAAGACCTCCTCGATGACGACCGTCCCCGCGAGGAGCCCGCCCGCCGTCACCCCGAGGACGGTCGTCGCGGTGATGAGGGCGTTGCGGAGGGCATGCTTGTACATCACGATGAAGTTGGAGAGTCCCTTCATCCGGGCCGATTTCACGTACTCGAGCGGCATCACCTCGAGCATCGCCGACCGCGTCATCCGGGTCGCGTTCCCCATCTCAATGAACGCGAGCACCCCGGCCGGCAGGATGAGGTGCTCGAGCGCGTCGACCGTGTACGGGAAATTGCCGGCAAGGATCGCGTCGACCACCGACATGTGAGTGACCTGGGCGAACGGCGGCGAGGTGGTGCTGTACTCGTGGCCGGCCGGGAGGCCGACCACGGGTGCTAAAAACACCGCCGCGACGATCGCGCCCACGTAGGTCGGGATCGACCAGCCGCTCAGGTAGAGGACCCGGACCAGGTGGTCGGCCCACCGGCCCGCGTACTGGGCCCCGATGACCCCGAGCGGGATCCCGATGAAGATCATGAGGAACATCGAGGCGAGGACGAGCTCGAGGGTCGCCGGGAACCGCTCGGTGATCACCGGGTAGACCGGCTGGCCGAACTGGGAGGCCCCCCAGTTGCCGGCGAGAAGCTTCGTGAAGTAGGTCCAGAACTGGGTCAGGACCGGCTGGGAGAACTGCGCCTCGCAGTTGGCGAGCACCTGCTGGCTCGCCTTCGGGTACCACCGGGGACACGGGTTGAGCGGGAAGACGTGGGTGACGAGGAACATCAGGAGGATGATCCCGAACAGGACGGGGAGGAGCTGGAGGAACCGCTTACCGATGAAGATGAGAAGGTCCTCGAGATTCCTACCCATCCCCCTCTCCTCCCATCAGGGGGGCGGCGCTAGCGCCAACCCGGGCACGTGGTCCCGATTCGGTCCCGCATATTAACTCGCTCGCCGCCTCCGTGCCCGTGCCCGCCACCCTCTAGGGTAGGTAGTCGCGCGGCAGGGTCCGAAGTTCGGCGAACGTCTCGTGAGCGACCGAGACGAACTTGTCGATGTCCTTCTCGGTGTGCGCGCTCGAGAGCGTGATCCGCTCGTAGTTGTCGGGGTGGATGTAGATCCCCTTGTCGAGGAGCAGCTGGTGGTGCCGGAGGTAGAGGTTCCAGTCGATCTGCAGGCTCTCCCGGTAGTTCGTGATCTTCTTCCGCTTCGTGAAGAAGAACTGGAGCATCCCGTTCACCGACTGGACGAGGGTGGAGAGCTTCGACTCCCGGCCGGCCTCCTCGAGCCCCTTATGGAGCCGCTCGGTGAGCCTCCCGAACCGGGCGTAGAGCTCCTCCCCGCCGCGGGCGAGCGTCCTCAGGTTCGCCAGCGTCCCCGCCATCGTCAGGTTGTTCGCGTTGTAGGTGCCTCCGAAGCTGATCCGCCCGGGGGCGATCAGCTCCATGTACTCCGCCTTCCCCGAGACCGCCGAGACGGGCACGCCCCCGCCGAGCGCCTTCGCCCAGCAGGAGATGTCGGGCTCGACGTTGTAGAGCTGCTGGGCCCCGCCCGGCGCCACGCGGAACCCCGTGAACACCTCGTCGAAGATGACGAGCATGTCGTTCTGGTGCGCGATCTCGATGAGACGGTTCAGGTAGTCCGGCGCGGGCGGGATGACCCCCGAGTTCGCCATGATCGGTTCGAGGATGACGCAGGCGAGCCGGTTGCGGTACCGTCGGACGATCCGCTCGAACGCGTCGATCGAGTTGTACGGCGCCACGAGGACGTAGTCCGTCACGCCCGGGGGGATCCCGGCCGAGTTCGGGAGCGGGCGCGGGTACTCGTCGATCCCCGCGACCATCGGCGGGGCCTCGGCGCTGATGAGGACGATGTCGTGCTGTCCGTGGTAGTGGCCCTCGAACTTCAGGATCGCGTCCTTCCCGGTCGCCGCCCGCGCGATCCGGATCGCGTTCATCGTCGCGTCCGACCCGCTCGTGCAGAACGCGACCCGCCCCGTGTTGGGGACCAGCTTCTTGAACAGCTTCGCGACCTCGACCTCGAGCTCTCCGGGGGCGCCGAAGTTGAGGCCCAGTTCGGCCTGTTCCTGGATCGCCTTGACCTGCGACTCCGGGGCGTGGCCGTTGATCAGGACCCCGTAGGCGAGGTTGAAGTCGAGGTACTCGTTCCCGTCCTCGTCCCAGATCCGGGAGCCCTTCCCCTTCGCGAGGAACGGGGGGACCGGGTCGTACGAGGCGGTCCGGATGAGGGAGCTCGAGCCGTTCGGGAGGTACTTCTTCGCCTCCTCGAACAGTTTCGCGCTCTTCTTGAGCTTCGGGACGAGGCGCGCGATCGGAATCGGGAGCGGCGCGGGCTCCTCCGCCGCGGGAGCCTCCTCTTTGGCACCCTCCTTGGCGGCCTCTTTCGCGGCCTCCTTCGGGGCCTCCTTCGCCGTCTCCTTCGGGCTCTCCTTCTTCTTCTCCTCCGCGCCGCCCCCCGGGGAGGGCGCCGGGGTGGGGGTCGGGACGGCCGACCCCTCGGCCATCAGGAGCGAGGCGCCGGAAGGGGCGATTTCGGGCCGGTCCGAAGAGGGGGTCCCCTCGCTGGTCCGGGACGTCGACACCGGGGCGGGGTCCACCTCCGCCATAAAGAACGAATTCCGGGCGTTCGTGCCACCCCGAGGGGGCTATATATAATTGGCTAAGCCCAAGAATACGAGGATTGGCGCGAGATATGAGATGAATACGAGACTCTAATTGATGATTCCATGGCGCAACCTGTGAAATTCCGCTAATTTCCGCACAAGAATATGGCGGAAATGGTTGATTTTCTCTCTCGGGACCGCTATTTCTCTTTCCACGGAGGGAGCGGGGGCTCGGGCGGGGTGATTGTCGTCTCGACCCGTCGCTTCGCGAGCGCGCTGCGGAACGGCGCCGGCGGGATGCACCGCTCGGGGGGCACGACCCCGACCTCGCGGACCTTCCCCTGGACGATCAGCTCCGCGCCGACCGCCCCGGCGATCCCGACGACGTACTCGGTCGCGGTCAGGTGCCAGTCGGGCCGCGGGGGGAACCGCCCGATCGCATGGCGAAGGACGGGCTTCCCGCCCTTCGTTCCCTTCACCTCGATGTCGAACAGCTCCCAGTCGTTGACCGTGACCCCTTCGGGGGCGCCGAGCAGCTTTCCCCGGCGGAGGAGGGCGAGCGTGAACTCGCGGGGCGCCACCTTCTGTCCCTTCACGTCGAGCGGCTGGTCCGAGGCCAGGCCGAGGAGCGCCATCGTGCGGAGCACTTCGATCCCCGGACCGCCTTCCTTCCACTCGCAGTGCCGGATCCCCTTCGCCCGGAGGCTCTCGGGAAGGGTCGCCGGCTCGGAGTGGAGCGTCCGGTAGACGCGGGTCCGGCCCACGGGGGGACCGAACTCGAACTCCTCGGCCCCGCTCATCGG
>DAEB01000041.1:0-6958 GCA_002495185.1 Thermoplasmata archaeon UBA184 | reverse complement strand
CATCGCGAGGACGTTCGAGATCCCGGGAACCTGTCCGAGCCCGGGGATCGCGAGCAGCTTCGCCCTCTGGAACGCCTCGTCCATCTCGAGCTGGCGGCGGGTCATGTGGAAGAGGCCGCCGAAATCGAGGTACGGGACGTGCGCCTCGAGCGCCGCCGCCATGACGTCCAGGTTGAACGTGTACTGGACCGCGTTCACGACGACGTCGGCCCCTTTGAGGAGCTTGACAACCGCGGCCTTCTTCCGGACGTCGATTGTCACGGCCGTCGCTTTCGGTCCGGCCGCCTTCGCCGAGGCGTTCGCGAGGTCGGCGTTGAGGTCGGCCGCAATGACCGAGTCGAACATGCCGCCGGTCGCGAGGTCCCGTACGGTGCTCTGTCCTGTCAGGCCTCCGCCGCCCAGAATCACTGCCTTCATCGCCGTCGCCCCTCCGAGCGACGGACCGAGCCGGGCGGCCTATAGGAGCCTTCGGGTGATTTCAGTCACGCCGGCGCGGGGGGGTGCGACGGGAAGGCTTTTCCCCCCCGCTCGACGCGGCCGGAGCGGTCCCGGAAGGGGCTGGAGGGGTCGCCGCGGAAGCGGTCGTCCTCTGGAGGAGGTCCCGGAACGTCTCGAAGTGCCGGAGGAACGGGTCGGCGCGGCGCTGGTCCTCGAGCTCCCCGAGCGCGATCTCGAGCGTGGCCTTCGCCTTCGGGTCCCCGGAGGCGGCCCGGACCAGGTACACGCAGAGGACCTGGTAGTGCGGCAGAACGAAGGCGTCGGTCCGGGGAGTGCTCATGTCCCCCTTGCGCGGTCGGTAGATCCGGTCGACCGGCACGGCCTCCGCGACCGCCCGGCGGTGGGAGAACCCGAAGTACCGTCCCGGGCCGAGGATCCGGGTCACTTCCCGGATGTTGCCGTTCAGGTTGTTCGTCAGGCGGTCGCACTCGTGCCAGAGCCAGAGGCCGAAGCCGTAGTCGCCCTCCTGGTACGCCTCCCACGCCTTGCCGTAGAGCGCCCGTTCCCGCTCCTCCTCGGGAAGTTCCGGGTTTTCCGCTGCCTTCCAGTCGGAGAGGATCAGGTCGACGCGCATCGAGGGCGAGAACTCCTTCATCGGGGGGACTTCGGTCGCGGGCGACACGCCCGGGCGAGCACCCCGGTGGATTAACTTGCTCCCCCTCGCTCAGGCGTAGAGCGCTCGAAGACGCGTCGTCCGCCGACCCACGTCTCCCGGACCGACCGGGCTCCCCGGCGGAACGCCTCGCGGAGGCTCGTCGCTTCGAGGATCACGAGGTCGGCGTTCGCGCCGGCTTCGAGCGAGCCGAGAGCCGGTTCGCCGAGGACGGCGGCGGCATTCCCCGTGTAGAGGCACACCGCTTCCTCGAACCCGAGCCCTTCGTGGGGGTCCGGGTTCGCCGACCGGCCGAGCTCGTCCCGCCGCTCGGTCACGGCCGAAAGACCCCGCCAAGGGTCGACCGGGTCGTACGGGGCGTCGCTCGAGCCCGCCACGAGGTGGCCCAGGTCGACCAACGTACGGAACGCGTAGGCCCAGCGGGCTCGGTCCGGCCCGAGCCGCTCCTGGAGCCAGAAGTCGCTCCACACGAACCCCGGCTGGACGACGAGCGCCGGTCCTGCCGGGTCCAGCGCGGCGAGTACGGGCGGAGGGGTCAACGCGGCGTGCTCGATCCGGGGCGGTGGCCCCCCGTCCCGCACGTACGGGGAGAGGAGCGAGGCCGCCCGAAGGACCCCGGCGTCCCCGATCGCATGCAGGGCAGGGACGAGCCCCCGCGCGCGCGTGTCCGCCAGTGCCTCCCGGAGCGTCACGTCTGGTTCGACTGCAAGACCCCGAGTTTCCGGGGCGTCCGAGTACGGCTCGGAGAGCAACGCGGTCCTCGTCCCGAACGCGCCATCGACGAACCCTTTCGCGCCGGTGACCGCGAACATGCCGGCGGGTCCCGCGGGCGCAAGGTCCGTCGTTCGGAACTCCCGGAGGCGGAGCATCCGCACGAAGAGACGCACGCGGACCGGAAGGCGGCCCTCGGTGGCCAAGGTCCGGAAGAGGACGGCTTCCTCCGGAGGGACGTTCATCGAGACGATGGTCGTGAGCCCCTGCGAGGCGACGAATCGCAGCGTCCGCACGAGCGACTCGGGGTCGGCCGGGGTGGAGGCGACCGGACCGAGCCAGCGGAGGGCCTCCTCGTAGACGACCCCACTCAGCTCTCCGTCCGCGGCCCGCCCCACACGGTCCCCGAGGACCCCGACGGTCCCGGACCAGATCCCGGCGGTTTCCAGCGCCGTCCGATTCGCGACCGCCGCGTGGCCGCTCGTGTGGAAGACCACGACCGGCCGGTCGTCGACCGTTCGGTCGAGGTCCGCCCGGGTCGGCCAGCGCCCCCGGAGCGAGCGCTCGACATCGAGCCCTCGTCCCACGACCGGACCGGTCGGGTGCGCGGCCGCCCAGTCGCGAAGTTTCGCGAGGAGGTCTTCGAGGTCGGTCGTCGAGGATACGTCGAGCCCTTCGCGGTAGCGGGCGAGGTCACCGACGTGAAGGTGGCTGTCCCAAAGGCCGGGGAGGACGAGGCGCCCGTGGAGGGACACCACGTTCGTTCCCGTCGGAGCGGCGCGGCGGACCTCCGCCTCCGAGCCGACGGCCGCGACCACCCCCTGGTCGATGAGGAGAGCCTCGGCGTACCGTCTCCCCGAGAACACCCGAGCGTCCGTCCAGAGAGTGGGCTCGCTCATCGACGCCGCCTTCGACCCGAAGAAGAGGGGAGGAAGAAAGGGTTGGCCGCGGCGGCCTCCTCCGTCCGCGTTAGACGTCCATGTACCGATAGAACTCGTACGGGTGCGGGCGCAGGTTGAGCTCGAGCTGCTCCTGGCGCTTGATCTCGATGTAGACGTCGAGGAGGGACGAGGCGAACGCCGGCTTTAGGAAGTCGCGGTCCGACTCGAGGCAGTCGAGCGCCTCTCCGAGCGACCCCGGAAGCTCCCGGATCTGGAGCTCCTTGCGCTTTCCCTTCGTGAGATGGTAGATGTTCTCGTCGACCGGCGGCGGGGGCTCGATCTTCCGGCGGATCCCGTCGAGGCCCGCGAGCGCGAGGGCGGCCTCCGTGAGGTAGATGTTCGCCGCCGAATCGGGAGTCCGGTACTCGACCCGCTTCGCCGCCGGCCGGCCCTTGTGGTAGAACGGGATCCGGACGTTGGCGGAACGGTTCGCCTTGCTCCACGCGATGAACACCGGTGCCTCGTAGCCCGGCACCAGGCGCCGATAGGAGTTCGTGATCGGGTTGGTGATCGCGCACATCGCGCGGGCGTGCTCGAGCAGGCCACCGACATAGTACCGGCACGTCTGGCTCAGCTCCGCGTACGGGTCGCTCGCGTCGTAGAAGGCGGCCTTCCCCTTCGACCAGAGCGACTGGTTCGTGTGCATCCCGATCGCGTTGTCGCCGTAGATCGGCTTCGGCATGAGGCAGCCGATCATCCCGTGCCGACGGGCGACGTTGCGGATGACGTAGCGGAGGTCCTGGATGTGGTCGGCCATCGGGACGAGCTCGTCGAACTTGATGTTGATCTCCGACTGGCTCGCCGTCGCGACCTCGTGGTGGTGGGCGTCGAGCGTCATGTGGAAGTTGTCGGCGAGGATGTTGCACATCTCCGCGCGCACGGCCATCAGCGAGTCGTGGGGCGGGGTCCGATGGTACCCTTCCTTGAACCGGACCGTCCCGGTGACGGGTCCCCCGTGCCAGGGGGATTCCGAGTGGTTGACGAGGTAGCCGGCGCCGGCCCAGGCGTCCCGGACCCCGGCGGGGGACGGGATCAGCTCGATCGAGTCGAAGACGAAGAACTCGACCTCGGGGCCCCAGTAGGAGCAGTCGTATCCGGCGTCCGCGAGCACTCTCTCGGTCTTCCGCGCGACGTAGCGCGGGTCGTGGGCGTACGACTCCTTCGAGCCGCCCAGCCGGACGTCGCAGATGAACCGGGCCGTTCCGCCGGTCTCGGGGTCCCAGGGGATCGTCGCGAGCGTCGACGCATCGGGGACGAGGTTCATGTCGGATTCGTAGATCTCCTGGAAGCCGCGGACGGAGGAGCCGTCCAGCTTCGGCACACCGGAGTCGAACGAATCTTCGTCCAACGTGGCGGTAGGGACGGAGACCAGGTTGTATCCACCGAGGACGTCGGTGTAGAACAGCTGGACCCACCGGACCTTGTCGGCTTTCAGTTTCTCGAGAGTCGCCGTCGGGCTCGTCGCACCGGATTTCGCGCGCTGAGGGGCCACTCGCGTACCTCCAACGACCCGAGCGAGCGGAGCTACATCAAGATATTTCCAAAGTCCGTGGACAGCCGTCCACAATCCTGAAAGACAGCTTTATTTCTGACTTGTGTCTTCGAGGCGCATGCGCCAATCGTCCATTCTGGACGAGCTCGACCGGTCGATCCTCGAGGAGCTCAACGTGGACGCGAGGAGGAGCCACCGCGAGATCGCTCACCGGCTCAAGGTCTCCCCGACCACGGTGAGCGCGCGCGTGGCGCGCCTCGAGGAGGCGGGGATCATTCGGGGCTACGTCCCGCTGCTGGACGACGAGCAGCTCGGCTACGACCTCTGGGCGGCGGTCGGGATCCGCATCTCGAAAGGTCGCTTGCGGGAGGTGGAGGAGCGGCTCGCCCGGGACGCGCGAGCGTACGCGATCTACGACGTCACGGGCGAGAACGACGCGCTCCTGATCGGCCGGTTCCGCGACCGGCGCGACCTCGACCGGTTCGTGAAGCATGCCCTCCAGGACCCCTACATCGAACGGACCAACACGCAGGTGGTCCTGAACCGGGTCAAGGAAGACCGCCGGGTCCCGGTGACCCGACGACCGGCCGCGACCGACGGTTCGACCTGACCGCGGCTCTCCCGCGCGGCGCGACCCGCCTTCCGTGGGAAACGCCTAAGAAGGCGCTCTCCCCCATGCGGGTCGGAGACGGTCCCATGGAATGGGGAATGGCGAACCGCATGCACCGGATGTTCCAACCGGTGAGCGGAAACTCGGTGATGGTCGCGGTCGACCACGGCTACTTCATGGGCCCGACGCGCCGCCTCGAGAACGCTCGGGCGACGATCGCCCCGCTGCTGCCGTACGCGGACGCGCTCGGCGTGACCCGCGGGATCCTCCGCCACGCCGTCGACCCGGCGGCGACCACTCCGATCCTCCTCCGGGTCTCGGGGGCGGTCACGGTCCTCAAGGAGGACCTCTCGGACGAGGAGGTCGTCACCTCCATGGAAGATGCCCTCCGCCTCAACGTCAGCGCGGTCGCGCTCAGCGTCTTCGTGGGCGCGCCCCACGAGCACGAGTCTCTGCTCCATCTCTCCCAGCTGGTCGACGCGGGCGAGGAGTGCGGGATGCCGGTGATGTCGATCACCGCCGTCGGGAAGGAGCTCGAGAAGCGGGACGCCCGGTACCTGGCGCTCGCCTGCCGGGTCTCGGCCGAGCTCGGTGCCCGGATGGTGAAGACCTACTACTGCGAGAACTTCGAGAAGGTCATCGAGGGTTGCCCCGTCCCGATCGTCTGCGCCGGCGGCCCCAAGCTCGATACGGAGAAAGCGGCCTTCGAGCTCGCGTACGGGGCGATCCAGGCCGGCGCGCACGGGCTCGACATGGGCCGGAACATCTGGCAGTCCGACCACCCGGTCGCGATGCTGAAGGCGCTCCGGTTCATCGTCCACGAGAAGGCGACGGTCAAGGAGGCGCTCAACGTTCTCGAGGAAGAGAAGAAGGCCCCGCCGGTCGCGGCGAAGCGGGCCGCCTCGGCCTAGGGACTAACGGGCGGACCGTTCTCCTCGGAACCATCTTAAGGCCGACCTCGCTCGGGCGCGACGCGCGGGGATTGCCAAGCTTGGCCAAAGGCGCCAGATTCAGGGTCTGGTCCCGTAGGGGTTCGTGGGTTCAAATCCCTCTCCCCGCACCGGGGATTTGAACCCATGGGCGGTTCAAGTCCGCGTTCCTCCTCAGGGTCAGATCTCACCTTCCATTGATGGACTCGAGTTCATGAACATCTCGCAGGGATTCGAACGGGAAACGGCCTCGGGAACTGGGATATCTATTAGTTCTATTATGTCAATAGTGGCGCCATGGGAACTGACGCGAACCGAATGACCACCGTAACCCTTCCTCAGCAAGTTCGCGAACGGCTGCGCGACTACCAGGTGGGTGGCAAGAGTGCGGCCCAAGCCATCGAGGACTTGATGGACGAAATCCCTCCCGACTACTTCCGTCGTGATGTGCAACGGGCTCTGCTTCTTCCCCGGGAGTCGCTCGAGAGTTTCCGTCGACGTCATCGGCTCTAGCCGCCTCCTCACATGTACATTCTGCGATTCGCCGATCCTGTGGCGGGCCAGAGCTTCCGTCGCTTGCCTCGCAGGGCCCAGCTCCGGTTCAACGAGGCGTTCACTCCCTTAGTCCAACACCCGCGGTCCCCTTCCCCCGACCTGGACGTTCACCAACTTGCGGGCTACCAAAACGTGTGGACGCTGCGGATCCCCCCATGGCGGGGAATCTACACTATAGATGGGAACGACGTCGTCCTCATCGTCTTCGGGCATCGGAACAATATCTATCCCCTCTTGCACAGCCTGCTGGCCCCCGAGGGACGGTACATCGCCCGGCCCTCGCGGGGGGGACGACGGGCGACTAGGACGTCGCGGAGTTCACGCCGTCATGTGGGGTATCTTCTGCCTCCGCAGACGGACTTCCCCTCCGGTTCGAAGTCCTCCTCGCCATCCGTCGAGCACCTCACGACGAGGACCCCCATCGCGAGACCTAACCCCTGACTCACTTCCGTAAGATCTCATGATACGGGGGACAAACAGGACTGAAACACCCGACCCGAGAGGGGTGGCGCCACTTACCGGACCGATAGAGAGCCGCTACCTTGGAAGTTAGCGGGGGAGTCCGGCTCGTGACGCGGGCAGCGCCATCCAGGTCTTCCAGCTCGCTCG
>DAEB01000015.1:2560-2687 GCA_002495185.1 Thermoplasmata archaeon UBA184 | reverse complement strand
CCGGATCGGTTTCTTCCTCAGGTAGCCCATCTTCTGGAGCTTGCGCGCGGTCGCGTGGGCCGCCGACTCGAGAAGGTCCCGGATGTGCTGGGCCGCGGGCGTGAGGTCGACCCACCGATACTCCACC
>DAEB01000015.1:0-2446 GCA_002495185.1 Thermoplasmata archaeon UBA184 | reverse complement strand
GTGCGCCTCGTCGAAGACGACGAGCGCGGCCTCCCCGAGGTCGTATCGGTCGGCGGCGAGGTCGTTGGCGACAATCTCCGGAGTGGCGAAGACGACGTCGGCCGACTCCCATGCCCCCTCGCGCACCGGCCGTTTCACGGTCCCGGTGAACCGGGCGAATCGGAGCGGAACGAGCCATCGGGCGAAGGCATCGGCGTGCTGCTGCACGAGGGGCCGGGTCGGTGCGAGGAAGAGGACCTTCGCATCGCTCCGCCGGAGCACTTCGACCGCGATCAGCGCCGCGATCACCGTCTTGCCGAGGCCCGTCGGGAGGACGACCAGNNAGCTGGCCGGGACGAAGGAGCGGATGAACGACGTATCCCTCGGCCACCTCCCATGTCCCCGGGAGGGCGGGAGGGTGCGGTCGGCCCGCTCGGGAGGGGACCGATGCCACGGGTCCCCCTTCGCCTCCGAAATCGTCCAGGAGCCGCTGGTGGGGCACGACACGCTCACCCCCAGAAGCAGGGTTCGCACCGCCTTAGGCGCTTTGGCGGAGATGGGTGGGAGGGAAGGTCACAGGAAGCGAACATCCTTCGGGACCTCGCCCGCGTACCCCCGGAACCCGGTCGGCCATGCGCTCTCCTCGAGACCCTTCTGGGAGAGGAACGCCGTCAGCCAGCGCTCGAGCCCGATCCCCGTACACCCCGACCAGAGCTCTCCCGTCTGCGACTTGATGGAGAACGCTTTCGTGTACTTGTCGCCCACGATCGAGAGGTTCTGGAACTCGAGCCACTCGGAGCTCTCCCGGGGGCCTCGGTACGGCAGGTAGGCTTCGAAATCGATCGTCCCCTTCACTCGGGCCTCGGCGTCCTCGACCCCCACGCGCCCGCTCTGTTGCATGTAAAAGGGCGTCACCCAGGCGGTTCGCCACTCGAGCTCGAGCACGTCGTCGAACACGTGCCGGTATCGCTCGAGGAGTCGCTCCCGCAGGGCGACGAGGTCGCTCGGCGGTCCCAGGAAGACCGGTTCGATCCGATGGAACTCATCGACGCGTTCGAGCCCGTGCCGGCCTCCGCTCTCGTACCGGTTCGAGACGGCGGCGCGGTCGAAGAGCTTGAGGGGCAGGCTCCCGGAACTGAGCGTGCGCCCCGAGAGCCACCAGTAGGTCGTCGGGCACTGCGCGTAGCAGAGAACGGCGGTGGGCGGCGTGACCAGGTGGGCGAGCTCTTCTTCGGGAACCTGTCGGGTGATCTTCACGAGGTCCGTGAATCGTTCCCACGCGGCGGGGTCGCGGGTCTTCGGCTCCGCCACGTAGTAGAACTCCCCGGGCAAGCCCTCGAGGTGACCGGTCCTCAGGAGAATGTCGAACGAATCCTGGTGGGGCTGGACGACCTCCTGAAACCCCAGGGGGCGCAGCACCTCCTCGACCGCGATCCGCTCCATCGTGCGAAGGAGGTGGGCGGCGGTCGGCCCCAAGAACCACTTCCCCTTCGTGGGACCCGAGCGGACCCACTGCCGCTTCAGCATCTCCTCGGTAGGGTCGTCCCGGAACAGAGGTTCTCGCGGGGGGCTCGAGGACAGAAGCGACCAGAACTGTTCCTTCCCGCGGTACCCCTGACGCCGAGCCTTCTCCTGGACGAGGGCCACCGCCCGGTCCATCCAGTTGTCCCGGAGTCCCTCCTCGGGCAGGCCGTGAAGGGTGAGGGTCGCCACCGTCCCTTCCACGAGGAGCTGATGCGGGATCGGGAGGGTGATCGCGGCGGTCGGAGCGGAGTCCAGGGGGAATTCGGTTCGATACCGGGGGGCCTCGAACGTTCGGACCCCGACCTTCGCCTCGCGCCCGAGCTCCTCGCCGAGCCGTCGTACCAGCGCGAGCAGAGCCTGGTGCGGCCGCGGTCCGGTCGACTCGATCGTGACGTGGAGCTTCGGCCCGTCGAGCGTCCACTGCGAAAGGCGACCCTCCCCTCGCTTCCCGACCGTGCGGGCGATCGCCTCGGTCGCGACCCGCGGGAGGAGGTCGCCCAGCGGAAACGTCGGCGGCAGCGGGCCGCTCAGCGTCAGGTCGGCTTCGAGCCGGTGCTCCATCGGCGGCACGACCGGGGGGCGGGTTATAACCCTCCCCGCCAGCGCACCCGAACCCGCTCCTCGCTCGCGCCGTCGCGCGGTGGCCGCCGGGGGCACTCTTTTAGCCGAACTGACATCCCCCGCACGGTCGAGGGACCATGACGGGCAAGGTCGAGGAGTTCGGTCACTTCATCGGCGGGAAGTGGGTTGTTCCGGCGCGCGCGAAGCGGTTCCAGACCGTGAACCCCGCGACCGGAGCGCCGGTCGGGTCGTTCGTGCTCGGTACCGCGGAGGACGTGAGCAGCGCCGTCGCCGCGGCCGCGCGCGCGTTCCCGGCGTGGCGGGACACCCCCGCCCCGAAGCGCGGCGAGATTCTGCTCGAGGTCGCCCTTCGGATGCGAGC
>DAEB01000005.1 GCA_002495185.1 Thermoplasmata archaeon UBA184 | reverse complement strand
TTCAAATCTCACCCCCTGCACTTTCCCCTCAACATCAGCATGCCGACAACGCCGACCGCGATTTGTGGGACCACGCGACGGTTCGCTGGCACCGCCCGCCTTCTTGCGTTCGAAAAAGGAAACCGCGTGACGAGAGACTAACTCTGCTCTCGGGTCGCCCGCGACGGCCGCTCCGGCACGCCACCGCGGCTTGATGAAGGGATCGCGCGTCCGATGATCTGACCACGATGCGAGCCGACGTGAATGCTCGCTCGCGGCGAGAGACAGATCGATGACGAGCAGGAGTTTCCAGGTAGTGATCGATTGCAAGGACCCACCGCGAATGTGCGCCTTCTGGGCGCCGGCCCTCGGGTATGTGATTGCGCCTCCCCCCGAGGGTTTCGTGTCTTGGGACGAGTACTGGCGAGATGTTGGCCTGCCGGCGGAGTATCTCGGAGTCGGTCCGGACCGCCTCATGGATCCCGCCGGTCGTGGACCGCCGATCTGGTTCCAGGTCGTCGACGAGCCGAAGACAACCAAGAATCGCCTGCACTTCGACCTTTCCGTCGGCGGTGGGCGGGCCGTGCCCTTAAGTGTGCGCAAGGAGAGGATCGAGGCCGAAGCTGAGCGACTCGTCCACCTCGGCGCTGCGCGGATCGAGGCGTACTCCGAGGACGGCGTCGACCACTACGCCGTGGGGATGCGCGACCCGGAAGGCAACGAGTTTGACATCAACTGAGCCGAGCCGTGAGGTCGCGAGCTTGAAGCGGGGGCCGCATCCCGCTCCCGGAGCTGCACAGTGCGCGCTCCACGTACCAGCACCCTCGGCTCGATGTCTCAGAGCGCCGTGAGGCCACCGGTTCCGGAGCTTACCCCGCCTCGCCGCCGCCAACGAACTGAACGTAAGTGGGGGTCATACCCCCTGGACTTTCCCCTCAACTCTGCCACGGAGTGCGCCGTTCTAGTCCCTTCACGCACCGGCACGAGGCAATTCGCTCGCGGAGACGGAAGATGCTCGCAGCGCGAGCGGCTTCGCCTTGAGTCCTTCCTGAGCTCGGTTTCAGGATACGGAGAGGTTGCGCCCGGGTTCGCAGAAACGGTTCTCCGGGAACGTATTCGCCTGGGCCCGGATTCACTCCCCTCTTGACCCAGCGAGGATCCCTAGCTGCGACATGGCCGCGAAGCGATCCGGCACGCCCCAATGCTCCACGAGTTTCCCTCTGGCGAACCGGCAGACCTCGAGAGCCGTCGTGTCGATAGGCCGTCCCGTCGGCGGGACACCCATGAGGGGTCCTTTCTGGGTTCCGCGACACCGCAGACGAGCCCACACCTTGTCGCCCGAAACAACGCTGTCCTCGATGGTCATATGCAGGTCCGGGAACGCCGTTCGAAGTTGACCGATCAACGACTTGATTCCCTGGGGGCCGGACTCGCCCATGAACTGGTGCTCGACGAAATCCGGCGCTACGATTTCGTCCAGTTCGTGCAGCTTGCCTTCGTTGAAGCCTCGGTCGATCAGCCGCCGGAAGAGCTCCAGGTTCTGGTTCGTTTCCATGGACGTACCTGGCCTTCCGACTCGCAAGCCGGTTATCAACGCTCGGTGAGCGATGGGCCGCAATCCGGACCGGCATCGGCCCGAAAGTCCACTTTGAGCATGCTCCCTCCACAAAACGGAAGGATACTCTTTCTCCTCCTCAGCAATCCCGATGCCGATGGACCGCCTCGACGTCGGAATCCTACGCGAGCTCTCTCGCGATCAAATCGTATGGTTTGGTAGAATCGACCCCCGGCTCTCGGCCGCGGAGATCGCTCGACAACTTCGGGTGGATCGAGCGACCGTGGGAACTCGCCTCCGTTCGTGGGAGAAGCAGGGGTTCCTTTGCGGCCACGAAGTGGTTCCGAGCCCGCTGGTGTTCGGCGCGAAGATCGCAGGAGGGAACCTGCGAGTCGAAGACCTGCGCAAGAAGCCGCGCATCCTCGAGGACCTTTCCCTTATCCCCGGTCTGATCAGCGCAGTCGACCACTACGGCGAATGGGTAGCCCTCCTCTATGCCTTCGAACGGACGGACGAACTCGACCGCTCGCGCCGCCTGATCTCACGTCTCTCTGGCGTCGGAGAGGTGACGCCGTGCATACCGTTCATCGCTCCCGTCCCAACGATGGCCCCGACGCGATTGGACTACCGAATCCTGGACGACCTCAAGTCCGGGCCCCGTCGGACCTTCCAGGAGATTGCTCGGTCCGTTCGGATCAGCCCGAAGTCGCTGGTCCGAAGGTTGGAACAACTGGTCCAGGGCCGCGCGGTGTGGTACCTGCCCATCCTCGACTTCGCTCGGTACAGCAAGGCAGTGGTGTCTCGATTCGTGGTCGCTTTCGCGCAAGGATCAGACGCTGGCTCCATCGAGGACTGGGTACTCCGTCACGTCCCCGGAGTGACCTATCTGTTCGATTCCAGCACCCTCGTGGGCGCCGGGGACCCATTTCCCCCGATGCTCGACATCGGCGCCCATCTCGAGTCGGTCGGTAGGGCGGAGGATCTCCATCGAGAGTTGCTTGGCCTCAAGGGCGTGAAGGATGTGGAGGTACTCTTCCCCCGCCGGTTCTACCTTTACCGGACTTGGTTCGACGACCGCATTCGGGCTGCTCTTGTTTGGCCCCCGGGAACCCACCCGCCTCGGTGAGACTTCAACGAACCGGTGCGGGACTTGTGCCTGCGTGACGCACCCGAACGTTGACGCGGTCGACCGGCACCACGTCGTCGTGTCTCCGAACCGCGCCCTGCGTCACGACGCTATTCCTCGCCCCGCCGCCGTCCTTGAGCAAAACCAAAGGGAGGTCACACTCCCTGCACACTCCCCCCACCTTCGCATCGCCGCGCTCCTATCCGGATCCGGTAGTGTGTTTCTTCACTCCATTTCGGACCAGCTTCTGGATCAGTCGAACGGGGATCGGTCTGTCCCGGAGGAAGTGGAGGGCCGACTTGGTGCTCAGGTATGGCTCCACCTCGCTCGCGTACTCCTCCAAGAACACCGGGCGGGTGTAAAAGACGACATTCTGCTTCCGAAGTCCGAAGTAGCAGAGCCGAGCGCCGAATCCTGATTCCCCCGGGAAGCTGTAGAAGGGCATTCCGTAGCTGATGCTCTCGACGGCCGTGGGAGCTGCTTTCCGGATCGCCGCCCGTATCTCACGTAGCTTCGGTTGGAATTCCTTCGGGGCGGCTTCTATGAACGAGTCCACGTCTTTCGACCGACCCATGAGCCGGGCAGTGGAGGTCACCATAAGATTGCACTGGCCACGCCGGAGAACACGCCCCACCTTGCTCACACTCCGGTGAGGAGCTCGGACTCCGTCTAGGAAGGGAATCGAACCGATCAAGCCGAGATACTCCCGCATCCTTTCCTCCACAGTGGCGAGACGCCTGTCGGATCCGTGCACGCTCCGACCAGGAAGGAATGTGGGTGCGCTCCGCAGAGTTTCACGGGTGGTTCAGGAATGGAAGCTAGAGGGGGCGGTCCGTTCGGTTGGCGGCGGACGCGGACCACCGTCTATCGTGTCACTTCGCTTCGGCCCGTTCCCCGGTCCGCGAGGTCGACCGACCTCGGCTTCCAGGCTGCCGCCATCACCAATGCCGCTAGGGGCACGGCGATCATGTACACCCACAGGTCCACGTAGGTCCCCGAGAGGACCGCCGGAGCGAGCGTGCGGGCGGGGTTCAGTGAGCTACCCGTCCAGGGTCCGATGACGTAGGTAGAAACGCCCACGGCCGCCGGCGGAAGGAGAATCCTCCCTCGGAGACGACCCTCTCCCCGGTCGGCCAGGACGAAGACCGCGCCGACGAGCAAAGCCGTGAAGGCGGCTTCCGCGGCGAACGTCCGGGGGATGTTGCCGTCGGCGGGCACCGTGGCACCGAGGTGGCTGCCACCCCCGAGCGAAAGCAGTACCACGAAGCTCGCGAAGAACGCCCCGAGGAACTGGGAGGCCCAGTACGGCGGGACCTCCTTCCACGCCAGCCGCCCGCTGCTCGCGAGCGCCAGGGTCACGGCGGGGTTCAGATGCGCTCCCGAAACTCGGATGGTGAGGACGACCGGCACCAGTACCGCCAGGAACCACGCTCCCGCCATCATCCATTGCGGGATTCCGCCCGCGGTGCCGGCGGCGACGATCGTGCCCGTTCCGATTCCCACGAGGAGGGCTGTCCCGGCGACCTCCGTGAGGCACCGATGAAGGAGGGCGTGCGCCACGCGAACTCAGCGGCCTTTGGCGAGCGCGGCCTGTCGCTTGTTCGCGAGGGAAAGCTCTCGTCGGAGTCCCTCGACCCGAGCCTGGAGGTCCCGGCGGACCTGGCGGAACCCCTCATCGTCGAGCTTCGCCGGGTCGGGAAGCGCCCAGTCGCGGACCTCGATGACCTTCAGCTTCGCCGGACAGCTCGCGCTGTCGAGGCAACCCATCGTCACGATCACCTTCGAGTTGGCCATCATCTCGTCGGTCAGAAGTTGGGGAGGATGAGGGGGCAGCTCCAGCCCGATCTCTCGAAGCATTCCTTCGGTCCTCGGGTTGGGCGCGGTCGCCGGCTGGGTCCCCGCGGAGATAGCCCGCCAGCCTTGCGCCGGATTCCGGTTGAACATCGCTTCGGCCATCAGGGAACGGCCGGCGTTCTCGACGCAAATGAACAGCACGGACCGCTCCGTCATCGCACTCCCTCCCTCGGTTTGACCGCGCGAATGTCTGCGGAAACCACCCCAAGAGACGCTTGACCGCGGAGGGTTTCCGGCACCTCTTTGGGAATCTTGAGGTCCAGCTGAACATCGTGGAATCCGGCCCGCTTCAACAACGTCCTGACCTCGTTCGCCTCGAGGGCCCCCGACGAGCAGGAGGACCAGAGGGACGAGTCGGCCCGATCTCGGGCGGAGATCGGACGCGTGGCGACCACGTCCGAAATGGCGAGTCGCCCCCCGGGACGGAGCACTCGATAGGCCTCGCGGTAGACCGGACCCTTCCGGGGGGCGAGGTTGATGACGCAGTTCGAAAGGACCACGTCCACCGAGTCGTCGGCGACCGGAAGGTGCTCGATCTCTCCGAGCCGAAACTCGACGTTCGCGTAGTGGCCCTTGCGAGCGTTCTCCCGCGCCTTCCCCACCATCTCCGGGGTCATGTCCACCCCGATGACGTGCCCCTTCGCCCCGACCTTCTTCGCGGCCAGGAAACAATCGATCCCCGCTCCGCTCCCCAGGTCCAGGACCACCTGGCGGGGTTTCAACGCCAGGATGGCCGTCGGATTCCCGCATCCCAGGCCAAGATCCGCTCCCTCGGGGATGGCCGCCAGGTCCTTGGCCGAGTAGCCGAGCTGAGGGGAGACCGACGGTTGCCCGCACGAGGACCCTTCGGCCCCACTTCCGTAGCAGCTCGAGGAGCCTTCTCCGGAGGAACAGCATCCTTCACCGGCGGCAATCTTCCCGTAGCGGACTCGCACCTCTTGCCGTCGTGCATCGGCGGGACCCTCACCCTTCTTGCCCCGCCTCATGGGATGCTCACCTCCGGCCGTTGGGCCAACCGATAGTACGTCCACTTTCCCGCGCGGCGGGTTCTCACGAGATCCGCGTCCACGAGAACCGCCATGTGGTGGCTCACGGTGGCGTGGGTGAGGCCGGTCGCTGCCTGAATCTCGCACGCGCAGAGCTCCTTTCGCCGCTTGAGCAACGCAACGGCGAGCAGGCGGTTCTCGTCCGCGAGAGCTCGCACGCGTTGCAACGCCTCGGGGAAACCCGCCGACGCGGCGACCTCCTTCGCGAGGTCTTGGTACTCCGGCACGCAACAGGATGCTTCCTCGCCCGTGAGACGCTCCAGCCGGAGCGCGAGCGCCGACTCGGGTTTTGCCGCGGTCATCATGTTGACCAATGTCGACACAATATATGTAGACTTTGGTCAACATGACCGTATGCGGATGCGGGCCCTTCGATCGACTTCCGTGAATACATGGGACGTGGGCGATTCTGAACGGGCCACCCCCGCGCACTTTCCCTCCGAGTTCGCGAGAAATCGCGCACGACCCGCTACTCCCCACCCCTTCCGTCCGATGGTCCTCACGGTCCCGCACAGGCGGGTTTCCCGCGAGGAGCGGGGCACGACGCTGCGAGGGCAGGAGAACGTACGTGACGCGCACGCCGCGTCTTCGGAGGACGTCGTCGCCCGGAATCTCGTCAGGAGGAAGATGCGTCGGCCTCGCTACCGAGGCGAGTAGGGAGGCCGGATTTCGGGTCGGCCGGAATCTTGGCCGAGCCGACCGTGCCGTGGCCGTCCGCACCCGGAACCGGGTCCTCAGAGTCTAATCCTCCGGGCGGCATTCGGTAGTCAGCGAGATCATGCCGTCGACACCACGGGTCGTCCCTTTCGGCGCGACATCGATGGGCTCGCTCGCGGCCCGGCTCGAGCGGCTGCGCGCAAGCCTGATCGAACTCGAGAGCGCGGTCGACCTGACCCCGTACGGTGCTCACCGAGATAGCGCGCGTAACCTCCTCCACTACCTCGCCTTCCGCCGCTTCGACCTCCGAAGGGACCAGAACCGGCTCTCGCACTGGGGCCTCTCGTCGCTCGGGCGCTCGGAGAGCCACGTGCTCTACAACCTGGACGCGGTGCTGAGCGGACTCGACCGCCTCCGAGGTCGCCCGCCCGTCCTCCGGCCCGCGGCGTCCGCTCCCGACCCCGAGAGGGGGCGGAGGATCCTTGCGCGGAACGCCCGCACCCTGCTCGGTCCTACGCGCCCCGGTCGCAGCGTACGGATCATGGTGACGATGCCGACCGAGGCGGCGAGCGACTATGGACTCGTGCGCGAGCTCGTCGAGGAAGGGATGGATTGCGCCCGGATCAACTGTGCCCACGATTCGCCGGCGCAATGGACCCGGATGATCGCGCACCTCCACCGGGCCGAACGGTCGGCGGGCCGAAAGGTCCGGATCCTGATGGACCTCGCCGGACCGAAGATCCGCACCGGCGCAATCCGTCCCGGCCCCGCCGTGCTCAAGCTCCGGCCGAAGCGCGACGCCCTCGGCCGAGTCACCCTGCCGGCATCGGTGTGGCTCGTCCCGGCTCCGTCTCGGAGCCCCTCGCCGGCCGGTGAGGAGAGCGTAACGGTCCCGCGACCTTGGCTCCTCCGCCGGCGCCTCCGCGAGCAGGTCGAGTTTCGGGACTCGCGAGGCGCCCGCCGCACTCTCCGCCTTGTCGCGCGAGCCGGGATTCGGTTCCGCGCGGAGACGGACAAGACCTGCTACTTCACCACCGGAACGCGTCTCGTCGCGACCCTCGAGACCGGTCGCACGGACGTCGCTCCCATCGGACCCATCCCCCGCATCGAGGAGCGGATCCGCCTCCACGTGGGGGACCGTCTCATCCTGACCGCGCGTCCGGTCGAAGGGGAGGACGCCCGACGGAACGCGAAGGGCCGCGTCGTGCGCCCCGCGCATATCGCGTGCACCGCGCCCGAGGCTCTCCGCTTCGTGCGACGGGACCAGCCGATCTGGTTCGACGACGGCCGGATCGGAGCGGTCGTGAGGTCGGCGACGGCCGCGCGTCTCGTGGTCGAGGTCGTCCACGCCCCCGAGGTCGGCGCGTGGCTCGCCGCGGACAAGGGAATCAACTTCCCCGACACGAAGGTGGACCTGCCCACGATCGGACCGAAGGACCTCGAGGACCTCCGGTTCATCGTTCGGCACGCCGACCTCGTCGGGTACTCGTTCGTCCACCGGGCGGAGGACGTCGACCTCTTGCGGAACGAACTCGCCAAGGTCGGCCGACCGAAGATGGGGATCATCCTCAAGATCGAGACGCGGACGGCGTTCGAGGAGCTGCCCGGGATCCTCCTCGCGGCGATCCGTCGGTTCCCGGTCGGCGTGATGATCGCTCGGGGCGACCTCGCAGTCGAGGTCGGTTACGAGCGTCTCGCCGAGGTCCAGGAGGAGATCCTCTGGATGTGCGAGGCCGCGCACGTGCCCACGATCTGGGCGACGCAGGTCCTCGAGGGCCTCACGAAGACCGGACTCCCGACGCGGGCGGAGGTGACGGATGCGGCGATGGGGGTCCGCGCCGAGTGCGTCATGCTGAACAAGGGACCTCACGTCGTGGTGGCCGTCCGGGCCCTCGACAACATCCTCCGTCGGATGCAGTCCCACCAGGCGAAGAAGACCGCGATGCTGCGGCACCTTCACGTGGTCGAACGATTCTTTGAGCAGCGGGGCTCGTCCACGCCCGGCCGGTAGGAAGGGCGCGCCCCTCCCCCCGAGGTCCGGCGGAGGCGACGGCAGGCGACCTCCGCAACTCGCGCTTTATAAGACCCCGCAGGCCTCACATCCGGTGCTCGAATGGCCGACATCGGCGTCGTCTGTCCGAAGTGCGGAACTCTGGTTCCTCCGGAGACGGTGCTCTGCCCGGAGTGCCACACTATCCTCGATGAGCCGGAACTTGCGCCGGTCACCTCTCCCGATGTAACTCCTTCGCTCCCGCCGGAAGAACTGCCCCCAGCCGGCGCCGAGGCGACCCCCCGGCGGACGCCCCCGCCTCGTCCCGCCCGCGCACCGACGACGGGGAAACCGAGCCCGTTCGCCTCGGAGCTGGGCCGCCGCCTGGCACGGTTGAACCAGTGGTCGGATGGAGTCCGGGCGCTCGGTGTCGAGCTCCCGAGGCTTCCCGGATGGGCTCAGGAGATCGCTCGGGAGAGCTCGAACCCCGAGCCGTGGGCCGAGGTCGTCCGGGGGATCGAGCGAATCGCTCAGAAACGGGTCGTCGCGGCCTTCGAGGAATGGGAGAAGCGCACGAAGGTGCGTCTGACCCGGCTCGAAGCCTACTCGGTCGACAGCCGGCTCGAGCGGGACCAGATCGAGGACGCGCTCCTCTCCGCGCGCTCTGGGGACATCGCGCAAGCGCTCTCCGCCTTCCAGCAGGTCGACCGGGTCGTGTCGTTGAAGGAACGGCACCTCGACCAGGCTCGCGAGGAGCTCGAACGCGTCGTCGCCCTGCTGAAGGACATGTCGGCGCTCGGGATCGACCCGCCCCAGGACGCGACCGAGGTCGCGGACGACCTCGAGAGCGAGCTCCGGGCCGGGAAGCTCGCGCCGCTCAAGCAGCAGATCCGGGCGATCCGGCTCCAAGCCGTGACCCGGCTCAAAGCGGGGCTTCCCCAGTACATCTCCGAGTACGGAGACTACCTCCTCAGCGAGCGGACGCACGGGATCGCGACTGAGCTCGAAGGGATCGAGCTCGCGCGCGGTGCGCGGGAGTTCTTCCGGGGTCGGCCCGAGGACGGGGTCCGACGCCTCCGGGCGCTCCAGCAGCGCCACGGGATGCTCCCGAACCGCCCCGCGAGGGCCGCCGCGCGCCCGACGGCGCTCCGGGACTAGCGGTCCGCCGTCGGTCCTGCGAGCGGATATCCTTACACCACGCGCTCGAAGAGCCGCACGTCCTCGCCCCATTCGTGATGGTGAAGGACGCCGACCAGGGCGAACCCGAGCTTCGGGAAGAGCGCGTTCGGGCCCGCGAGGCCGGTGAGGACGTCAACCCACACCGAGGCGGCCTTCGCCTTCTTCGCCCACTCGACGGAGGCCTCCACGAGAGCGCTACCGACCCCCGTGCGCCGAACGTCCGGGTCGACCGCGAGATGCACGAGGTGACAGCTCCCGTGGAGGAGTTCGGACCCGATGACCCCGACCAGGTGGCCGTCCTTGCGCGCCGCGAAGTACGTGACGCCTCCCATCCAGCTCGTGAACTCGAGGGCGGTCGGCTGCCACGACTTCACGAGCTCGACCGGGACCCCGGAGGGCGACGGGTCCCAGACCTTCTTGAAGAGCGTGCAGATCGCCGTAACGTCCTGGTGCGTGACGCGTTCCACCGAGAGGGCGGACGGCGGTTTGTCGGTCGGTGCTCCCGAGCGTTCCCCGCCTCGGTCGGTTCCCTGCGCCTGCGCCACTCTTCGTTCTCCGTCGGGAGCTCTTCGTACGGGAGATGCGCTCCGTCGCTCTTGAACATTGCCGGCCGAATCGCGCGGCGACGACGCCGCACGACGCGGCGGCCTACGGAGTGTGGCGGGACGGTGTTCGAGGGAAGGGGGTCGTGTCGCGGATGTGCTCCCGACGGAGGACCCAGCGGACCACGCGCTCGACGCCGAGCCCGAAGCCGGCGTGTGGGATGTTGCCGTGTCGCCGGAGGTCGAGGTACCACTCGTACTCGTCGACCTTCGCTCCGATCTGGGTGATCCGTTCCTTGATCCGAGCGATGTCGGTCTCGCGGCAGGACGCCCCGATGATCTCGCCGTATCCCTCGGGCCCGAGGAGGTCCGCCGCCTCGACCGCGCGCGGGTCGTCCCGCGACTGGAGCATGTAGAACGCCTTCAGCTCGCGCGGGTAGTGCGTCACGAACAACGGGTTCTTGCTCTCGAGAGTGAGCGCGCGCTCCTCGGCGGTCCCGAGGTCGCTCCCGAAATGGACGGGAAAGCCCAGCTTCGTGAGCCGGTCGATCGCCTCCGAGTAGCGGATTCGCTCGAACGGGGCCCGGATCGCGAGAAGCTCCTCCGGCGGACGGCCGAGCGACGTGAGCTCCTTCGGCCGCCGCTCGGCGACGGCGTGCAGCACGTCGACCATCATCCGCTCGATGAAGATCAGGAGGTCCGCGAAGTCACACCAGGCGAGCTCGACCTCGAGGTTCAGGAACTCGGTGAGGTGCCGGGGCGTCCGCGACTTCTCGGCCCGGAACGACGGGGTGAGCGCGTAGACGCGCTCGTGGGGAAAGAGGAGGGCCTCGAGGTAGAGCTGCGCGGTCTGGGAGAGGTAGCCCGGCCGTCCAAAGTAATCGAACTGGAACGCCTCCGCTCCGCCCTCGGCCGCGTTCCCGGTGAGGATGGGAGGGGTCATCTCAACGACCTCCTCGCGGTCGAAGAACTCGCGGAACGCCCGGAGAAGCTCTGCCTTCACGCGGAAGATCGCGACGCTCTCCTGGGAACGGATCGCGAGGTGGCGCTGGTCGAGGAGGAACTCCTCGGTCTGGTCCGTGAAGATGGGGAACGGCTCTCCCGCATCGATCACGTCGATCCGACTCGCCCGGACCTCCCTCCCGTCGAGCGCCCGCCGGTCCTCCGCGACGACCCCCTCGACCGCGACGGACCCCTCGATCTGGACGTGCTCGGCGGCATCGAACGCGGCGTCCCCGAGGGCATCTCGGCGACCTGTCACCTGAACGACCCCGGATCGGTCCCGCAGGAGGAAGAACAGGATCCCTCCCGACGAGCGCGTGCGAAGCACCCATCCTCGGATGCGGACGGTCGTCCCGGGCGCCTCGGACGCGAAGACGCGCGAGATCGGAACGAAGTCGCCCGGGCTCACGAGTACTCCCTCCACTTGTGGCCGCACTTCGTGCACTCGAAGATCCTCGTCTCGGGCTCGTCCGAACCGCGTGTCTGCCGCAGCACCCAGTACGCCTCTCCGTTCCCGCACTTCGGACACGTCTCCGCGGCCTTCGGGAGCGGCACGTGCTTCGTCTCGACGACCCCGACCGTTCGCTGTTCGTGGGCGGCGGTGTGGCGGACCTCGACCCCCTTTCCGAGCGGGACCTCCGTCCCGCACGACGTGCATCGCCAGACGCCGGCGGCCCGGTCCGGTCGCATCAGTCTCTTACACGAGGGGCAGAACATGGTCGGGAACCTGAGAGAGCCCCGGTGCGCTATTTGACGGTTCGCTGACCGAGCGTCAACCGATGACCTGGTCCGGCGCGCCGGCGCTCGACGGGGGAGCATCGGCCGAGGCGACCGAGAGAGGGAGGGGCGAGGCTTTCGCGTTGGGAGAACGCAGCCGACGGACGTGCTCCCACCGCCGCGCGAGGTCCTCCTTCGTCCCGATGTCGTGGCGGACGTAGTAGTCCCCCTTCACGAACGCGAGCGCCGCCTCGACCCGGCTCCCGGCCTCGTGGATCGCGCTCGCCTCTCCCACGAGGGCGAGGCCCCGGGAGGTCCCGAGTCGGACCGAGGCCGGGCCGACCGCCTCGACGCTCCCGTAGACGAGATGGACGCCCGCGTCCTCGATCGCTTTGTCGTCCACCGTGACGATTCCCCCCGGCTTCGGACGGTCGCCATAGCCGGGCGGAACGACGTACTTCACCACCGTCGCCCGGAGCCGGAACCGGATCAGGTTGGGGTCGACCCGGCCGGTCGCGACGCCGAAGAGCAGCGACTCGAAATCCCCGGGTTCGTAGAGCGTGAGGACATTGATCCCCTCGGGGTCTCCGAAGCGGGCGTTGAACTCGAGCAGCCGCGGACCGTCCGCGGTGAGCATGAACCCGCCGTAGAGGATTCCGCGGTACGAGAGGCCCTCCGCGCGGATCGCGGCGGCGGACGCTTCGAGGACCTGCACCGCCTGGTCGCGCTCGCCCGCGGAGAGGAAGGGAAGAAGGTGGTCACGTTGGGAGTACGAGCCCATTCCCCCCGTGTTCCCACCTTTGTCCCCCTCGAGCGCGCGCTTGAAGTCCTGGACGGCCGGCATCGGGTAGACCCCGGAGTCGGTCACGAACGCCATCAGGCTGAACTCCTCGCCCTCGAGCTTCTCCTCGAGCAGCACCCGCTGGCCCTGGACGAGGATCGACTTCGCGTAGGCGGCTCCCTCCTTCGGGTCGGTGAAGTCCGAACCCTGGACCCAGACACCCTTGCCCGCCGTCAGGCCGCTCGGTTTGACGACGAACGGACCGGGGAACTGCGCGACCGCCCGGTCGGCTTCCTCGACGGTGGTCGGCGCGACGAACCGGGGTTGGCCCGCGACACCGTGGCGTGCGAGGAGCTCCCGGCAGAACAGCTTCGACGTTTCGATCTGGGCTGCCGCCTTGCCCGGGCCCACGGTCGGGATCCCCGACGCGCGGAGCGCGTCCGCGACGCCCGCTCCGAGGGGCGCTTCGGGCCCGATCACGGCGGCCTGCGCCTTCGCCTCCTTCGCGAACGCGACCACTCGGGAGCCGTCCGTCGGGTCGAGCCGGACCGACCGGGCGGCGATCCGCTCGAGCCCGGGGTTCGCGTTCGAGCTCGCTACCAAGAGCTCCGAGCCGGCCCGCTGCAACGCGATCCCGATCGCGTGCTCCCGCGCACCGCCGCCGACGAGGAGGAACCGCATGGGGCCGTCTCGACGAAGCCCCGACCGTTATATCCGCGTCGGCGGGACGGCGCGATAGTGGCCGAAGCCGGTTCCGCCACGCTTAAGAAGCGGTCGCAGGTGGCCGGGCTCCCGGTGCCATCGATGGAGATCCACGTGGTCGAGAAGGAGCACGACCTCCTGCGGGTCGAGTTTCCGAAGGGAGAGGAGACCCTCCTCATCCCGCTCGTCGAGGCGCTCCAGAAGGAGGAGAAGGTCGTCGAGGCCCGCTACTACCTCGGCCACCCGTTCCTCGACAAGCCGACCCTCTACGTGAAGACGAAAGGGGAGAAGCCCCAGCAGGTGCTGAAGCGGGTCCTCAAGGACCTGACCGACCTCTACGGGGACCTGCTCACGGACTTCGAGAAGAAGGCCGACAAGGTCAAAGCCTGACGAGAGGGCCGCGGAGATGCTGAAGGAGTGCGCACAGCACGGGTACTTCCGTGCCGATGCCTGCCCCGTCTGCGGGCAACCCGGCCGGTTCCTGATGAACGACCGGGAACTCGACCACCTCGGGCGGATCGTGACCGGGATCCTCCGGCACTTCCCGGACCGCTACCAGCTCCCGATCGACCCCCAGGGATGGGTCCCGCTCCCCCAGCTGGTCCGGGCGATCTCCCAGAAGCATCCCGCGTACCACTGGCTCCGACCGCAGCACATCCTCGCGATCGCCGAGACCGACGCGAAGGGACGCTACGAGGTCCGGGACGACCGGATCCGGGCCACGTACGGTCACACGGTCGACGTCGACCTCGACCTGCCGACCGAGAACATCCCGGACCAGCTCTACTACCCGGTGACGGTCGACGAAGCGACGATCGTCCTCGAGGTGGGGCTGAAGCCGTCGGACCGGAAGAAGGTCCATCTTTCGAAGACCGCGGACGACGCCCACTCCGCGGGCTCGGTCCGCACCCCCAACCCGGTCATCCTCGAGGTGGACGCGAAGAGAGCCCGCGCCGACGGCGTCGTCATCATGAAGGCCGGGAAGACCGTCTATCTCGTGGACCGGATCCCGCCGGAGTACCTTTCCCGCTCGACCGTTCCGATCACCCCGGCACCGGACGACGACAAAGCGACGGCGCACGACGCCGATTCGTAGGCGCCGACCCTACGCGAAACCGTCGTTGGCGACGTTCGCGTTGTAGAGGGTCGTGATGTAGACGCCCACCGTGAGGTGGGTCGCGCTCGGGTACGGGTTCGAGAAGACGAAGTAGTAGGTGTCGGTCACGACCGGCGAGTAGACGAGGCTCGCCTGGTACGTCGGACTCACCGTGTAGAGCGGCGCCGGAGCGCCCCCGACGAGGAACGCCCCCCACTCGCTCGAGTTGTAAACGGCGACCGCGATATTGACCCCGACGGGGGCCACGGCGGTGAAGTTGCCGGTCACGTAGTCTCCCGCGGTAATCTCGCCCGAGATCACCGTGTGGTTCCCCGGTCCGATCTGATACGTCCCGGAGGTCGTGAGGGGGTCGCTAGCTAGAGTGGGCGGGCCGGAAAGGACCGCGGAGCCGATCGCGTAGGCGAGACCCAGGATCACCGTCACGACCACGAGCACCCGGAACGCTCGCGTGAGCCGGATCCACCGCCGGACCTTGGGGGGAGCCCGCTCGACCTGGGAGGAAGTGAGCGGGTTCTCCGCGCCGCAGATCCCGCACTTCGAGGCCCCGGGGGGCACGGCAACCCCGCAGAAGCGGCAGGTCTCCCACTCCGCGTCGGGAGACGGAACCGAAGGAGGGGGGGTCGTTGCCATGCCGAATCGCCCGGGGCGAGCCTCGGGACGCTCTTTTGGGGTTTCGTACGAACCTAGGAGGGACCCGCCTTCTTCCGGGGAGCGCCGACGTTGAGGAGGATGTTCTTGCGGCGGGTGAACGTCTCGACCGCCCGCATCCCCTGCTCGAAGCCGACGCCGCTCGACTTGACCCCTCCGAACGGGGTCTGCGGGTAGGTCGTTGGGGATTCGTTGACGACCACCATCCCCGTTTCGAGTCGGCGCGCCACGGAGTGAGCGGTCGCAAGGTCCCGCGTCCAGACCGCGGAGAGAAGCCCGTAGGGGGTATCGTTCGCGGCCCGGATCGCGTCCTCCGTGTCCCGGAAGGTGCGGACGACGAGAACCGGACCGAAGATCTCCTCCCGTACGGCCCGGGAACTCGCGGGGACGTCCGAAAGCACGGTCGGGCGGACAAAGTTCCCCGCGGAGAGAGGCGGGGTTTCGACTTTCGAACCTCCGGCGAGGACGCGGCCGCCGCTCTCGCGCGCGTCCCGTACGTAGTCGAGGACCCGCTCGGCCTGGTCGCGGGAGACGAGCGGCCCCATCTCGACCCCGTCCTGGGTCCCGGGTCCCAGCTTTAGGCCCTCGGCGATCGAGCGGACCTTCTCGACGAACGGACCGGCGATGCTCTCATGGACGAGGAGACGGGAGGCCGCCCAGCACATCTGGCCCGCGTTCTGGAAGATCCCGTAGCCGACCCCTTTCGCCGCTCGTTCGAGGTCCGCGTCCGGAAAGACGAGCACTGGTCCCTTCCCTCCGAGCTCGAGCGTGAGCGGGACGAATCGGCGGGCGGCGTGCTCCGCGATCGTCGGACCGACCTCGCCGCTGCCGGTGAACGTGACGGAGGCGCACCGGGGGTCGTCGACCAGCGCCATGCCGACGTCGGCGCCGTTCCCGGGAACGACGTTGAGGATCCCGTCCGGAACCCCGGCCTCTGGGGCGAGACGACCGAAGGCGACCGCGGAGAGCGGCGTGAGGCTCGCCGGCTTGAGGACGACCGAGTTCCCCGCGGCGAGCGCCGGGGCGACCGACCGGACGGCGAGCAATAGCGGGTAATTCCAGGGAGCGATATGCACCGTCACTCCGAGAGGTTCCCGGATCGTGTAGTCAATGCGGGCGCCCGGAACCGGAATCGTCTCGCCTTCGAGCTTGTCCGCCATCCCGGCGAAGTACTCGAGGGTGCGAACGACGTACGCGATGTCGATCCGGGATTCCCGGAGCGGCTTTCCGACGTTCAGCGTCTCGAGACGGGCGAACTCGTCGGTCCGTGAGTCGAGCAGCGAGGCGAGCTTCCCGAGCGCCTTCGACCGTCGCGCCCCCTCATCGGAGGCCCACGGAGATTCTCGGAACGCCCTCTCGGCGACCTCCATCGCGCGTCGAGCATCGTCGGGCGAGGCGACCGCGGCCTGCGCGACCGGCTCGTTCGTCGCCGGGTCGAGGACCGGCCGGTAATCCCCATTCGTCCCCGGTTCTTCCCGGCCCCCAACGATGAGTCCGAATCGTGCCTCGCTGAGCGTCGCCATCGTTGGTAGTCCGTGCCCACGGCCGGTCGACCACTTATCGGTTCCTTTCGTTAGGGACCCATCGGGTAGGAGCGGCCCTTCCACGCGACGCCCTGGTGACGGAGCCCGCGAGCGAGGGAGGTCACGACCAGCACCACGTAGTATCCGACGGCGACCGGGAAGAGGAGGCCGTAGGGCCACGGGACCCCGAGGGCCCGGGCGAAGACGGCGTGCTTCGCGAACAGCGCCAAGTAGAGGAAGGCGCCCATTCCGATGAGGACCGGGTCCCCCATCGCAAGCCCGAACGGGAGGAGGCCGAGCGGGAGGAGGAAGAGACCGATCAGTCCCGCCAGCGAGCCGATGAGGCGGGCGGAGGAGAACTCGGTCCCGTGCACGTTCTTGAGGAGCCCCTCGAACATCTCCTTGCGGTTCCGGTACATCCGGGTCTGGGCGAGTTCGGGCGTCCACGCGACCCGAAGCGTTTTGCCGGCCGCCCGGTACCGCCGCGCGATCGCGACGTCCTCGAGGACGACCGAACGGACGGCCTCGTGACCGTCCATCGCATAGTAGACGGTTCGTGGGGTCAACCAGAACTGGCCGTTCGCCATCGCCGTCTTCGAGTTGGGCCGGTTGACGTGCGGGGTCCGGAAGTAGGTGAGGACGACCTGGACGTAGAACGGCAGGACGACGCGCTCCCAGAAGCTCTGCATCTCGATCTTGATCGCGAGGGTCGCGAGGTCCGCGTGTTCGCGCAGCGCCCACTCGACCGCGGTCCGAACGGCCGACGGATGCGTGTGGACGTCCGCGTCCTCGAAGAGGATCCATTCGCCGCTCGTCTCGCGGGCCCCGACCCAGCACGCCCAGTTCTTTCCGGTCCAGCCGGGGGGAAGGGGAGGCGGGGTGATCCGGCGGACGCGCGGCGCCCGAGCGTCCGTCACGGCGGCGGTACGGTCCGTCGAGTGGTCCTCCACCACGATGACCTCGAGGTTCGGATAGTCCTGGGCGAAAAGGCAGTCGAGCGTGTCGGGAAGGTCGAGCTCCTCGTTCCGCGCGGCGATCACCACGCTCACCTTCGGAAGGCTCGCCGCGGCGGGGTTCGGTGGCGCCGGCGCGAGACGGGGCATCTCGAGGGCGAGCACGAGCGCGAACCCCTGGTAGAGAAGGACCACCACCGAGGCGGTCAGGAGCACGAGGTCGAGCCAGAACGGTACCATCGCCCGGCGGTAGCCGACCCGTATTAAAGCCGTGGCCCGTGCACGGGCGGAGCGCCGCCGCGATGGAGACCGTGGAGCACCCTCGGGTACGCCCCGGGCTCCTCGAGGACCGACTCTATCAAAAGCATATCAGCGAGGCCGCGACCGAGCACAACACGCTCGTCGTGCTTCCCACCGGGCTCGGGAAGACGGCGATCGCCCTCCGCGTGATCGCCGAGTACCTGCGTCGGGCTCCCACCGAGTCGGTCCTGTTCCTGGCCCCGACCCGACCGCTTGTCATCCAGCACGCGAGGAGCGTCGCGCAGACGCTCTTCGCCCCGGAGCCGCTCACGCTCACCGGAGCGATCGCCCCCGAGCGACGGGCGGAGCTCCTCCGACCCCCGCAGGTCGTCTGCGCGACGCCGCAGGTCGTGGCGAACGACCTCGAGCACGGGGAGTTTCCGCTCTCCACCTTCTCGCTCATCATCTTCGACGAGGCGCACCGGGCGGTCGGCGACTATCCGTACGTTGCCATCGCGAAGGCGAACCGGGATGGGCCGCGCGCCCGCGTGCTCGCGATGACGGCCTCCCCCGGCGGGAGCCGTCGGCGCATCCGCGAGGTCTGGGCCAACCTCGGGATCGAACGGTTCGAGTACCGCACCGAGTCCAGCCCCGACGTCGCCCCCTACTTCCACGGGATCGGAGTGGACACGATCCAAATCCCTGTCCCTCCCGAGGTCCGTCATCTCGCCATCCTCCTCCGCGCGGCGGTCCAGCGCCAGGTCGAGGTCCTCCGCAAGATGGACCTTCTTCCGGCCGGCGAAGCGAACCGCCGGGTGCTCCTCGAGCTCGGCTCCCGCCTCGGTCGCCAGATCGAAGCCGAACGTCGGCAGACGGGAACCACCTCAGGGCTCGTCTGGAAGGCAAGGACGGCGCAGGCGGCGGCGATGAAAGGCCTCCATGCACTCGAGCTCATCGAGACCCAGGGGGTCGACTCCTTGCGGGAGTACCTCGCCCGTCAACGTCCGGCGGCCGGCCGACGATGGACGCCCTCGCTCCGAGCCTTCCTGGGAGACCCCGATGTCGAGGAGGTCGTCCGCCGGCTCTCCACCCTGACCGTGGAGCATCCGAAGCTCGCGAAGACGGTCGAGATCGTCCGGGACGAGCTGCATCGGAACCCGGCGGCCCGCGTGATCGTCTTCGCTCAGTACCGGGACACGGTCGACCGGATCGTGGAGGAGATCGAACGGCTCCACGACCCCACGGTCCGACCGGCGAGGTTCGTGGGTCAGGCGACGCACGGAAAGGACGTGGGGCTCTCCCAGCGCGAGCAGACCGCGCTCCTCGACCGGTTCCGCACGGGCGAGAGGAACTGCCTCGTCGCCACCTCGGTGGCCGAGGAGGGTCTCGACATCCCCGCGACCGACCTGGTCGTCTTCTATGAACCGGTCCCGGACGTCATCCGGACCATCCAGCGGCGGGGACGCACGGGCCGAGCGAGGACCGGCCGCGCGATCGTCCTCGTGGCCGAGGGGACCCGGGATGTCGGGCTCGCCCGCGCGGCGTTCGCTCGCGAGCGGCGGATGCACGAGATGCTGGTCGAGGTCCAGGACGAGGTCGAGAAGGGGATCGTTCCCACCCCGCCCGGGCCGAAGAGCGTGCAGCGCCTGCTCTCGGAGTTCCGCTAGCGGCCCGTGCTCCCGAACCCACCGGCGCGAGAGCGCACGGTCTCCACTCGTCCGGGACGGAACGTCGCGCTTTCGTCCGAGACGAGGCGGACCTGGGCGATCCGGTCTCCGACCTCGATCCGGTACGGCCCGTCGAAGAGATAGGTGAGGGGAACCCGGACCTCCCCGGAGTAGTCGGAGTCGATCGTCCCGGGAGCATTGACCATCAGGACGCCCCGGCTGCTGAGGCCGCTCCGGGGCCGCACCTCGAGGAAGGTTCCTCGTGGACAGCGCATCTTGAAGCCGGTCCGGACGAGGGTCACGCGGCCACGCTCGAGCGTGACCGCCTCGGCGCTCGCGAGGTCGAAGCACGCCGAACCTCGGGTGGCACGTACCGGGACCGGGACCGCGGAGGCACCGGGAACGCGCTCGACCCGGATCGTACGAGAACGGCGAGGCACGCGGGCGGGAGGTGCGGGCTCTCTTTAGGGTTCGCGCGGGACGCTCAGGTCCGAGACCTCGCTCTCCGACACCGTTCCCTCGGTCACCAGCCACCGGGCGACGATCCGCCCTTCGGCGCGGCGGAGCACCTTTCCGAGTGCCGGAGCGCTGCGTCCGGTCTGCTGGGCGAGGCGGGTGAGCGTGATCCTCCGGGGGACCGCATAGTATCCCATCACCCAGGCTCGCGCGAGCAGTCGGGACTGTAGCGGAGTGAGGGGCGTCGCTCCCTCGTCGGGGACGTACGGGCGCCCCGAGGCTCGGACGACGCGGTACGGGAACCCTTCGCGGTCGAGACGTTTCAGAACCCGACGAAGGGCGCGCTCCTGGCCATGGAAGGTGGCGATCACCTTCTCGGAGTTGATTCGGAACGGTGCGGTGGGGGAGATCTCCCCTCCGGCGAGCGTGAGGAGACGGCGAAGCCGCTCGGGGTTCCGCTGCCGCACCAGGAGGATGTAGTCGTGGGTCCGGGGCCGCCGCTCAACGAGCTCGAAGGTCTCGAGACCGTAGAGGGAACGGATCCGTCGGGACTCGCGTTCGAGCTCGGAGGCGGTCTTGAGGGGACCCTTCCGGCGGACCCGCAGGAGCTGGAGACGCCACCCCTCTTCGAGACGGAGCGTCTCGAGGAGCTCGACCTCCTCGTACTTGTCGAACAACCCCTCCGGCACGAGGCCGAGGAGGGCGAGGTCCGCTGTCCGGACCTCGAGGCTGACGGTCTGCATCGTCGGGTCAACCCGAGGTTCCGATATGAACCTTGACCCCGACCCCTCCGTTTAATAATTCGGGCGGCTCGCCGGCGACCGTGTCGTTCGGCTCGCTCGGGGAGTTCCTCTCGGCCTTGGAGTCGAGGGGCGACCTCGTCCGCGTGAAGACAGCGGTCTCGAGGGACCTCGAGGTCACCGAGGTCACCCAGCGAGTGCTGCGAGCCGATGGCCCCGCGCTCCTCTTTGAGAACGTCACCGGCTCCTCCCTGCCGGTCGTCACGAACCTCCTCGGCTCGTTCCGACGGATCGCGCTCGCCCTCGGAGAGGAGTCGGTGGAGAAGGTCGCGGAGAAGGTCGAGCGTCTCGTCCACCTCCGCCCTCCCGCCGGCATCCTTGGTGCCGTGCGAGACCTCTCAGGGACGATCGAGACCTTGTCGACCCTCCGCTCTCTCGCGCCGAAGAGGGTCCGCTCGGCTCCCTGCCAAGAGGTCGAGGAGACGACGGTCGACCTCGACCGCCTTCCGATCCTCAAGTGCTGGCCGAAGGACGCGGGGCGGACGGTCACGTTCCCCGTCGTCGTTACGAAGGACCCCGAGACGGGCGAGTCGCACACCGGGATCTACCGGCTCCAGCAGTACGGTCGGGACACGCTCGGGATGCACTTCCAGGTCCACCGGGTCGGAGCGAACAACTTTCGGAAGTGGGCCGCGCGCGGGGAGAAGATGCCGGTCGCGGCGGCGATCGGGATGGACCCCGCGACCGTCTTCTCCGGGCTCGCGCCGGTGCCCGAAGGGATCTCCAACTTCGTCTTCGCCGGGTTCCTGAGGGACCAGCCCGTCGAGCTCGTTCCCGCGAAATCGGTCGACCTTGACGTCCCGGCGAACGCGGAGATCGTCCTCGAAGGGTACGTCGACCCGGTAGAGCGCGTCGTCGAGGGACCGTTCGGCGACCACACCGGCTACTACTCCGCTCCCGAACCGTTCCCGGTCTTCCACGTGACGCGGGTCACGCACCGGAGCCATCCCGTCTACCTCACGACCGTCACGGGAAAGCCTCCGACCGAGGACGCGATTCTCGGGAAGGCGGTCGAGCGGGTCTTCCGCCCCGTCGTCCGACTCGTCCTCCCCGAGATCGTCGACATGAATCTACCGGTGGCAGGACTGTTCATCAACGTCGGGATCGTCTCGATCCGCAAGTCCTACCCGGACCACCCGCGCAAGGTGATGCACGCCCTGTGGGGGCTCGGGCAGATGATGTTCGTGCGGTACCTCGTGGTCGTGGACGAGGACGTGGACGTGCACGACCTCTCCGAGGTGCTCTATCGAGTGGGGCTGCAGGCGGATCCCGAACGGGACCTCGAGCTCTCGCACGGCCCGGTCGACCAGCTATCGATCTCCAACCCGGTCCCGAACCTCGGGGCAAAGGTCGGCATCGACGCCACCCGGAAGCGCCCCGAGGACGGGTTCCCCCGCCCGTGGCCCGAGGAGATTCGCTCCGACCCCGCAGCTTCCGCCGCGGCGGAGCGGGCGGTCCGGGACGACCCGGTCCTCGCGCGGTTGCTCTCCCGTCCGAGGCCGTGACGGAAAGCCCGCCGGCGCCACAGGGCGCTGCCCGCGCGCTCGGCCGGTTCCTCGAGATCCAAACGCTGGGACTCAACCTCTCCTTCGCGCTCGCGTTCCTCCTGCTCGCCTCGAACGGGCGACCGAACCCCTGGACGGTGCTCTGGATCCTGGTCGCGTTCGTCGCGGCGCGAAACGCTGGGCATTCGTTCAATCGCTGGGCGGACCGGCGCCTGGACGCCCAGAACCCCCGAACGAAGGACCGCGCGCTCGTGACCGGTCGCTACTCGTCGGGCTTTGCCCTCGGGTTTTGTGCGGCGAACGCGGCGGTCCTCGTCGTCGCGGCCTACCTCCTCAACCCCCTCGCCTTCGTGCTCGCCCCGGTCGCCCTCGCGATCGTCCTTGGCTACAGCTACACCAAGCGGTTCACGTCGTTCACGACCGCATTCCTGGGGCTCGTGCAGGCCGTCACGCCGGCCGCCGTCTACATCGCGGTCACCGGGACGCTTCCGCTCGTGGCGCTTTGGGCCGTGTTCGCGATGCTGGCCTGGGGGACGGCGTTCGAAACGATCCATAGCCTCGGGGACGTGGACAGCGACCGAGCGCTCGGATTGTTCTCGGTCCCGGTGCGTTGGGGAGTGACCGCCTCGGTCCGGCTTGTTTCCGCGCTGCACGCGGTCGCGCTCGTGCTGTTCGCCGTCTACGGCCTCGCCCTCCACCTCACGACGCCCTACTTCGTGGCCCTGCTTCTGATGGCCATCCTCGTAGCGCTGACCGACCGGGACCTAGCGCGGAACCCCACGAACGCCCGAATTCCGTTCCAGAGACACTTTGCGTTGAGCGTCCTCTACCTCATCGGAGTCGCGTTCGCCGTATTCGTTCCCATCGGTCCGGCATGGGTTGGATAACGAATTCGTTGGGTTTGCCCTTGGGAATTAGCTCAATACCCCTGCGGGAGTGGCGGTGGTTCGATCGACATGCCTCAGGTCATGATCGGCCTCTCGGCGCGGGACTACCGAACGACGAATGAGGTCTGGAGGCTCGCGAAGCGTCACCTCAACCCGGCCGTGCGCCGGCGCATCGGATGGCGGGGACGTTCGTCGTTCCTCCGTCAACTGATCCTCTACGGGTTCGAGAAGGCGAGCGCGAACCCCGAGGAGTTCCTTCGCGAGGTGCGGGACACGCACGACCCGCTGTTCGGGCGGCGGGGCCGCTCCGAAGCCGGGGCGGACCGACGCGAGGCGATGGTCGCGCAGTGGGAGGGGTTCTTCCCGACCCCGACTCCCGCCTCCCGGGTTCGGCGGAAGAGTCCGAGAGCCTCAGGATAGCCGTCCGTCAGGGGGAGCCGCGGAGCTCAGCGCGCAACGATGTCGAGGTCGGTCGAGCGGATGGACGGCCTCGCGCTCCTCGGAAGCGCCACGCTCGGGCCCCTCCCGGTCGTGACGCCAGCCCTCCTCGAAAGCCGGACGGAGGGAGAGGAGGGACCGGGCCTTTCGCTTCGTCGCCTCCCGGCCCCGAGCGGGCATCGAGGGTTCGAAATCTCGGACGCTGCGCACCGTTTTCGATTCGAGCTGCCGGTCCTTTCCCCGGAGATCGCGGGGGAAGGGACCGGCGTCTACTCCACCTCCCCGGAGGTCGCGCTGGTGCACTCGCCGCTTCGGGTCGAAGGGGCCGGGTCCCCGCCCTCGGGGCGGCCCGAGCTCCTCGTCCTCGGGAATGCCCGTGCGCTTTGGGCCGACGGTCTCCCGTTTGTCCGGGCGGTCCGAGAGCTTCGGTCCCTCTACGGCTCGGTACCGGTCCTCTGGGCCCCCCGCGTCGCGCTCCCCCACCGAGTCCCCTTCCTCACGTACCTCGGCGTGGACGTGGTCGACACCACGGAGGCGCGGCTCCTCGCCGCGCACGGGGTCTATCTCGACCCGACCCTAGGACCTCGATTCCCGCCCCCCCACCGAAGCGAGCGATCTTGTCGCTGCACGTTTTGCGCCTCCGAGGAACGCGGCGCGCTCGACGGGCACGCCGTGGTCGCCCTGCGACAGGCGATCGTCGATGCCACGGCCGCCGCCCGTTCCGGGCGACTCCGGGAGCTCGTCGAAGCCCGGCTGGTCGCGGAGCCCGCGCTCTCCGAGATGCTCCGCCACGCGGACCGGGAGCTCGGAGCCCAGCTCGAAGAACGCACGCCGGTGACCGCGACCGGCTCCCGCAATTACGTACTTCTCGAGTCGCACCGACGGCCCGAGATGGTCCGGTTCCGTTCTCGCTTCCTGGAACGGTACCACCCTCCTTCGTCGAAGACGGTCCTCCTGCTCGTGCCCTGCTCGAGGACCAAGCCGTACCGTCGTTCCCGGAGCCATCGTCGGTTCGTCAGCGCCCTAGAAGGGATGCCGGCCCAGGGGCGCGTCCACGTCGTCTCCGTCAGCTCCCCGATCGGACTCGTCCCGCGAGAGCTCGAGGACGTCCCGCCGGCACGGCACTATGACATTCCGGTGACCGGCGACTGGGAAGAGAGCGAACGGGCGTACGTCCGGGCCGGTCTCGCCCATCTTCGCTCGGGCGGAAACTACCGGTCGGTCGTCGTCCATCTCGACCCCCAAGAGTACTCGTTCCTCGCCTCCGTCCTCCCTCCCTCCGAAACCGTCACCTGGACCCTAGGGGACGACCGGACGACGACTAACGAGGCCATCGATGCCCTTCGCTCCGCTCTTGCGCGAGCTCTCGAGGGGGAGACCCCGGTCGCCGGTGGGCCGCTTGCCGTCGTCCGGGAGGAGCTCGAAGCGGTCGCAGCCGTGCAGTTCGGCGCCGATGCTGCTCGTCGCTTGTTTGCTCCCCCGGTCCGTCTGAGCGGCCGTCCGTGGTTCCAGCGTGTTACCGACGGGGAGAACGACCTCGCCACGTGGCGCGAGGAACGAGGGCTGTTCCACCTGACGGTGGCCGGTGCTCGGCGACTCTGGCCCGGCCCTCCCCTCGCGGTCGAGGTTTCCCCCGGCGTCCCGCTCACGGGTGACCTCTTCGTTCCGGGGGTCCGCCACGCCGACGAGCAGATCCGGATCGGGGACTCGGTCGTCCTGGTTCAGGACGGGCATCTCGCCGGCGTCGGGGAGGCCGCACTTCCCGGCCGGTTGATGTCCGATCTCGGCCACGGTCTCGCCGTGCACGTCCGCCACCGTGAGCACGCACCGACCGACAGCCCCATGACCGAGCAACGGTCTTCCTTGGGACCAGGGCCGGTCGTCTAGCGGTGAGGACGCCGCGCTTACAACGCGGAGATCGGCGGTTCGAATCCGTCCCGGCCCACGGTTTGAATCCTCGGATTCCCAGAGCCTCTTCAGTTACTCGACACCGGTTTTCGGGCGCCACTTTTCTCCGCATACTCGCTCGCGCAACTCGCTCGTCACGTCGGATGGTCTCGTGACGTCGGTCCCGGAAAGAGACGGTCGTACCGGTGGTTGACTACGACCGAAAGCGCCTCGATCGGTTCCCGGACGATTTGGATGTTCGTCAGATAACGCCTGAGGTTTCCAAGAACAGTCGGACGATCAGCCCGAGTCTCCACGTCACTTGGGGCTCGAGCGAGGGTGGCGAGCAGAACTCGCGAGTTGCCGCGGCAGAACAGGAAGGGTCGAACCTGGATAGCCATGAGCATACGGAACAGGGATTCCTCCGTTCCAGCGGAGAGGAGCTCCCCCTGAACGAAGGCGACCCGCCCCAGGGAACGTCCCTCAAATGGGGGGACCTTCTGCGGATCCAGAAACGTTCGCCTCTGCACGAGGCCTGTTTCGAGGAGGCGTTGATAGGAACGCGGAAAGAAGAATGGGCTCACTCGGAGAGGGGATGTCTCCGCAGCTGGTAGGAAAGGTCTCGCCAGTAGACCGGCCATCGCACCTGGATCCGGGCCCCGGTGGCCTCGGAGGAGATCCTCTCGAATGGGCGTCGCGGGAATTGAATGGGGGTACGCGAGGGTCCCAAGCTGACCTGTCCAGAGAGCCCACGCCCCCTCGAAATCGAAGTACACCGGTATCGCGTGCCTCGTCGCGCTTGACGTCACAACGGTCGTTTCTTTTTCCCCCACACGAGAATCGATCTTCGCAAGGAACCCTTGCTGAGGTTCGCTCGAAAAGAATACACCGAACACAGTTTCGGGCCAACGCCAAAGGAGGACGTTCGAGGGCAGGTCTTTCCACCGTCTCTGGACCTCTTCAATCTGTTCGGCAAAGGGGCGGGCGAGGACGAAAGAGACAGTTGGGTAGCCAGCCCGAGCAGGGTTGGGAACGAATCGGTCGAAGACCCATCCTGCGGCGTAGGCTCGCTTTCGGATTCTCTCGAACGTGCGTGAGCCTAGGCCGGACTCGCTGATCCGCTTCCGCTCGCTCACCGGCAACGCAGCGAGCAGCGTACGGATTCCAACAGCTTCCTCCTCGGTAATGGAGTGCATGGTTGCGACTGCTAAGGTATAGCACGCCCCGACACGGATTCCCGGAACCTGTCGGACCTACTCAAGTGTGACGTCGACATTCTACAACCCCGATGGGGCCACTCGGAATCCAACATCGCGTCGCGCGAGCCGTCGCCATCATGCTTGTCGTGGTAGTTCTGGTGACGGTGAGCTTGGTGCCGTCACCCGGCAGGAGCGGCAACGGTCCACAATCGTCGGTTGGTCCAGCCGTCGGCATCCCGGCGTCTAGACCGCCGAGTCTGTCGGCCACTGCGAAAGTCTCAGAGGGTCCCAAAGAGGGGTCCGCTCCAAGCTCCACCCCTGCCCCACCGATCGTCCACATTCCCGTGGGCTTGTACCCGTTCTCCTTGGCTTATGACAGCGGCAAGGGCGAGGTCTTCGTGGCCAACAGCGGCTCGGCCAACATAAGTGTCATCAACGATAGCTCGGACCGCGTGAGCGCGAGCGTCTCCGTCGGAGCCGCTCCCATGGCAGCAGCGTATGACAGCGGCAAGGGCGAGGTCTTCGTTGCCAATGCTGGCTCGGACAACGTCAGCGTCATCAGCGACAGCTCGGACAGAGTGCTCAAAGACATTGGTGAGGCAACGGGGGGGCTAGTGACATACAATCCGGACGGTCTCGCTTATGACAGTGGAAAGGGCGAAGTCTTTGTCACCGGGGCATGGTCCGGGCCCAATAACGTGAATGTGATCAATGATAGCACGAACAGAGTCGTAGCGAATGTCTCCGGGATTGCGATAGTCAACCCCAACGGAGTAGTGTATGACAGCGGGAAGGGCGAGGTCTTCGTTGCCGACAACGCCGGAGAAACAGGTTCCGGCAATGTAAGCGTCATCAACGATAGCACGAACAGCGTCGTGGCCAATATCGGCGTGGGATTGCGGGCCGGTCCCGTTGCTGTAGCGTATGACAGCGCAAAGAGCGAAGTCTTCGTTGCGGACTCTGAATCGGGGAACGTGAGCGTGATTTCTGACGCGACGAACACAGTGGTGGCAACGATTTCGTTGGGACAACACCCGTATGGCCTGGACTACGACGGCGCGATAGGAGCAATCTTCGTTGACAATGTCAACGGCGATGTGAGCGTTATTGACGAACGGACGAACACGGTGGTCGCGACCATTCCATTGGGAATCGAAGCAAACCCCGGCGGCGTGGTCTACGACGGTGGGAAGCGTGAGGTCTTCGTTACCAGTGCGCCTTCGAGCAACGGAACAGTGTACGCCATACCGACGAACTTGTCCTCCGGAGTCACGCTGACAGCTTCTCGTGTATCGGTCGATGCCGGCCAATCGGACCAGCTGAACACCACTACAATGGCGAGCCCATTTGCATACTCCTATAGCTATGGCTCGCCCGCCGCCGCGGGATGCGCCGCGTCCACGGGGCCGTCTGTCACCTGCACTCCTACCGCTGAAGGCAACTACACGATCACCGTGAGCATCACGGACCCCTTCGGGAGCAGAGGAAGCGCCAGCTCGGGCATGGTGCGGGTCTACTCGTTTCTGAGCGCGAACGTCACAGTCTCGAACGCGACCTTATGGCTTGGGGATAGCGTCCTCATGTACGGCAATGCCTCGGGTGGACTTGGCCCGTACGCGTACAACTTCACGGGCCTTCCACCAGGATGCGTCTCTCAAGGCACGAATCGGATTGGCTGCTTACCCACCGAGTCTGGGAATTACACCATTCGATTCGTCGTGAGCGACGCCAACAACTGGAGTGTCTCTGCCCCTCGAGCACTGTCAGTCACATTTGATTTCATCGTCTTAGCTCCGTCCAATGCGACAGTGGGAAGCCCGGTCACCCTCAGGGTGGACTCGGCTTCGGGGTACGGCATGCTCAGCTACAGTTACGCGAACCTCCCGCCCGGCTGCGCCAACCAAGACGTTTCCACGCTCACGTGCACCCCTACAACGGTCGGAGTTTTCCCTATCCTAATCAGCGTCCATGACCAGGTCGGCGACCACAGCTCGCACACGATTGTGCTCCACGTCGTCCAAGCCCCAACTCGGTCCTCGGTGTTCTTGGGACTTCCCGGCGCCGAGGGGTACTATCTTCTTGCCCTGCTTGCGGGAGTGGCATGCGTGGCAGTTGTTGCCCTCTCCGCGTACTCTCGGAGCAAGCGGTTCACTGAGAGAATTGGCAAGCTGGAGACCAGGGCCAACGCCCGATTCCGCGAGGCCGTGGAAGAGCCGGGCATCTCAGGTATCCAGTCTTTGTCCGAGGGAGAGACGGACCCCGCTTCCGACCTCTTCTGAGGAGAACCGCAGACCCTCCGACGGACCCTAGCTGCTCAGGATCACCTGAAACCTACCGGTCCGGACTCGAGTAGGGTTGCCAAAACACATCCCTGAACAAAATTACGTCGTGCCCCAAGCTCTTTCGAATCCGAACCTCAATGGCTCAGGATATCACAGAACGGACGACGGAGTGGTTCCGGGGTCCATGTTCCATGAGTCGTGAACCAGCTCTCGCTCGAATCCCGCCGTTGACACTTTCCACGATATTCGAACCGCCGGGCGGTTCGAGACCGTCCCGGCCCACTGGAATATGAAAGGTGAGGTACTTTCACTTCTCACGGCCGGTTTACCTCGAGGTAAGTTCTTATGCTCCCCCGATTGATCAGACATCGGGAACGGCATGCAGCGCGTTCAACTTCCCAAGCTTCGCTGTTACAGGTGTCTCTACTCTTGGGTCCCTGTTCGTTCCCCGGTACGGATCTGTCCGCGATGTAAGTCCAAGTACTGGGATGTCCCCAAGCTGCGACCGGTCAAGCTGGGACGTGGGGCCGGCATCCGGGAGGTCATCGAACCCCACCGGTCCGAGATTCTGAAGCTCGCTCGGAGGCACGGCGCAACGTCGGTCCGGGTTTTCGGATCGGTTCGTCGCCAGGACGCATCGGAGTCGAGCGACGTCGATTTCCTTGTCGATTGGAAACGAACCACTTCACTTTCCGATCATGCTGCTCTTGAGCTTGCTCTTGAGCAGCTCCTGGGACGCCGCGTCGACGTGGTCAGCCCAGAAGGGTTGCACTGGGCGATTCGCCCTCAGGTCGAATCGGAGGCTCTGCCCGTTTGAAGCCTAACGAGTTGCGACTCCGCCTCGACCGGATGCGGGAATCGGCCGAGACGGTTCTTGAGTACGCCGAAGTTGGTAGGAGCGCCTTCTTCGACCCGGGCCAGAAGCAATTGAGAGATGCGATCTTCTGGCGCATCTCGAACCTCACCGAGGAGGCGGAAATGCTCTACCGTCCGCTGCAACGGCACAACCCAGGAATCAATTGGCTTGAGCTAACCCGGGAACGACAGCTCTTCCACCATGATTACTCCCGGATTACCCTGAACGAGACCTGGAACTTCATCCAGCGGGACCTTCCCCGCCTGGTCTCCAAGTTGCGTCGAGCCAAGCTGCCGACCGAGGAGTGACGTCGGATCCCCCGCAGTGGGTCTGATTCCGTCGTCGTCCGATGGTATTCGAACCGCGGGCGGTTCGACGGCGCCCCGGCCCACGGGTTTCGTGCTGGGACTTTTCGCCGATTCGGAACTGTAACCTAATCGGGTCATGCGTCGGCACGACGACCCGAAGAGTTGCAGAACCCGACGCGGCATCCCTCGGTTCCCGCCCGACAGCTGGGTGCAATTGATGCCGAGACCGCTCGAAAAGAGGCAGACATTATCGAGAGAGATCGCGGTTCCGCGGACCTTAGTTCCAGGCGCGTGAGCGAAGCGAACGCGAGAAACCCACTGGTTTCACTGAATCTGGAACATGGAAACCCGAAGACTGACGAGAGATGATCCGGATTCGGTCGATAGCTATAAGTAAGTTCTTCAGATTTCATAAGTAAGGCAGTGACGAAACGGACCGGCCGCCTCGGCCATTGTTACCGTTGCATCTACACTTGGAAGATTCGCGGCCGAGGATTGCCAACTGTTTGCCCCCGGTGCAAGTCCCAACGGTGGAGGGTCCCAAAGATTCGGCCGGTCGTGCTCGGGAACAAGCTGGGAATCGAAGAAGTGTTGGGGCAGCGTCGGGCCGAAATCCTACGCCTCAGTAGGGAGTACGGGGTTCGGCGGTTCTGGGTGTTTGGTTCGGTGCGGCGGCGCGAGGCGACGAGAACGAGCGATATCGACCTCATGGTCCAGTGGGGCCGGCCCGTTTCACTTCTCGATAAGGCTGAGCTGAACGTGGCCCTCGAGGATCTCTTGGGGCGGCGGGTCGACCTCGTGAACGAAGGCGGTCTCCACTGGGCCATCGAACCCCAGGTCGAGTCGGAGCGAGTACCCCTGTGAACGAATTCGAGCAGCGAGACCGATTCCTCGTCGACGAGATGCTCCGTCATCTCGAAGTGGTCGCGCTCGAGGTCCGGGGCGGGAGAGATCGCCTCGAGACGAGTGCCGAAGCACGCTACGCGCTCGAACACGCGACAGAGATGCTCGCAGAGGCCGCCGAAAAGACCAGTCGGCCATTCAAGACCACCAACTCGAGAATTCCCTGGAAAGGACTTCGGAAGTTCCGGCACGACGTCGCGCACCCGTACGACACTGGTGCGGCCCCGATCACCATAGAACAACTGTGGCGTTTCGCTCGGAACGACGCGCCTCGAATCAACCGCCAACTGCGAACCGCCAAGTTCTCGACCTGAGCGGCGCGAGGAGCCCCCAACCTCTCGGGGGGAGGGCGTGGGGTATTCGAACCGCCTGGCGATGGGAGTTCGTCCCGGCCCATGGGGTCCGGCTCGCGCGGGGGAATAGTGGAGGATTCTTTCCGTCGTGCTCTGCGAGCTTGAACGCGGCCTCGTTCGCACGGACCTGCTGGGTGCAAGGCTGAAGCGCAGCGGCGAGGTCGCGCGTGTGACCTGAGCCGGGACGGAGGCGAGAGACGTGGTCCGTTCGAGGACCGACGACCGTATCGGCGCCGGCCACGTGCTTCTTGGCGCCGTGCTTCTGGGGTCAGCATTGATCGCGCCGTGGTACTTCTACGACGGCGTCTACGTGCAGCACTGGGGAACGCCGTCGGGTCCCGAGTCGGTCGAGATCGGGCCGAGCGTGCTCGACTTCTACCTTGTCGCGCTGCCCGGGGCCGAGCCCGTCCAGACTTCATGCCCGAGCGGCAACATCTCCTACTTTTGCCCGACCTCGTCGACGTACTCCCGCGCTGGGCTCAATGGCACCGAGCGCGTCGTTGCCCTCACGCTCGGCCTGGAAAGCGCAGGATTCGCGGCTGCCGCGGCTGCTGGCGTCCTCGGGATCACCCGACGAGGAGGCGCTCGTGGAGCGTTCCTGCAGCGGGCGCTCCCGTTCGTCGCGATTGCGCTCGCGATCTCGGCGACTGCCTCGTTCGCCGCGCTCCTTCCCGGAGCGTTGGCGAAGGACGTTCCGACCGCCCAGCACGGAGACGAATCTGCCGGGCCGTGGTCCTCGTTCTACGGGTCGCAGAGCTTTGTCATCCCGGTGGCATGTCCCTCCCCCGGGTGTGCGATGCACAATGTTTCGTGGGGTCCGTCGGTGGGGTGGGCCCTTTCGATCGCCGCAATCGCCGTGCTTCTCGTGGGAGCGGCCATGACGCTTCGATCCCGACGCGACCCGATCTAGCTGTCTACGGTGACACAATCCGTGGACGTCGGTCCATGATGCCCGGACCGCCGGAGCCGGAGGCTGATGGGGGGCTGGCACTTGGGCCAAATAGGTCTGCCTTGTGCAGGGGTCCGATGCCGGAGTCGGTCGTCGTCGGACGGGACGTCTGGAAGGTCTACGGCTCGGGGGACACGGCCGTCCCGGCCCTGCGAGGGATCAACGTCGACATCCTTCGGGGAGAGATCCTCGCCGTCATGGGCCCTTCCGGGTGCGGAAAGACGACGTTCCTGAACTGCTTCAGCGGGCTCGACGACATCTCGCGCGGACAGGTGTTGGTCGAGGGTACGGACATCCATGCGATGCCGGACGCGAAGAAGAGCGACTACCGCGCGCGTCGCACCGGGTTCGTCTTCCAGTCGTACAACCTGCTCCCGATCCTCTCGGCCGAGGAGAACGTCGAGATGCCTCTCCTGATCGCCGGACGGTCGGCCCAGGAGGCGCGCTCGGACGCCCGAGCCATCCTCACCGAGATGGGGCTCGGCGACCGTCTCGCGCACCGGCCGTCGGAGCTGTCGGGAGGTCAGCAGCAGCGGGTCTCCCTCGCCCGGGCGTTGGTCGCCCACCCCGCCATCGTCTGGGCGGACGAGCCCACGGGCAACTTGGACGCCGAAGGTTCGCGCCAGGTCACCGAGCTCCTGCGGCAGCTCAATCGCAACTTCCATCAGACGATGGTCGTCGTGACCCACGACGCGGAAGTGGCGGCGGCCTGCGACCGTACCTTGCACATGCGCGACGGACTGTTCCTCGCCTGAGGGTGCCGGACGATGGCAGTCAGTTCGACGGTCGCCCTCCTCCTGCTGATCCTGGTCGTCGTCTTTGCCGTGACGGGCGTGCTCGCGCTCCGGCATCGGCTCGCGTTCCGCATCGCGATGCGCAACGTGCGCCGCGGACGCGTCCGAACGGCCCTCCTGATCGGCGGGCTGCTCGTAGCGACGACGATCGTCTCGGGGAGCCTCGTGGTGGGGGATACCGTCCAACAGCTCTCCTATCACTACACGTATCTCGGTGCGGGCTACGATGACGAAGCGATCCGCGCCCTCTCGCCGTCGGGGGGTTTTCTCTACTTCTCCTACTCGGCGTACACTGAGGTAACCACCGCGCTTTCCGGATACGGACACGTCACCGGGATCGCTCCCGAGATCGTCGACTCCGCTTCGGCCTACGACCAGCACACCGGGATTCCCGAGACCGCGCTCAACCTCATCGGAGTGAACGGCAACCAGAGCACGGCGCTTGGGTCGTTCGTCGCCGACAATGGGACGCAGATCTCCGGTCCGGCCCCCGGGAAGGTTCTCATCGACGACCAGACCGCCTCCGCGCTCAACGCGACCGCCGGGGACCCCTTGGTCCTCTACGGGCAGACCAAGCTACCGTTGGTGGTCCAGGCGGTCGTCCAGGAGAACGTCCGCGGCGCGTTCATCACCGGGGGCCTTTCTCCCGGCAACGTCTTCGTCTCGCTCTCGACCGCCCAGATCCTCGAGAACCAACCGGGGAAGATCAACTACATCGCGATCACGAACACCGGCTCCCAGGCGGACGGCGCCGCCTCCTCCTCGTCGGTGAGCGCCTACCTGAATTCCACGCTCGCGCCGACCCTTGCGAGCTATGGGCTGACGGTCGAGACGCCGCTCGAGACCTCGCTCACCCAAGCGACCCAGAGCAGCCAGAGCACGCTCACGATCTTCCTCGTCCTCGGCCTATTCTCGATCGTCGCGGGGGCGATGCTGATCGTCGGCATCTTCGTGATGCTGGCGGAGGAGCGCAAGGGGGAGATGGGGATGCTCCGCGCGATCGGGATGCGGCGTCGCGAGCTCGTGTACACCTACTTCTTTGAAGGCGTCGCCTACGCGGCGGGGAGCGCGCTCGCCGGGACCGCGCTCGGGGTGGGCATCGGGTACTTCCTCTGCTACCTCGCGGGGTCGGTCCTTCAGTCGGAGGGGATTCCCCAGAGCGTCTTCCTCCAATCGTTCACCGTCACTCCGGAGAGCCTCGTGATCGCCTACGTGGTCGGGTTCCTGCTCACGCTCGTGACGGTGGTCGTGGCGTGCCGGCGGGCGAGCCGCCTCAACATCGTGCGCGCCATCCGGGATGTCCCCGAGCCCGCGCCGCCGGTCCGCACCTACACGTTCCTCGCGTACCTCGGCGCGGTGATGCTCCTGGTCGGGGCCCTCGTGTACGCCACCACCTATCGGGGAACGACGGACATCTCCTATCCGCTGATCTCCGGGGCTCTGATCATTCTCGGAGCCGGGCTGGTCGCCGCGCGGTTCCTCAAGAATCGCATCGTGTTCACGACCGTCGGGGTCGCGCTCGCCGTGTGGGCCGGCTGGGTCCCGCTCCACGGATTCCTTCTCGGGACGAACCACTCGGGGGGCATCTTCGTCGTTTTCGTCGAGGGGATCATGATGGTCGGGGGGACGCTCATGGTCCTTCTGTTCAACGCCAACGAGTTCGCCGCGCTCCTCCGGGCGATGCTCGGCCCCAAGGGCCAGTCGAGCCCGGTCGTCCGGGTTGCGCTCGACTACCCGACCCGGCAGCCGACCCGGACCGCGGTCAGCCTGACGATCTTCGCGCTCGTGGTCTTCACGATGGTCGCGACCGCCGGGTTCGGGGCCACCCTGCAGGGGAACCTCAACAACCTCGTGGCGAACGAGTCCGGCGGGTACAGCTTCTTCGGGGTGTCGCAGGTCCCCCTCCCGAACCTCTGGGGGCAGATCGAGAGCAACTCGACCCTAGCCAAAGAGTTCGTGAACGCGGTCCCGATGGCGACCGGTCTCGTCGACGTTTCGGTCTCCGGCTACGCCGCCAACCCGTACCAAGATTCGGTCTACGCCGCCCCCGCGACCTCGCCCGGGGCGACCGACTTCTACACGACGAACCAGTTCGCGTTCGCCTCGACGCTGAACGGGACGAGCGCGTCGGCGACCTATCAGGAGCTCGCCACCACCCCGGGGACCGCGATCGTCGACAACTACTACGCTCCGCAGACGACCTCGATCACGGGAGGGTCGTCCGGCCCCCACCCCACCCTCTCCGTCGGTGCCACGATCACCGTCGCACCGCTGCTCTCGGAGAAGCCGGTCCGCGTCACGGTGATCGGCATCCTGAAGGAGACCGCGTTCAGCGGGGTCTGGCTGAACCCGTCGACCGCGGCGTCGATCGGGTTCACGAACCTGACGGCCTACTTCCTCACGGTGGCACCCGGAGTCTCGACGACCCACGCCGCACAGGACGCGAAGCGGGCGTTCTTCGCCGCGGGCCTCGTCCTCTTCGACATCCAGTCGCTCATCGCCATCTCGATCAACACGACCGACGGGTTCATCGGCCTTCTCGAGATCTTCGTCGGGCTCGGCCTCGCGGTCGGCATCGCCGCGATGGGGATCCTTGCGCTGCGCGCGGTGGTCGAGCGCCGTCGGCAGATCGGGATGCTCCGCGCGATGGGGTTCACCCAATCGATGGTCCTTCGGACGTACTTCCTCGAGTACACCGTCCTGACCCTGGTCGGGGTCGCGGTGGGGGTCGTTCTCGGCGTCCTCATCGTCTACAACCTCACGGTGAGCCCGTCGGCGACCACGGAAGGGATCACCACCTTCGTCGCACCCTGGGCCACGATCCTCGAGATCGCGGTCATCGCCTACCTCCTCGTGCTGGTCGCCATCGCGGGGCCGTCGCTCCGGGCGGCCCGCCTCCCTCCGGCCGAGGCGGTCCGAACGACTGAGTAGGGAACCGGCCTCCGCGATGTGCAGGAAGGGGTTGGCCCGGGTCGAGCGGTTTCGAGGCGGACCCGGGCGTGCGCTTGGCGACCGGGGTCGTCCTACGCGCTGACAACGGCGGCGGCCGCCTTCCGGGTCGGTTCGATGAGGAATAGAACCCCCGCCAGGAAGGCGAACAGCGAGCCGATCAGGGCGAGGAGGCTCGAGTCGATGCCGACGATTGCCCATCCGACGACCGCCAGCAGCGTCAGAAGCACTCCGCTGGCGAACGGCCGGGCGCTCCAGTCATGTCGGGAGAGCCACGCGAAGAACATCGCGAGGCCCCCCACCACGAAGAGGACCATCGCGTTGCCGGCGGCCCCGATCGCGACCAGGGGACGCCCCAGTAGGAGCTCGGCGGTCCCGACACTCAAGCTCACCAGTCCGGCCAGAGCGATCAAGGCGCCGCCCAGTAGTCCGAACCCGTAGCCCAGTCGTTGTTCGGTCAATTCTGCCATATTGTTTCTCACCTCCTTCAAAATTGTCTCCGCACGGGGCCGTCGCGCGGTGGGGAGCGAGGCCCGGTGTGGGTGCGGCGACCAGCCGATTTGGGGTATTTCTAACCGCGTCCAACGGCTCGCTCGTTCCGCGCGCGTTGGGCCCCGTACGGTCGACAATCGGGGTATTCTTGGGTCGTACCGTCCGGCAATCGCCGACACAAACTCTCCGGTTTGGACAAACCTACAAGAGGGGTGCGGGGGCGATACGGGACACCCAACACGAGGTGAGACAACGATGGCCGAAATGTGTGCCGGCTGCGCTGGCTCGTTCGCGACACCCGCTGACCTCGTCCTGCACGTGAAGAAGGCCCACTCGGGCGGGGACCCGCGCGCCAGCCTCTCGATGAACCCGGAATCGAGCACCCCCGGCGTCGTCTGCGCCCTGTGCGGACGAAGGTTTGCGAGCCCTCGGGCGCTTGCCCGTCACGCCCTGAGCCCCCATCCGAGAGCGATACGACCCGCCGAACCTGCCTACGCGCGTAGGGTGACATACTGAGCACGGGTCGGGCGACGGAGCCCTCCCCAAACTCCAGAGAATCAGGAGCGAACCGTACCTCGCGGTCGGTGGGTTGTAATAGCGGGAGGTAGTGAGGAGCATGCACTCGGTGGATTCCCGGTGGGGGCACGACGCGGGCACCGCGGCCGAGCCTCGGGAGGAGGACCGTGACCTCTTCTCCGACCCGGAGGCCGCGACACTGGCCACGACCGCCGTGCCGGCGGAAGGACGAATGAACGCGGTGAGCGTTTTGATCAACACTCAAACGCCGTTGCTCCAGTTTCCCCGCGCACCCCGCGGACGTCATGCGATGTGGGAGGTCGAGTCGAATTTCTCGAGACTCGTGGAGGGCGAGGACTACCGCTTCTCGCCGGGAGGCGTCAGCCGGATGGTCTATCCTCTCGCCCGGCGCATGCTCACGGAAGGCGTCTGGAGCGACGTCCACTGGGTCTCGTTGAACTCGCACGGCCCCGAGATGGTCCGTCTGCCGGGCGGAATCACCCTTCACAACGTGACCATCCAACCCGAACACCTCGGCGGGTACGGGAAGGCCAAGGAGGCAATCTGGTCGACCGTCCACGGGCTCAACTCTCCTCGGTCCTCCCGCGACCTGTTCTGGACCGACGACTACGGGGAGTACACCTACTACAACCGGGTCACGGCGGAGCTCATTCGCGAGCTCGACCTGGCGCACGACTTCGACCTATTCTACATCCACGATTTCCAGCAGCTACCTATCGGGCAGATGCTCGGGACGATCAAGCCGAAGCTGTTCCGCTGGCATATCCCGTTCGATTCCCGGAAAATCCCGGCACAGTGGCGACCGTTGATTTCCACCTACCTCAACTCGTACGACGTCGTCGTCGTGAGCTCGGAGCGGTACCGTGGTGCCCTTCGCCGGTTCGGGCACCGAGGTCCCGTGCGAAGGATGTACCCCTGTATCGACCCCGCAGAGTACAAGAGGGCGGGCCCGGACGACATCGGCGCCGTCACGACGAAGTTCGGCATCGGCCCGAACGACACGGTCGTGCTCGTGGTCGCGCGGATGGACCCGGCGAAAGCCCAGGACCGGGTCATCGGGGCGGTCGCGCGTCTCCTTCCGAGGTTTCCCCGCCTTCGACTTGTCCTCGTCGGGAACGGAAGCTTCACGAGCGCGTCCTCGGGGTTGGGGATCCCCAAGTCCCGCACGTGGCGTCGTCACCTCGAGGAGACCGCCGCCTCGCGGGGAGTACACGACCGGGTGGTGTTCACCGGACATGTTTCCCAGAGCGAACTCGAGTCGCTTTACGAGCGCTGCGCGTTCACCGTCCTCCCGTCCGTCCGAGAAGGGTTCGGTCTCGTCGTCGTGGAGAGCTGGCTCTACCACAAGCCGACGGTCGTGAGCGTGCGGGCCGGCATCGCCGACCTCGTGACCGACGGAGAGAACGGGCTTCTCTTCGACCCGGACCGTCCGCGGGCGCTCGACCGACAGATGCTCCGCCTCCTTCGGGATTCCGGTCCCCTCTCCCGGAAGCTCGGCGAGGCGGGCCATCAGACGGCCCGCCTCTGCACGCTCGACGCCGCCGTCCGGGACGAGGTCCGACTCTCCGGAGAGCTGGGAGAGAACTAGGCGATGATCGACCTCGTGAGCGACCCGTGGCCCCTCGTCTACGTGGGCATCACTCTCGGTGTCACCGCCCTCCTCGCCTACGTGGCGAAGCTCCTCATCTGGGGGATGATGCGCCAGAGCAACCCCCAGATCACCATCGCCGCCCAGCGCCTCGGGGTGAGCATCGTCTGGCTGGTGGGCGGCGTCGTCGCGGTCCAGGAGCTCGGGGTCTCCATCGACGTCCTGCTGCTCGTCATCGGCCTCCTCGGCGTCGCGACGATCGTGGCCCTACGTCAGCCGCTCGAGAACTTCGGCGCGAAGTACTTCGCGGACGTGTACACGCCGTTCAAGCTCGGGGACACGGTCCGGGTCGGAGAGCACGAAGGGCGGGTCATCGAGATCAACGCGATGAGCACCGTCCTTCTCTCGAAGGGCGACGCCCTCGTTTCCCTCCCCAATTCGGCGTTCCTCCGCCAGCCCGTCGTCAACCTGACCCCGCAAGCCTGGAAGGAGGTGGTCGTACCGATCACCCTCCCCGGCACGATGGACCTCGCCGCGTTCGAGAACACCATGCACCGTGCCATCGCGCGGATGCGGGTGCGCCTCGACCGACGGTACCCGCCGATCTTCACCGTCAAGTCGCGGACGGCGCAATCGACGGACCTCTTGCTCACCGTGATGGTCCGACGACCCGAGGACCGTGACCCGGTGCTGGCCGAGGTGAACCTTCGGCTCACCGAAGCGATGGAAAAGGCGCCCGCTTCTGCGTCACGAGCCGCCTCGGGAGCGAGTGCCGTCGACCCCGGGCACTAAGGGGCTTTCGGAGAGCTCGGGACCCGGTCTCTCTCGGTCATCCGCCCACATTCTCGTCGACCGCACGGCGCAATCGGCAGACGATCCCGCGCTCCCGCAACATCGGGAAGAACGGGTTCGGGTCGAGGAGCTCGGGGGCAAGCATGCCGGGGGCCCGAATCGTCCCCTCGAGCATCTGGAGGGCGGCCACCGCTGCCGGGGTTCCCGTGAGGTAGGCGACCGCGGTGACGTGGTAGAGCTCCCCGGCGCGCCGGTGGTTGAGCACGGTCGAGAGGGTGTCGGCCCGGGCGTGGCCGTCCTTCTCACCCTTCGTCTCGACGATCAGCATGCTGTCGCCGTCGAGCTGGCCGGCGAGCTCCGCCGGCTTCGGCAACGAGTTCAGAACGTATCGTAGGGGGCCAGGGGCCTCGGGCGTGCCGCGGTCGAGCAAGTGGAGGTCTCGGAGCGCCAGTAGAGTGCGTACCGCGACGTCGTCCATCGCGAGCTTGAAGTCGACGTACTGGACGCCCTTCCCGATGTACCGAGGGAGGCTATCGACCTCCTCGTGGTCGACCGAGTAGCACTTCTGCGGGCCGACGGGCGGAGGGAAGTCGTAGACCTCCCCGTCGCTGAACGGCGGGACATCCCGGTATCGGCCGTTCTCCCAGACTCGGGCCCCGTGCAGCGTCTCCTCCAGGAACGTCTCGGGACTGAAGACCGGAAGGAACGGCCACGCTGGGTTCGCTCCGGTGTCGCCGTCCCGGACCCGGATCGACTCAACGTGGTCCATCCCATCGGTCGAGTAGCGGACCATGACGTTCGAGAGACCCGGGTCCTCTCCCATCCCGAGGACGGCGGTGAGACCGTGGACTTTCCATTCGGCGTCGTTGACGTACGGGTCGGTGGAATCCGTCGCGAGGTCGATGTAGTTCGCGCCGGTCGTGAGGCAGGCCGCCTGGATTCCCGCGTTGAACCGAGGGAGCGACGCCTGGATCACGAGCTCGACGTCCTCGAACGCCCTTTCGATCGCCGAACGGTCGGATGCGTCCAGCGCGCGAGCGGTCACCCTACCGTCCGCAGGAAGACGGCTCGCCATCGTGCGAGCGAACCGTTCGTCGACATCGGCAACGGTCAATCGGCGGACCCGTGGGTCGACCGCGAGATGGCTCGCGATCACGGTCCCCACCGCTCCGCACCCGATCAGGAGTACGTGGCCACTCTTCGAGGGAATGCTCTGCGCCTCCGCCGTTCGACCTCCGCGGGGTTATTAGATTCTTCTGAGGCCCTTCGGAGGTTCCCTACCCATTCCGTTTCGAAAGAAGAGCAGGTTACGTCGGTAAATTGGGTCGTCCGGACCTCCCGCTTGTCCCACGTGAGAAAGTCCGCGACCTTGCCCTAGCAACGACATTGACCCTGCACCGAGAGCGCAGACCGCGTTCCTGCCCGCGCCGCGCGGTAAGGGTTTTGACAAGGCTTCCCCTCGAAATCGCGTGAGTAAGCCGTCGGCGGTGCCGGACAGGCCCGGAGGCGGAGCGACCGCGCACGACCTGCCCTCCTCTCGAACGAGGGCCGAGCTCGTGATCCAGAATGCGCGCGTCCTCCCGTCGCCCGAACTTCCCCCGGTCGAACGAGCGACCGTCCTCATCGGCGACGGGCGGATCCTGGTCGTGGAACCCGACGCGCGCATTCCCCCGAATGCCCAGGTCATTCCGGGAGAGGGGCGAGTCGTCACCGCCGGATTCTGGAACGCGCACGTGCACTTCACGGAGGCGAAGTGGAGGGCTCCCGCGCGCCGGGCGGCGGTGGTCCTCGACGCGCATCTTCACGACATGTTCACGAGCCGCGGGTTCACGACGGTCGTCGACCTCGGCTCCGACCCCCGGGTCACTCTCACCCTGCGTCGGCGAATTGACTCCGGGCAGGTACTGGGACCATCGATCTACACCGCGGGTACGGGAATCTATCCTCCGAAAGGCATCCCCTACTACCTTCGCGAGAGCCTGCCGTTCTGGTATCGACCATTCCTCCCGCAACCGTCGACCGCGCGAGCGGCCCGATGGGTGGTCCGACGCAACCTCGCCCGCGGTGCCGACCTCGTGAAGTTGTTCACCGGGTCGTACGTCGCTCGGGGGACGGTCCGAACGATGCCGGAACCGATCGCGCGGTCCGCAGTCGAATCCGCGCATGCGGCGGGACGTCTCGCCTTCAGCCATCCCTCCAACCTCGAGGGCACGCGCGTGGCGCTCCACTCCGGGGTCGACGTCCTCGCCCACCCCCCCGACGCGACCCAGGGGATTGACGCGTCCGTGCTGGGGGCGATGGTCGACCATCGGATGGTGATGATTCCGACGCTCAAGATGTTCGCCGACACGGTGAGTCCGGACGCGAGCTACCTCGAGCCCATCTACGACGTCGTCCGCCGGTTCCGTTCGTTGGGAGGTGAGCTCCTGTTCGGGACCGACGTCGGCTACATGACCGACCACACGACCGAGGACGAGTTCCTCGCGCTCTCCCGGTGCGGCCTCGAGGGGGTCGAGGTCCTGCGAATGCTGACGACCGGCCCCGCGGGAAGGTTCGGAGTCGGGGGCTCGGTGGGCACTGTGGTTCCCGGGGCGCGCGCGAACCTCACCGTCCTGGACGCCGACCCGAGAGAGCACCCGCTCGCGTTCACGCGTGTGCGAGCGACGATCCGGGACGGTCGGGTGCTCCACCTCCGTCCGTAGCGACCCGCCCTTTCTCGCGCGAACCTTGCCCCTCTAGGGTCCCTGGGTGGGCACCGGGAGCGGGAGCTCGTAGTAGAGGAACCCCCGGTCCAGCACCCAGCCGCACGATTCGTAGAGGCGCTGGGCGGGGTTGTCGACGGCGGTCGAGAGCTCGAGGTAGTGCGCTCCCTCCCGCCGCCCGAACTCTCGAGCCGCGTCGAGGAGGAGGCGCCCGACGCCTCGGCGGCGGTGCGACGGGTCGACGTAGAGGTCGTTCAGTAGGTAGACGCGGCCCAGGGAGATCGACGAGAAGAGGGGGTAGAACTGCACGAACCCGACGATCGCCCCTTGGTGGTCGGCGACCAGAATGACCGACTCGTCTCGGGAGAATCGCTCCCGGAGGAACCGGTCGGACGCGGCCCGGTCGGACGACTGCTCGTAGAATTGCCGGTATCCGTCAAAGAGCGGCCCGACCTTCTCAATGTCCGCCGCCGTCGCCCGGCGGACCCGGACCTCGGGGTCGGGCGCGGGAACGGCCGCCTCCCCGACCGGCCGGATGGCTCTGGGCCTCGGGCGTCGGACGAGCTCGCCCGAGCAGTTGGAACACGCGAATTGGAGGTGACGATAGCACGTGGGGCAATACGAGCACTCGTTCGCACAGATGTAGGCTGGACCCTCCGGGGCGAGGGGCGTGTGACATCGGCCGCACTCGCGTCGATACTTCATGGGAACCGATGCTCCCGGCTCCGCTTAACGGTTCGAGACCGCCCGTCCCCGCCGGGATGCTCCCCGAGCGAACCGAGGACGGACGACCTTCCTCAGGTCATGCGCGCGCCGAGCGGGTAGCCGGCGTGGATCAGAATGTCTCCGTGGCTGCGCCCGAGGTTGTTCGCTCCGATCGTCCGGGTGTCGATCAGTCGGAGCTCCTTGAAGACGGGCGAGTGGAGCTCCCGGCCGTGCGGCCAGTCGGCGCGGAAGAGGAACTCGAGGTCCCAGTGCGACCCCTCTTCGGGGCGGTTCGGGGACGGGTACGCCTCGGAGAACACCTCGGGCCCCCGAAGCTCGACATGCTCGAGGCTGAGCTGCTCGAGCGCGACGCGTTCGGCCGCAGCACGGGGACTTTCGAGCTCGACCAGATGCGAGGCGGGGAGGAGCCAACGTTCCTGGAGGGATGCGAGCGAGGCGGGCTCGAGGTTCCCGATCTCGGACCAAGGGGCCGAAGGGGACGGCCGACCGAGGACGACCAGGTTGGGGTTCTTCGGGTCCCCGACCAGAAGGAACACCGAAATGCAGAGCCCCGCCTTCGGGACCGACCACACCCGACGACCGCCGACCTCGCCTTCCGAGGGTCGGAACCGGGCAAACCGACGCGGGGTCGCCATCGAACGACCGAGTGTGGATGCCGCCGCGGGATATGGAACCTCGTTCCGGGTGGGTACCGGGGGGCCGACATAGGGATGAGCAGGTCTCCCGCTCACCGGCAGAGGCCGAGCGACGCGGAACAATAGCTATTGTGTTAACTATAGTCTAAATCCAAACTCTATATATGCGGTGCGGGACATCGTTCCAGAGATGAAACCGAGAATCGAAGGGACGGACACATCGACGACGGGCCGCGCGGCTCGCGCCCCCGCAGAGACGCTCCTTACTCCCTCGTCAGGGGCCCGCGCTCCCCGGCAGAGCCGACCGGCCTCCGTGGCACGAGCCACCGACGAAACGACCGGCGGGACAACCCCTCTCGAGTTGGCGAGCATCGATGTGGGCCGGGGCGAAGCTCCCGAGCATCTGTTCCGTCGGCTGCTCGGTGGCTACCTCGCCGGTGCCCGGGAGTTCGCGATCCGAGAACGCCCTACGGTCTCCGCCAGGACCCGCGAGGTGATCCGAACCTTCTGCCGGAGGACCCGCCAGCCCGAGATCCTCTCGGACGAGCCCGGCGTGATCCTCCTTCGGGACCTCGCGTTCGAGAGCCCGATCCCGCTCGACCAGCGGATCGCCCGGATGGGACGGATGGTGGCCGACTTCCATCGGGAGGCCGTCGAAAGCTGGTCGCAGCTCCCGTTCCTCGAGGACGGGTACTGGGAGCGGCGGGACGACGAGATCGACCGAGAGGCGTGGTACGTACAGCGGGTGGCGGCGATCCGATTGGGGTCGTCCGAGCGGGGGTCCGGGTCTCTCGGCCTCTGGACCACGGCTCGCAGCCTCGAACGGATCGCCGACCACGCGGTTGTCATCGGCGAAGCGGGGCGGCTCCTCGTCGACCTTCCGAACGGCACCGGCCCGGCGACCACGCTCCGGCAGTTCCACCAGCAGGCGATGTCCCATCTCGAAGGGGTTCTCGCGGCGGACGACGGCGGATCCGCGAACGACCTCCTGGACCTCGGGGAGGCTCTGCAAGCGTCCGGTCGTGCTCTCGCCGACCGCCTCCTGCCTGCGGTCGGGGGCGGGACGATGCCGCCCGCTACCGCGGCAGCCGTGACGCGGATCCTCGAGTCGATCAACCGGACGATCGCCTATGCCCAGGACATCGCCCAGGTCGCGCTCGACCGGTGCACGCCGGAACCGGCGGCCTCCCGGCGACGGTCCACCGTAGCCGCGGCGCCGTCTACATAGAGTCCGAGCCTGCGGGGGCGGTCTCCGCAGGGATTTTGTACCTCCTTGGCTGGTTCCCTGCCCCCTTCCGGCTGTGCCGCGTAGACAGACTCCTCCGAACCGAATCCGCGTGGTCGCGGTCCGCCATGGCCCCGCCGAGGTCCGGGACCCGGCCCGGTGGCCCGACGACGACCTCCGTCCTCTGACCCGAAAGGGCGAGGCGGAGACGAAACGCGCGGCTCGAGGGCTCGCGACCGTCGTCCGGTCTGCGGACCGACTCGTCTCGAGCTCGGCCGACCGGGCGCTGCGTACCGCTGAGCTCATCCGCCGCGAGCTCGAAAAGGCCCCGGACCCCGAAACGTGGGAGGAGCTCGCGCCGGGGAACCTCGCGACCCCGATCTTCGACCGCCTCCGGCGGACCGCCCGTCCGCGCGAGACGGTCGTGATCGTCGGTCACGAGCCGACCCTCGCGGAGTTCGTCGGCGAGGCGCTGACCGGGGAGGGCCTGTCCGTCGTCCACCTCACGAAGGGCGGGGCCGTCTGCCTCGAGTTCTCGAACTCCGTGCGGCCCGGTTCCGCTCGCCTCGTCTGGCTCCTGACCCGAAAGCAGCTCGCGAACGGACGACACTAACGACGACGCGCCCGGCGAGGCTAGCCTAGCCCGGACCGCGGACGCCGGCCGGGGTGGTCGCGGGGGACGGGACAAACCTCTTGCCGTAGAGCGGCGCGACCAGCCTCTGGACGTCCACGTGGACCTGCTCGGGCATCCGGTTCGCGTCCACGTTCTTGAACCCGTACTTCGAGCGCATCCAGTCGAACTCCTTCGAGAGGAGGTCCTGGTAGAGGAAGAAGCTCTCGAAGAGGTCCCGCGAGAGGCAGAGGTCCATCCCCGACTCCCAGTAGTCGAGCGAGCCGTACTTCCCGATCGACCGATGGAGAAGGATCTCGGGCCGCGCGTCCAGGAAGACGATCAGGTCGGGACGGACCGCGAACTGGTAGAGGCGACGGGCGTAGTCCCGCGAGGCGCCGCGGACCGCGGCCCGGGCCATCAGCGTGTAGATGTACCGGTCGGCGAGGACCGTGCTTCCGGCCGCGAGCGCCGGGACGATCTTGTTCTCGAGCTGGTCGGCGAAATCCGCCGCGTAGAGGAGCGCCATCGTGGTCGAGGCGAGCGTATGGCCCTGCTTCGCGCGGTCGATCTCGCCGCTCACGAGGTCGGAACGGCGGAGGCCGGTGTCGACCACCGCATGACCCTCGACCTCGAGCCACTCTCTCAGGAGCGCGACCTCGGTCGTTCGCCCCGAACCGTCCGCCCCCTCGACGACGATGAGCTTCCCGACGAGCGGCTCCCGGGGCATCCCGGGGAGCCTCGTCCCGTACGTCCGGTCATCCGTCATGCATCAACCGCGCCTCCGTCGGGAACTTGGCGAGCATCGGTCGTAGGTCCCGCCGAAGCTCCGCCTGGATCGCCTCGACCGGACGGGTTGCGTCGACCACGCGGAACTCGTCGACCTTCGCGAGGCGGTCGTACTCCCGCTTGAGCCGCGTCTGGAACTTCGTGTAGCTCTCGACGAGGTCGTCCGAGAGGCCGAGGTCCATTCCGGCCTCGTAGTAGTTCATCTTGAGGCGGGAGGCCAGCTTGCGCCGGAGCGTGATGGCGACCGGGACGCGGAAGTAGAAGACCCGGTCCGGTCGCGGGGCGAACGAGTAGATCGTCCGGACCCACGCGGGGTCGCATCCGCGCGCCGCGTCCCGGACGAAGGCGGTGAACGAGTAGCGGTCGCAGACGACCAGGTAGCCGGCCCGAAGCGGCGGCAGGATCACCCGCTCGAACCGGTCGGCAAAGTCGACCGCGTGGAGGAGCGAGAACGTCGTCGGCGTCAGAAGCCCCTTCTTCTTTCCGCGTCGGATGGTGCTCGAGACGAGCTCGGAGGAGTTCCACTCGGTGAAGAAGACCCGGTACCCCTTCGAGCGGAGCCACTTCCCGAGGAGGGCCGCCTGGGTCGACTTGCCGCTTCCGTCCAGGCCCTCGAAGACGAAGAGGCGGCCCGGAAAGCCGTGCCGGGGGGAAGGGTTCTCAGGAGGCATCGCGGAACCGTACCTCGAGGTCGAACACCCGTTCCATCGGCTTACGAACCTTCTCCGTCCAGCGCGGGGGAAGGGTCGTATTGGCGGACGTAGAAAAGCTCACCGCCAGAGAGGTTCCGTCACTGGCGAGCGAGAAGCGAGGGCGGACAGGCGCGAGGAGTTCCGCGGCCCCGAGGATGGCGCCGAGCGCGACCGCCCGGTCGAGGTCGGCCGGCTGGATGATCGGAAGGAACTCCTTCTTCCACTCGGACGGGACCGAGGTCCCCTCGTGAAGGTACGCCGCCATCGACGCGAGGAGGACCTCGCGTTGGTCGAGCCCCCAGATCGGGTAGTTCTGGATGAGGTAGGAGGAGTGGCGAGCGTGGTTCCATAGGTCGATGGCGACCCCCGAGTCGTGCATCCAGGCAGCGACCCGAAGCGCGAGAGCCTCGCTCGGACCTCCCTCGAAGCGCCGGGCCAGGACCTCGAACAGGGAGGACGCGGTGTCGGCGACCTCCTGGCCGTGGGAGAGGTCAAACGCGAACGATTCGGAGGCCGCGGCGGCCGACCGTTCGGCGAGGAGTTCGGACGGGGCCGGGAGCTTGGCCCCGAGCGATTCGAGAGCGATCCCCTCTCGGATCCCGGTCCCCGAGACCACGATCCGGTCCACCTCCACCGCCCGCAGGAGTTCGGAGAAGACGACGATTCCCGCGAGAACGACGTCCGCCCGGTCGCTCCCGATTCCCGGGACCGAGCGGCGTCGGTCGGCCGTCATCTCCCCCAGGAGCTCCTGGAGGGCGTCGATGTCGTTCTCGTAGAGCGGATAGCCATGGACCCGGCGCACCGGGTACTCGCGGAACTCGATCGCCGCGCGGGCGAGCGAACGGACGGTCCCTCCGATGCCGAACAGGCGGTAGGCTTGCCCCCCGAACGCCTCGAGGACGGAGGCGAGCGTGCTCCGGACGTGGTCACGGAGAGCATCGTACTCGCGTCGCTTCGGAGGGTCGTGGTCGAAGAACCGCTGGGACAGTCGCAGTACCCCGAGAGGGAGGCTGACGGAGTTGCGGAGCGTGCCGTTCCGGACCTCGGCGAGTTGGAGCGAGCCCCCGCCCAGGTCACAGACGAGGTCGTTCGACAGCTGCCACGCGCTCGCGACACCGAGGTACGCGTAGCGGGCCTCCTCCGCTCCTGAGATCGTGCGGAGAGAGATGCCCGTCGCGCGCGCGACGTCGCGCACGAACTCCGACCCGTTCGGCGCCTCCCGGACGGCGCTCGTCGCGACGGCCAGGGTCCGCGTCACCTTGAGGCTCCGGACGATGCGCGCGAACCGGCGCGCGGTCGCGATCCCCCGTACCATCGCCTCGGGGGAGAGGCTTGCGTCCGGGCCGGTCCCGGACCCGAGGCGGGGAGCGTCCTTGGTCTCGAACACCGCGCGGACCGCGCCGCCGCGCGAAGTCTCGAAGACCACGCAACGGGCCGTGTTCGACCCGATGTCCATCACTCCGATCGTCGGGACCGCCCGGCTTTTCGACGACTCGGTCTCGAGCTCGGCGAGCCGGGCGCGAGGCATTGCGGGCCGAGAGTCTTCCGGCTCTAATAGCGCTCGGGTGAAACCCGGCGGACGAAAGTCTTCTTCCGAATGATTTACGTGGAGGGCCCGGCGTGCCCCGCTCGGAACCCGCATGGCCGCTTCCAACGATGATTCCGCGATGCGCCCCGAGCGGGTGGCGCGCGAGGTCACTTCCCTTCTCGAGGAGGTGGTTCGCTGGGTCGACCGAATCATCTCCTCCCCGCACCCTCCGCCCGAAAGCCTGCACCGGTTGCATCGTCAGATGCGGCGTCTTCGAACGGGCTTCGCCCTCTGGGAGGCGCTCCTTCCGGTCGCCGAGCGGGAGCTCCTCCATCCGCTCGACGTGCGCGTGAAGCGGCTCTCCCGCTTGGTCGGCCGGATCCGGGACCGCGACATCACGCTCGGCCTCCTCCAGCGGTTCGACCGAAAGAGGTCCGACCCGAAGGAGGCGCTGGCGGTCGAGCGGTACCGGACCCGCCTTCGGGAGGATGCGCGGACNNCCTGCTCGACGACCTTGCCGAGAGGCTGAAGAGCCTGCCCCGGTCGGGGTCGTTCTCCGACGCCCAACGCGCCGTCCAACAGGCGGACGAACGGACCCGGGACAACCTCCGGCGGGCGCATCGTAAGGCGCTGCGTCGTCCCACGATGGAGCGGCTGCATCGCCTCCGGATTCGCATCCGTCGGGGACGGCAGTTCTCCGACCTGGCGGTCACCCTGGACCCGCAGCACCACCGCCGGTATCCGGCCGCCCTCGTGCGCCTCCAGAAGGACCTCGGAGACCTGCACGACCTCGACAT
>DAEB01000045.1:8258-15277 GCA_002495185.1 Thermoplasmata archaeon UBA184 | reverse complement strand
TCGAGCCGGATGCGCTCGGCGACGGCGTGAGCGATGGTGGTCTTCCCCGAACAGGGGATTCCCTCGACCCACGCGACAAACCCCGCGGACGTGGAGTGGGCCGGGATAACCACGCGCGGGTGACCTGCGACCGGCTAATAATCCGTTGCACCTCGATCCCTACGGAGCTGTTCCCGGTTCGCGGTGCGCTTGGGTCCGGGTGGGTGCGGTTTCCGCTCGCCTCTACGGAAACCGCGCCATTGCTTCCTATTAAATGCGCAGGAATTGTCGACAAACCTTGGTGACCTGCGATGGATATGAATGACTCGTGCCGCGGGCGTGACGTCGCCTTCCTTCCGTTCTCGAGGAGCACCGCCCCATGAGCGGCCCGTCGGCAACGGCTCCCGATGCCCCCGTGGACTCGACACCGGGTTCGCCCTCCGCTCCCGCGCGACCCGTCGTTCGTCGTCGCCGCGGCCGTTCGGGCCTCTACGCGGGGGTGCTGGCCGTCGTGGTCGTGGTCGTTCTCGTGGCCGTCGGGTACTCGACCAACTGGTTTGGCCTCGAGAAGTCGAGCAGTCTCGCATCGTGCTCCACCGGCGTGACGCTCCACGGCGATGGCGCCCAGATCGCGGTCCCGCTCATGTCGGTCTGGACGGCCGCGTTCCAGACGAAGACCGGTAACCCCGTGAGCTATCCCGGCGGAGGCTCGGGAACCGGTTTGAGCGAATTCACGTCGACGACGGTCGATTTCGCGATGACGGATGACCCCCTCACCCCGGCCGAGACGGGGGCGCTCCCCAGTCCGGCGCTCACGATGCCGTTCGTCGGCGGGGCCCTCACGATCATCTACAACCTGCCGGGTCTGACCGGACACCTGAATCTGACGGGACCCGTGCTGGCCGAGATCTACCAGGGGAACGTCTCGACCTGGAACGACCCGGCGATCACCGACCTGAACCCGGGCGTGACGCTTCCGAGCAGCCCGATCACGACCGTCCACCGGAGCGACAACGCGGGGACGACCTACGTGCTCAGCGACTACCTGTCCCAGTCGAGCGCCTACTGGAGCTCGCACATCGGGAAGGGCATCTCGGTCAGTTTCCCGAAGACGCCCGGCGGTGAGGTCGCCGAAAAGGGGAACTCTCTCGTCATCAGCACGGTCGTCGCCACGAAGTACAGCATCGGGTACTCCGACCTGACCGACATCCTGACCGCCTCGTCTCCGCCTCAGTACGCGGCGGTCAAGAACCCGGCCGGGAGCTACATCGTGCCGACGATCGCGAACACGGAGTCCGCGATCTCCGACAAGGTCGCTAGCATGCCCTCGATCCCCTCGTCCTCTGCCAGCTGGTTCAACGTGAGCATGGTGAACGCCAACGGAACGACGGACTATCCGATCGCCACGTTCCTCTACATGTTCGTCTACCACGCGACCGACAAGGGGTTCACGCCGTCGCTCGCCAAGTCGCAGGTCCTCGTCCAGTGGCTCGATTGGGCGGTGACGAGCGGGCAGCCGTACGCCGACCAGACCCAGCCGTCCCAGCTGTACTACGCGCCGCTACCCGCGTCGATCGTCTCGACCGACCAGGCCGGCGTCTCGACGATGACCTTTAATGGAGCGTCCATCCCCGCCTGCAAGTGAGGGGGGGCGGGCCGTCGAAGCCACACCAGAAACGGATCGGCCGCGGGCGACCCGCGTCGCCCGTCGATTGCGCTACCTCGGCTGGCTCGGCGCCAGCTTCCACGCTGTCACCGTCGTCGTCGCGGTAGGCGTCGTCGCGTTCGTCGCGGTGTTCGTTGCGGTACTCGTTCACGGGTCGTGGCTCTCGCTCGTCCGGTTCGGCCCGGGGTTCCTCACCAGCTCGACGTGGGACGCGGTCCACAACTCCTACGGAGCACAGTCGGCCATCTACGGCACCCTCCTCACGAGCGCCCTCGCGCTGCTGATCGCGGTCCCTCTCGCTCTCGGCTCGGCCATCTTCCTCTCCGAGATGGCCCCGGCGTGGGTTCGCCGACCGCTCTCCTACGTGATCGACCTCGGGGCGGCGGTCCCTTCGGTCGTCTACGGATTCTGGGCGGCGATCGTCCTCGTCCCGTTGATGCAGGGGACGGTCGAGCCGGGGATCGCCGGGGCGACCGGCGGAGCCTTCCCGTTCGGTCCGGCGGGTGTGGGCCAGAACCTCCTCACCGCGACGCTCGTCCTGTCCGTCATGATCCTCCCCACGATCGCGGCGGTCTCCCGCGAGTCCCTGCGGGCCGTTCCCCGTATCCACCGGGAGTCCGCTCTCAGCCTCGGCGCGACCCGGTGGGAAGCAACCCGGCTCGGGGTCCTGCGTCCGGCGCGCAACGGGATTATCGCCGGGATCATCCTCGGGCTGGGTCGCGCCCTCGGTGAGGCGATTGCCGTGACGATGGTGATTGGCAACATCTCCTTCCTTCCCGGGACCTTGTTCTCCCAGGGGACGACCCTGGCGTCGTCGATCGTGAACTACTTCCCGTGGGAGCCGGGGATCAACGAGAGTGCCGTCGTCGAACTCGCCCTGCTCCTCCTCGTGATTACGGTCGTGGTCAACGTGCTCGCGCGGGGCCTCCTGGGGTGGAGGTCGCGCGACCGTGGGGAACGCGCCGTACGGCGGACGCGACACCGCCGCTGGGTGATCGGACACGAGCGCACCCGATCTCCTCTGAGAGAACGGGGCGTCAACCCGAACCGGGCGGCCACCGCACCGGTCCCGGGGTTCCCCCTCGCGGAGCAGCCGTGGCGCGAGGAGATCGTCGAGCGGACACCGCGTCGCATCCGCCGCCGCCGATGGACCCAGGCCGCCCTCGTGGCGCTCACCGCCCTCTGCGTGATCCTCGCGCTGGCGCCCTTCGCGAGCGTGATCTACACTGCCGCGTACTACGGCGGTCCGGCGGTCGTCCGTCCGTCGTTCTATACGGCCGTGCCTCCCGTCGGTTGCAACCCCCGTCCGGGGGTCCCGTGCTCGCTCGGGGGGATCGGGCCGGAGCTCCAGGGGACCCTGATCGTGCTCGGACTCGGGGCCCTCATCGCCGTCCCGGTCGGTCTGCTCACCGGGATCTTCCTGTCGGAGTACGGGAAGAACCGGTTCGCGAGGGGGTTGAGCTTCCTGGCCGACGTGATGACCGGGGTCCCGACCATCATCCTCGCGGTCTTCGTCTATGCGCTCTTCCAGTACCTCTACCACGACGCGACGCTGAGCGCGCTGTCGGGCGGGGTGGGGCTCGGAGTCCTGATGGTCCCGATCGCCGCGCGCTCCACCGAAGAGGCGCTGCGGGCCGTGCCGGTGGCCCTCCGAGAATCGGCGCTCGCCATCGGCTTCCCGCGGCACCGGGTCACCCTCCGGGTCGTCCTGGGCTGCGCCCGCGGGGGCCTGCTCACCGGGATGCTGCTCGCCGCCTCCCGTGCCGCCGGAGACACCGCCATCCCGCTCGTCCTCCTGGGAGGCGCGCCCAACTTCTGGTTCCAGAACCTTACGTCGCCGATGGCAGCGATGCCACCGTTCATCTTCGGGAACTTCAATTCGGAGTACATGAATCTCCAGACCGACGCTTGGGGAGCCGCGCTCGTCCTCCTCGCGGTCATGCTCGCGATCAGCCTCGCGGCCCGGCTCGCCGTCCCGGGCGCGGACGACGCGGCGGAGGCCGGGTAGGCGATGTTCGACGGACCGAAGCTCCAGACCGTGGGGCTGAACGCCTGGTTCGGCTCGAAGCAGGTGCTCTTCGACATCTCCCTCGACATGCCGGACCGGGCCGTCACCGCGGTCATCGGTCCCTCCGGGTGCGGGAAGTCGACCTATCTGAGATGCCTCAACCGCCTCCACGANNGTCAGCGTCCGGTTCCGGGTCGGGATGGTCTTCCAGAAGCCGACCCCGTTCCCCAACATGTCGATCTTCGAGAACGTCGCCGCCGGGCTCCGCCTGCTCGGCGTCCATCGGCGGGACGAGCTGGACGACGGGGTCGTCGACGCGCTCCAGCACGCCGGCCTCTGGGAGGAGGTCCAGGACGTTCTGGACGCTCCGGGCACGAGCCTCTCGGGCGGGCAGCAACAGAGGCTCTGCATCGCGCGCGCGCTCGCCGTTCGACCCGAGGTCCTCCTGCTCGACGAGCCGTGTTCGGCGCTCGACCCGATCGCGACCGCGAAGATCGAGAACCTGATCGCGAAGCTCCGCTCCGACTACGCCGTGGTCGTGGTCACGCACAACCTAGCACAGGCGCTCCGTGTCTCGGACCGAACCGCGTTCCTCTACCTCGGTAAGCTGGTCGAGGTCGGGTCGACCGACCAGGTCTTCCACCACCCGACCGAGAAGCTCACCGAGAACTACGTCAACGGCCGTTTCGGGTAGGCGACGCGCGCCGCGGACGGGCTCACCGGTCGATGGACGACCGGCCGGTCGAGGTGCCGTCCCCGCCCGCGACCGCACGGCGCGACCGCCGGCGGGCGTCGCCGTCGGGCGCCGGTTCGCTCGACCGGGGGTCGAGGGGGTTCGGCGGGTCGTTCGCGAACGACGGGTAGCCGGCCGAGTCGCGGAGGCTCTCATCGAGGAGTTCGTCGAGCCCCATCTCCCCGTCCTCCGCCGGGCGGGAATGCATGCGCCGGGGCGCGGTCGCGTCCGCGCGGGCGAGCCCCTCGCTCGCGCTCTGGAGCTGCTTCAGGAGGTTGAGCCAGATCCGCCCCTGGCTCGCGAGGGTCGATTCGAGGCGGTCGCGGAGGTCACCGGTCTGTTCGAGGAGCTCGCCCTCGAGGCGACGCAGCTCGCGCGCGATCTCCCGGCGAAGCTCCTTCATCCGGGCCTCCGTCTCCGTGGCGCCCGGACCCTCCTTTTCGAGCTCGGAGACCCGCAGCCACGTGCGACGGATCAGCGGGAGCGCTCGGTCCGCGACCACCTGGATGCGGCGGTCGAGGTCGTCCACTTCGTGGCGGAGCGTCTGCTCGATCCGGAGGAGGTCGGTCTCGCGGGCCTGGATCTTCGACTCGAGCCGCTCGAGCCGGACGACGCCCTCCTCCTGCTGGGAGGCGAGCTTCACCTGGAGGTCTCCGACCGAGGCGCGGATCGCCTTCTCCTGGTCGGCGCGTCCGGCCTCGAGGGCGCGCGCGACGCGGTCCCGGATGACGACGTCGAACTTGCTCGAGTCGATCGTCTTCGCGAGCGATTGGTCAACGTCCGATTTGAGGCGGGCGAGGAGCTCGACGTACTTCTCGCGCTCGCGCTCTTGGTTCTCGCGGAGCTTCTGCTCGAAGTAGGATTGCAGACGGACCTGGAGGCCGGCGAGCGCCTGGGTCTGGGCCTCCGAGCTCTCGGCCAGCCGGGCCTCCCCGTTCAACGACCAGCGCTTCTCGGCCTGAGCGACCCGGTCCTCCTGGGCCGCGGCGATCTTCTCGCGAAGGTCGGAATTGGCCGCCGCGAGCCGCGTCTCGACGTCCTTGGTCCGCCCGTCGACCAGGAGCCCGAGCCTCTGTTCGAGGTCGCGGACCTCCTTCGCTCGACGTTGTTCGGCATCGGCGAGCCGGTCCTTCAGGACGTCGCGGACCCGGCCCTCGATCTCCTCGCGAAGGACCGTTCCCTGCTCCTGCGCTTCGCGAAGCTCGAGGTCGATCTGGGCGACCAGGGCAGCCCGCATCTCCTCCTCGTCGTGCGTCGCCTGGGCCCGGAGGTCCTCGACCGATTGGCGGAGCTCGTCCCGCAGACGGCTCGCCCACATCTCTCCGACCGCCCGGGAAGACTCCTCGGCCTTCTGAGCGAGCGCCTGGAACTTCGCGTCGTTGGCGCTCATGACCTTCTGCTCGGCTTCGGTCGCGACGTCCGATGGGCTCACGACCGGCCGCGCTTCGACCGCCGCGAGACGGGAGGCAAGGTCGGCCTTCAGCGCGGCGTCCGCGCGAGCGGCCGATTCCATGGACTCGCGAAGTCGTGTCTCGAGGGTCGCCGTCCACTTCGCTTCCATCTCGCGCGTGGCGCTCGCGAGCCGGGCGTTGAACTCGCTCGCATCGACCCCCGAGGACCGACCCTTCGCGATCTCCGAGAATCGTCGGTCGATCTCCCCTCGCAGCGTCGCCTCGAGGTCCGGGTTCGACGGAGCGGACGAGGCCGCCGAGGGCGGAGAGGAAGTCGGGGGCGGAGGGGGAAGTACCGATGGGTCGTCACTGGTCGAGACGGGGACGCCGGGAGTTCCCGAGGAGGGGACCTCGACCTCCGGAGGTTTCGAGAGCCAGGGAGGATGATGGCTCGACATCACGCCGGACGGCGACGCCGGCGACGACGCGATCGGGGGGACCGGCTCGGGCGGCACCAGGATCGTCTCTCCGGGCTTTGCCTGGAGGTACTCGTTCGCGCGCTTCGCGGCCTCGCCCGTGAGCGGAGCCCCTCGTCCCTTGGGGCGCGTGAGAAGAAGGGCGGCCGTCTCCATCGCCGTTCCGATCCGCCACATCTCCTTCCGGCGGTCGCGGCCGCCTTGGCGCTCGGTGTCGCGCAGGTGCGCCATCAGGCGAGGCGCCTCGACCAGGTCGACCCGTCGAGTGACCTCGAGGATCTTCTCGTCCTGATGCTCGCGGACGTACTGGAGGACGAGCGGAAGGGCCTCGCGTCCGCGGCTCGGGCGGGTGAGGTCGCGCAGCGTGACCGGGGCGGACTCCCAGCTCTGGAGGCGCTTGGCGTGGCGGTCCCCCTGCGCCTCGGCCCGGGGGACGCGCATGACGGCGAGCGCGAGCGGGAACTGCTCGGTGAACTCGTGCAGGTTCACCTTCGCNNTCGGGGAGGAAGTACGGGAAGACGAGGAAGGCGCCGAGCGCGACGAGCGAGGTCGGCATGACGCGGATGAGCTGGAGGACCGCCTGGCACGCGGGTTCCCATTGATCCGCGGCCACCACCACGACCGGGTCGGTCGTGCCGCGATGGAAGAGGAACCCCTCTCCGACGGTCTGGTAGACGAGCGGCTCGGGCTCGACGGGGGGCTTTCCTCCGTCGCCGCGGCCGCTCATGGTCGCGTGCGCCCGCAGGATGTCCGCCCCGAACTGGCC
>DAEB01000045.1:7669-8226 GCA_002495185.1 Thermoplasmata archaeon UBA184 | reverse complement strand
GCGGCCGGGTAGAGGAAGATGTTCGGGTAGAACGACAGGGGCTGCGCCGGGTCCGGGTCCCAGTAGTCGTGCGTGTCCGCGATGTTGATCGTGAGGTTGCCGACGATTCGGATCGCTTCGAGGGTCTCGCGCCGGCCCGGGAACTCCTCGGGGATGGTGGTGTAGCCGGGGCTCTCCGCCTCGTTGTCCACCTGGCGGCACCAGACNNCCTTCGTCGACCGCCTCTCGAGGACCCGCTCGCACGCCCGGGCGAGCGGCAGCGTCGTGTTGACCATCACGGGAACCCCCATCGTGACGGTCCCCGAGTTCGGGGCTTCGTCCCCGGTCTCCCCGATGAAGAGCGGATGGCCCTCCCCGGTCGAGACGGCGCTCGAGATCATGAAGACGTCCTCCCGGGTCGAGATCCCGCGACCCTCCTGGGCCACCAGGATCGTCCCCATGCCCGCGCCGTCCCGGCGGAGCAGGAAGTCGACCGTGTCGAAGGTGCTGCGGTACGTGCGCTCCCGCACCGACTGCTCGACCTCGCTGTAGAACTCCTTCAGCTTGTCGGCCTTCGA
>DAEB01000045.1:7496-7645 GCA_002495185.1 Thermoplasmata archaeon UBA184 | reverse complement strand
GCCTCGCAGACGAACCGCCCCAGCAGCGTGAGGCCGCGCTTCCACAGGTCGCGCCGGTCCGGCCGCCACGAGTCGAAGTGCGGGATGACGCGGCACGTCTTTTCCGAGACCTCCGCGTCGGTCGAGTCGAGCCACATCCGGTCGTAGGT
>DAEB01000045.1:1836-7445 GCA_002495185.1 Thermoplasmata archaeon UBA184 | reverse complement strand
TACTTCGTGAGGATCCCCTGCTCCTCCCGACCGGCGCTCAGCTCGACCCAAAGCTTGCGCTTGTCCTCCATCGGTCGGTTGACGTAGTAGCGGGTGGTCGTCTCGAGGCTCCCCTCGGGGTCGGTCGGGTCCGTGGTCTCGTAGGTCGTCTCCTCGAGAGCGACGTCGTTCTCGAGGTCGCCGNNAAGTACGTCGTCTTCCCGGACGCGGGGATCCCGACGACCGCGATGCGCGTCGCGTCGACCGACTTCGGTTCCCGCTTGCCGGTCGTCCGACGACGGGTGGTGGACTTGACCTCGGCCATCGACCTCTACCCTACCGCATCTCCGCCAAGCATATTTCAATGAAGTCCAACGCGCCCTCTACGGTCGGGCCCTCGGCGGACAAGTCGAGCCGCGCGTCCTGGAGGAGGCCAAAGACCTCCTCGACCGCCGCTTCGTGCTTCACGGCCGCGTCCTGGACGTCCCCACTGCCGGCGAGGCGGGTGAGCTGGTACGTGCCGCGCAGCTCCATCAGCTTCGCGAACAGGTCCATCAGCCGCTCGCGCGTCTTCGGGTCCCGGTTCGTGAGATGGTGCTCGGTCTCGTCGATGAACCGCACGAGCGTTTCCGTCTCCTTGTCGTTCTGCATCCGCGCCTGGAGGACGGCGAGGCGGCGGAGCACCGGGGCCTGTGCGGTGGGCGGGAGCTTCTCCGCTTCCGCCCAGGCTTGGAGAAGCGCCCTCGCGGCCTCCACGACCGCGCGTCGCGCGAACTGGATTCGGGCCTCCCAGTAGAGCCGGGTGACGGCGGGTAGGAATCCCTGGCTCCTCTGGACCAGCTGGAGCGCGCGGTCGAGGTCCCCAGCGAGGTACGCTGAAACGACCTCGCCGAGCGGGCCATACCGTTCTTTGAGGTACGCGGGGGGGCCTCCCGGACCGCTCGTGAGGAACTCGACCTCGAGGTCGGGGGCCTCGGAGTAGGTCGACTCGGGAGAACTGGCCGGACCCGCGGCGCCGCGGATGCGCGACACGGTCGCGTGCTGCTGCGGCTCCTTCAGCGCTCGCGCCGCGTTCGCGGCGTGGCGGGCGAGCTCCTCCGGATGCAGTTCCTCGATCGGCCGGTCGTCCTCGTAACCGACGTCGACGAAGGCGTTCACCATCTGCGCGAACAGCTGGGAGCCCGTGGTCACGAGCTGAAAGCTGAAGGCCGGCGGGAGTCCGAGCTCCTGCGCCCGCTGACCGAGCTGCCCCACGAACTGATTCATCCGGTTCGTGTCGACTCCCTTGTCGCGTTCGTCCCCGCTCCCGATGCCGATGATGCGGAGCGTGAGTCGGGAGTGGGCGGGCAGCATGTAGGGCACGAGGTCGACCTTCCCGCCGGGTGGTTTCCCGACCGGCTCACTTCGGACCTCGAACCGGGTCGACGCGTTGTCCCAGCCGTCGGTCACGAGGACGAGGTTTCCCTGGACCCCCTGGGTCCCCATCCGAAGAAGGTCGGCACCGACTCCGAGGGCGTCCCAGATCGCAGAACGGCCGCTCGGAGTGAGGAGCGAGATCAGGTTCTCGATGTACGGAAGGTTCTCTCGGTGGATCTCGCCAAGAGGCACTGGGACGCGGACGGTCTCGGTGAACGTGACGAGCCCGAAGAGCGTGCCGGTCGCCGCGGCGTCCTGGAGGATCCGGAACACGGCGGTCCGGGCGACCTCGATCTTCTGCCGCTCGGGTCCCTGCCCCTGAGGGTCCGGCAGCGGCGCGTACATGCTCTTCGACAGGTCGAGGAGGAGGACGTTGCGTTCCCGCGGGGGGGAAATCTGAGAGTCGTCCGGGTCGCTCGGCATACGTTTAGGTCATGTGGTCGGGGGCGACGAGGGGTCGTTCAGTCCCCGGCCTGGAAGCCCCCCCGGATGGCTTCTCGATGAGGCACGCAAGAAAATACCTCGGCCAGGGTATTTGTGCATATCGCCGGAGAGACCGTCCCCCTCTCGGCGGCCCGGCTCCCCGGGGCCTCCTTCGGTTAGGGTTATAACCACGACTCGAGTCGGCCCCGCCCGCATGGGCAACATTCGCCAGACGTACATCAAGCGGGTTGCGATCGAGCTGATCCGCCATTACCCGGACGATTTCACCGGGGATTTCAGTCGGAACAAGCAGAAGGTTCTCGAGCTCACCGACCTCGGCGTGACGGTCGAGGGGCATCTCCAGGCGAGCCACAAGAAGCTCGCGAACCGGATCGCCGGCTACGCGACGCGATACGTCAAGCGAAAGCGCGGGACGTAGGACGGCCCTCCCGAAACGACGGGCGCCGTCAGTCGAAAACGCGAAGCCCTTCTTGGATGTGGACGACCTCGACCGGGGTTGTCGGCCGTCCCACTAGGACGCCGTGGGAGTTCGCGACCACGCAGGCCCCGACGATCGGGACGCCGAAGTTCGCGGTCGAGCGGTGAACCGGTACGCCGAACAGTTCACTCACATGGTGCGCCTCCTTCTCGGTCGCGCGGGGGTGGACGATGACGCCGCGATTCGTCGCGACTCCCGCCATCCCGACGGTGCCGAGACCGGCGATCGTGCCGCGCTCGGCCCGGACCCCCAGCGCGAACGCAATCGACTCGAGAGCCTCGTCCGAGAACTCGGGGTGGACGAGCGCCGCCGTGTCGTTCGCGAGGATGTTGTTCCCCATCGCGTTCTGCCGGTGCGGGACGACCGTGAGGGGGGCGACCTTCTCGAGGACCCTCCGTTCTCCCGGGTCGACCTCGCCTCCGACGACGATCCCGCGGGAGGTCGCGGCGAGCAGCGCCCCGACGACCTCGCAGTCGAGCACGGACGTGCGGACGACGTTCACCTCCAGGACGTGGACGAGCTCGCGCTCGACCGAGCGCGCCATGCTGTCCGGAACGATCGCGAACCCATCCCCGACCCGGAGGTACACTCCGAGGTAGGGGCTACCGCCGATGAGGGTCCGACCGACCGGCACCTGAGCGGACCCCCCGGCCGCGCCTACTCGGTCTCGAGGAGGTCGACCTCGATGAGGCCGTCCTCGAATCGGATCGCTTTCACGCGGACGCGGCGCGGGATGTGCTGGATCCCGCGCTCCCAGATGTGCTCGTTCAACCGGGGGTCAATCCAGACGTCCTCTGGCTTGCCGTGCATGTGACGGATGACGAAGCGACGGACGGTCTCGAGCGCGTGGCCCGCTCGCCGCCGGCGGGAGGGCTGATACTGGCTCGGCCGCAGCGGGATGACGTACTCCCGTTCCAGCTCCTCGGTGTGGCGTGTAGGGGTGGTCTTCGCGGGCATCGGAACCTACCTTGACCCCCTCACTTGTGGAGGTGCCCTCGCTTCCACGTGTGACGCTTCGGATGGCGCGTGAACCGGCGGCTGGTGCGCTGGAGCACCCAGGCCGGGACACGGCGGTTTCCCTTGACCACCCGGAACAAGCGGGTCTTGCGCGCCAGGCTCTTTCTGCGATTTGCCATCGTTCGTTGCTCCTTTCACCGTCTCGTGATCCGGATTTCTCGCTTCTCGGGAGCGATCCGTTCCAGGAGAGCCTTCAGGGTGACGTCGTCGATGGCCCGCTGGATCCGGCCGCTGGCCGCGAGCGCGATCAGTTGCTGCTCGACCGCACCGGCGACGTCGGGCTTCGCGAGCCGGATGCGCGCGAGGCGTTCCCGGGCCTCGGGGGTCAGGATGCGGCGGAGGATCTCGGACCGTTCCTGGTCGCGGCGGGCCATCTCGGCTTCCTGGGCGGCGTACATCTGGGCGTTTGCCGCCTCGGATGCCTGCATGTCCTGGAGTTGGCGAAGGCGTCGCCGCCGGAGCTCGGCCAGCTCCGAATCGTCCCCGGTCGCCATCGCTGCGCTCCTGGCCCTCGAAGAGACCCTAGAGATACTTGGCGAGTTCGGGCCGTTCGGACGCCATCCCCTTCAGGATGTCGCGCGAGAGGCCATCGAGGAGCTTCTGACCCTGCGCGCTCACTCGACGGCCCTTCGTCTTGTACGGTTGGACGAGGCCGGCCTGTTCGAGCTGATGGACGATCTCTCGCAGGATCGACCGCGAGCCGGCCCGGGCATGGTAGGGAGCGCTCCCCCGGTCCCGGCGGCCTCCGTATTCCGCGCTGAGCCGCTCGATCCCGACGTTACCCTTGAGGTAGATCTTCCGGAGCACCGAGGCGCTGCGGAGGTACCACCAGTCGACCTGCGTCGGGGCGCGCTGCTTGTGCACTCCGGTCTTCGCGAACGTCGCCCAGGGAGGCGGGGCGACCGCCTTGCGCGACCGCAGCTCCGTGGCGAGCTTCGGAAGCAGGGCCGACGGAGGAACGTCGTTAGGATGGGTCATGAGGTGGCGCGGCCACCGTCTCGAGGTATTTAAAGAGAGAGGAAACGGGCCCACGCGTTCTGTCGGCGCGGGCCCGGGACGCGATTCCACGGACGGGCGCAGGGGAGTCTCCTCCGCGAAAGCCCCGTCGCGGTCGGCGGGCTTAACTAACCGGCTCGCCGTGACTCGAACCGAGGAGGCCGAGCGATCCCTCGATGGCGACGGCAGCGCTTCTCCTGAGCGGTGGCGAATCGAGCCGGTTCGGAGGTCAGCCGAAGGCCCTCGTCCCCGTCGGCGGCGTCCCCGCGGTCCGGCGAATGGCCGAGATCTGCATCGAGCGAGGTCTCGAGCCGGTGGTGGTCGTGGTGGGGCCGCACCGGACCCCGATCGCCCACGAGCTTCGGGGCCTCGGGGTCCTCGTGGTCGACTCGGAGAACTGGCGGGAGGGTCGAACGGCATCGGTCCGTTCCGGCATCGAGGCGATCCCTCCCGGCCGGGACATCCTCTTCTGGCCGGTCGACCATCCGTTCGTCACCGTCGCGACCCTCGAGGCTCTGGACCGCGCCCGTGAGAGCGACGCTCTCGCGGTCTGGTTCATCCCGACGTTCGAAGGCCAGGGAGGCCATCCCGTCCTCTGGCGGTTCAGCGTCCGGTCGGACGTCCTCGACCTCCGGAGCGACGCTCCGCTTCGGTCGCTCCTCCCGGAATTTGGTGTTCAGGTCGTCCGCGTCCCCGTGGACGATCCGGGGGTCGTTCGAAAGATTGAGACCCCCGAGGACTACCGTCGCGCGGCGGACGAGTGGCAATCCCGGTCCACGGAGCTTTAGGCCGTGGACCGCACCCTCACGCGCGAGTCGTTGCGGCTCCTCGACCGGCACGAGGCGTTCGTCCGGGCCACGGTGGTGAAGGCGGTCGGCTCCGTTCCCGGAAAGCCCGGTGCTTCGATGATCGTCCGGGCCGACGGCTCCACGATGGGGACCGTCGGGGGGGCGCAGCTCGAGGAAGAAGTGAAGCGCCTCGCCCGCGTCGTCTTCGAGAGGAAGGAAGGCGACCTCCGGCACTTCGACCTCCAGGCATGGAAGCCGGGGGGGCTACCGAGCCTCTGCGGCGGGTCGGTGGAGATCGCCCTCGAATACGTCGGAGCGCGCCCGAACCTTCTCCTCTGGGGCGGGGGTCACGTCGCCCACGCCCTGGCGGAGATCCTCCCCACGCTCGAGTACGACTTCAGCGTCGCGGACGACCGACCCGAGTGGGTGGGGGTCGAGCGGTTTCCGGCCGCCGAGCGTCGCGAGGTGGTGGCGCCCGAGCGGCTCTTTGA
>DAEB01000045.1:0-1830 GCA_002495185.1 Thermoplasmata archaeon UBA184 | reverse complement strand
GGCCTCATCGCGAGCGCGTCGAAGCGCGAGCACCTGTTCGCGAAGCTGCGCGAGCGCGGCGTCTCCCGCGAGGCGCTCGCGCGGGTCCGGTCGCCGGTCGGGATCGAGATCGGGGCCGAGACGCCCGCCGAGATCGCGGTCAGCATCGTCGCCGAAATCGTCCAGGAAGCGCATCCGTCGTCCTTAGGTACCCCGACGCGTGATGTCGTGGCGGTGCGCACGAACGAGGATGTCGTCCCCCGAACTCCTTAGGTTCCGCCTCAACGGGCATCCGGCCGAGACGGCATGCGAACCCGAGCGGATCCTCCTCGACCTCCTCCGGGACGACCTTGGGTTGACCGGGACGAAGCGGGGGTGCGACCTCGGGACCTGCGGGTGCTGCACCGTGCTACTCGACGGCCGGCCGACGCTCAGCTGTCTCACCCTCGCCCGCCTGGCCGGGGGCCACGAGGTGACGACGATCGAGGGGGTGACGCCCTCGAACGGCCTATCTCCCGTGCAGCGTGCCTTCGTCGAGCACGGGGCGACCCAGTGCGGGTTCTGCACCCCGGGATTCGTGATGACCGCGACCGCTCTCCTGCGGGACGTTCGACAGCCGAGCCGCGAGGAGATCGAACGCGCGATCTCGGGCAACCTCTGCCGGTGTACGGGATACCGGAAGATCGTGGAAGCGATCGAGGCCGTCGGCCGGGAGGGGGCTCCATGACGTCGTCCTCCCCGAGCGCCTATCGGATCCTGGGCGGCCGAATCCCGTACGTCGAAGGTCCGCTCAAGGTCACGGGCCGAGCGGAGTACACCGACGACATCCGTCGGCCCGGGATGCTCGTGGGCGGCCTCCTGCGGAGCCCGTGGCCCCATGCGCGCCTCACGTCGATTGACACGAGCGCCGCGCGAGCTCTTCCCGGAGTCTTTGCCGTGCTGACCGGCGAGAAGTATCCGACGCCCTTCGGGGTCCTTCCGATCACGCACGACGAGACCGCGATCGCCGTCGGTAAGGCGCGATACCTCGGGGACATCATCGCGGCCGTCGCCGCGGTGGACGAACGGACGGCCGAGCGCGCCCTCTCGCTCGTCCGGGCCGAGGTCGAGCCGCTCCCCGAGTACTCCGACCCGAGGACCGGGACGGGACCGGTGGCCGAGCCGATCCACTCCCGCGGACTTCTCGGTTCGAACATCCAGAAAGAAGTCGTGCAACATTTCGGGAACGTCGATGCCGCGTTCGCCCGGGCGGCACACTCCGCCCGGGTCCGGGGGAATTTCGCCGGGGTCACCCACGCGTTCACAGAACCGATGGCGACCATCGCGGAGGCGACTCCCGACGGCCGTCTCACGGTGTGGAGCGCGACCCAGGTCCCCCACTACCTCCACCGGACGCTCAGCGAAGTGCTCGGGATCCCGATGCACCGGATCCGCGTCATCAAGCCGGAGGTCGGTGGCGGCTTCGGAGGGAAGTCCGACCCCCTCCCGCACGAGATCGTCTGCGCGGCGCTGTCGATCGAGACCGGCCGTCCCGTGAAGATCCTCTTCGACCGGGAGGACGTCTTCTACACGAATCACGGCCGCCACCCGACCCAGAACGACGTCCGGATCGCTCTCGACGCATCGGGCCAGATCCTGGCCTACGATATTGACGCGCTCATCGACGGCGGAGCCTGGAGCTCGTTCGGGACGGTCACGACGTACTACAACGGAGTCCTTGCGATGGGACCGTATCGCGTGCCCAACTTCCGCTACCGAGGTCGCCGCGTCTACACCACCAAGCCTCCGTCGGGCGCGATGCGGGCCCACGGAGGAACGAACATCCGCTACTCCATCGAGGTGGCGCTCGAT
>DAEB01000022.1:30056-41696 GCA_002495185.1 Thermoplasmata archaeon UBA184 | reverse complement strand
GAACACGAGCTGGCCGCTCGCCCAAGCCCGGAACGATCTGGAGTCGCTGATTCCAGCGATTCCCGCCTTGCGGGATTAATGTAGGACGATTCCTTCACTAGGCAGGAGTCGCTTCCGGGAGCTGATGTCGAGCATGACCCTGTATCACATCCTATGGGACCACTGGGAGGGGAAGCCTGCTCCCCAACTGGTTGAGGAGGACATGAAGAACGGGAAGATGACGCAGTATGGGCTCTTTGCAGGGGGTGGGCGAGGGTACGCCGTCGTCGACGTCAGCAGCGAACTAGAGCTGCTTCAGCTTGCCGCAAAGTATCGGGAGCATGGAGTCCACGTCCTAAGCGCTGAACCGGTGATTTCGTTTGAACAGGTCAAGAAATTGTTGGGCCAATAGGTCGCGATTTCTATTTTCCCCAGTGACATAGCACAAGCGGACTATGGTGTGGGCCGGGACCGGGCCACGACATCCCCGAACGATGGCCCTCCCTCCGCCTCGCGCAACTTAGCGTGCAATGCTCGGAGCGCTAGGACCTTCGCCTCTAGGTCTTCGAGAATCGTGCCGTTCACCCGGGCGCGCAGTTCCTTCGCGCTCTCCCCGTCCCGCGCGTAGTCCGCAAAGCCGCTCCGTGCACTCTCAAACCTACCCGCGTTGAAGACGAGCTGGCCGCTCGCCCAAGCGCGGCCCGCCTCGGGGCTCGCGGTCGCCTCGGCGTCCTCATGAGCTTGCGCAACCTCGATCGCGGGTCGCGGAGCCGCAGGCGGCCTGGTCGGCGAGGGCGGTCGCGGAAGCTCGCTCGCGGGGACGAACACGGGGAGCGTTCGCGGGTCCTCCCGCGCCTGCGGCTTGCCGTGGTAGGTCCCGTAGTCAGGCGAGTGCTCGCGGAGGTAGGCGGGGTACGGTCGAGGCCCGCCGAAGTTCACGACGTAGCGGACCTCGGGGTCGCGTGGGATCTGGAAGCCGCAACCGCAGGCGCACTTCCGCGGGAAGCGGTTGCCTGTGACGGTTCGCAGGCGTGAAACCGCGGCTGCGGGTTCGTTCGGCGTTTGTGTCTCTCTCGCGGGACTCTGGATGGATTGCGCCATCGCTCGTTCCTCGCGAGGGGAGGAACGAGCGGGGCGCGACGGCATTCCTGCGGCGGTTGACTCGCGGTAGGCGGATCGGGAGTCCTTTGCTAGGATTCGGACTCGTCCTCGTTGGGAGGCGGAACTGGGGGAGGTGCCACCACCCAAAAGCGGTCATCCACCCCCTCGTACGCCTTCTTCCCCGGGTGATTTGCCTCCCATTTCGCTTTCGCTTCCCGGAAGGGCTTCATCCGGAGGTCAGCTCGGACGTCATAGAATCGCAGCGTCGCATCTCGCTTCACGATTACACGGGAATCGGTCGGATTCCGGGCGAAGAAATCGACAAGGACTGCTCTCCGGTCATCGGGCCGGGGCCAGTCCAAGGCCCAGAGCTTCGGCGGTCCTTCGCACTTGAGCGGGACCGGCCACCGACAGAGATTCGCCCGTTGGAGGCGGTCCTCTTGGATGACGGCCTCTAGCAACTCACCGGTTTGCGGGGTTAAGATAACCCCGGCCCAGTTCGCCTTGTCGTACCAGTACCCCGCGTCATCGGCAGCAGGCCCGATGTAGAACGGGCTCTGCTCCCGCGAATAGAACTTCCCTGCGGCAATCGCGCCACGGAGCAGGAAACCCCGGTCGATTGCTACGGAGTAGATCGAAGCAAGGTTGTTTGTAATGCGGAGGAAGTTTTCCGCGGAGTGCCCCCTCGTATCTAGCAGAACTCCGAATGAGTCGGCGAATGATAGGTAGCGAGTCTCGTACCCTGGGCCCGGCCTCCCGGTCGCTGCTGGGATGACTTTTTCGTACAGGTCATCGTAAAAGCCGTGCGTCGCCACTAAGTCGTAGAACTCGGTCCACCTTCGGACGATCTCTCGCGGATCCTCCTTGGCCCAAATACCTCTCATCCCGAGGGCGTCGAGCACAACGACGAAGCCGTCGTGTTCCACCGTCCTGGCCGCATCCTCGGGCAAGTCGCGTTGGGAAGGAAGTCACCCCGATGAATCCTTCGGTGATTGTGTGACCTACGTGGTCTTACCGCTCGGGGAACCGAAAGGTACCAGAGTGCGAACGAGCCAACGGTTGAGTTCCTCGCGAGAGGAGGGACGGGCGAGTAGACTGACCAAAACGGCAGATCTGTTTCTCGGCTACCGAGGCGGAGGCAGCGGTCTCCCGCACTTCTCGCAGTATAAGCTGGAGCGAAGGTTGCCCGTGCCGCACGCCGGACAGTATCGCTCGTCGGGAGCCGCTGGCTGCGGAGGCGGTGGGGGCGACGAAGGGGGAGGCGGCGGCGCGGAGACCTGATTCGGAGGCTGAGGGTACACTGGCTGAGAAGTCGGAACGGCCGCAGGGTATTGCGAGCAGCCTGGCTGCGCTGGTGGCGGAGGGGTCGCGTACTGGGCGGGATATCCGACGTAGGCGCCGGCGGCAGCGCCCGCCATCGCCGGCCCCGCGGGCCTCGGAGCTGTCTCGCGGCTTGCGCTGGGGACTATGGCCACACTGATGATGAGTAACACGGCTATCGCGATAGAAAGATACCAGCCGAGCGCCGGCCCCCACGTCCCGGTCTCCCCGTTGACCGTGAGGGTCCCGTAGAACGATGAGGTCGGGCCAGGGCCACTCGTGTTCGTCGACCCCGCGTTGTAGGCGTCCGCCGCAAGCGCGGACGGCTGGTGAACAAACACTGCGATTGGGCCAGCGATGGCCATCGCCACGCCGAATATAATGAGAGCCGTGGCCAGGGCTGTGCTCGCGTTGACTCGAGTGCCGGCCGCGATCAGAAGGCCGCCGCCTGCGATTCCCAGTATCGCGCCGAGAATCAGGAGGATTTCCACAATGGTGTAGAGGTTACCAGTATTGTTCAGCCGCGCATCGGAATAGGACCCGGAGACTGTCGCGGTCGTGGTTCCAGAGGTCCCACTGACGGTGACCTGTTGATCGGGGTAGAGGTCCAGCGAATATGTCTGGGAACCGCTCGATGTAGTTGCAGAAACGGTGTACCAGCTGAGGAAGATACACACGATGAGAAGTAGGCTAGCAATCAGTGCGAGAACTCCGGCCCCGACGGTACGGGCGGACAAAGCTGATCGAGGAGGAGATGCTCGTCACGCCCTATTTAGAGGTGCTTGCAATGGAAACGCCGGCCTCCGGCTTTCGAGAGAGTAAAGGCCCGTCAACGCACAGTCGTGTCGACACGCCTCGGCCGCGGCGATACAAAGGGTCGCCAAGTGCGCGTCTCGACTATGGCGGGGGAGGAGGCTCGAGAGGGACCGCGCATCGCGCGCAGTATCTGCTGCCCGGCGGGTTTTCGGATTGACAGTTCCAGCAGACAGTGTCAGGCGGGTTGATAAGCGGAGTGCTCGAAGCGACGGAACCCGGGTCCAAACCCGAGTCGGGCGAAGAAGACCCCTCGAACTGAACTGGTGGAACTATTCCCTCGGCAATCCCTGGACCGGGGGAACCAGCGCCTCGGTTTGCCGTCAAAGCCCATGGGGTTTGACCAGTACTCCCCGGATTGGGCGCGAGGAGCTCGGTCTCGCCCTCTGCGGGGCCAAATCCGCGGTCATCCCGTTTACCACTTCTCCGAGACACGATGAGGATCGCCACAATTGCTACCACGAGCAAGACTGGAAGGCCAATGAACAGGAGGTATCCGTCAAGAGCCGGAAGACCCAGGAAGCTGGCCGCGATCGTTACGGACAGGTTTCCCGCTGCCTGTTCCCCGTTCGTGTCGCGAACACTCACCCCGACATTGTAGGTTCCTGGCTGCTGGGGACTGCAGGTGAGACTGCTTGAGTCGACGCTTGAGCAACCTGACGGGAGACCATTCCAGACGAAGGTGAACCTCCCTGAGCCACCAATCGCTTCAGCGTAGAGCGTGAGAGACTGCTGCGCGAGCAGTTGCCCTCCCGGTGGAATCACGCTGACCGATGGGTCTGACTGGATCGAGTAGAGGATTGCTGTGGAGGCGGTGTATCCGAGGTCATCTCCTACGAAGATCTCGACAAGATAGGCACCGTTCGAGGTCGGCGAGCAAAGTACCCGCGGGCTCGTCCCCGGAACACACCCCGGTGGTAGCGAGACCCATTCGAACTCGTACGGGGGCTCACCGCCTGAAAGGTTCGCAGCGAATGTCACCGACTGGCCTAGGTCGATTGCGCCGGAAGCTGGGTTCCCATTGAGGGAGGCGCTGAGCTGCGGCAGGACCGCGACGGTCAAACTAACCCGGCTGTAGGAACCACCTGCGTTTGAGACGTTCAGAATCACGAAGTAGGTCCCGGCCTGAGTGCTCGATGGGAAGGAAAGCGAGACTTCTGTCGAAAAAGTTGGGTTCCCGACTGCCCTCGCGAAAGACACATTCCAGGCCACAGGAAGGAGCGTCTGCAAACCGGGAACGCCCACAGCTTGGTACTCCTTACTGGCCAACGAAACTCGCACCGCCGAACCGAGGTCTATTATCGAGAGCACCGAACTGTAGGTCCTCGAGAGGGTCGAATCTTCGACGGCCAGGCTATTGGCCTCGCCCGGCCCGAATTCCACGTAGTACGGTTCGTTTTCGATTGTGACGTTCGCCCCACTGTGAGCTATTACAATCGCTCCCGGAGCGCCAGACGAGAACGTCCCCCAACTCGCCTCGAGACTACCGTTAACGGAGTTGTTCAGAAAGAAGAAGTCATAGGGGGGGACCGGTCCTGTGGTCTGGTACACTTCCTCGTAATCCGTGTAGTCGTAGCTGACGTACGAGTTGCAAGCGAACGCACCCCCTACGATAAAGTCCGTTCCACCGGTCGTAGCCGAAGTGGACCACACGACGTGCTCGGTCGATCCGTTCGAAGCGGTGAAGGTGACGACGCCGGCGTCGATGGCCATGCTGAACGAGTAAGACTGCCCGCGCGTAAGCGCGAATGCGAAGTCGTCCGTGTGATAGTTCGCCGCGCAGAAGGTGCTTGTCGAGTACCCCACTCCCCAGCTACCGTAGTAGTTCGACAGTCCGATCTGATCGTACGACCCAGCGTTGTCCCAGACCGATAGCAAAGCGAAGTACACGTCAGTCTGAGGAATGTCATCCGGAACGGCAAGCTCGACGCTGAGGTTGGTGCTCGCCTGGCTCGAGCCGGTGTAAACTGCGCCATCCCAATAGTGACCTGAGTAGGAAGTTTCAACCGGGGATACTCCGGGAACGGATGGATGAGGGGACCTCTCGGGCGCGCTCGAGGGAAGGAGTAACGGGCCCGGCCACAAAGTCCGAGGAGCAGGAAAGCCCCACGGTGGCACGGCAAACGGTTGCGATACGGGTCTCGGTTCCATGAGAGCGGAAGGTCCGGCTCTCTCTTCGTTAGCCTGAGGAGAAGGATGCGGCGAATGCAAGTCTGGAATCACGACAAGCCCGACGAGTGCTGTAGCTGCTACGATCAGGGTTGCCGCCGTCGCGATCGCGACATCCTTACGTCTCACGCTCGAGTGAGCGCTCATCGACATCGATGTAGCGCGGTGATGCGTATTTACGCGTATCGTCTGAGACACATAATGAACCGATGTCGCACCCACCTGCTCTGTACCGACTTCGGTTCGTCCTGCGAAGTCGCAGATTACAAGTCGGCCGGCGCCCTTCCCTAGAGTCGCAAGCTCAGCGATGCTCTGAAGCGCACGTCGCTCGCGAGAGGAGGGACGGGCGAGGCACGAGAGGGAGTCAAGATAAGCGAACAGCCCCGGTCGAAGGGCGAGTTAGGTCTCGAAGGGAGTGTTTATTGGACATCACGATTCAAGTGTTAGTCGATGAGCGCGTCCTCCTCGATAGAGTGGACAAACTCGACGTGGAATCCCGTCACTGGGTGTACTAAGGTAAGCCAAGGGTGCAAACACTGCTACGCCCAGAGGTTTTCTGAACGGTTTCGGGGGGTGCCCGGCCATCCATTCGAGCAAGGATTCGACCTCAGGCTTTGGCCCGACCGTCTAGAGCTACCTCTTACTTGGAAGGAGCCACGGCTCATTTTCGTGAATTCGATGAGCGATCTCTATCATGAGAAGGTCCCCCTCTCATTCATTCATCGTGTCTTCGCCACCATGGGGGACGCCCGGTGGCACACATTTCAGATCCTGACCAAGCGAGCGAGGCGGCTCGGGGAGCTGGGTCCTACGCTTCCTTGGAAGTCGAACATCTGGCAGGGCGTGAGCATCGAGAGCATCGATGTAGCATGGAGGGCAGACGAACTCCGGAGGGTGCCGGCGGAGGTTCGTTTCCTCTCACTAGAGCCGTTGTTGGGACCGTTGGACGGACTAAATCTGGCCGGAATCCACTGGGTCATCGTCGGCGGCGAGAGCGGTCCGCATGCCCGGCCGATGAAGAAGGAGTGGGTCCGATCGCTCCGCGACAGGTGTCGACGTGATGCAGTGCCATTTTTCTTCAAGCAATGGGGTGGCGTTCAGAAACACCGGGCGGGTCGCCGACTTGACGGCCGCACGTGGGACCAATACCCTGTGGCAACTGGGGTCTAGTCCTCTCGTCGGTCCAGCCTTCGCTGGGACCCACAGACGGTGGACATGATGTGGCGGACGTCGTCCCCGGTTAGGGACTCGACCTTCGACCGAAGGGACCGAATCGCGGCTGCAAAGGGCGTCCCACCCATAGTCTCGCGCCACGCGAACACGAGGTCGTAACAGTAGCCCCCCATCCCGGACCCCCCGGTGATCCGCACCTTCTCAACCACTGTGGATCGGCCTGGGTCAGCCCGAGGTCTAAGTGCTTGCTCCAGCTGCTGCACATACAACCTCGAAAGTGACTCTCGGTCGGGTTTGACCGGAGTCGTGCAGCCGTAGAAACGGCTGAGCGCCTCCGGGCTGTTCGCCATGGCAGCCCCCGAAACCAAGTGAAGCAACACTAGGTCAACAGCGTCGTGCGCCTTCACAATCGCCCTCAGAGCTTCGAAGGGTGGCTCCAACGCGTCCGCGTCTGCAAAGACGAGCGCATGCGTTCTCGGACGTTCCGAAAGATGCTTCCCCACGACTTTTGCGAGGCGCGCGGACTCCGATTGGATAAGGAACAAGTTCCGATCGCGGTCGAATCCCCACTTTCGTAAATTGCGCTCCAGCGCCGCGAGGTTCTCTGCCGAGAGGTCAATGGCCACTAGCTCATCGAATCCAAGGGCGTTCTCCAGTCCATGATTCGCTCCATCGGCCGCGATCACCGAACTCCCTGGAACGACTGTCCGGAGGTCTTCCTGCTGGTAGATGCTCGCGCCAGCGGCCGAAAACAAATCCACGAATGCGAGCCTTTCGAACCGTCCCCTCAAGATGTTGAGATAAACCGGGACGTAGTATCGCAGGCACGTGAGTTTGAGAAGGGTCCATGGCTTCGCCAGGAACGTGCCCTCCCCGGGTGCTTCAAGCCCCGCACCAAGATGAACGAGGTCCCGAAGCTTTTCGTCTAACCATTCATCGGGCAACTTTCGTTGTGGCACGGTCGCGAGAGGGAATCGATTTCCCACGATATGGAGGGTATGGTCCATTCGAAAAGTGGGTTTCCCACGAAACCCTTTGTCCTGATTGAAAGAGAGGTGCCCCGGGTTGCCCCGGGGCCCGGAATGGGTTGGTCTGGCCTAGGCTACTTTTCCGACTCGTTGGAGGAACGAGAGAGCGGAGACTTGCGAAGGCGATCGGCAAGGGCCCGGGACGAACTCCTAACCCACCCCCCGGACCGACTCTTGGGCGTTCCGTCAGCTCAAAACAAGTAACTCCCCTCTCGAACCTCCGGAGCGTACACTTCATCAGGAAGGAACCCGTGTGTTTGCCGAATGGTGAACTGGGGGAGCTGGGTCGTCTCCGGGTTCGGGGTCCTCTTCATCCTGTTCGCCGTCTACATCACAATCGTCTCCCACGACCTTACAGCGCTCATCCTCGGTGCGGTGGTGGGCGGAGTGTTCATCTGGTTGGGTTCCCGGCTCCGCGCCCGGGCGGAACGTTCCGAGAAGGTCAACCAACAGCGTGAAGCCGTAATGCGACAGTTTGACGGGCAACTTGAGGAGTCGGGGCGACGGTCTCAAGCCCCTGCAGTTTCGGCGAACTCTCCCCCGCCGTCCCCAACGGGGCCAGTCGTGATTAATGTGCCCTCGCCGAAGGTACTGATGAAGTGTTCGCATTGCGGCAACATCTACGACATTACGCTCGGAAGATGTGACCGGTGCGGGGCGCCGGCCGGCTGAGATTGGGGCCCCGGTTTCCCGGGGCCCGGAAAGGGTTCGTCCAGCCTAGACTACTTTTCCGACTCGTTGGAGGAACGAGAGAGCGGAGACTGGCGAAGACGATCGGCGAGTGCTCGGAACGATGAAACGACCCGCTGCCCGGAAACGGCCATTCCCGGGGCCGGCTCCTGACGTAAACTCACCGTCTGAGCTATGGCGGCATTGCTCGTTGAGCAGTGGCGGCGTTCGTGCTCATAGGGATTGGCCCTCAACCCCCGAGTGGTCCGTGGAGCATCCCGCCGCGGCCGAGAGCGGTCCTATGGCATCAGGGGGCTCGCAAACACTCGGGCGGAGCGAGTGGCAGGAACACGCGACATGCACATAATCCGGTTCAGCGAGACGATGACGTGCGCCGAGGTCCCGGTATGCTCGCGCTACGAGCGGTCCGCCACCGCACCACAGATAGCCAGAAGAGGACGACTCCCGACACGATTACGGCAAGACCGGTAAGGAAGATCGGGTCTACGACCAGGTCAGTTGCGGGGACGCAATCGTAGGTACCGGGGCACCCCCCGACCTCGGATTGGACCGCGAGCACCGCCCAGAGGGTGCCGGGGATAGCGAGAGCGACACCGACCGTCGCCGCTCTCAGCGGGTGGTCCCGGATCCGGGGCAGGCTCCAAGAATAGCCCATGATGACGGTTCCGCAGAACGGGAGGAAGAACCCGATAGGCGGATAGGCGATGAAGAGAAACAGTCCGACGATTGTGGCAGCGGCTCCGAATCGAACAAGCACCCCTGCGAGGTTCATCGGACTCCTCCGACTGAGGCTGTACCGACGTCCGAGGCTGATAGGAGTAAGGGTAACAATGCCCCCGCCGGAGCAACCAGCCGCGAACGATGCCAGGGGGAGGACCCGCGTGGGGCCGGTGACCGGAACATTTTACGCGTGCCCGCGTCCTCAATAGCGAATATGGCCGGGCCGCTCACAGCGGAGCAGATGCGCGAGCTCCGCAAGCTCTGGTGGACGCCATCGGTCCGCCGATACCAGGTGGTCACGCTGGCTGGCCTTGGAATCCTCCTCGTGAGCTGGGCATACCTGATGTTCGTCATCGTGACCGTCCCGCTCCACTCCGGAATCACCGCCGCCATGGAGCTGGCGCTTGTCCTTCTGTTCGTAGGAGTCGGCGTCATGGCCGTGGGGATCGCGCTGCGGGGCCGGGCGACCCGGAAAATCGCCTATCGCATGTGCCCGTCATGCAATTCCACGAACCTCTGGCTGTCGGAACACTGTAGCAAATGCGGGGCGGCCCTCCCGCGTGGCACGACCCCTTAGACCGGAGTGATGCGAGGGGGAGGACCCGCGCATTAGCTTGGGCACGTCCCCCATTCGAAGGCATACGAACCCCAGGGAGCGAGCTCCAGATACCACACTCCCCCGGCGGGCTCACCCGGGTAGTCGTAGACATAATGCGCCTGGGTCGGAATGAACAGCGCGATGACTCCCCCCGTTCCAGGGATACTGATAGGCACGCCGACTGCTTCTAGGCTGACCATGACCTTCGTCGTGATACCGGACCCTTGGCACGTGTCGACGAAGTAGTCGTTGTTCGTAAAATTCTCGCCGAAGATCACAGAAGGATAGCCGTTCAATGTGATCCTCGGCGATTGAGCTGCATCGCTCGCGTTTCCGGGTCCAAGGAGAGTGACTTTGGCCAAGAAACCGGACGCAGAGCTAATTGGCCTTGGGATTGGAACGCGGTCAACGGAGACTTGGAACTCCCCCGAGCACGCTTGATTGACGCCCGGTCCCAGGACCCAAACCGACGACTGTGACTGAACCGTCCAGTTGTTCAGGCTGAACACGGCAACCGCACCGCCGTTAGAAGCTGTGAACAGTCCAGTCGAGACGATGTTGCCGAGGGGATTCGTGACGTTCGCGACCCCACTTGCGGATCCCCCCAGTGGAGAGTCGACCACGAGCCAGGGGGTCCACAACGTCACGCTTTCAATCGTGGCCCCAGTCTGACACGTCTGATGGAACATCAGGCCGGCACCAGCGGGAGTGAACGGCAGAACCAGAATCAGCACCACCCCCAACGCGATTGCGGCGGGAATCGCGAAACAACGCCCCCGAATCGTCGGGGTCACGGTCATCGTCACGTAATCGTCTGATCATCCCTTACGGATTACGTAGAGAAAGCTCACGAGCGAGGCGAGGGGGAGGACCCGCGGGCGCGGGACACTCGGACCAGCCCAACGATACCGGAGAGGATCAAAAGGAACCCAACAGCCATCAGGAGGCCTCCCGACCAGGGGGTATAGGACTCCGCCCCGGTGCCAGCGGATGGGCAGGCGCAGACGATCCCCGTCGTGAAGTTGGCCCACATCCCCAAGAGGAACGTCCCGAGCCCTACCCCGAGGAAGACGATCGAGCGAATGCGGAGGGACGTGACGCCAGCCATTCCAATTGGGCGAATGCGCGGTTCTGGAAGTATAGCTGTCGGGCGAAGCGCTCGAGGGAGGGCCGCCTGTGGCGCGAAGGGCAGGACTTGGTCCGAGTGATCGGGATATCAACGGCGGGTTGAAGTCGGGGGAGCGCTGTTCCGACCCACGATGGAACGGGAACCGAAAGCGGCTGAGAGCGCGCCGGCAATCGCCGAAACCATGCGCGCCGCGGCAATCGATGCGTTCGGTGGACCAGACGTCCTCTCGACTCACTCGCTCCGGGTGCCCTCGCCAGCGGCACACGAGGTGTTGATTGCGACGCACACTGCGGGCGTCGCACCGTGGGACGCCGAGATGCGGGGAGGCTGGTCGCCGACTGGGCTTGCCCCTGTCTTCCCGCTCGTGCTAGGCACGGACGGCTCCGGGACGATCGCCGCGGTCGGGTCGATGGTTCGGAGTTTTGCTGTCGGAGACCGAGTCTATGCGGCCAGTTACCCGAACGGCGGCTTCTATGCGGAATACATTGCTGTCTCGGCCGAGCATGTGAGCCACTTGCCGAGCGGAGTGGACCTCGAACATGCGGGAGCCATGGTGAACGGGCTTACCGCGCTTCCAGGGATCGATGACGCGCTCGCGCTCCAGCGCGGCGAGGTCGTGGCGATTCATGGCGCCTCCGGCAGCGTCGGCACGTTGGCCCTCCAGTTCGCGAAGCTTCGCGGAGCCCGCGTGTTCGCTTTGGCCTCGGGCCCCGCGGGCGTAGCCCTCGTCCGCCGCCTCGGGGCGGATGGGGCGATCGATGGAAAGACTGGCGATGTCGAGACGGCGGCGCGCGCCTTTGCGCCGGGCGGCTTTGACGCCGCTCTCATCCTCGCGGGCGGCCCGGCCCAGAAGCCTCTCCTCAACCTCCTCCGACCCGGCGGTCGCGTGGCGTACCCGAACGGTGTCGAACCGGCGCCGC
>DAEB01000022.1:0-30038 GCA_002495185.1 Thermoplasmata archaeon UBA184 | reverse complement strand
AAGCTCGAGATTCCGATCGCGGCCTCCTTCGAGCTATCGGACGCAGCAAAGGCCCACGAACGCCTGGCCGCCCGACCGGTGCTGGGAAAGATCGTGTTGCGCATTCGCAACGGTACCGAGGCGTGAAGAGTCGACGGCCGGACTGAAGCGGAGTCTACTGGCGCAACGACCGCGCGACCGACGGGGGCCGCAACGTGTCGGCGCGGAGCCGCGCGCAACTTCCAACATGGAGGGGGGGACCCCGAGCGAAGCGAGGAGGAGGACCCGCGGAATCCACTCGCACGGGCCAGAACAAGAGAATAGTCAAGCTCGCGAGTGGATGGGTCCCACGTGAAATTCGGGAGAACCGGCGAGCAACCGCGGCTCGCCCTCCGTGACAACTCGTTCAGGACCGTGGGCGTCATTCTGGTGCTGCTCGGCTTTGCGGCGGCGATCTTCGGCTTCGTGTTCCTCGCCGGGTGTAACGCATACTTCAATGAGACCTGCGTCGGCTATCGAGACCTTGTTGGGGGAGTAGTTCTGGGGACGCTGGGCCTCGTCCTTCTGGCGGGTGGGGCCATCCTCTATCTTGTTGGAAGGCGAGCCCCGAGGCAAGCGCGGTAGGACGCGAAGAAACGAGGGGAAGGACCCGCGCCGTTCATTTGCGACCGAGTATTCCTGCGATACGTGCGGTTGCGCGCAACGTGGCCGCTGCCGGTCGCCGCGGTCCTGATCCTCGTCGGTTTGATCTATTTACAGGGTCCACTGAGCGCGCAGGTCATCGGCCTCGCCCTGCTGATCGCTGGCGCGGGTCTTGTTGCCTGGACGTTCACGTCCCGACGGGCCGTCACGACGGTCAATCCGCCGCGAACCTGACCCGTCCTTTCGGACGCGGGGAGGACCCGTGAGCGAAGCGAACGGGGGGGGACCCGTGAAGACGCACAGACGCGCCGGCGTCTACGCCGGAGGCGCTGGGATGGCCGCCGCCCGTCGATCGCGACGGTGGAAGAATACGATAATCGCGACCGTCGCGACGAGAAGGATTAGGGCGATGAGTCCGTCCCATTGCATCGCGGACAGCCCCAGCAGAGTCAAGGACGGATTCGGGGCTGCGGTCGTGAAGAGCAGGTTCACCGTCTGGTTCGTACCCTGGATCCGGAACGAGCCGTTCGAGGGCGTGACGTCGTAACCCGGTGGAGAGTCCACGATGAAGTCGTAGGTTCCGTTCTTCAAGACGAACGAGATCGATTGGGCGATACCGTGTGACGCGGAGCCATTCACGGTCACCGACCAGTTAGTGCCGTTCGGTAGACCGGTCTCGGTGAAGACCACGTGAAACGCCACGGGGGCGAATGTCACGGCGACCGTGATGTTTCCTCCGGCAACTCCGAAGGTTCCCTGCTGGGGGAGAACGGTGTAGTTGCGGATTGGATGGACAGTGAAGTTGTACGTGCCATTGTGGGCCGGGAACAGAAGACTCGCGTTGGAGGTCGTTTGGACCGCCCCGTCTACTGACACTGTCCACGCAGTCCCAGTGGGCAGACCGGTTTCGTTGAAAGAGACCGTGTAGGGAGTTCGAACAAACGTGACGTTTAGGGTCGCGTTTCCGCCGAGAACGAAGACCTGTCCAGAAGCGGGGGTCGCCTCGAACCCTGCCACTGGGAGGACTGTGTAGTTCCTCGTACCGTTGGTTTCCGGAAACGCCACGGATGTTGTCCGCGACGCGAACTCTGTCCGGCCGACATCCACCGACCAGTTTGTTCCAGGCGGCAATCCGCTTTCGTCGAAAGTCAATCGGTATACTTGGGGCAGAACCGTGATGTTCTCAGAGACGACATTTCCGACGTACATGTTGTGATTAAGGGGGTCGAAGGCGACCGGTCCAGGTCCAGACCCGACCGGGAGTCTCCCGACAATTCTGTTGGTGGTCGGGTCGACAAGTGTGACATTCGAGAGGGCTGCCGCCGTGCCAACTGCCCACTGATCTGTGATGTACACGTACCCGTTAGCCGGGTCAAACGTCGCCGCGCCACAAGAACTATCGGTCAGGATTGTGGCAACGACCCGCCTCGAGGCCGCGTTTACCACAGACACGTTGTTCTGAAAACCTGATTGAACTCCGTTCGTGCAGGTATACACGTCTCCGTTCGCGCTGTCGTACGCAATCCCGGGGCCCCCCCCGGCTCCATAAGTCTCCCCCACGACTCGGTTCGTCTTCCCGTCAACGATAGTCACGTTCGATGGGATGGACGAACCTTCATTGGAAACAAACAGTTCTCCATTATTCGTATCGAGAGCTACGCCATTCGGCCCGACGCCTACCGGAACCGAGGCGACGAACGAGCCGCGGTTGATTGCGTAGATATCGTTCGTGATGAGACTCGTGATGTAGACAGCCCCGTTCAAGTTGTCATACATTTGAACGTAAGGGGCACATCCATTCGAACAGCCGGTGGAGAGCGGAACGGTCCCAGTTATCTTGTTCGTCGACGGACTAATCGAATACACCGTCGAACTGTAGTCTCCAACGTAGACCATTCCTGTAACCGCGTCCGCGGCAAGGGGTCCGTCGCTGAACGTGGGAAGTAGAACTCTCGCAATCACTAAGTTTGTACTGGAGTTGATAACGGTGACATTGGATGACAACCCAAGCGGGGTATTGGCGTAGAGGTCTCCGTTCACGGGATTGAATGCGATTCCGGTGGGACTACCACTCAACGAGATCGAAATCGGCTCTGTTTGTCCGACTCCTGTGTATCCCTTGTGGTATGCGGATGAAGTTGAACCCGCGTCGGTGATCAGTGTCCGATCACTCGAGATCTGACTCAGATTTGAGCCACCAATCTCTTGATGTCGGTCCCCTGGTGGGAGAATTGCGGAGAAGTAGCAGCTCTGAACCACCAACCACACGACCATCAATGTGAAGACAGCACGCTCAGACGTCATGGAAGAACGGAACCGCGCACGCCTGCAACGAGCCGGAGGCCGATCCAACGCCATAGAGCGTCGGAACTCGCTATCACCACTAGTCGTGATAAGTGATACTGAATTGTGTGCCCCCGGTTCCGGCACTCAATAGGCTACTGAGCCAGTAGGATCCGGACCCCTGGAATTGCGTATCCCGAAGATAGGACAGGTAGAGAGAGGCAGGGACCCCATTGATTACCATGCTCGTGACAGAAACGCCGCCCGAATGTGGAACGGCGAAATTCTCAATGGCCCAATCAGCAGTGCTCGTCGTCGGAGTGTACGTGATGCTCTTTGAGGTGCTCGGATGTCCTGCTTTGGTGAGATCTTGAATCGTAAAATTAGATTTTCCCCCGCCCAAAGCCAAAGTTACGAACATGACGTCGCCTGGGTCTACTTTTAGAGAGGTGAAATTTTTGGTGTTGCAGTTACCCGGTGAACATGCTTCCCAGAATGGGGCCATTGTGGTCGTTCCACCAGACTCGTTGAGTTGTACTCCTGCCTGCCACAGATTGGTTCCAGTCAGTCCGCCAATACCAAGCCATATTCCCAACTTAACTTCCTGCCTGGTACTGGCCAGCTCGGTTGGCGTACTGAACACTGCTGACATCATGGAAACACGTTGCCCGCCCGGAGCGGGCGAGTAAACGTAGCCTACCCACGAGGCGTACCATCCAATTACGAGAGACACGTTTCCCGACCGACTTGGTGTAAACGCTGTGGAGTTGGCGGTCGCATTCGAAACGGACCCGGCACTCGTGAGCCACTGGGAGACGAAGTATGCGAACGGCACGTACAACGCGGTCAGGGTGTACGTGTTGTTGGCAAATAGGATTAGAGACTGTCCGTTTGAGACGATTGAGCAAGTGCCCGACAGACACGCCTGAATCTGAGCCGGAATCCAATTGGTCGTCCAGTTCTCGAATGTTACGAACGTGATCCACACTTGGCCCGCCCAGATCGTAGTGGCATCAGCCGCAAAGAACTCGCCAGAACTCACGTTGACTTGGGCGACGAAAGTTCCGACGGTTTGATACGTGTGGGAACAGTTCCACCACTGATAGGTGACTCCGCCGGAGCTTCTCGATCCGCTCGGATAATTCTGGGTCGCGCCGTAACCGTCGCCGAATCTCCATGTCGCGGAGTACCCGACGGCGTACTCCGTTTCGAAGGAGAAGCTCACTTGCAGAGGGAGCGCGCCACTACTGGGTGATGCAACGAAGCCAGCTTCTACCGGCCAGTTGACATGGATGATCGCAGAGGCGTAGGCGTAGTGCGCCGCCAAACTCACGTTGACTAGACACTGGAACGAACCACCATAACGATAGGTGTGGGTATAGTTCCACCATTCGTATGGGACGCCGCCAATCGTGGCGGTTCCATTCGGGTTCGATTGATGGGACCCGTTCCCGTCTCCAAAGGTCCACGAAGCTGAGTAGCCGCTTGTGGCAAGGAATGTCTCATAACTGAACATCACGATGAGCGGTGATCTGCCACTTGTTGGCACGGCGGACAAAGAGACCCCACCGACAGCGCCGACGTAAATCCTCACCGAGCCCATTCCAGAATCGAATTGGGCAACGAACTCCCCTATGTACCGATAGGTGTGCGTGAAATTGAACCAGTAGGTGAAGATGTAGTAGCCGTTGCCTCCCGATCTAACAGATCCATTCGCCGTACCTTGGTTTGTCGAGTTTCCGTCGCCCCATGTCCACGTCGCACTCCCCGCACAGGCATTCCCCGAGGTCTCCGCCTTGAAACTCACCAGGAGCGGAGGTAATGCCCCCTTTGTTGGCGTCGCGGAGAAGGAGACAAGATTACAGTAAGGTGAAGGGATTTGAGGGGAACTGCTGTTAGCCGCGAGACTTTGCGGGAGTGTGTTTCCACCGACATTTCCGGGGGCGGCTGAAGCCATTTGAAAATCTGCGGGACCCGCTGCTGAATCAGGGTTCCCTGAACCCGGAGAGGTCGCTCCTTGGGCACCTGAGGTGGGAATGAGTACACCCCCAACTCCCCCAAGCATCATCACTGAAAGAATGAACGCAATGATTCTGTGCGTCGTTCGGCCAGCTCCTTCCCTTGCAGTACGAACCATTCTCCCACTTCCTCCACGTTTTGGAACCCTGAGTCGACTCGCATCTCTTCGAGGGGGCGTGCGATTTGAATCGGCCAATGGACAGCTAGGTACCCAGCTGCACACTCCTTCAGAGGTGTGGGACGCGTTGCCGAGTGGGTCTGCGGCCGCGCCTGGAACGATCTGGAAGGCACCCTCACTGGCCGGCATCATGCCGATTGGTCCTTGCCCTTCGGCAATCGACTAAGCGCTATACACGGCCTGCCACTGTTTCCCGTCGACGGGACGCCCGTTTGCGGGATTCCCGTTAACGGGAAACCGACCAACGGAACCAGCCTCAGGCCGAGGGTCTCACTTCAGCAGAACGTACGGCCATGCACGCACCGGCGATTCGACCAGGTCCTTTCCCAGATCGGTCAGCTCGTACCATCTTCCGAACGGAAAGGCTTGGGAGCGAGTGAGCCGGACTATCCTCAACGTTGTGAGACGACTCAGGCAATTCCGGATCGCCTCGGGTCCGGGGTTCAGTCGTTGTCGTATGCGATAGGCGGTCGCGGGACCTTCTCGATACAGAAATAGCAGGATCTCAAGAGTTCCGCGATAGCGCCCGAGGTCGCTGACGGCGGCGTAGACGTCCGGGTTAATCCCGCGAACCGCTACAGTGTCGTCGCGGGACAGAGAACCCTCACGAAGCTCGTGCGATGGGATCGAAATCGGCGCGCAAGGAACAGTGGGTTCTGCGCGCCGCCGTGGCTCGGCCGGCATCCACTTAGTACAGCAGGGGGCCGGCGGGCGGCCCCTCCTCCCTCGGGTCGGCTCTCCGAAGATCATGATAGCAGACTTTGCAACGTCGGGGGCTAGGGAGGAGGTCCCTCGGGAGGCAGAGGCATACGCACTCCGTCGGAGTTCCGCCCTCTTCGTCGGCACTTCCGGTCGAAGTACACCATTCACACATGAACCGGAGGACGACTTCGGGAGGATAACTCCATCGTCGACCCGTCAGGTTGATGTAGCGCACGCTCGCCCGATGAAATGCTCTGGATCGGCGCGTGCGATTTGTCTATGACCCGCGCGAGGCCGGGCTTGAGGACTTCGACGGGGAGAAGAGGACCAGTCACCTCGAGCCTGTCCCTTGCGACGGACCGGACGAATGGCTGAGCAGGTCTTCAGACCCCGCGAGCCCTGACGAGACACCGGCCGGCTCCACTCCTGCCACCGCAAAGATCGCCCGGAATCCTTCCGACCCGCCGATCGACAACGCCGGGGCTCCGTCCACGAGCGCGATCTCTCCGGCCTCGACGGACCGCTCGTCCACGGTGCCCCGTCCCGCCAATGCATAGACGATGGCCCGTCGTCCAGCGCCGACCCGCCGAAACGTGGTACACTCCTGAGGAAACGCCATCACATCGCATTCGAGTCCGGAAGCGGAGACCATGGGGCCGTTCGGGCCGGTCAGTCTTCGGACCTCCACCTCGTCGACGATCACTTTCGGCGAGCTCGAGCCGGTCGCCTGGAGCCGGCTCGGCCCAGTGAACGAGCGCGGGAGTCCTACGACTAGATTGAACCAGCGGATCGAAGCCCCCTCCGATGGGCTCACCTCGTGGATCTCTCGCGATCCGGCAGTGAGAAGCCGTGCCGACCCCTGGGGAAGCCGTTCGGCGGGACGACCCTCGAGCTTGTAGGCAGCGGAACCTTCGATCAGATAGGTCACGACCTCTTCCCGGTCGTGAGCGTGCGCCGGAAGATGCCTCTCCCGGGCCGCGATCCCCTCGGAAACCAGGTGGAATGGCGTCCAGACCGGTTGCGAGACCGTCGGGATCATGATCCGTACTGTTACGGGACCGGAATCGATCTCGCCCGCAATGATCCGTGGGGGATGGGATCTCGGCGAGGTCACGTGCCTACCACCTCGGTCCGAGTGTTAAAGGTTCGGTTCACTTCATCGGGCGGTTTCCCAGGGTCGGTCTCGCCCCAGCTCGACCGGGCCGGGTCCCCGTGCTCGCGACCCAGGAAGCATCCGCTTGCCTCGGCTGGACCGACCGAGGCAACGAATAGGTTTATGTCGTTGGTCGCAGACCGCCCCGATGCACCCCCGGATGTCGTCCCCCGCCAGCCCCCGAACGCATGCCAACCTCCCTGGGCCTGGTTCCTCGCACCTCCCTCTTCGGGAGGGTTTACCGACGGGTGACGGTCGCCCGGCAAGAAGCCGGGCGGTTTCGAACGGAGAACCCTCCGGCGGAGAGCGGACTTGAGCAGCAGCGCGGGAGGTCACGGAGCGACGGAACCGAGGGGATTCGTCGTTCGATCCCACCACACTTCGCTGGCGGGTATCGAGGGAAATGTGCTGTTCCCGACGATGCAACAGGGCCCGTGGCTGCCGCTGGAACGATTCGCGGAGTCGGTGGCGAGCGGGGAGCCCGTCTCCGACCCGCATGCTCACGAAAAGGAGGAGGTGGTGAACTACGTTCTCGACGGCAGCGCGACCTACCTCGATGGTACGGGAACCAAGCATGAAATGCGACCGGGTATGGTCGCCGTCCTATCCTCGCTGGAACCGAGCCGCCACGACCTGATTCCGGGGAAGGGTGTCGCCCGATGGTTGTCGTTGGTCGTCCGACTCTCCCAACCGAGGAGCGCGGAGTGGACCCCCCTGCAAATCGCCCCGGCGGTTCTCCGGCGTCCGACGTCCAGCCGACTTCGATGGTTGTCCGTGCTCGGAGGAGATGCTCCCGCCTCATCTTCGGTGGGAGTGGAGCTGGCGCATCTGACGTTCCTCGCGACCGACCGGATGGTTCTAGAGGTTCCCTCGGGTGTCCGGGTGGTCGCGTACGTCCTAGAGGGGACTCCTCAGATCGGCGGTTGGCCCGTGGTCCGCGGGAGCGGGCTCTTGGCACAGGGCTCCGAATCCTTCCAGATCGACGGGAAGGACCGCGACCAAGTCGCCTTCGTTTTGGCTCCCAGTGGACAGGGATGAGGTAGAAGAATGAGCGAGAACGTCGAGAAGAAAATCGTGGTGAACCCGCACGGGCCTTACCGGGTCGTGGGGGGCATTCCGCTCTCGGTTCAAGTGATCACGCCCAACGCCCGGGACGAATCCTGGGAGTGGGTCCCGGGCCGATCCTTCCCGCCCGAGAAAGAGTACTTTCTCTGTCGCTGCGGACAATCCCAGAACAAGCCATTCTGTGACAACAGCCATCTCCGGGTTGGATTCGTGGGTCGAGAGACCGCCTCGCGCCGCCCGATCGAGCGGCAGTCCGAGCACTTTGACGGCCCGACGCACCTTCTGAGCGATGCCGAGCAGTTGTGCGCGTTTGCCCGATTCTGCGACCCCGGGGGGAAGATCTGGTCCCTCATCGGACGCACGGATGACCCAAAGGTTCGCGAGCTCGTCCTTCGCGAGGCCTCCCATTGCCCCGCAGGTCGCCTCGTCCTCCGAGAGAAGTCCACCGGCAAGCTCGTCGAGCCGAAGCTGACCCCCTCGATCGGTCTCGTGGAGGACCCTGTGATGCAATGCAGCGGTCCGCTCTGGGTCCGAGGGGGTGTCCGGGTCGAGTCCGCCGACGGCGTTCCGTACGAGGTCCGCAATCGCATGACCCTTTGCCGTTGCGGAGCGTCGACCAACATGCCGTTCTGCAACGGTAGCCACGCCTCGATTCGATTCCACGACGGGCTGAGGGTGGAGAAGGCCTGACGGCTCCTTCGGTCGGGGCCCCCGAGGAGCCCGGAAGCTCTACGTGGCGATCGATGTAGAATGGAGCACGCTTTCGAGCAACTTCTGCTCGATGATTGCGAGGGCCTCGGAGACCGCGGACTTGCTTCGGTCGAGCTTCCGCGCGAGGTCGGTCAGCGTGATCCCCCGAGGGACGGCGAAGTACCCGGCCGCCATCGCCTCGGTCAGAAGCTGATGCTGGGTCTCGGTGAGCATCGGCAAGTGGCTCGTCAAAGGTCGCCGCCGAAGAGAGACGACGTGAAGGTGGGGGTCGACGCCGCGGGCATACTCCAGCACACGCTGGAATTCCGACTGGTGAGCGACCACCTCCCACCGCAGGACGCCGGACTGGATCCGAAGGGGGAACTGGATCGGCATGCCGAGCTCCCGGTAGAAGTAGATCACCGGAGGATTTCGATACGTGACCCGATAGAGGGATCCCTCTCCGACCTCGGCGAGACTATCGACCTTCACGACGTCCGGGGAGCGGGCGATCTCCGTGGCCCAGACGCCGGGAGGCCCTCCGCTGATCCAGTAGTCGGAGACCGAGAGGTCTTTCGTGATGTCCGCCCGGTTCAGGGCCTCGAGCGAGAGCCGTGGGTGAGCGGAGGAGAATGTCCCAGTCCAGATCCCCTTCGGGATTCGGATGCGCAGCGTCGCGATGAGGATCCGGTCCGGCGAAGATTGCTCCGCGGTCGCCTGGAGTTCACGGAACCGCATCGACCGACTGCTCTGGTCCGCTGGGGGCCCGTGCTTCGCCGAGCGGGCGTGTCGTGGGCGCGGCTCACCTGTCACATCCGGTGCGAGGCCGTAGCCCCGGTGCCCCCGTCCGGTGAACGATGTCCGAGGATATAAATGCGGAAAGAACCGGGCGGCGCGAAGTCGGCGGTGGTCCTTGTTCGGGACTCGACGAACCCCTCGGGCGCAACGTTCCGCGGGACGGGCCATCGAGGCCCGCGACGCTCGCGCACGCCAAGGAGCGACCCAATCCTCATGTCAGGGAGCGGCTCTTCCGTACCGAGTTCGAAACGTGTGGCAAGACGAGGAATCGGGAATCCGCCTGGGCGCGATCTTGTGCCTCGGCGGGATGGCGGTTTTCCTCGTGCTCGGGGTCATCGCGTTGTTGCTCCGACTGTCGCTTGTCGAAGTTCTCATCTTCCTCAGCATCGGAGCCACGTTTCTCATCATCTTTCTCTACGGATGGTTTGTGACCCGAGAGGACGCGGAGTGACCCACTCGCGCCCCCGGCGACGGTCAGCGAGGTCGAGAGGCCAGGAATCCTCGCCAGTCGGACACCACGAGCACCGGTCGAATCAGAGAGGGACCGAACCGGATATCTGGGACCCGTTCGCGAATCCCGCGATCGCGATGCCGAGACCCCACCCGGTCATCGAGGTGCCGCTGACGAGGATCAGCGTGGACCCGTTCGCGATGGGAATGATCCATCCCGTCTGTGCGGGCGACACCCAGCCCTGAGATTGCGTGTAGGAGAGGAGGTTCGTGCCGTTCCCCGCAGCCAGGACTCCGTACCAGGAATGGAGCGAAGCCGACGGGGCTACCCCGGCGCAGAGACTCGAGTGCGTGACGTTCGCGGCCGTGCCGGTGTCGACGATGTAGTCGCCGTCCACGAGTTCGTACACTCGGACAACGACCTCACCCGTCGTGACCGGCGCGCTCGAGTTGAGCCAGGGGATCCGCTCCACGTACGCGGTCCCCCCGGCCCCGCATGGGACGGTGCTGGTCACCGGAGCGCCCAAGGTGACCTTGACCGGGGGTCCGGGTTGCGGAGAAGAGCTCGAGGACGGGTTGAACGGCTTCGCCGTGATGATGGCATACAACCCGAGGAGGATGATCGCGACGACCAGGAGCTGACCGGCGCGCTCTCTTCGAACGCTCCGGCGCTGGGCCTGCTTCTCTCGAAACGCGTGCGCCCTTCCACCCGAGGTCACTGGAGGAGCGTCCGAACCTGTCCTGGACACTTCGAGCCCGCGTGCCCGCGCGCCGTCGAGCGAGGTTTCGGCGGGAGGGGTGGACGCCGGGGGCGCCAGGGGGTCGGCCATCGTCACGAATCCTCGGGAACCTTCGGGATCAACTCGAGGTACGCTTCTTCGAGCGACAGCGAGCTGTTCGCGAACTGGAAGACGGGGCCAATCTTCTGACAGGCCTGGAGAAGTTGGACGCGAGCCGCGTCCGTTCCATCGAACGTGATCCGCCATCGACGGTCGGAAACCGCGACCACTTCGGTCGAGATCTCGCGCAGGAATTGCATTGCATCGACGGGTACCGGCCCTTCGAACTCAACATCGACCTGTCGAGAACGGATCCGCTCTGCGAGCCGGTCGACGCGGTCCTGGAGCAGGACCCGGCCCTGATGAACGAAGATCACCTGGTCGCAGACCTCGGCGACCTCAAACATCTGGTGCGAGCTCATCAGGATGAGGTGGTCGCGCTTGAGTCCGTTCAGGGTGCGACGGACGAGAACGCGCTCCGCGGGGTCGAGTCCGCTCGTGGGTTCGTCGAGGAGGAGCACCGGCGGGTCGCCCATCAACGACGCGGCGAGCGAGACGCGCTGTCGTTGCCCCTTCGAGAGCCACCCGATCCGCTGGCCGAGCGGGGGCAGGTCGAGGAGGGCATGGCACCGATCGACCTCCCGGTCGATCTCGTCGCGGGGGAGTCCCCGGGCTCTACCGACGACGTCGAGCGATTCATGCACGTTCAGCGTGGGGTACGGTTCCGGAGTCTCGATGAGAGCCCCGACGTCCCAGAGGGCGTTCTTTCGGTCGACGGTCGCTTCGACTCCGTTCAGGTACGCATGCCCTTCGGTCGGCCGCAGCAGCCCCACGAGAAGCTTGAGGGTGGTGGTCTTTCCCGCCCCGTTCGGTCCGAGGTACCCGATCGCTCCGGCCCCCTCGTACCGGAAGGATACATCCTGGAGAACGGGCGGTCCCGCCCCGTATCGCTTCGACAGCTGGGAGACCTCGAACGAGCCCATGGTCAGCCGGTCGACTCCGCTCTCTGGTAGAGGTATGCACTGAGGGGGAGAAAGACGGCGACGTACGCGGCCATGATCTCGAGGCCCTCGGCCACGGTCGCCACCCAGATCGTGTAGTACTGTTGCTGGCCGAGGGGGATCGTCTGGATGTGCAGGAAGTCGGTGTCCAGGATCGCCGCCATCGCGCCGCCGGCATAGGAGAGCGAGAACCAAGGCTCGATGTTCGCGAGCTCGACTACCGACTGGAGCGTCGTGAAGCCCACGTAGAGCGCGAGGACCGTGATCAGAACTCCGGCCGCGGGCGTGCGCACGAAGGCGCTGATGCAGAACGCGACGCTCACGGCAGCGAGGCTGTACACGATCGCGATTCCGAGGGACCCGCCCAAGAGGGACCAGGGAATCTGTTCGGCCCCAAAAAAGTAGATCGCGCCTGCCGTGGCGAACGCATAGCTCGTGCCCACGATCGCGAGCGTGACGAGGGTCGCGGCCGCATAGCGTCCGGCCAGCAGCACAGGCCGTCGGACCGGGAGTACGAGCATGTAGTACCCGGCGCCGGTCGAGAAGTCCACGCTGAGAGCGTCCCCCCCGAAGAACGCCGCGGCGAGAACGACCCAGAGCCCCGTGTAAACGAGGAAGTTGCTGAGGTATTCCGAGCTTCGGTACAGCTGTTGCAGCTGGATCGTGGCCACACCGGCATCGACCTGCGAGGCAAGGGTCAGGGCTGAGATCAGGCTCACGAACCCGAGGAGTCCGTAGAACCGGTTCGTCCGAAGGTAGTGGCCCAGCTGATGGGCCGTGATGATCCAGAAATGCTCAAGGTCCGAGGTCCGGTGGCGGGGGACCCCGCTCCGCGTCTCGGGGCCCGCCGGAGAACCGCCGGCGCTCGCCCTCATCCCATCCTCCTTCGCCCGACGACAGACCGCCGGCGTCCACGCACCCGGATTCGATTGCGACCGTCGAACGTTGCGCGCCCCCGCGGCCGGCGAGGAAAACACCCTCGGTCACGCCGATAAACCTTTCTCGCCTCAGGACGGACGGCCTACTGCATCCGGCGCCGGTAGGGTGCATTCCGACGGGCGGCAGGCCCTGTGCGTGCCCGGTTCCGAGAGGGGTTTCAGGCGCTCCTTTCACGAAGGAGTTATCTGCCGGAACCCGGTTTTTTCTACCGTCGGAACACCACGGGGCGCGTAATGAGAAGTATCGGACCGACGAGCTTCGCCTTGGCGGTCATAATCGTAGGGGGAGTGTTTGCGATTCCCACACCGGCTGCGAGCGCGCTTTCCGCAGCATCAACGCCCGCCACGTCCGTCGGATGGATCAACATCTCCGCGGTGGGTGACTATGGTTACTCCCCCGCCAACCTCCAACAGGTGCCGACCAACTCGACCATCACCGTGACCTTCACCGACAAGTCGCAGATGGCGCACTCCTTCACGATACTCGGTCGAGAGGGTTGGGTAGTCCCGAGCAACGACACACAGTCCCAGATCGATCAGCTGGCATGGGGTCACTCGCCTCCCGCGCTGGAGAACGCCAACGTGACAGGAACGGGAGACACGAACGTCACGACCTTCCAGTCTCCCGGGCCGGGCTGGTACGAGTTCGTCTGCACGGTGGCCGGGCACTTTCAGCTCGGGATGTATGGGTTCATTGCGTTCGGCATGAACCTGCCTTCGAATCTCACACCACCATCCCGGACGGGAATCGGGGGTAATCTCAACTTCAGTCCCCTCGACGCCGCGATCTTGGCGGGCGTCCTCGTCGTTGCGGTCGTGCTGGGAGTCGTTCTCTGGCGGCGCAGAAGGGCCCGCTTCGAGGCACCCCGCCGTTCCCGCTAGCCGGGGTGTCGTCCCTGGCGACAGTCACGGCCCGGACGATTCCTGTCTTCACGAACGGCACCCGGGACTTGGCAACCGCCCCGATTGCGGGCCCCGGCCCGATGGGAAGGATCCTTCCCCGCCGCTGCTCGGGCGAGCGACCCAGCTAACTGATTGCACCCGCCACGCTGACGTTCAGCGTGACCGCGTAGGTGGCCCCCGGGGTGGACGGGGCGGTCAGGATGATCGAAAGAGCGCCCTCCTCGCCCGGGCCCACCGCGTACGGAAGCGAAGGATCCGTCGCGGGCTTGGTAAACGGAGAATTCGGTGACACCTGGGAGACGTTGTGAAAGACGCTGTCCAAGTTCGCGAAGGTCCAGACGACGGTCCATGTCTTTCCCGGAGAGACGTGCACGGGGTACCCTTCGGCCGAAGTGTAATTGATCGAGCTCGGGCCCAACCAGGGGAGACCCGACGAGCTCGTTCCCTGGTCGATCTCCAGGTGCACCGAAGTGATGGTGACGGGGGACGTCTGGGACGCGGGCTGAACGAGGACCCCCAGTCCGATCAGGGCGACCAGAATCACGACCACGATCGACGCCGCGATGATCGCGATCGTGACGAGTCTTCGGGTCGACTGGCGACGCACGGCCGACACCGTCCTTGCTAGCTCGGCGGCAGGGGCCGGTGGTCCGTACTCATCGGGACCGTCCTTACTGCGCCGGCGGAGCGAGTGAGTACACCGGGATCGAGGCAAGAAGCGCCGAAGGGTACCCGGTGTAGGTCAGGTAGATCGTGCACGCGCCCACGCTCAGGAAGCACCACGGTGGGGCCCCGTGATAGTCGTCGAAATCGTTCTGCACCACGGGCGTGGCGTTGCTCGGGCTCTGGTGGTGGCATCCGTTGGAGGGGGTCTCTCCCGAGAACCCGATCCCCGCGGCGTTCGCAACGCATTCGAAGTCCAGCGGATATCCACCGTTATGAATGTAGAGGATGAACGTGTCCCCGTTCTCCAGCACCGAGATGCCCTGATTCAAGGGGATGAACAGGCCCAGTCGATTGTAGTACGTCCCCGCCGCTCCGCTCCCCCAGTTCCGTGCGTAGAAGTTCCCGCAGTACCCGAGGTACGGAGCGTTCGCCGCGGGCTGGGAAGTGGATCCCGGGAACCAGGTCATCGAAGCGAGCGAGCCATTGACGAGGATCGTCGTTCCGCCCAGGTTGGACGCGTTGTTGCAGACGAACGTGAACTGCACGTCGCTGAGAGGAATGGCCGAGGGCGTGTGGGCAGTGATGACGAACTCGCTCGTGTTGAGCTGGGAGAAGTTGCCGGTCACGGCCTGGTCGTCCCCGTCACCACACTGACCGAACCAACTCTGCACGCCCGGCCCATCGCTCGGGTGGCCGAGCCAGGTGTGGAGTTGGGTAGTCGTCAACGCGGAGGTGTAGAATGACAGGTTGTACCCCCACGGCTGACAGTCCGTCGGGTCGCCCCAGACGGGGTTGCTTCCGCCCGACCGGATGACGATCGTGATGGAGGGGGCGCCCGGGGGAAGGTTGAGGCGGAACGACCAAAGGATTACCCCGGCAACGATCGTCAACGCGATCAGCAGCACCGCCCCGATGGTCTCGTTGATCCCTCGGCGGCGGGCCAGGGTCCACCGGCGGTGAGAACGCATTGGGGTATTCATGCGTATTACGGGTTATCAAACTATCCCTGCCAGACGAGAAACGTCGGATTGTGCTCCGCCGAATTCCCCCCGGCCGGCGACCTCCTCGACTTCAAGACCGACCCGACCGGCGGCGCGCTGGACCACTCTCGAACTCCTCGGCTCGGAACGGCCGTGATGCACGGTACGCCCTTCCTCGCAGGTCGGGGCCTCGGGACACGCTATTAGGGGAGCGCTCCGTCCCAGCATCGATGACCCGGACGCTGGAGTCGGACCGCGTAATCCGATCTCCACGAGGAACCTCGCTCTCGTGTCGGGGATGGCCCCAGGAGGCAGCGTTCCGCCTTCTCCAGAATAACCTCGACCCCGAGGTCGCGCGGGACCCGAAGAGGCTGATCGTGTACGGCGGGCGTGGCAAAGCCGCACGCGACTGGGAGTCCTTTGACCGGATCCTCGCGGCGCTCAAGACCCTCGGAGATGACGAAACGCTCCTGGTCCAGTCCGGGAAACCGGTCGGCATCTTTCCCACCCATCCAGACGCTCCACGGGTTCTCATCGCGAACGCGCTCATCGTCCCCCGGTGGGCGACGGACGACGTCTTCTGGGACCTCGAGAGCCGGGGCCTCACGATGTACGGTCAGATGACCGCCGGNNCAGGGCATCCTCCAGGGGACCTACGAGACGCTCGCGTCGCTGGCTCGCATCGAGTTCAACGCTTCCAGCCTCAGCGGCCGCTGGACCCTCACGTCGGGTCTCGGAGAAATGGGCGGCGCGCAGCCCCTCGCGATCACCATGCTCGGCGGCGTCGGCCTCATCGTCGACGTCGACCCCCGGGCGATCGAGCGGAGGCTCCGCCACCGATACCTCGATGCGGCGGCGAGCGACCTGGACGATGCCCTCCAGCGCGTCCAAAAGGCGGTCGCAGAGAAGCGGCCGCTCTCGGTCGGTCTTCGCGCGAACGCTGCGGACGTCTACCCCGAGATCGCGCGCCGGGGGATCGTCCCGGACATCATCAGCGACCAGACCGCGGCCCACGACCTTCGCGTCGGATACATCCCCCAGGGGATGACGGTCGAGGAGGCCGAGGTCGCCCGGGCCAAGGACCTGCCCGCGTACCTGGCCCGCGTCCGGTCCTCGATCGCGGTCGAGGCCCGCGCCATTCTCGAAATGCGCAATCATGGAGCCAAGGCGTTCGATTACGGCAACAACTTCCGCACCCAGGCCCGCGATGCGGGCGTGACGAACGCCTTCGACATCGAGGGGTACGTCCCCCGGTACATCCGGCCCCTGTTCGCGGTCGGGAGCGGCCCCTTCCGGTGGCTCGCTCTGAGCGGCGAAAGCGATGACATCCACCGGATCGACCGGATGATCCTTTCCGAGTTCTCCGCGAACGACCACCTCTGCCGCTGGATCCGCCTCGCGGAGGAGAAAGTGAAGTTTCAGGGGCTTCCCGCGCGCATCTGCTACATGGGATACGGGGAACGAGAGAAGTTCGGTCATCTCGTGAACCATCTGGTGCACGACCACGAGCTCATCGCCCCGGTCGCGATCGGTCGTGACCATCACGACACGGGGAGCGTGGCGAGCCCGTTCCGCGAGACCGAATCGATGCTGGACGGCTCGGACGCGATCGCGGACTGGCCGATCCTGAACGCGCTCCTGAATGTCGCGGGCGGCGCGACCTGGGTATCCGTCCACCACGGGGGCGGTGTCGGGATCGGCAACTCGATCCATGCGGGCCTCGTCGTGGTCGCGGACGGCACGGAGGACGCGGACCGGCGGATCGGTCGTGTCCTTCACAACGACCCGGGCCTGGGCGTCGCGCGTCACGCGGATGCGGGTTACGCCTCTTCGCTCAAGATCGTGCAGTCGGCTCGCTTCCGGCTTCCGGGGCTTGAGCCGGACCCGGGGCGCGGGGGAAGACCGGGCCAAGGTTAGTGCCGCTCGCTTCGCCGAGCCGAGCTGCCGAGGCGAGGCCGGCCGCGTCGGTCGAGGGCGGAACCGGGGCGCGGGGTCGTCTTCCGTCCTCGTTCCGTGGTTCCGTGCTATACCTTCGCACGGGGTCTAACGAGAGAAGGGACTCTCGGAACACCGACTTATCTCGGGGTGGGGCGAGTTGGGTCTCTGACGGAGTGAGCTCCGTCAGAGGAAAGAAATGGCGAAACTCGGCGGAACGAAAGGGTGGGCAGCGACGGCGGGTGTCGCGCTTCTCCTGGCCTTCGTGGCACTCCCTGCGCTCTCGGGCGCGGCGAGCGCCGCGCCGGTCGCGAGCGCGGTCCCCGCCGATTCGTCGACCCAGTGGGCGTATGGAGGGCAGGGCTGGTTCAACGGCTCCCTGCAATCCAACTTTGGGAACATCTCGTGGACCTCCTCGTACGGCTGGACGGTCGTGTTCACGGTCACCCCGATGGGGTTCGGCACGTGGATGGTCGAGGAGCAGCGGACCGTGGGGATCACGATCGCCGTGACCTATACGGGACCCGCCTCCACGGTCGCCTACAATTACCATGCCACCGAGTCGGACCTCGGCTTCGCGAACGTGACCAACCAGTCGGTGGTCTACGTCGACGGGCAGCCGGTGCCGGCGCTCGGGGTCGAAAACGCGTCGGCGTCGATCAACGCGTCGATCGCGGAGTCGATCTCGAAGACGGTGGCCGGACACACGGCGAGCGCGTCGCTGAGCGTCCTCGGGGTCGGTCAGGCTTCGACCTCGTTCAGCCCCGCCCTCGGGTTGGTCCCGCTTAACCTCTCGGGGATCAACGAGTGGAACTCCACGGCCACGGGGAGCCCCTCGGCCTCCTGGACCGTGAGCTACTCCTGGAATGACCAGGGCTACAACGGGACCACGGCGTCCGGTTCGGGATCGAGGTCGGGCTCCCTGAGCGGCACCGGCACGGTGAGCCTCAGGGGGATGAAGGTCTACCTCGTGCCCGCCTTCCTGGACAAGAAGCCCCGCATGTCGATCATCCTCCAAGTCCAGGGAGTGTTCGACAACTACGACGGGTTCCTGTGGATTCCCCACGACTTCGACCTCTTTGGGACAGCGACGCACGACTACGACTCGGTCGCGATGGGCTCGGCGGGAATCTCCTCGGAGACCCTCTACCTGAGCTCGGGGCCGGGCGGCCTTGACGTGACGGCGGCCTCCTCGACGTTCGGGACCAACGACGCGTCGGTGAACGCGCTCGGGGCCCCGGTCAGCGAGACGGTCCCGGCGGCCGCGTCCGCGCCCGGTGGCTCGGTCCTCGCCCAGCCGATGTCGGTCGGCCAGGCGAACGCGGAGGCGAACTGCCTCAAGAACGGCTGCGGTGGCGCGTCCGCGGCGGCCCCGGTCGGCGGGCTCCTCGTCGCGCTCATCGGAGTCGCGGTCGCGGTCGTCGTCGGAACGGTCGGTGTGATCGAGTGGCGCTCCTACGCCCGGCGCAACTCCCCGAAGGGATTGGTCGGCGGGTACGGCGAGAGCTGGCCGAACGGCGTTCCCCCCGCCGCGGCCATGTCCCCGCCCCCGATGGGACCGGTCGAAGGGGACGAGTCCCCGAACGGCCTTAACTTCCGACCCTGAGGGAACTGAGCGCCCGACGGTGGGCCCCGCCCGGGGCCCACCCAAACCCCTTCCCATTCTTTCGGTTCTCAGGGACCTGACGGGTCCGGATTCGGCCGTTCTCGCGTTCGAAGCGTCCGCAGGGCCTCGAGGACGTGCCGGTCGGTCTCGTACTTCACGACCTTGCCGGCCCGGTCGAGGTCGACCCACTCCGCGCGGTCGAAGATCCGTTCGGGCCGGACGGTCCGTTCCCGAGTGTGCCCGAGGAAGTAGACGACGGTCTTGAACACGTTGACGTTCGAGGCCGGCCGGTAGAACCGGTACGAAACCACATCGACCTCGGCCCCGAGACGAACGTCATTGAGCCCGGTCTCCTCCCGGATCTCGCGCACGGCCGCGGCCGCGAGGGACTCGCCCGCGTCGACATGCCCTTTGGGGAAGCACCACCGGTCCTCGTCCCGCTGGTGCAGGAGAAGGGTCTCCCTTCCGTCCTCGGAGAGCACCACCGCCCCGGCGGCGAGTTCCGCAACGATCGGGGCGGAGGCGCGGTACGGGGCGCTCCGGGCGGTCACGGTGCCTCGGAGCCCTCCCTCTGCTAAGAAAGCTCCTCCCCACGAAGCTTATGGACCGCCGCACGTCGTAGGTCCGCCGTGCTCGATCCGGACGAGGCGTACGGGACGCTGGGAGAACTCGTTCGCGGGAAGGCGCGGAAGAACGGCGACCGTACCGCCTTCCGATTCGCCGACCGGGAGATCTCGTACGCGGTCCTCGACCGAGAGACGGACCGAATCGCGAACGGCATCGCCGCCGCAGGGATCGGGGTCGGGGACCGGGTCGCAACCCTGCTGTTCAACACCCCGGAGTTCCCCCTCGTCTGGTTCGGCGTCGCGAAGCGGGGGGCCATCCTCGTTCCACTCAACACAGGGCTCAAGGGGGAGATCTTGCGCTACGAGCTCGCGGACAGCTCTCCCTCCGGGCTCGTGATCGACCGGCGCCTCTGGGACGCGTATGCGCCGTTTCGGGACGCGCTCCACATCGCCCACGAGTGGGTGGTCTCGACCGGGGAGGGCGGGGCTCCGCTGCCGGAGCGGGCTCAGCCGCTCTCGGCCCTCGCTTCGGACACGGAGATCGTCCCATCCCCCACGGTCCGCCCGAGTGACCCCGCGGAAATCATGTACACGAGCGGGACGACCGGACCCCCCAAGGGGGCGATCATTCCGCACCAGAAGCTGATCACGACCCCGTACGAGATCGGACTCCGCAGCCGGCTCCGCCCGGATTCGGTCCTCTACTCCGGACTTCCCCTGTTCCACTGCAACGCGCAGGAGATGACGGCGCTCAACGCACTCCTCAACGACCTCACGGCCGCGTTCGACGAGCGATTCCACGCGAGCACCTATTGGGAAACGGCCGCCAAGTTCGGGGCGACGCACATCTCGCTCCTGATCGCGATGATCAATGTCCTGTTCAAGCAACCGGCGAAGCCGACCGACCGGATGCACTCGGTCCGGACCGCGCTGACCGCCGGGACGACCCGGGCCGTGTGGCCGGATTTCGAGCGTCGCTTCGGTCTCACGATCATCGAGCTCTACGGAATGACCGAGTGCGGCTGCACCACCACGATGAACCCTCCGGAGGCGATCCGGGTCGGCTCGATCGGGACTCCGCTCGGGTTCGTCGAGGCGGACGTCGTCGACGACGAGGACCGTCCCCTCCCCCCCAACACGAGAGGAGAGCTCGTCGTTCGACCCAAGACTCCGTACACGATGTTCTCCGGCTACCTCAACAAGCCCGACAAGACGGTCGAGGCATGGCGGAACCTCTGGTTCCATACGGGCGACTACGTCACGCGGGACGAGGAGGGCTACTACTACTTCATCGACCGGAAGAAGGACGTGATCCGGCGCCGGGGGGAGAACCTGGCCCCGTACGACGTCGAGTCGGTCCTCAACCGGCATCCCGCGGTCTTCGAGTCGGTCGTCGTCGGCGTCCCCTCCGAGCTCGGGGAGGAGGACGTGAAGGCGTTCGTTCAGCTTCAGCCGGGAGCCCATCCTCCTCCGAAGGAGCTGTTCGAGTTCTGTGCAGCGAACCTTCCGTTCTTCATGGTCCCGAAGTACATCGAGTTCCTCGACGAGATCCCGAAGACCGCGAACCAGAAGGCCCAACGGTTCCTCCTCAAGGGTCGTCGGGGGGAGGCCGAGCACGACCGGGACAAGCTCGGGGTCGTCCTCTCGAAACCGTAACCCGGGCGGCGGCCGAACCCGACGGACCGTCCTCTTGGACGCCAACGCGCTCTTGTTGGCGGTCCGCGTCCGGTTTCCCCTCGCGGACGAGGCCGAGAGAATTCACCCCGGGTCCGCCCTGAGGGTGCCGTCCTCCGTCCTCGAGGAGCTCGACAGCCTGGTCGAGCGTGACGTACAGGGTGCCCGAGCAGCCGCGGCGTTCGCGCGAACGCTCCCGATCCTTCGAGTCGAGGGCCGGGGAGATGACGCGATCCTCGAGTACGCCGCACAACATGACGTCCGGGTGCTCACCGCCGACCGGGCGCTCGGGAAGCGCCTTCGAGAACGGGGGGTGGACGTGCTCGCGCCGAGAGACCGGCACCGCCTCGAGCTGCGTCTCGGAACCCGGACCGCCGGACCGCGCGTCGAGGGTCTTCCGCGGGGCCGGGCACCGCGCCGTCGGCAACGGTTATGAATCGGGCCTGGCTCGTGCGCATGCCCTTTCGGTGAGCCGATGCGCGACGACGACCGGCTGCTCAACCTTCCGGACCTCCACTTCGGAAGCGGGGTCGTGGGCGTCTGCGACATCTGCGGCGAGCGCCAGGCGGTCGTCGTCCTCTCGAAGGAGCGGTTCAAGCTCTGCGTCCTCGACTTCCTGAACAAGACCTGGCTCAAGACCGACAAGAAGCCCGGGGTCCCGAACCCCGTCTATCGGAGCGACCGGGTGACGTTCGAGACGAGCGCCACCGGCTCGGAAACGGCCCAGGGCATCGTGCTCACCCCCACGAAGACCGTCAAGCATCCGGTCGTGCTCCTCACGCCGGACACGTACGGGATCACGACGACGATGCTCGATGCTGCGATCCGTTTCGCCCGCGCCGGCTTCGAGGTCCTCGTGCCGGACCTGTTCAAGTCCGACGAGAGCACCGCTCGCCTGCACCTCGCCCTCCGTTCGGGGGTCCGGATGCGCGGAGGGGTCCCCGTCACCTCGCCCCGGGTCCGTCGGGCTCTCCAGCTCTACCGGGACGCGCTCGACTACCTGCGGTCCCGGGAGATGGTCGACCCCTCGAAGGCCGCCGTGTTCGGAACATCGTACGGAGCCAGCCTCGCCCTCGCGCTCGCGGCCGAGGACACCCGGGTCGCCGCGGTCGCCCTCGCCTATCCGATGCCGGTTCACCCGCCCGACCTCGCGAACCTCGTGACGGTTCCGGTCCTCTACGTTCGGGGAGCATCCGACCGGTCGACCGCGAAGGCGTGGAGCCAGATCGTCGCGGCCCAATCCTCTACCCACGGCTCCTTCGAATTCGTGGAGATCCCGGGGGCGCGGCACAACTTCCTCGCCCGGGACCTCCCCGCCTACGAGGTCGGCAAGGCGGAAGCGGCTTGGACCAAGATCGTCGCGTTCCTGACGAAGAACCTCTTGCCCCCGCCGCCGAAGCCCCCGAGCATGCCACCGAAGCCAGCGGCTCCCCCGACGGTGGGGCCGGCGGCCAAACCGACTCCCACCGCAGCGTCGACGAATTCGGGACCGACAGTGCCTTCGTCAGCTGCCCGCCCCCCGTCCCCGGCCCCCTCCGCGTAAGCGGTGGGCGACCGGTCAGGGGTCGGTCGGTATCTTCGCCGCCGTCTCGACGAGCTCCTTCGCGGCGCGCGTGAACCGCATCGCCTTCGCGAGGTTCCCCTTGATTCGGAAGGTGCCCTCGAGGATCGCCTTGACCGGGTCGGTCTCTCCCGCGAGGAGCTTCTTCCAGTTCTCGGGACTCCCTTCGTAGACGAACTCGCTCGAGACCTCCCGCGCGTCGGGGTAGTAGGACGCGGACGAGCACGTCCCATGCGCGAGCGCGAGATGGACTCCCGGCGAGGCCGCGGTCGGGTCCGGCATCCGGACCAGGAAGACGATGTCTCCCTCCCAGGCCTTGGCCGCTTCGCGGTACGCTTCGTTCTGGTTGATCGCGTCGCGGAACGCCGCTGCCCACTCTTCGGACGGGAACTTCATCGCTCCCGACCACCGCGCGGGGAACTATGAGAGTATCCGGCGAGCCGCTCCCGAGGCAGCTCACGTCGAATAGTCGTAGAACCCGCGTCCGGTCTTGCGGCCCAGGTGGCCCGCGTCGACCAGGCGACGGAGCAGGGTCGACGGCCGATACTTGGGGTCCCCGTACTCCCGGAACAGCGTTTCGGCGACCTCGAGCGAGACGTCGAGGCCGATCATGTCGGCGAGTTCGAACGGCCCCATCGGCATCCCCGCCCCCGTCTTCATCGCGAGGTCGATGTCGCGGGCCGAGGCGACGCCCTCGTCGAGCGCGAACGACGCTTCGTTCAGGACCGGGATCAACAGCCGATTGACAAGGAACGCCGGCGACTCCTTGATCCGGATCGGGACGAGCGGGTACCGGTGGTTCCGCAGCCCCTGCAGGAAGTCGATCGTGTCGGTGATGACGTCCTCCCGGGTGTCGACGCCTCCCGAGACCTCGACGAGCGGAAGTGTCGTCGGGGGGTTGAAGAAGTGGACGACGAGCGTCTGGCGGGCGTGCCTCAGCCCTCGGGCGAGCCGCGTGATGGAGAGGGAGGAGGTGTTCGAGCCGATCACGGCGTGCTCCGGAAGAACCTCGTCCAGGGCCTCGAGGACCGGTCGCTTGACCTCCTCCTTTTCGAAGACGGCCTCGACGACGAAGTCGACCTCCGCGAACGGCCGGTACTCGGTCGTTCCGTAGACCCGCGCGATCGCGTCGTTCCCCCGGTCCTTCGAGAACTTGGGGGCGAGCTTCTCGCGGACCTTCGCCTTCTGCTCCTCCGTGAGCTCCCCCGCCTCCTCGGTGATCCGGTCGATCTCCTTCTGGGCCCGGCCCTCGTGGAACCGGACGAGCTCCTGGACGTACTCGCGGACCCGGGTGAGCCCCTTGTCGACGAGCGGGAGGTCGATATCCTTCAGGTAGACCTCGATTCCGTTGAGGGCGAAGACCTCCGCGATGGCGGCTCCCATCGTCCCGGCGCCCACGACGCCTGCCTTTGCGACCCGCATACCGGCCCCGGGCGTGGGAGCACGGACCCGCTACATAACCTACCGGTGAGGGCGCCTGCCGGACGACGTTGCGGGTCGGTCCCGGACCCGAAACCGTCGCGGCTCGCTTCGAAGAACGTCGCACCACCGGTTCCCAACCGAAGGTTTAAGGAGCGGACACGGCTCGAGGGCCACGCGCGGGGATAGCCCAGCCCGGTAAGGCGCTGGATTGCTAATCCAGTGGTGGTTTCACCTCGGGGGTTCAAAAGGGGGGTCGGCCGAAGCCGCCCTCCGGGACGTCCCCCTCCCCGCGTCCCACCTATGGACTGGGCTCGGAACGCGCGCGGTAGATTTCCCCGTCTTTCCGAACCTCGACGAGCGCACCTTGCGACGGGCTCGGGCCGTCGACCACGGCGAGCACTCGGACCGCGTCCGTGAGCTCCACGAGCGCGAGCCGGTGCGGCGCCTGCCAGCCGGTCGCGGGAACCAGAAGCTCGGTCGCCGCGAGGACCTTTCCGACCGCCCCCCCGGCGTACGGGACGCAGTCAACCGACCCGCACTTCGGGCACGGACCATCGGTCGGAAGGAAGCGCGTGTGACACGAACGGCAGAGGCTCAGCTCGATCGTCGCCGAACCGCTCACGACCCCACCCGACCGAGGATCGTCACGAGGTTCTGGGAGCCGATCCCGCTGATCGTCTGGGCGAGGCCCACCTTGGGCCGGGTCCCGACCGAGTGGGCTCCCGCCTCTCCCCGAAGCTGCAGCGCGACCTCGGCGATCTCCGCGAGCCCCGATGCGGCGACCGGATGCCCTCGGCCAACGACGCCACCGCTCGGGTTCACGGGAAGGCGGCCGTTGAGCCCCACCCAATCCTTGTCGAACCACCCGATCGCCTCCCCCGGGCCGCAGAATCCGAGGTCCTCGAGGTGGATGAGGGTGAACGGGGAGAAGGCGTCGTGGACCTCGAGCACACCGACCTCCTTACGCGTCAGGTGCGCGGACTCGTAGGCCCGTCGCGCAGCGATCCGCGTCGCGAGGAACGCGGTCAGGTCCTCGCGGTCAACGATCCGTAGGGCGTCGAACCCCTGGCCCAAGCCGAGCACGGTCGCCGGTCCGCTCCCCTTCTCGAGGACGACCGCCGTCGCCCCGTCCGAGATCGCCGAACAGTGAAGGAGCCGAAGTGGCAGCGCGACCGGTCGGCTGTTCGCGGCCTCCTCGAGCGTGACCGGCTTCTGGAAATGCGCGTTCGGGTTCCGGGCAGCCATCGCTCGCGCATGGACCGTCGCCACGTCGCAGATCCGGCTCGTGAGCTGGTAGCGCTCCATGTACCTCGACGCCACGATCGCGGCGAGCGCGGGCATCGTCGCGCCCGATGCGACCTCGCTCACGTGCAGGGACGACGAGAGGTCTTTCGTACTCTCCGCGGTCGTGCGGTCGGTCATCTTCTCCGCCGCGACGACCAGTGCCCGCTCGAACCGGCCGCTTTCGAGGGCGACCACGGCCGCATGGAACGCCATGCCCCCCGTTCCGCTCGACGAGTCGACGCGGAATCCCGAGGCGGATTCGAGGCCCAGCCGGCCCGCAAGGCGCGGGAGGAGCGCTTCTCGGCCATGGGGACCCTGAGCGAACATCGAGCCGGCGACGAGCAGGTCGATCGGCTTCCGGCCCACACCCTCCAGGGCCAGGTGCGCGGCCTCCGCCGAGAGGTCGATGAGGCCCTCGGGACGTTTGCCGAATCGCCCCATCCCGACCGAGGCAAGGTGGACCGTCATCCGCGCGACCGACCGATGGGGTCCATAAGAAAGAGAGCCTGATAGAGAAACCGCGAGAGCGGAAGGCCCTCTTCCCATCGGAGAATCCCGTTGCCGTCGGGGGTCGTGCTCACCGGAGGCAACCGCCGGCAGACGAGGCGAAGGACTCCCGTTTCCGGAAGCTCGCCCGCGACGAACACGCGCCAGGTCTCGCCCGAGCGAAGCCCGATCCTTCGGTACGCGTAGAGGACCGTGAGGCCGACCCGCGAGACCGCTTTGCGGTGCGCCTCGAGCTGCTCGTTCGCCCGACCGCTCGCCGCCGAGAATCGAATCACGGCCTCGGACGAAGCTTTCACCTCGATCGGGAACGCGAACTCTCGTCGAAGCGCGACCAGGTCGAATCCGAGCGATCCGGCCGCACGGACGATCAGGAACGGTCGCTCGATCACTCTTTCGAATTCGGACCGTTCGGTCGGAGGGAGCGCTCGGGCATACGCTCGAACGGCTCCCGGCTGACCCTCGAGCAGGCTCCGGAACTCCCGCTCGTAGGCGGACGCGCTGTGCCCGACCACGGTCGGAGAGTCTTCGGGTGGGATAATATAAGTCGGTCGGGGGACTCGCGGCGGAAAGTGGCAGCGCCCGCCGGACTAGAGATTCTCGCTTCGGACGTTCCGGTGGCCCGGGTCCTTGCCGTCATGGTCTCGGACTCGGACCGGCGTCGTACCGTGCGGGGCCTAGCCGCGCAACCGGCACGATTCCGACTCTCGGAGTTCCGCACCCGCCTCCTCCGGGACCGGGTCTTCGAGGACCCTTCGCGCCTCCTCACGCGGCTGAAACGCCGAGGTCTCCTCGCCGAGGTCCCCGAGGGCCGGGGCGACAAGGTCTACCAGATCCCCTACCCGGAGGAGCTGCGCCAACTCCTGCTCGACGAGGTCGAACGCTCCGAGGCGGTGGAGACGTCCGCCCTCGGTCCGGTCCCGGACGAGCGCGCCGAGATCCGAGCGATGGACGGCGAGTTCCTCGACCGTCTCCGGGAGGTCCTGCGGGACCGGCTCGAAGCGACGATCGAGTTCGGGAGGTCGTTCACCGTTCAGAAACTAGCGACGTACTTCAAGGGCTTGTTCGGCGAGGAACTCTACTTCGACTCCCTGATCTCCCTCCTCCAGCAGTACGCGCTCGCGGACACTCCGCTCCTCGCGCCGACCGGCCGGCCCACTGGGACCACCGGTTTCCACCTCGCGCTGTTCGGCCCCCCCGGCACGGGGAAGACCTTCTCGATCGACGACCTCATCCGAGGCAATCCTCGCAGCGGCGTCCCCCCGCACGGACTTCCGGGGCGCAACCGCTACTGCGGCGGGATCACGCCNNCCCGAGTTCAACGACTGGTTCAAGTACCGAGGGATGGTCGAGCCGCTCAAGCTCGTGATGGAGCAGCGCGAAGTGAAGTGGGAAACGACGTTCGGAACCGTCGGCCCATACACCTTCCATTCGTTCTTCTCGGTCAACTACAACGTTCGGACCGCCGGCGCGCAGGACTACTGGACGACGATCGCGGACCCCAACTTCGCCGCCCTCGAGGACCGTATGCTCCTCCGGTTCCACCCGATGACGCGCGCCCGGTTCCGCGCGGTCGAATCGGCGGCCGAGCGCCTCGAGCTCGGAGAGCTTGACTTCGCCCTCGCGAGCACGATCCGCGATCACCTCACCCTCGTGTACGCGATCGAGACCGGACACCCGCTCGTCTCGGGAAAGTTCCGGCTGCGACCCGTGCGCCTGGAGCGAGCGCTCTACGAGAAGCTCCGAGAGGTCTCGGAGCGCGCGCTCAAGGTGACCGACTTCCCGAAGTTCTCCCCGCGACTCAAGGCCCGCGCCGTCCGCCTGGCGGCCGCCGCATCCTTGCTCACCTACTTTGGCGGCTCGATGTCGGAGGCGATCCGCATCGGATCGGAGGAGTCCGAGTTCGCCCGTCGTTTCTACGAGGAGGAGATCCGTGCCCGAGAAGGGCGACACGGTCGCGCGGCCGCCTAAGCACGAGCCGGTGGTCCACTACCGCCGACCGGCGTCGGACGTCGTCCAGCGCGCGGCGCGTCGGCTCGTCCGGGGTGGCAAGGCATCGTTCTCCTCCCAGGCAGAATTCCGGGAAGCACTCCTCAAGATGATCCGTCGGGACGAGCCGCTCGCGGTCCTCGGCGGCCCGCGCCTCCGAAAGCTGCTGATCGACGTTCCGGGGGTCCGGATGACTGTCCGGTTCACGGAACGACCCACCGCGCGGCCGCTCGTCGCATGTCCCGTTTGCTCGTCCCCGCTGGCTCCGATCCACAACCGGACCTTGACCGGGGAGACCGTCGTTCTCGGCCAGAAGTGCACCCGGTGCGACTACTGGACCCACGGGACGCGACGCGTGCCGGTCCGGTATCTCTTCACGGAAGCCGGCATCGACGGTCGGCCCAAGAGGAGCGAGCGGTCGCGCGCCATCGGCGCTTCGGGCGACTAGGGCGGGACGTACGGCGAGACCGGCTTCGCGGGCGGTCGGTCTCCTTTCCTCGGGGCGGCGATGTAGAGGATCACCGCGGCCGCCGTCGCCCCGAACACGAGTCCGAGGAAGAGCCCGGAGCTGAAGTTGTCATTCGTCGAGACGATTCCCCCCGACGAGGTCGTCACGGTGGCGACCACTACGGTGAGGTTGGCGCTGACCCTCCCGCCCACGGCGTCGACCACGGTTGCGCCGACCGTGTAGTTTCCGGCGGATGCGTAGGCATGGGACGTCGACGCCCCCGTCGCGAACGATCCGTCCCCGAAGGTCCAGGTGATCGAGTACGGCGAAGTCCCGCCGGTGATCTTCGAGGTGAAGTTGACCACGGACCCCGGGCTCGCCGGGGACCCAGCCGACACGTTGCCGGCGCCGAACGAGCCCGCGAGGGCGGGCGCCACGGTGATGTTGACGGTACGGTTCGCCGAGATTCCGAGGCGGTCCGTGCTCTCGAACTTCACGGAGAAGCTCCCGGCGCTCATCCAGGCGTGAGTGACGTTGAGTTCGGTCGACTGAGTGCCGTCACCGAACGTCCATAGGTACGACGACCCGCCGACTCCGCCATCGACCTGAGGAGTGAAGTTCAATGGGAAGTCGACGTCAGTCCGGTTTCCGGGCGTCACCGAGAGACTTGCGAAAGGCCGCGGAACGACGGTGAGAGCGAGTGAGGTGCTGTTGAAGGCCGCTGTCGAATCCTCCGCCGATACCGAGATCGAGTACGCTCCCGGAGTCCCGTAAGCGTGGGAAGCGTTGGGGCCCGACGATTGAGTTCCATCCCCGAACGACCATTCGTAATGGTACGGCGGTGACCCACCCGTGGCGTGAGCGGTGGCTAGGACTGGATACCCGACGTCCACGACAGAACTGACGTTGAGAGACACGGTGACCGAGAGCGACGGCATCACCGTCAGGTTCACCGAGGAGCGCACGAAATCCCCCAGGGAGTCATTGAGAATCGCGGTCACCCGGAAGGATCCCACTTGGGTTGGTTCGCAATTCAGGTAGAGGGCGTTCTCGGCCTGGCAACCGGCGGGGAGCCCGGAGTACGTCACCGCAAATCCTCCCGCCCCTCCCGAGGCTGTCAGCGAAAACGCGACCGGATGTCCCGAATCGACGACGGAAGGCTGCACGGAAAACCCCGTGACCTCGGGCTCGCTCGCGATCACGCTGACCGTCCCGGAGAGAGCGTTCCCCACCCACACTTCGCCTGAATCTGGGCTGACGGTAGGGGCGGAGACAACTCCGATGGCATCCGGTGCCTCCCCGACCGGGATTTCCGAGACTGAACTCTCGCTCGCCGAGAGCGAAGAACCGTCCAGGACCAAGAGGGCACCCTGTTTGCCGGGAAGGATCCCGCGGGAAGAGAGGTAGACCGCGTTGCGAGAGGGTTCGAACTCGCCCGTCAAGACCCGGTGGGAGGGCCCGAGAGAGATTGGATCACCGTCGACCGTCCCGCTGGAACCGTTGACCGGGGTCACCGAGTCTCCTGCGACGTACAGCTGATCGTCCGCAGGGTCAAACACAAGCGCCGTGTCGTTGGTTCCCACCGCTGACACTGTCGCCATCGGTCCTCCGGTCGCGGAATCACGGACGCTGATCATCGACGAGGACACCAGAACGAACACCTTGGAATCCCTCGCGTCGTAGGCGATCCCTTCGCTCGCCCCCGGCGCAAGCGTGAGGCCGGTCGTGACGGTCACGCTGAGGGTCGTCAGGTTTGCCGCGACCACACCGAGAGAGCCACTCGAGAGCCAGAGAAGATTGTCCCGCGCGTCGAGAACCATTTG
>DAEB01000035.1:1841-5096 GCA_002495185.1 Thermoplasmata archaeon UBA184 | reverse complement strand
GGGGAGCTCCTCGAGGAGCTCGCGTTGCCCCAGGTCATCCTCGTCTCGCACGAGTCCGAGCTCGCCGCGGTCGCGGACCGCGTCGTCCGCGTCCAGAAGGTCGACGGGAAGTCGACCCTCGAAACGCGCGTTCCCGGGGATAGCGAATCCCCGGGCGGCGGCGAGACGCCCGCGCCACCGGCCGGCCCGCCCTGAGGCCGCCCAGGGAGCCGGCCGCCCCGGGCCGACGGGCCGCGGCGCGCTACCTTGAAGAAGGGACCGAGAGTTCACACCCGGGAAGTTCGATGCCCCGCCGTAAGTACGGGCGGATGCAGAAGCCGATCCCCCCTGTCCCTCCCGAGAAATGTCGGCTCTGCCGGCTCAAGAGGCCTTGTCCGATTCACCCTCGGGCGACCCGCTAGACCAACCGTCGCCCGAGCATAGGGCATCAATCCCTCGGACGTCTCGGAACCCGCCGGCCGCCCGAGATCGCCCCGACGGGGCAGTACGGGACACACCACCCGCAGTCCGTGCAGTTCGAATGGACGACGAGCTGCTCGGGCGTGAGCTCCATCGCATCCGGTGGGCAAACGGCCGTGCAGAGACCGCACAGGACGCATGTGTCTTGGTCGATCTTGATCACCGACGTCTCCCGAGAATGGCTCCCGAGGCGTTGGGTTCGAGGAGCCGCCGACCACGGCGCGTGGCTTCCGGCGCTGGGCGCGCCATCACGAGACCGGAGGGAGGGACTCCGGGTGCAGGGCGCGCCCGAGCGCCGCGAACCCCGTGAGCGCGCATTTCACACGCACGGGAGAGAGCGGAATCCCGAGCTGCTGGATCACGTCGTCTCGGGTGAGGCGCCCCGCTTCCTCGAGAGTCTTTCCGACGAGCTTCTCCGTCAACATTGACGCGCTGGCCATGCTGATCGCGCACCCGTCTCCCTCGAATCGCACTTCCGTGATCTTGTGAGAGTTCGGGTCGACCTTCAGTCGCATGGTGATGTGGTCGCCGCAGAGCGGGTTGGACTCCTCGCCCACGCGGTCCGCGTCCGGCAGCGGTCCGAAGTTGCGCGGGCTGCGATAGTGCTGGAGGATGACCTCCTGGTACATGTCATACATGGCCGCCTCCGATAGGGAACTCACCGTCGCGCGCGTACTAAACGCCTTCCGGGAAGCCGATTTCACTTGGCGGTCTCGGGGCCATCTCGAGGCGAACGGGCTTACTCAATCGGCGTCACGCGGGCGCCGAGGCGAGAGGATTGACGACAGGGTCCGAGAGTACCGAGGCGCTCCGGGGTGCGCGATGTTTCCTTTCGCTCCGAGCACGGACCGCGGCGGCCTCCTTCCACAGGAGATACTCCGCGTAGTCGGCCTCAGTCCAGTCGCACATCTGTGAGTCCGAGGACGATGGCCCTACAAAGACCCTTGCGAATCTGCGTTCGGCGATCGAAGCTCCGGGCGGGCCCTGTTCGGGACGATTGCGCGACGACGCTCGCCTGCTCCTGCGACGCGGGAGAGCCCCCCAATCCGGTCAACTTATAAACACGCCCGAGTGTGTAAATCGAATGGCTTCGGTAGCCCCGCGATTCGAGCAGTGGCTCAGTTCCGAAGAGGTCTCGCGCCTCTCCCGAGATCAAGGGGACCCGGAGGAGTTTGCACGCCAGCGAGCGGAAGCCTACGAGAGGTTCCTGGAACTTCCGATCGAACCGAACCCGCTCTACCGCGGCTACGGTTACTTCTCGAAGGTGGACCTCACGGGCGTCGATCCAATGGCCGCGGGTCCCGCGGTCCCTCTTCCTCCCCGGGACGACCACGCGATCCGGATCGTCCACGACGTTACCGGGTCGCGGTTCGAGATTCCGGAGGAGGACCATCGGGACGGGGTCCGCGTCACGCCCCTCGAAGAGGTGTGGAGCTCGAGGAAGCCTTCCCTCGATACCTTCCTTCGCGACGCGGAAGAGCCGACCGACCGGCTTTCGGCACTCGCGACTGCTCTCCTCAATCGCGGGTATCGTCTCGAGCTCCCGGACCGTCTCGCTCGTCCGGTGCGAGTGCAGGAAGTCACGGTGCTCTCCGTTCCGAAGCAGGCGATCTCGGTCCGTCGGTCGATTCGCGTCGGGCACGGGGTCCAGCTGCTCGCGTCCGAGGAGGTCTACACCACCAGCTCGTCGTCCGACGGTCAGAGGCTCTACGCTTCGAGCACGGACCTCGACCTTGGGGACAGCTCGAAGACGGTGTTCCTCACGGTGCATGCGCCGGACCTGCGAACGGTTTCCGTCTATCGCCGTACTGCGACCACGGGCGTGGATTCGCGGCTCGGCTGGATGTGGAACGGGCTCGGTGGGTTCCGCTCGAAGGTCCGTAACCACACCCGGCTCACCGGGCGCGGTTCGGTCGCGGAGGACTTGCAGAGCTTCTACGGCGCCCGCGACCAGTCCTACGATAGCTCGTTCGACCTCACGCATACCGCGACCGACACGCACGGAACGTCGGTGACCCGCGGCGTCTTCACCGACGAAGCCCGGGGGATGAGCCGGGGCCTCGTTCGAATCGAGCCGGAGGCGCGCAAGACGGTCGCCCTCATCTCCGAGCACGCGATGCTCCTTTCCCGAGGTGCTCGCTCCGACACGATCCCGATCCTCGAGATCCTCTGCCGCGACGTGAAGGCGACCCATTCGACGTCGGTCGCGCCCGTCGACCCCGAGAAGGTGTTCTACCTGGAATCCCGCGGGGTGCCGCAAGCGGACGCCATCCGCATGATCGGGGAGGGGTTCCTTTCGAACGTCTTCGACCGGGCCCCGGTCGCGGGTCTCCGCGAGATCCTGTTCCCGTCCCTGCAGGCGCGCTGGGACGGGGAGGAGATCGTCTGGCGGGACGGCGCGTTCCCTCTCCTTCCGCACCTCGAGGTGACCGGTACGGAAGCGGCCCCCGACTGGCGATTCGACTCGAAGCTTCGGTAGAGGGAGACGAACCCGCGAGCAGTGGGAGGGATCGGCGTTCGAATGCCCCTGGTCCTCGACCCGAACTCGCTTACGGTTGCGACGCTCCAGGAGCTCCGCCGCTCCCTTCGGAACGACCTCGAGGAGACCCGGGAGCTCATCGACCGTCCGGCGGGTCGCGTGGTCGACCCCGCGAGCCTCGAGACCGCGCGAGAACTCCTCCGCTCCGTCCTCGGGCGGCTCGATGTTCCCGGTCCGGAGGACCCGGCCGCGCTCGCGGCCGACGTCAACCTCGCCTACGCGACGCTGGTCGCCGTCATCGACCTCGTGAAGAGCCA
>DAEB01000035.1:766-1789 GCA_002495185.1 Thermoplasmata archaeon UBA184 | reverse complement strand
CTCGTTAGCTGGCCGTCGCGGCCGGCCCCTGCTTCTTCATCGGGCCGAAGATCGGAGTGCCGAACTCAGCGACGCGGGCCCACGCGGGGAACCGGCGTTCAATGTAGTAGTCGACGCTGTATCGACTCACTCCCTGCGCGGCGTTGATGAGAGCCAGGCCGAAGAGTGCGAAGGCGTACATGATGCCCGTCCCGATGTCGGTCGTGTTCACCGTGATCGTCTGGAAAACCCCACCGAACCCTTCGGGGATGCTCCAGATGAGCAGTGCCAGGACGATGCCGCCGATATAGGCGAGCTTCCGCATGAACCCGAGGATCAGGGCAATGCCGAGCGCCATTTCGAAGAACCCGACGGTGTAGACGACTCCGACCTGGCTCGACCCAGTGACGTTGATCCAGAACTGGAACCACCCGGAAAGCCAGGAGGGATTTGCCGATTGACTGCTCTGGAGAGACGCGAGGAAGTTCCCCGCGAAACCCGAGTAGAACTTGAGGAAGCCATCATACGTCCAGACGATCCCCATCATCACCCGGAGAAGCGCGGCCAGCGGATGGGAGTTCCGAGCCCACCAGCTGGGATGCGCTTCCATTCCCGTCCCTTCCGGCATTTGGACACCTCAGGGGCCCCGACCGAGCGTCCGGTATAAGAACAGAGCAGTCAACCGGAGTTTCCCCGCCGGCGGCGCTCGACGAAGTCGAGACCGGGGTCGGCGGGGGTGTGATGCCCAAAACGCGCCTAGCCGACGGCCCCCGCCATCTCGAGCTGGATCAGTCGGTTCAGCTCGAGCGCGTAATCGACCGGGAGCTCCTTCGAGAACTCCGCCAGGAATCCCATCAGGATCAGGTGGATGGCGTCCGATTCGGAGAGCCCCCGGCTCATGAGGTAGAAGATCTGCTCCTCCCCGATCTTCCCCACGACCGCCTCATGGGTGATCGTGGCGTCCTCTTCGTGGATCTCGTTGTACGGATACGTGTCCGAGCGACCCCGTTCGTCCGGCAGGAGGGCGTCGCACCGGACCGCGGC
>DAEB01000035.1:0-656 GCA_002495185.1 Thermoplasmata archaeon UBA184 | reverse complement strand
CCTCGAAGGTAGACGGAGGGGTACTTCATCGTGATCTTCGACCCCATGTTCCCATCGACCCATTCAACGAGCGACCCTTCGTATCCGACCGCTCGCTTTGTGACGAGGTTGTAGACGTTCTTCGACCAGTTCTGAACGGTGGTGTATCGGAGCTTCGAGAACGGCTCCGCGACGACCTCGACGACCGCCGCGTGAAGGGAGTCCGTCGAGTAGATGGGTGCCGTGCAGTTGTGCACGGAGAACCCCCTCACAAGGTAGGTGTTGTTGACGCCCGCCACATGGAAATTGTGGACGTTCCCACGGTAGGGTCGACGGGCGATGCGCCGGATCGGAACGAGAAACGCATCGCCCTGCCGGTGGACGGCTCGGGCGCGCTGGCCGACCTGGTGGTAGACCGTGTAACTGCGCCGGTGGGAAATGTGGCGCCCGTCCTTCATGGTCTCCTCGAACGGCTCTCGGACGTTGATCGTCGCGTAGACCCCTTGTCGGGCCTGCAGCTCCTGAACCTGGAACGCAAGCTGTCGCGAGACGGTCACCACGCGATGGACGACGCCGGAGCGGACGTACTCGTTTCCGTCTCCGTTGTAATAGGCGCGCAGCAGGGCCGATTGTTTGGCCGGAGGCAGATCCATCACGGCCTTGCTGAGTTGCTTCTG
>DAEB01000009.1 GCA_002495185.1 Thermoplasmata archaeon UBA184 | reverse complement strand
TGAACCGCGGTCTCATCGCCGAGCGGCGCGGGCTCTGGGAGGAGGCGATTCACGCCTACGAGAGGACGGTCGAGATGTGCCGTCGTTTCGAACTCCCGGGGGACGAGGCCGAGGCGGCGTTCNNGACCCGGGACCTCGAGGGGGCCCGTCAGGCCTACGCGCTCTCGACCGACCTCGGGGTCCTCGCCCTTCGTCCGCAGCTCGCCGAGCCGTACTTCGAGCTGGGACGGCAGATCGGCGTCGTGCCGACGCGGAGTCCCGTCGAAGCCGCTTCGGGCTCCGACCGCCGGCCGACCGGGGCGACCAACGAGGATTATAAGGTTCCGACGGGCTGAATCATGGTGTGATGGCGTCCCGAGGCCTCCGAGGGTCCACTGCGCCTCCCCTGTTCGGCCGTGAGGAGGTCCTGGAGGAGGCGAGCCGTGCGCTCGACCGGGCGAGAGACGGGTCCGGAATGGGCCTCCTTCTGAGCGGCCCCGGCGGGGTCGGAAAGACGCAGCTTCTCAACGCCGTGGTCGAACGAGCGTCGAAGAGGGGATTCACGGTCCTGATGGGCCGAGCCTTGCCCGAGGACCTGCCTCCCGCGTTCTCTCTGTTGCGAGAGCTCGTCGCGTCCGAGGGGATCCGGGGACCGGTGGCGTCCGTCTCCCCCTGGGCCATCTCCCGGGGCGGGGCGCTCGGACCGGTCGCCCCGACGACCGTCGAGACGGGCAACGGGTCGGGCGCGGCTCCGAGCGATGCTTCGAAGGACCTCGACGCCCTCGTGCCCGGGCGGTCGGGACTTCCGGACCGACTCGGACCCGGCCGGGAAGAGCTGTTCGGGCGGGTCGAGCAGGACCTTCTCGAACGCTCGCAGACCCGGCCGATGCTGGTCGCGATCGACGACCTTCACTTCTCCGATAGCTCGACCCTCGACTTCTTCTGCCAGTTCGCGTCGAAGCTTCCGGGCTCCCACATCGCTCTCGTCGCGACCCTGGCGGAGGCGGCGGACCTTCCGGACCGGACTCGCAATGCCGTCGAAACCCTCTCGGGAGTATCCGGCGTCCTCAGCGTGCCGGTTCGGCCGATGAACCTGGTCGAGATGGAGGATTTCGTGCGGTGGATCCTCGGGGGCCGTTCGCCCGACCGCAACGACGTCCGCCGCTGGCAAGCGCAGACCGAGGGGAATCCACTCTTCGTCGAGCAGCTCGTCCGCACGGCGACCGGGATCGCCAGCCGTACGAAGGGAGCGACCGAGGGAACCCAGGGGATCACCGAGATCCTGCTCGAACGCGCCAAGAACCAGGGCGACCGCGAGCGACGGATTCTCACGTATGCGGCCGTCCTGGGGAAGGAGTTCCAGTTTGCGAGCCTGGCGGCCGTGTCGGGGATCGGGGAGGAGGGGGTCACGGAGAGCATCGACCGCCTCGTCCACGACGGCCTGTTCCGCGAAAAGGGAGGCGAGGTCTACGAGTTCGTGAGCGAGCCCGTCCGTCGCACGCTCTACGCGAGCCTTACCGAGACGCGGCGACGCATCCTCCACGCCCGCATCGGCCGCGCCCTCGAAGGCCGTCCCGGGGTGACCGACTCGGAGCTGGCCCGCCACTTCTACCTGGGGCGGGACGAGGCGAAGGCGGTCGAGTACAACATGAAGGCGTCCCGGGCCGCGACCCGGGACTTCGATTCCGGGACCGCCGTCCTGCACGTCGGGCGGGCCCTCGAGGCCGAACGCCGGGGGACCGAACGCGACCGCCGGCTCGAGATCCGACTCCTCACCGAACAGGGACGTCTCCTCGAGGGGATGGGGATCCTCCCGCGGTCCGAGGAGCTTCTCATGGAAGCGGTCACGCTGGCGCGGAAGGAGCCCGGCGCCGAGCTCGAGCTCGGCCGCGCGCTGCTCGCGCTCGCCCAGACCCGGACGACCCGGAGCGAGTACGAATCGGCGGAGGCGCTCGCCACGGAAGCGCTCGACCGGCTCGAGAAAGCCGGTACCCAGCGGGACCTGATGGCGGGTCACCGGGTCCTCGGCACGGTCGCGTGGCGGCGGGGCGAGTTCGACCGGGCGCTCGAGCACCAGCGCGCCGCCGCGAGCATCGCGGAGCGGGAGGGAACGCCCCTCGAGCTCGGCCACGCGATCGTCGACCTCGCGAACACGATGTTCCCGGACGGGGCCACGAACATCGATCCGGCGCTCGAGCTCTACCGTCGGGCCGCGGACCTCTTCGAGACTGCCGGAGAGCACGGGGCTCGCGCGCGCGTGCTGATGAACCAGTCGGTCGCGGAGTACCACACCGGCCGACCGGACGACGCGATCCGCGACCTGACGAAGGCGATCGAGGCCGCGGACCGCTCGCGCTCGCCGATCTGGATCGGCTACTGCAACCTGAACCTCTCCCAGTGGCAGGCGGACCTCGGCCACCCCGACCTCGCCCGACCCGCGCTCGCCCGGGCGCTCGAGGCGCTCGGTCCCCTCGGAGACCACCTCGGCGACCAGCAGATCGCGATGACCGAGGGGATGATCGCCGAGGCCGAGCACGACTTCACGTCGGCCGAGGCCCACTACCGAAACGCGCTCGGGAAGGCGCGGAACCTACGGCTGGCGGCGGAGATCTCGGAGATGCTCTACCGCCTGGCCCGCCTCGCGTCGGCGCGGGGCGAGGTCGCGGAGGCGCGTCGGTGGCTCGCCGAGGCGCGCGAGAGCGGCGTCGCGAACTTCCGGCCGGATTTCGCCCAGCGGCTGGACCAGCTCGAGCAATCGGTCGGCCCCGCTCCCTGACCTCTACCGTTATGGCAGAGGCTTGAGTGGCCGAGCCCGTGGCCTCCGAAGCGGACGACGGTCCCCGCGCGCCCGACGGCTCTCCGCTCCCCGACCGCACCCTCCCGACGTTCGAGAGGGACGTGCGGCGGATGTTCACCCATATCGCCCGGGGGTACGAGTGGTTCGACCACGTCGCGTCGCTCGGGAACGACCTGCTCTGGCGCCCGCGCGCCCTCTGGGAGCTCGACCGGTTCCGTCGGGCGGGGCCCGTGGCGCGGGCGCTCGACATCGGTTGCGGTACGGGCGAGCTCGCCCGTCTCGTCACTCACCACTACGGTGCTGCCCGCGTGGTCGGCGCCGACTTCACCCGGGCGATGCTCGAGAACGCGGCGTCCGAGTCGGCGACCCGGTCGGAGCGCGAGCACCTGGGATACGTGCGCGCGACCGCACTCAAGCTCCCGTTCGCCGACGGTTCGTTCGACCTCGTGACGAACGCGTTCGTCGCGCGCAACCTCTCGGACTTGCGGACCGCGTTCCGCGAGGTCCATCGAGTGCTCCGTCCCGGCGGGGTGTTCCTGACCCTCGAGATCACCGAGCCCTCGTCTCCCTTCGTGAACCGCCTCTTCCACGCCTATTTCGACCGCGTCGTCCCGTGGCTCGGAAGCGCCGTCGGGAGCGAGGGGCCGTACCGCTATCTCCCACGGTCGCTCAAGACCCTCCCGGACCCCGGGTCGTTCCTTGCGTTGCTCTCGGAGTGCGGCTTTCCCCGCGTCTCGGCACGTCCCCAGTCCTCGGGGATCGTGACGACGTTCCTCGCCGAAGCGGGGGAGGATTCCGTTACACGAAGCCGTTAAGCGGCCGCCGCCGGTCTTCTCGTTGTGTCGACCCCGGCGTCCGACGCATTCCGCTACGCGCACGCTCACCGCGATGAGATCGCCTGGTTGAGCCAGAACACGAACCACCTCGTCCCGCCGGAGCCGATCCAGGCCGCGGTCGAGGCCGCCCTCCGCGACCGTCGCTACCAAGGCTACCCGCTCGCCACCGGCGACCCCGAGCTCCTGGACGCGATCGCGAAGGACTTCGGGTCGCGAGCGGGGACGCCGTTCCTGACGGGCGGCGGGACCGAGGCCCTCTACATGACGACCCGGGCGCTGCTCGGACCGGGCGATGAGGTGATCGCCTCCGACCCGAGCTACCTCATCATCCACCGGTTCATCGAGCTCTGCGGGGCGGTCCCGAAGACCGTCGACATCTACGCCCCCCCGTACCGGCTCACCGCGGACCGAGTGAAGGAGGCGGTCGGGCCGCGCACGAAGATGATCCTCCTCATCGACCCGTTGAACCCGCTCGGGTCGGGCTACCCCCGGGAGGAGGTGCGCGCGATCGCCGAGGTCGCCCACGACCGTCGGCTCGTCCTCCTCAATGACGTGACGTACCGGGACTTCTCGGACGGCCACGCGCTCGCCGCCGAGTTCGCTCCCGAGGAGACCGTGACGATCTGGTCGGTGTCGAAGAACTGCGGGCTCGCCGGACTCCGGTTGGGCGGATTGATGGCGCGACCCGAGCTGCTCCAAAAGATCGCGCGGTTCAACACGAACGACCTCGGGGTCAACGTCCTCGCCCAGGCCGCCGCGCTGGCGGCGCTGCGCACCAAACCCGGCTGGATCGGCGAGGTCGTCCGGCAGACGCGGGCCAACGGTGCCCGCATCCGCGACGTCGTCGCTCAGGTGCCGGGGACCTCGCTCCCGGTCTACCCCTCGCGCGCGAACATGATGGTGATCGACATCGCGTCGACCGGCGTGACGCCGGACGCGGTGCAGGACGAGATGCTCCACCGCCACGGCGTGTTCGTTCGGGCGGGAAACTACCTCTCGCCGACGCACGGCAAGCAGTTCGTCCGTCTCTCCTTCTCGAACCCGCCCGCCGACATCGAGCGGTTCGCAACGGCGTTCCCGCTCACGATCGAAACCCTCCGCCGCGCCGCGACGGCAACCCCACGGACCGCCTAGGGCGACGCCCCGAGCCGGGCATCCACCACGACGTGATGACGGCCCGGGCCGTACGGTTTCACGACCCGGACGCGGGAGGTCCCGAGCGGGCGAGCGCCAGCGGCTCCCGCCGCTTCCTCGACCTCTCGGACCACATCGGCGAGCGGTGAGCGGACGTCCGCCACGGTGTGAACGTGAACCCAGCCGCCGGTGGGACGGAGGAGCCGCACCGCCTGGGGAACCCATGAGGTCGCGCTCGGAAGGTACCCGAGGAGCACCCGGTCGAACGTCGCCTCGGGGAGCGGCACCGTCCGGTTGTCGCCCGCGACCACGAGGACCCGGTCGGCGACGCCGTTGAGCGCGATGTTCTCGCGCAGGTAGCGGAGCGAGACCGGATTCTTCTCGACCGCCCAGACGCGGGACGCACGACCGGTGCGGGCGGCGGGGATCGCGAAGTACCCGATTCCTGCGAAGAGGTCGATGACGGTCTCGCCGGGTCGAACGAGGCGACCGACGCGCAGACGCTCGGTCCGGTTCCCGGCGGCGAACATGACTCGGGCAGCGTCGAACCGCCAGCGGACGCCGTGCTCGACCACCTCCGTCTCGGTCTCCCCTCCTGCGATGATGCGGAGCCGGGGCGTCCGCAGCTCTCCTTCGATCGGTCCCGATTTCACCAGGACCGTCGCGACCCCGAGTTCGTCCTGCCACGCCGAGCCGAGGAGCGGGTCGTATGGGGCGAGTCTCTCCGGCCTTTGGACCACCAGTACGCGTCCCATCCGGTGATACCCGCTCGGCATCGAGCGGGCGACCTCCTCACCGGCGACCCGCGACAACCGGCGACGGACGCGCTCTGCCGGCGGCATTCGCTCGCGACGGGCACGCGATGGTGCGTCGGTCACGGCGCGGATTCTTCGGGCCCCTTCTCGAGGACCATCTCGAGGAACTGCTTCAGGTGGGCGATCAGGATCGGGTTGTCGGTGAACCCGCACGCTTCGAGCCCGGGGGCGGCGAGGAGCGCATGGGCCCCGTCCGAGAGGACCTCGGTCGCCCGCAGGTTCTCGCGGGGGACGAACTCGACCCCCTCGGGGATCCGCTGGAGCGGGGTCGTGATGAACGTCACGTGCACCCCCCGCTTCACGGCGTGCTGAATCTTCTTCCCGAGCTCGTCCCGCAGGTCCGCGAGCTGAGGGGTGGTGAGGATGAACGCCCCGGTCGATTGGTCGAGGAGCTCGCCGATCTTCTGCATCACTCGCTCCCGCCCGGAGAGGAGGTAGACGAGCTGCGGCTCACCGTGTTCGGCGACCACGCGGTGAAGCGTGGCGAGCTTCTCGAAGACCTCCTGGATTGCCCCTTTGAGCGTCTCCGCGACGTCGAGCGGGGGCGTGGGGCGGAAGAGGATCGGCTTTCCCCCGGTGGGTTTCGCGTACCCCTTCTCCGCAAGGGATTCGAGGACCTTGTACGCGCTCGTGCGGGGAATCCCGGCGGCCGTTGCGAGCGTCGCCGCATCCCCGAGCCCCCGAGCGACGAGCGCGATGTACGCGCGGGCCTCGTACTGGGTCAGCCCGACCTTCCCGAGCACCTCGACGGCCTTACGGAACTCCTCGGACTGCTGGTTACCGAGCGCGACGGCCGTCTCTTCGATGGTCGCCATCGAGTAGCCTCGCGGACGGACGCGGGTGTCTTAACGCCGACGGGGTGCCGGTCCGGGCTAGGGAACTGGCTCCGTCAGCTTGAGGAGCGCCGCGTCGCCGAGGAGCGACTCGACCTCCTCCCGGGTGAGCAGTTTCCGTTCGACGAGGATCTCCTTCACCGGGCGGTTCGTCCGCTCGGCCTCGTGGATCACCTCGGCGACCTTGAGGTAGCCGAGGCGGGGCGTGAGGATGGTCGCGATCGCCGCCGATTGGACCATGTACCGTTCCAGGCGGCCCGGGTTCGCCGTGATCCCGTCCACGCAGGTGCGGGCGAAGACGGCGAGGTAGTTCGTCAGGATCTCCGTCGAGAACAGCACCTCGAACGTCGCGAGCGGCATCATCACGTTGATCTCGAGCTGGCCCCCCTGGACCGCGAGGGCGGTGGCGGTGTCCGCGCCGACGACGTGGAACGCCACCTGGTCGAGGCATTCGGCCGCGGAGGGGTTGACCTTGCCCGGCATGATCGACGAGCCCGGCTGGATCTCGGGAAGGCGGATCTCGTCGAACCCCGTCGCCGGCCCGCTGCAGAGCAGTCGGAGGTCGTTCGCGATCCGGATGAGCTCGAGGGCGAGCGTCCGGAGCCAGGCTGACGCGGCGCCGAGCGGCCAGCGGCTCTGCATCGTCTCGAACGGGTCACGGGCGACGCGGAGCGCGAAGCCCGTGAGGCTCGCGTACTCTTCGACCGCTCGGGCGCGGAACCCGACCACCGAGTTGAGGCCGGTGCCGACCGCGCTGCCGCCGAGGGGCAGCTCCGCGAGGCCCTTCTCGACGCTCGGCAGAAGCTCGAGCACGTGCTCGAGAGCGGTCGCGTACGCTAGAAACTCGGCCCCTAGAGTGATCGGCGGCGCATCCTTGAGATGCGTGCGCCCCGACTTGGGAAGACGAGCGAACTCCTGGCCTTTGCGTCGAAGGCTCTCGGTCAGGGTCCGCAGCGAGTCCCGCAGGTCTCGGAAGGCGAACAGCACCGCCACCTGGGCGGCGGCCGGGTACGTGTCGTTCGTCGACTGGCCCCGGTTGACGTGGTCGTTGGGGCTGATCTGGTCGTAGGCCCCCCGGGGCTTGCCCACGATCTCGAGGGCCCGGTTCGCGAGCACTTCGTTCACGTTCATGTTGGTGCTCGTCCCCGCGCCCGCCTGGAAGGCGTCCACCACGAACTGGTCGTCGAACCGTCCGTCCGCCATTTCCTGGGCGGCCTGCTCGATCGGCTTTCCGCGTTCCGCATCCAGGCCCCCCTTCTCGACGTTCGCCCGGCAGCACGCGAGCTTCAGGAACGCGTACGACCGGATGAGGTGTTTCGAGGCACGGAGGCCGCTGATCGGGAAGTTCTCGCGGGCACGGAGGGTCTGAATGCCCCAGTACGCCGAGTCGGGAACTTCTCGTGGCCCGAGCGAATCCTTCTCCGTGCGCGGTGGCGTCATGCCGTCACGATGCGTCGACCGCGACAAAACGTTTAGGTCTCCCAGTCCCCTCGGGAGCTCTCCCCTCGCGGGACGAGACCGACATGGTCGACCCCTCCCAGCTTGCGAACGACATCGCGGGCAACACCGTCTCCCTGCTCCTCCCGGCGGTCCTGTGGGTGCTCGTCTTTCTCCTCGCGTGGGAGCACGGACCGTTCGCCGAGAGCATCGGGTTCGGCCGGAAGGCGTTCTGGCTGCTGGTCCCCGGCGCGCTCCTCTCCTCGTTCGCGCTCGTCCCGTTCGCCCCCGTCTCGACCGACTGGGTCGCGGTGAGCCTCTCGGGAGCGGTCTTCCCGCTCCTCGTGGGTCTGCTCGCCTTCGGCCGCGCCGCGCCTCCCCGCTCCCGTTCGCTCGCGCTCTTCCTCGGTCTCCTCGCAGCCGAAGGCGCGATCCTGTTCGCCCTCGTCCTTCCGGGAACGGTGTCGTGGTCGCAAGCGGTGGCTCGCTGGGTCGGGGTCTCGGAGTACATCGGGAACGAGCTCCTGGTCACGATCGTCGCCGCGGTCGTGACCGCAGCGGTCGGGGGAGGGGCGGTTGCCTCGGGATCGGCGCTCGCCCGTCGGGTCGCGTTCCTCTTCGCGCTCTCCTCCGGGGCGCTCGTGGCGACCTTCGCGACCGCAGCGGCTGTCCCGGGTGTGGGCATCACCGAGCCCTTCCCGTTCTTCCTCTTCCCACCTATCCTGGTCGGGTTCGCCGCAGCGGGGTTCGCGAGCCGGGTGTTCCCGAAGGAGGAGGCGTTCGCGATCCCGACCGCGTTCCTGGGGAGCACGTTCGGGGTTCTCCTCGGCGCGGACCTCTTGCGCCAGCCCCCGCTCTACGGCCAGGGTCCCTCAGGCGTCTACACGATCGGGGGCGCCGGCGTCCTGGACCTCGTGTACATCTCCGGTCTGCTCGCGTTCTCGACCGCGTACCTCGTCCACCGGGGGCTCGAACGAGGATGGGCACCGGTCGGTTCCCCTCCGATCCCCGCTCCCGCACCGTCGGCGTTCGGGCGGCTCTCCCACTCGTTCCAGGACGGGATCGCCGGGAAGCTCAGCGATTCCCTACGGGATGCTGCGGGCGCAAGCCACGCGGCCGCCGTTCAAGCGCACCGATTGAACGGCCTCGCGGCCGCGCCGGACGACCGGCCCTGGCAGGGCCTCGGCGTGCCGGGATGGGTCGTCGCCGACCAGGCGAATCTCGACGCCAGCGCGCGAGCGGGGACGCAGGACGGCCGGGAGGCGTTCCGCTCCTGGCGGGCCGCGTCCGCCTTCGTCCTGATCGGGCGGGACCTCGGGATGCGTCGGTTCGGAACCCTGGTCGCCCGAACGGTCGCCTTCCTCGTCGACCTCGCGGTCGTGACCGCCCCCGCGGTCGCTCTCTGGGTCGCGCTCCTCGAAACGATCCCGGGGAGCCTTGACGACGCTCTCTCGAACGTGGGGTTCAACGCCGCGATCTTCGGTTTCATCGCATGGGCGTTCTTCTACCTCGTTCTGACGGAGACGTTCCTCGGGACGACCGTCGGAAAGCGCCTCCTGGGCCTCGAGGTACGCGACCGGTCGCTCGACGCCCCCAGTGGCCTCGCCGCGCTCGTCCGCAACACGACCGTCGTCCCTCTCCTGACCGTCTTCGGGATCGGCCTCGCGATCGCGCTCGCCTTCGGCATCAAGGCCGGCTCGACCGGGACCGAAGTCGTCGCCGGGGTCTCCCTTCCGCTCGGGCTCCTCGCGCTCGTGAGCGTCCTACTGTTCGTGCTCGGAGGGGTCGCGCTGCTCGGGGCCGGGGCGGTCATCTTCATCGTCGCGACGACCGAACGCCAGCGGCTCGGCGACCTCTGGGCCGGGACCTGGGTGGTCCGGACCGTCCCGCCCGTCCCTACGGGGGCGGTGGTTCCGCCGGCCGGGGCGGCGCCCCCGCCGCCGAAGCCGGGCCCACCCGGCTGAGCGGGATCGCGATCGACGAGACGTTCGCGTCCCGCCCCTCGCGGTTCACGAGCCGCTCGGTGTCGATCTGGATCGTTCCGACGCTCACCTGGCCTTCGAGGAAACGGCGCCGAACGACCTCGACCACGTCGACGGCCTTTCCGATCGCGTTCCCCCGGGCCTTCACCACGACCGGGCCGGCCCCGGAGTTGAGCTGGCTCACGACCTGGAAGACGTAGGTCATCGTCGGCTTCTGGCCGATGAACACGGTCGCCCCGGGCACTCCGTGCTCGGTCATGGAACGGGGAGGACCGCCTCCTCGTACAAGTCCTTTTTCGGCCCGACCCAGACGACCCGCCGGGGGGGTCTTGCTCGTAAAGGTTATCGGCCTAACCCATTACGCGGCGGACGGCCGTGCAGGGGTGGCCCAGCTTGG